>CAMDAF010000012.1 GCA_945888525.1 Chitinophaga pinensis
ATCAAAACAACCTCAGACGCGGAGTTTGATGTAAAATGGGGCAATGTGGCTGGATCATTTAAATGGAACAGGGTTGTAAGTAGCCGTTTGTTTTCCAATCTTGATGTCACTTACAGCCAATATAAGAGTTCAATTGGACTTGGATTTAGTGAATCTGTTGACAGTGCAAGGATAGTTGATTTCTCAAAAATTAATTTTAAATACTTCAACTTTATCCGCGACTTCCAAACGGGGCTGAATTATGACTACATACTCGATAAACGCAACACGCTGCGCTATGGTGCACAATTTTCATTGAAAGGTTTTATGCCTGGATCTACAGCCACCACGTTTAATCAAAATGGAGTGATTTCCAACGATACTTTTTTTGGCTTGTCAAAAGCGCTTACCACAAAAGAGCTCGCAATATATTTAGAAGAAGAAACAAAGGTAAATAACAACTTGAGGCTAAACATTGGTGCAAGGATGGTTAATTATTTCTACAAAGACCAGACCTTCATATTTTTAGAACCACGTTTCTCATTTAACCGTAAATTTAATAACACCTATGCTTTGAAAGGGAGTTATACGATGATGAACCAAACGCTAAATCTACTCGCAGACAATATCAACTCTAACGTATTGTCATTAAATTTTGACCGTTGGGTTCCCTCAAACAATGCAGTCAAACCTCAAAAGGCTCAACAATTGACCCTCGGATTATCTAAGCCTTTTAAAGACAATTGGGAACTAACCGTTGAGGGCTATTATAAATGGTATTCTAGGATATTGGAAGTAAAAGAGGGTGCTGACATCAACGGGGGAATTTTAAGCAGCAACGAATGGGAATCTAAATTGCTTACAGGCAAAGCTTGGAACTATGGCATTGAAACATTTTTACACAAAAGAAAGGGCGACCTTACAGGATGGATGAGCTACTCCTTATCTTGGGCAAAACGCAATACACCTGGTATCAATAGAGGTGAAGATTACTACTACCAATTTGACCGCAGACATTATATTAACATCGTAGCCCAAACGCGCATAGATGACGAATATTCGGCATCTGTAAACGTTGTGTTTTCCACTGGCAATGTTCAATCGGTGCCAATTGGGAAATACCTAGACATCAATGGAAATGTGGTATACGACTACACAGAAAAAAACAATTACCGCTTAGCCAATACCTTCAGGATTGATTTTGGCTTAAACAAAATACGCTATTCATCATGGGCCGCCGAGTCGGGCTACCGATTCTCAGTTTACAATGTTTTAGCGAGAAACAATCCCGCTTATATATACATTGACAACAGCGGCAAAACACCAAAAGCTTATCAAAGAGGCTTCTTACCATTTATTCCAGGCATCACCTACTACATCAAATTCTAAAAAAACATGCAATTAAAATACATCATCTATATGGGCATTGCAGTCTTCGCACTTTCATGTCAAAAAGAGATTGAATTAAACCTGCCTGCATACAACAGTAAATTGGTTGTTAACGGCGAAATGGATACAGAGAATCCAATATCATTAGAAGTTAGCCGAAGTATTCCCATTATGCAATCCAACGATTCTACAGGCTATTTAATTAAAGATGCAGTGGTCCAAATTTTTGAAAATGGAACCAATATAGGAACAGCAAATTATTTCTCAGGCAAATATGTATTGGCCGCGAAACCGAAGCCTGGCGCTTCCTATCAAATTAAAGTAAGTTCAGGAACCTACACCCCTGTCCAGGCCAATTTAAAAATACCGAAAAAACTTCCTGTTGTATTAAAATTTAAAGACTCAATTGGTTTGGATGCTTTTGGATTTAAGGTGGGTCAAATTAGCTTAAGCTTTACCGATGATGGCAGTGTAAGCAATTATTACAAATTATTAATTCGATACTACAATGCAGGAACCACTGTTTGGTTTCCATTTGAAATAGCGTCAAACGACATCTTATTTATAAACAATGATAAATTAAATGATGGTGGGTATATGTTTAGCGATAGAACCTTTTCAGGCAAAACGAAAAACTTATATTTCGATGTTCCTTTTGGATTGGCCCAAGGAACCCCAAAATTTGAGGTGTCTATAAAAAGTTTTGATACCGATTACAATGATTACCTGCGCGCAGTAGAAAATTACCGTCAGAATGGCAATGGCCTCAGCAATGAGCCCGTTATATTAAAAACAAATATCACCAATGGCATTGGAATGGTTGGAGGAGTAAGCAATGTAAGGGACACCATTTATTAATCATAATTAAGTCCTATTTTAATCCCAACACAATAAATCTTCAATAAAGACAATTTAGGAGATAATGCATATGAAAAAGCAAACACTTGCAATCATTTTAACTTTAATGGGTTTTCAAAAAGTCTATTCGCAAATTGCAGGCACAAAAGCATTTGCTTTTTTAAACATGCCAAGCTCAGCAAGACAATTGTCATTAGGGAGTAATTTCAGCAGCAGCATAGACAACGATTTGAGTCAGGCTTGGAATAACCCGGCAGCCTTAAATCCTTCAATGGACAAGCATGTATTTGCAAGTTACAACAATTACATCAGCGACATAAACACAGGCTATTTTAGTTATGGTAAAACCCTAAAGAATAAAGGTACTTTTTCGTTGGGTATACTGTACTTGGATTATGGAACATTTAATGGCTATAATGAAGGCGGGATAAGTACAGGAACATTTAAAGCGCAAGACCAATGTTTTAGTCTCTCTTATGGAAAACAGCTAAACCGTAAATTCAGACTTGGCGCGAATGCAAAATACATTTATTCTATTTATGAGTCTTTTGTTAGCAATGGTTTGTCAACAGACCTCTCAGGCATTTACACCGATTCTGCAAAGCAATTAACAGTTACGGCTTTTGCAAGAAACATAGGATTTCAAGCCATCCCATACAGTGGCACTGAGCGCCAAGGCTTGCCTTTTGAGATGGCAATTACCATTTCTAAAAGACTAGAGCACCTGCCTTTTAGGTACCACTTAATTTTTAGCAACTTACAAAAACCAGATTTCAGATACACCATCTCTGAAACAGGTGAAAAAGATGAGAATGGGAATCCTAAATTGAGGTCTATGACTATGGGTGATAATATTCTGCGGCACATTGGCCTGGGCGGTGAACTTAATCTATCTAAACATTTTGTCTTTCGTTTTGGCTATAACCACATGAAACGAAAAGAAATGGGTCAAGAACAAAAAAGAGGTACTGCAGGATTTAGTTGGGGCTTAGGCTTTAAGGTATCTAAATTTCAGATCTCTTATGGAAGCGCGGGGTATTTTTCCGGATACAACAGCAACCAATTTAGCTTACTTCTAAACCTAAATGATTTTTACAAGAAAAAATAAAAAGAGGGATTATAAAAACCAATTAAGAAAGATTTGACCCTGTTTCTGGATCGTAATCTTTTCTCGAAAATTCTTCAAAATTATACTCCGGCAATAATTCACTTTTAACATGCTTAATGGTTTCATTCAAAGCTTCAGAGAACTTATTGAAATCTTCTTTGTACAAAAAAATCTTAGATTTCACGTAATTTCCGTCATCAAATTTCTTTGTACTTTCGGTTATTGTTAAAAAATAATCATTTGATTTAGTGGCTCTTACATCAAAAAAATAAGTCCTCTTTCCAGCTTTCACACGTTTCGAATAGATGCTGTTTTTTTCTCTGTTATCCTCCATTATAGTCAGTAAATTTTTCGCTAATTAACACCTTTTTTTTAAATACAAAAAATTTTTATTATTTTGGCTGTACAATTGCATCTAAAAAAGACATGAAGCACCTAATAATGATCTTTAGCACCCTGTTTTGTGTGCCATTTTTACAAGCGAATACGGCCGACTCAAGCAGAAGCGTTCAAGTGGGTGATTCTGTTATGCTTTCAACCTGTCCTGCGAAGGGATATGTTTATTTGCAATATTATCAAAAAACCAGATTTCCAAACATCAATTCTACTTATAACAAGTTGACTGGCGAAGACTTTTATGAGTATTTTTTTCTTGATGGTGATTTTGACGCCAAAGCCTTACCTTGTTCTTATGGAAACAAAAAATACCGCATCCTAAGCATCCGAACTTTGGTGGACAAGAATACGGGGGCAGATAGACCCGTGATGTTCTTAGACCTCGGCTTAAACACCGTGGCGTGGGTGGAATTAAGCGGCGCAGTTGATGCGCTTGAAGTTTTTTTAGACTAAAACATTAAATCAACAAAAAAGCTCTAGTTTTATTGGCGCTTTTTTGTTTTAAAAAACGTGGAATTAGTTGGCCATTCCATTGACAATCCAACATTCAATAACTTGAATGGAACTGTCGCTTAATTTTGCAGCCTTTAAAGGCATAGGTGTTGCCAGCATTTGGTGTTTAATTGCTGCCATAAAACGCGGTTTAATGGCTTCTTCTTTCAACAGTTCATAAGTAGACAAGTCGATGCCGTCAGCATGTCTGCTGGCACTGTGACAAGTTTTTGCACAATGCATATCAATCAAAACTTTAACGTTGTTGGTATATGAATTGGATGCACTGCAATTTAATTTTGTGCTAATTGGAGGTGTTTCTGCTTGTGCAACTGTTTTTTTCGAACCACAAGCAGATGCAAAACCTAGACAAATGCAGGCAATGCTTAAATAGTTAATATTGGCTTTCATTTTGTAAATTCTAATTCTATTTATCTTTGGTGGCTTCATCAATATTCAAAACCAAAGGTTTTGCAACTTTTTCTTCTAGCAATGCAAGATCAAGAACTTCAAGCATACTGCTCACATAACGAAATTCTACGCCTTTCAAATACTGAATTGGTATATCATCAACATCTTTTTTGTTTTCTTTACACATGATAATTTCCCTTATCCCTGCGCGTTTTGCTGCCAATATTTTCTCTTTGATGCCACCAACTGGCAAAACCCTGCCCCTCAGTGTAATTTCGCCTGTCATCGCAAGAAAAGGCTTAATTTTTCTTTGGGTAAACAAAGATGCCAAAGAAGTTAAAATGGTAATACCAGCACTGGGTCCATCTTTAGGAATTGCTCCGGCTGGAAAGTGGATATGCGTATCCCAATTATTAAAAGCTTTATAATCGATGTTCAAATATTCTGCGTTGGCTTTCAAATATGTCATAGCCGTTGTAGCCGACTCTTTCATTACGTCCCCCAATTTACCTGTTAATACCACCCCACCCTTTCCACGGGTTAATGTACTTTCCACAAACAAAATACTACCACCAACTGGACTCCAAGCCAAACCTGTCACAACACCCGCTGTATCATTGTCTTGGTAGATTTCTTTTTCTAATTTATCAACCCCAAGGATCCTTTCAATGTCTTCATGACTCAAGCTAGGGTTAAAGGCATTTTCACTCGCAATATTCATTGCGTTATGCCTCACTAAAGCAGCAATTTTTTTCTCTAGATTTCTAACTCCACTTTCACGGGTATATTCTTCAACAATTCCTTCAAGGACTTTATCGCTTAATTTAAATTGCATGGCTTTTAATCCATGCATGGTTCTCTGCTTTGGAATCAAATATTTTTGCGCAATTTGAATCTTCTCTTCAACTGTATAGCCACTAATTTCTATTATTTCCATTCTATCCAACAAAGCTGGTTGAATGGTGTCTAACGAATTGGCTGTGGCAATGAACATTACTTTGCTTAAGTCGTAATCCAATTCCAAATAATTGTCGTGAAAACTTGTGTTTTGTTCAGGGTCCAAAACCTCCAACAAAGCCGATGAGGGATCTCCTTTAAAATCTTGTCCAACTTTATCAATCTCATCCAAGACAAAGACAGGATTACCTGACTTTACTTTTTTGAGATTTTGTATAATTCTTCCTGGCATGGCACCAATATAGGTTTTGCGGTGACCGCGTATTTCCGATTCATCGTGCAAACCACCTAGAGATACCCGCACGTATTTTCGGCCAATGGCTTTGGCAATACTTTTACCTAAACTTGTTTTACCAACACCAGGCGGGCCATACAAACAAATTATTGGACTTTTTAAATCGCCTTTCAACTTAATTACGGCCAAGTATTCTAAAATTCTTTGCTTCACTTTTTCAAGCCCAAAGTGGTCTGAGTCTAATACTTTCTGAGCTTTTTTAATGTCTAAATTGTCTCGGGTGAACTCGTTCCAAGGCAAGTCTAAGAGGGTTTGTGCGTAATTAAGACTGACTGAATAATCAGGACTGGCAGGGTTAACCCTTAAAAGCTTGTCCAACTCTTTATTAAATGCCTCATGGGTATCTTTACTCCATTTCTTTTTATTGCCCCTTTCTCTAAGACTTTCTATTTCTCTATCTGGAGAATCGTGACCCAATTCTTCTTGAATGGCCCGTATTTGCTGCTGCAGAAAATACTCTTTTTGTTGCTTATCTATATCAACTTTAACTTTGCTTTGAATTTGATCCTTTAATTTCAACATTTGATTTTCTCTTATCAAATGTTCAAAGACCATATTGGCACGCTCTTTTAAAGTTTTAGAATTTAATATGTGCTGCTTTTCAGGTAAAGTAATGCTCAAATTAGACGCTATAAAACTTACCAGAAAATTATCACTGTCAATATTTCTGAGTGCAAAATTGGCCTCTGACGGAATGTTCGGAGAAAGTTCAATATTTTCTGCAGCCGTATCTTTTATACTGCTAATTAAAGCTTTCAGTTCTTTGTCGCTTTTTTCTTCTTCTATGTCTATGGCTTTCACTTCAGCCCTCAAATATGGTTCAGAAGACAACTCGGGCCCCAACTCAATTTTGCGTTTTCCCTGGATAATCGCAGTGGTATTACCATCGGGCATGCGCAAAATTTTAATAATTTGTGCCATTGTTCCAATCGTATTTAAATCTGAAATACCCGGCTCTTCAGTTTCTGGATTTATTTGCGCGAAAACACCAATTATTTTATTTCCTTTATTGGCATCTTTTATAAGTTTGATGGATTTATCTCTGCCAACAGTTATTGGGAATACGACACCTGGAAATAAAACAGTGTTGCGAATCGGCAAGATTGGCAGACTTTCTGGCACAGTTAGTTTATTGCTTTCCTTTTCTTCTTGCTGCGAAAACAATGGAAACAAATCACCACCTTCTGAATCATCAGATTCCATGTGCCCTCCAAATATCTTTTTATCGAAAATCATAATATTAGCTCTTTTAACGCAATAGACGTACCACGAACAAAAATATGACAAAATGTTCGGTAAAAAATATGATAACAGAAAAAATAGTCTAAATGGCAAAAAAAAGCCCGAAGTCTACTTTCGGGCTATTTCTTTTTATGCTTGGCATTATTTGTTCAACTCAATGAATCTTTCTATATCAATTTCCTTACCCATGACAATAATTTCGTCTTGTTCATATATGATCGTATTGGATTGGACTACCCCCAACAAATGTCTTTCATGCTCAACTTTTCCGCGTTTTTCTACTTCATATAAGCGTTTAATTGTTATTAGACTTAGGTTGTATTTTACATCAAATTCAATTTTCTCAATCGTCATATTTTTTATCCCTTTGGGCGCAGAAATTTCTGCTATTTCATAACCATCTGGTAATTGTAAAAATGTTTTCACACTCGGATGAATAAGCCTTTCAGCAACCAATATACCAACTTCTTCTTCTGGCGATAATATCTCAGTTATACCCAATTTTTCGAGTATTAGTCTCTGGTGTGGTGAACCTGCACGGGCTATAATTCGTTTGATTTTTAATTCCAATAAATTCACGACGGTCAACATCAAAGCTTCAAAATTTTCGCCTATTGCAACCACAACAGCATCCATTTCTTCAATTTTAAAACTTTTAAGTGCATTGATTTCTGTCGCATCCATGGTTATGGCCATCGCAACGTCTTCTTTTAACAATTCAACTTTATCTTCATGGTCATCGATGGCAACTACTTCCGCGCCTCTTCTTGAAAGTTGTCTGGCGATCTTACCTCCAAAACGGCCAAGACCAATTACTGCAAATTTTGCTTTAATCATTTATGCAAAATTAAAAGGTTTGTTGGAATAATTAGTAACATAAAAGAATAGTTTAATTCAAGAGCATAAAAATGTCTTATAAAAAGGATTTTTTTTGAGATTAAGGTCAATTGAATTGTTTTTATTTTTCAAATTCTTGCCTTATCTTTGGGTTAAACGAACACTATGAATTTCAAACCTATAATTTTGACACTGGGCTTGCTTTGCTTTGTTAAACATCAATCACTTGCACAAGTCTATGGATACGAGGCATTCTCGTCGTGCGGCAGTTTCTGCAATTCAAACAACTATTTCGCAGCTTTAAACAACCCTTCCGAAATGCTCAATTCAAATACCACACTCTCCTATTCAATTAGCAATCCATACGGTTTACGCGATCTTTATTCTTCTGGCTTGAATTTACAAACCTCTTCAAAGCAAATTGCAATGGGTATGACTTGGCAAAACCAAGGAAATGCAGGATACCAACAAAACACCATTGGGCTTTGCACGGCATTAAAACCCATTAAAGAAATAAAAACTGGCCTTAGAGGCAAAATAGAATACTTAAACTTGTATAAATATGGAAAAAGAAAATTCGCCAATATTGATGCTTCTATAAGTGCTCAAGTTCACTCAAAAATAAAGTCAAGCTTTATTGTCCAAAATATTTTCAATTTACCCTCAAGTCAATTTGAGGGCTCTACACAAAACCAAATTGTCCAATGGGGAATTGGTTATAGCATTGAAAAAAGGATACAACTCATATTTGAATTTGAAAAATCGAGCCTATCCGCAATAAATTTCAAATCAGCTATTTCATTCCGTAAAGACTCTAGTTTCAATTTAAATATTTGCTCCTCGAATGCAGGCAAACAATTGGGTTTAGGTATCGGAATAAAAAAGCAAAAAACCGAACTTGGATTTGCCTTTACTGCACATATTTTACTTGGATTTAGCACCTGTATTAGCATCGCATATGAAATCAAGTCTTAGTGCATTGCTTATTTTCTCTATAAGCTTTATAAAGGCTCAAGACATTGAGAATTCGGACCTTGAAAAACGCATAGAATACAATTATTTAAATCAAGACAATGAAATTGATTTTGCCGAGATGGAATTGAACCACCGAAAAATAAAAAAAGTTAATTTAAATAAAATCAGTTCCATTGAATTTCATTCGATGGATTTATTGGATTTTAAAGCCATTGAAGAAATAATAGACCATCAAAAACAATATGGTCCAATCAAATCTAAATACGAATTACAGACCATTGAGGGATTGGATTCCAGCGCCATCTCTATGGTATTATTGGTGTTTGAAATTACTGATTTCTCTTTTCAAATGTTGCTCAATCAAAAGCGTCATGATTTATTGAGGCTTAAGTACAGTTATCGATTAGAAAAAGCAATAGGATTCAAATTAAATGATTCGAATAGGTTTATGGGCAACCGATCCAAAGTTGGATTATTATACCATTCAGAATCTGCCAACCTAGATTATGGATTGCATATTGAAAAAGATGCAGGGGAAACACATAAAATGCTGTTTCAATCTGCTTTTGTCTTGCTTAAACCTAAAAACAAAATCCAAAGTATTCTTTTAGGCGACCAACAAATAAATTTTGCACAAGGTTTAAGTATCGGCACTGGATTGGCTAATGGGAAATCAGCACTGGTTATGCAAATCATGCGGAACAATGTAGGCTCTAAACCTTATAAATCTTTTAATGAAACAAGCTTTTTAAGGGGGATTTCTATAGTTAAAAACATATCAAAGCAAATCGAACTGAATTGTTTTGCAGGAATAAGACAATTGGACAGTAAAATATACAATGACAGCAATGGATATGAAATTGGAAGTATTATAAACTCGGGCTATTACAGAACAAAAAACGAACAAAGCAGTCGGCATCAATTGTACCAGTATTTATCTGGTTACCACGTGCGGTATACCAATCAAAACTTTGAGGTAGGATCGAGCTTAATCATTCATAAAATCGATTTAAATCCATTCTCTAAATTTAAAGAAATAGAAATTGCACAAGTAAAAGGAATCAAAATTGGGGTAGATTGGAAAGCACATTTAAAAAACAATTTATTGTTTGGCGAGATAACAAGCAACCAGTGGTTTAAAACATCAATGGTTTTAGGATTTTTGAGGACACTAGGCAAGAAAACAGATTTAAGTTTGCTTTACAGGTGGTATTCCACTGCCGACAATTCAAAATTGAGCAATGGTTTTGGAAGCTCAGGGAACAGCTATAATGAGCGTGGTTTGTACCTCGGATTATCGGCACAATTGCCTTCGAAATTTAGCGTGTGTTTTTACCATGACATTAGCCAATTTAAACGCCCAAAATTCAGAATTGATGCCCCAAGTTTTCAAGTTGAACGAATGGCTGAAATTGCATACAAAACCAAAAATCCGTTTTCTATCTACTTTAGGTATAAGCATATTGAACATCAGCAAAACAACCAAATTGCCGAGGCCATCCATAGCATTACCCAACACCAAAAGACGGCTTATCGTTTACACAGCGAAGTGAAATTTGAAAAAATAACAATCAGAACCCGTATAGAATTTATTAACTACAGAATTGAAAACCAAACCCCTACAAGAGGAAGTTTGATTTACCAAGACATTCAATTTGCATGCAAGAAAAGAATCAATATTTGCATGCGTTACAGTATTTTTAGTGCAGATGATTTTAACAGCAGAACCTTTGCCTATGAAAATGATGTGCCAGGAACTTTCAATATTCCGTCATATAATGGCAAAGGAATAAGAGGCTACATACTTATTAAATATCAAGTACAAAAAGATTTGCAAATTTGGTTTAGATTTGCACGAAGCTCATATGCAGGGATTCAAAGCAGTGGATCAGGATTAAATTTAATCGAATCACCGCATGCCAGCGACCTAAATATTCAATTACAATGGAAATTTTAAATAAGACCAAGTTAAGCGTTAACATCAATAAATTAGCAACAATAAGAAATGCCAGAGGTGGCAATAATCCAGATTTGATTTTATTTGCAAAGAAAATCGAATCATACGGGGCTGAGGGCATAACGATTCATCCGAGACCCGATCAGAGACATATCCGATTTGATGACGTGTACGCCCTTAAAAACAATATAAAAACGGAATACAACATTGAAGGGTATCCAAGCGAAGAATTTATCAAAATGGTTTTAGAAGTAAAACCCCAGCAAGTTACTTTGGTGCCTGATCCGCCAGATGTATTAACCAGTAATGCAGGTTGGGATACGAACACACATTTAGATTTTGTAGCCAAAACCATCGCACGGTTTAAAGCAGAGGGAATAAGAACCAGCATTTTTTTAAACCCTAATTCAGATTTAATTGAATCGGCCGCAAAGACAGGAACCGACAGAATTGAATTGTATACTGAATTTTATGCAGTTAATTTCAGCATAAACAAAGAGGCTGCGGTGAAACCTTATATTGAAACTGCCAAAAAAGCATTGGAATTTGGTTTAGGCATAAATGCAGGACACGATTTAGACCTTATTAATTTAAAGTATTTTGCAGAAAATGTTCCTGGATTATTAGAAGTTAGCATCGGACACGCGCTTATTTGCGATTCATTAGAATACGGTATGTCCAATACAATTAAAATGTATTTGAATCAATTAAAGTAAAATAAATTTTTGATGCAAAGTTAATACCTGTTCAATTAGCGAATGTTTTTGGTCGTTGCTTATCACTGAATCTGCTAATTTCAATTTTTCATCCTCAGACATTTGGGCATTAATCCTTGCTTCAATTTCAGATTTAGAAACGCCATCCCTTTCCTGTATTCTTTGAACTCTAAGTTCCATAGGCGAATGAACCAATACAATATAGTCAACAGAATTTTTACTCTCAGTTTCTAACATAATGGCTGCCTCTTTTACCACGTAAGGTTTATTGGTATATTGTTGACAAAACTTCCCCCAATCATTCAAAACAAAAGGATGTATAATCGAGTTCAATAATTCAAGTTTTTCCTTGTCTGAAAAAACGATAGACGCAATAAAGGCGCGGTTATACGCGCCTTCTATGAAAGATTTTTGCCCAAAGGCATGTGTTATTTTATTTTGTAATTCCAGATTGGTGTTTACCAGCTCTTTGGCTTTCAAATCGGCATAATAAACAGGTACTCCAAGTTTTTCAAAAATAGAGCAAACCGTTGTTTTACCGCTGCCAATGCCCCCAGTTATGCCAACCCTGAGCATTGAATTATGCTTTTACAACTGCAACTGCGTTCAAAGGCGCACTTAAGTCAGATGAAATCGAAGACTTTTCGATTTTCAATCTTGTACCTTCAGAATCGATTACAAGAGTTGAACCTTCGTCAAGTGAAACCACTTTACCATGAATACCGCCAGTGGTAACGATTAAATCACCCTTTTTTAATTCTTCAATGAATTTCTTTTGGGTTTTCATTTTCTTTTGTTGAGGTCTGATCATAAAAAAATACATCACCACCAACATCAAGCCCATCATGATCATGAAGCTGCTTGAACCTCCTTGAGCAGGAGCGTCTAAAATTATAATTGAATTGTCCATGTTATTACTAAGTTATTTTATTGAACGCACAGAAGCCTTGAATTTAAGTTCTATTGAACCTTCTTTTATATTGGCCAATACGGTTACGATTTTATTGTTTTCACCTGATTTTCCAGCACTGTCAAACACAACTTTAATGACGCCTGAGGCACCAGGCTTAATGGGTGTCTTAGGCCAATTTGGCACTGTACAACCGCAAGAAGCTCGGCAATCGTTGATCAACAGATCAACTTTACCTGTATTTGTGAATTCATAGGTGGTTTCAACTTTCTGATTTTCTAAAATATCACCGAAATTATGATCGGTATTTTTAAAACTCATAATTGCAAATTCGCTTGTTGTAGCAGTTGGATTGCTGGCGGTTGCAGGATTGTTAATTTGATCGTTTGAAATTTCGGCACTGTTTTCAGAGGATGAATCTGCGTTTTCATTGCCGCCAGCTTTATTGTTGCAAGAGGCGAAAAATAAAAATGCTAGTACACAAAAGCTAATTTGTTTCATTTAATTAATATTGATTAATGAGGCAAAAATAAATCGAATTATTCGTTTTTCAATCCCCTACCCGTTTTATTTAATTTACCATCTTGGGTCAAAGTGATTCTAATTTTATCCAAAACGCCATTTAAAAACAAATGACTCTTTGGTGTGCTGTAGGATTTGGCAATATCCAAATACTCATTGATGCTTACTTTAGGTGGAATGGTTTCAAAATACAAAAACTCAGACAATGCCATTCTGAGCATTATTATGTCGTTTACTGTTAAGCGTTCTGCATCCCAATTGGAGGTATTGTGGTGAATAATTTCATCCAAAGATTCTTTGTTTACTAAACAGTTTTGAAACAATGTAACCCCAAATTGAATGTCCTCTCTTTGTTTATCATTGATGATTTCGATTTTCAATTTGTTTTTATTGTAAAACGTATCAATGGTATTGATCACTGATTTTAAAATATCAGCAGAATCATCTTCCCAATAAAGATATTCATCTTCCATAGATTGTTCAAAAAGCTCGAATTCATTGAACAAGAATTCATATAAATTAGTTAAAAACTCTTTTTGCACTTCTGGGCTTGGCTCGTCAAAAACACAAAAATCAATAAAGAAATCGTATTGAACCACGTCAATAAAAATGCGGTTGAACATGTCGCCATGCCTTCTCCAATCGTATGGTAATTTGCCGCAAATCTCTTGGAAGTTAGTGCTTTCGGACAATGATTTAAAAAAATCTATCCTTTGCAGCGCATCCGCATTTCGAATATGGCTTTTATTGGGAAAGTATTTCTCCAATTCCAACTCTTTTTCACTTTCCATGAAAGTGTTAAAGTCTATGATAAATTGTAAACTGAAATAATAAAATTTGTAAAAATCCGAAAATTGATTTTCTAATGCTTTTTGAAATACAGGAACAGACTTGGCGTCTTGTTGCTGAAAAGCATATAACTGCTGAAGAACTTTAATGCGAATATTCCTGCGCGATAACATTTATGAACGTAATTGGGGCCGCAAAGATAAGAATAAAAATGAGAGAGAAAAATATAAAAACAGATTTAATTCTAACTGACCCTGCTCCAAAAATGGTCTTCTTGATGGGTCAAAAGGTATTCTAACAACAATTGGTGTTCTGGTTTTTCCAAAGCTGGATCGTTTTTAATTACATAGGCTGCTGCGCGCTTAGCCAAATCGATAATTTCTGTGTCTTTTACCAAATCCAATAACTTAAACTCAGGCAAACCACTTTGCCTTGTTCCCATCAAATCACCAGGGCCTCTTAATTCTAAATCTACTTCTGAGATGTCAAAACCATTGTTGGTGGCGCACATGGTTTGAATGCGCCTTTTAGCAGGATAATTGAGGTCTTCTTTGGTCATTAATACGCAATAGCTTTGCTCTGCACCCCTGCCCACTCGCCCCCGCAATTGATGCAACTGAGAAAGACCAAAACGGTTTGAATCTTCAATCACCATAACAGAGGCATTCGGAACATTCACTCCGACTTCAATGACGGTAGTAGAAATCATAATTTGAGTAATCCCATCTTTAAACCGCTGCATTTCTTGGGCTTTAACCTCTGGCTTGAGCTTTCCATGCATCAAACTAATTTGATATTGAGGTATGGGGAAAAAACTACAAACCAAATCATACCCGTTCATCAAATCATTTAAATTCAATTTACCAGACTCCTCTATCAAGGGATAAACAATATAAGCTTGACGTCCTTTAAGAATCTCCCTTTTAAGAAATGCCATTACCTCTGAGCGGTATCGCTCTTCCCTTTGGACGGTCTTGATTGGTTTTCTGTTTTTGGGTAATTCATCAATAACCGACACTTCCAATTCACCATGTATACTCATGGCTAAAGTTCGAGGAATTGGCGTTGCGGTCATTACCAATACATGTGGCTTAGTGCTGTATTTGTTCCACAACTCAGAACGCTGCGCGACACCGAATCGATGCTGCTCATCAATGACAGCCAGGCCCAATTGTTTGAATTCGACATCACTTTCGATGAGGGCATGTGTTCCAATCAAAATATGAATTTCACCAGATTTTAGTTCCTCTAAAATACCGATTCTTTTCTTCTTAGTGGTTGATCCTGTAAGCAATTCAACTTTTATTGGCAAACCTAAAACTTGGTCTTTTAGTGTTATATAGTGCTGGGTGGCCAATATTTCGGTAGGTGCCATCATACAGGCTTGGGCTTTGTTGTCTATGCACATCAACATGCAAAAAAGTGCAACAATGGTTTTACCACTTCCAACATCACCTTGCAGAAGTCGATTCATTTGATGGCCGCTTCTCATGTCAGAACGTATTTCTTTTATAACTCTTTTTTGAGCATCGGTTAACTCAAAAGCTAAGTGCTTGTGGTAAAAATCCTTTAACAAGGGGCCCGACTGGGTCATTTTGAATCCATTCATTTCCTGCCACCTCCTACTTTTTATTTTCTCAGAGCGCATTGCTAGGGTGAACATTTCTTCAAATTTAATGCGCCTTGCAGAAGCAATTGCAGCTTGCTCTGAACTTGGCAGATGCATGTGGTAAAGTGCCGATTTTCGAGAAATTAAATGCAATGGTTTTAGGACGGAAATCGGGATATGGTCTTGGCACTCAAACTCAGGACTTTGGATAATTTGTTTGACCAAAGAGAGTATGTATTTAGAGTCCATAAAACGGGATTTTAATTTTTCTGTGAGAGGATATACCGGTTCCATTTGATGGCCTTTTTCATCATCTCTAGCATCAAACAACTTAATTTCCGGATGGGCTATACTCAATTTTCCCATAAAAGCGTTGACTTTTCCATACACAGTGTAAAAGGCGTCTTCTTTTAGTGCCTTCAAAATATATTGGTAATTTTTGAACCACAACAATTCTATGCCCCCCGATTTATCAATAAGATTAGCGACCAACCGTTTGCCTTTGTCAGCACCAACCACGCGAATATTGCTTAGTTTGCCCCGAATCTGAATCGATCCTAGATCTTCGTTTAAATCTGCAATAAAGGTTATTTTTGATTTGTCTATGTACCGAAACGGAAAAAAATGCAGTAAATCGTTGTATCTGAATACATTGATTTCTGATTGCAAAACTTCAGCTTTTTGCGGACCAACCCCTTTGAGGTATTCTATTGGTGTGCTTAGAAAATCGCGTTTCAATTTCTGTTGGAAAATGTTTTGCAATATCTAACTTTAAAATTAGATTTGCGTGAATTATAATAATAAATGAAAAAAATGAAAAAATTATTAATCTTAAGTGTTTTGGCTGCATTCTTTGCTGCATGCAACAGCGCACCTGAGCAATCAGAATCTGCTATGAGAGTGGAAGATCTGGGCAAATGGGTTGATTCAATTAAAAACTTAGTTTCTTCTTCAAGCACATTTGATTCTGCAACTTGGTCTGGCTATTCTGAAGGCTTTAATACAGCAAATGAAGGCATCAATGCAACTGAATTGGACGAAGCTTCAACAACAGCTTACAGCACACTGCAAAACACTTGGGAAGGTGTTGGCGAGTCATACCGTTCAGGAATTGAAAACAGCAAAAAAGCGGCTTTAGAAGCTGCCGCAATGGATTCAACTGCTAAAGACAGCATACCAGTTGTTGAGCAAGTATTGAAATCCAATAAATAATTCAAACGATGTTTGATGAAAGGGCTTGAGGTAACTCTGCCTTTTTTTTATTCAAAATAAAAATATGCATTTTATATACTAAAAAGAAAATTACATTAAAAAACTTAATGACGCTAAAGCATAAGTAAACTTTTTTACCTCTAAAGCTTCCTCAAGTATACCTCTCACTTACATTGCAATTATGGCCTAAAAAGGGTGTGAATTACTAGACAAATTATTTGAAGAATTAAAAAATGAATCACGTACTAAACAACATCACGGGATCAGAGATAATTAAAATATCTCAAAAAATTAAAGCATCAAAGCACCACGTATTCAATCTAAGTATTGGAGACTTTGATCCGGAAATTAATTCTATACCTACAAAGTTAAGGGATAATGTAATAGAAGAGTATTTGAATAAGTCTACTGATTATCCAATGGCCCAAGGAGATTTGGAATTAAGAAAGACCGTATCAAAGTTTTCTTATTATTTACCTGAAGAAATCCTAATAGGTGCAGGTGCTAGACCATTAATTTATACTTTATTTAAAGGTATAGTAGAAGCTGGAGACTATGTCCTATATCCTGTCCCATCATGGAATAATAACCATTATTGTTTTCTTCATGGAGCAGGTAAAATAGAAATAGAATGTACACCGGAGAATGATTTCTTTCCAACGGTAGAGGATATTAAGAGCAATCTATATAGAACTAGATTGGTCTGTCTTTGTTCTCCTCAAAATCCCACGGGCAAAACAATTGATCCTGATATTTTAAAAGGAATTTGTGATGCGATTGTGCAAGAGAATAAAACAAAAGAACTCAAGACTTATTTGTTCTTCGATCAAATTTATTCTGAATTAGCCCCAACGGGGTTTGTCCATCCACTAGAGAAATGTCCTGACATTAAAGATTATTTATTATGCATTGATGGAGTTTCCAAATCACTCTGTGCTACTGGCATTAGAGTTGGTTGGATGACTGGTCCTGCAGAAATAATATCTAAGATGACAAATATATTTTCTCATATTGGAGCTTGGGCACCAAAGCCTGAACAAAAAGCAGTTGCAAAGTATTTGGATACTGAAGATATGTATTCTTTTATAAATGAAAAGATAATGCAATATGGAGAAATAGCAGAGTCAATTTGTTGTTTTCTATTGAAGATGAAGAATTTGCATTACAAAGTGGATTACAAGACTCCTGATGGAGGTATTTACATTTCTTTATACTTGGGTTACTCTGACAAATTTGAATCATTAGAGTGCTTTATTGACTTTCTAATTGAAAATGGAATAGGGATAGTTCCCTTTGAATATTTTGGATCCAAGTCTAACAAAGGCTGGTTTAGAATTTCAATTGGTACAATTGGGAAGCATCAATTAGAAAGTTTATTTTTAAAATTAGGAGAAACAATTAAAAAATTACATGAGAAGTAAAAATCATGCGCTTTTATATTTTAATAGGAATCCTCTTTTTAAGCTTGTACTCCCAATCAGAGTTCCAATAAAGCGGCTGATGCACAAGCTAAAGAAATAAGAAAAATGATGGCAGAACATTCATTTGCAATTGATACCAATATGTTTTCAAACAGCGAGAAAAATCAAATCTTTAATGGGTTTTAATTTGATTTTTTTTAATGTTTTTTCCATTGCGAAAAAATTTTAAGAAAGAAAGAGCTAAACCTATAGGAAAATTGAAAGTTCTGTATTAAATTTGCCGCCCCACAAAGGAGGAAATTAAATTTGACAGAAGAACAATTACAAGACGGCACCGTGTCAACCGGAGTTGATACCGCCACAGAAACAACAAAAACCGCCACTAAAGCCCCAGCTGCTCCAGCTGCGGAAGATTTCGATTGGAGCATGGACAAAGCAGGATTCGGTAATTACAATACCGCAAAGCATGACGAGATGGTAAGTCTCTATTCAAACTCTCTTAAATCACTTACAGCAAATGAATTAATTTCAGGTACAGTGGTTGCAATCTCTGAAAGAGAAGTCGTGGTAAACGTTGGTTTCAAATCTGACGGTATCATTTCTAGAAACGAATTTAAAGATTTAAACGATCTTAAAGTTGGTGACACTGTAGAAGTGTTTTTAGAAAATGTAGAAGATCAAGATGGACAATTGATCATTTCCCGCAAACGTGCTATTCAAGAAAAAGCATGGGACTTCATCATTAAAGCAATGGAAGAAGGTACCGTGATGACTGGATTAGTCAAAACAAGAACTAAAGGTGGATTGGTAGTTGATGTAATGGGCATCGATGCATTCTTACCTGGTTCACAAATCGATGTTAAACCGATCAAAGATTACGATCAATATGTAGGTAAAGACATGGAATTCAAAATTGTGAAAGTAAATGACGTTTTCAAAAATGTAGTTATTTCTCACAAAGCGCTTATCGAAGATGATATCGAGGCTCAAAAATCAGACATCTTATCTAAATTAGAAAAAGGTCAAGTGTTAGAAGGTATTGTTAAAAATATCGCTCCATTTGGTGCATTTGTTGATTTAGGCGGTATCGATGGTTTATTGCATATCACTGATATGTCATGGGGTCGTATCAACCATCCAGAAGAATTATTACAATTAGAACAAAAAATAACTGTGGTAGTTTTGGATTTTGATGAAGACAAAAAACGTATTTCATTAGGCATGAAGCAACTTTCTGAGCACCCTTGGGATTCTTTAGGTGCTGAGTTTGTAGTTGGTGCTAAAATAAAAGGAAAAGTTGTTACAGTTACAGATTACGGCGCATTCATTGAAATCACTCCTGGAGTTGAAGGATTGGTGCATGTGTCTGAAATGAGTTGGTCAAGCCATTTAAGAAGTCCACATGATTTCTTAAAAGCTGGCGAGGAAGTTGAAGCTTTAATTACTGCGCTTGAAAAAGACGAACACAAAATGTCCTTGGGCATTAAACAATTAACACCGGATCCATGGTCTAGCATTGTTGAAAAATACAAAGTTGGAAGCAGACACACTGGTATCGTTAAGAATTTAACCAGTTATGGTTTGTTCATCGAACTAGAAGAAGGTGTAGATGGGTTGGTTCACGTTTCTGATTTATCATGGACTAAGAAAATCAAGCATCCGTCTGAATTCATTAAGAAAGACGAGAAGATTGATGTTGTAGTTCTTGAAGTAGATTCTGAAAACCGCAGATTGTCTTTAGGACACAAACAACTTGAAGAAAATCCTTGGGATACTTTTGAAACCATTTTCTATTTAAATAGCAAGCACGAAGGCACTGTTGTTGGTGTTAACGACAAAGGTGCTAACGTACAATTGCAATATGGAATTGAAGGTTTTGCTCCAAAACGTCATCTTGTAAGAGAGAACGGTGGCAAAATTAAAGACGGTGATGCATTGTTATTCGAGGTAATTGAATTCAGCAAAGAAAACAAAAGCATCGTTTTATCTCACACCAACAGTTGGAAAGCGGACGACAAAGCTAAAGCGGCAGAAGACCAAGTTGTAAGAGACAAAGCAAACAAATCAAGCAAAGCGCCAAACAAATCTAATGAGAAATCAAGTCTTGGAGAATTGGATGCATTTAGTGATTTGAAAGCTATGTTCGACAGCGCTGGTGTCAAAGAAGAAAAAGTGAAAGTTGTAAAGAAAGAAAAAGCTGTAGCCACTGAAGGAAAAGATGATCTTAAAAAGATCACAGGTATAGGTCCTGCTTTCGAAAAAAGACTTAATGCTTTGGGATTAAATAGCTATGAAGATTTAATCAACCTTACTGATGAGACAATCGCAGAATTAGAAACCAAAGACAGTATGACTAGCCTTGAGCAATGGCATACTTGGATGGAAGAAGCTAAGGCCCTTAAAGCTTAATAAAAATTAAACATCAAAAAGGCGACCAATTGGTCGCCTTTTTTTATGCCGCTTCCCTTCTTAATTATCAGACACTTTTAAGTCCAATGTTTTCAATTTGTAGATTCATCATATTTTGTCTTTAAAATTATACCCTACCTTTGCATGAGTATCTAAAACCATGTCAGAAGTAGAAATGTCTGTTGTCGTTCGCGAAGAACTTGAAAGAAAAGAAATTCTCAAGCGCTATAAATCATTGCTTAGGTCTATTCGCCACGAATTAACGAACGAACAAAAAAAAACAATACGTGCGGCCTTTGATCTAGCCCTGGATGCGCACAAAGACATGCGCAGAAAAACAGGTGAACCCTACATTTACCACCCAATCGCTGTGGCAAAAATTGCCGCACAAGAAATCGGCTTAGGCACAACCTCAATCGTTTGCGGACTCATACATGATGTGGTAGAAGACAGCGACTACACGATTCAGGACATAAAAAGAAAATTTGGTGAGAAGACGGCTAAAATCGTTGATGGCCTCACAAAAATCAAGGAGGTATTTGACCATACAGACAGCATGCAGGCTGAAAATTTCAGAAAAATGCTGCTAACTTTAAGTGACGATGTCCGGGTCATTTTGGTTAAACTTTGCGACCGGTTGCACAATATGCGTACCCTCGAAAGCATGGGCCGCAAAAACCAATTGAAAATTGCGAGTGAAACCTTGTTTCTTTATGCACCATTAGCCCATAGACTTGGATTATACAACGTAAAGTCTGAACTCGAAGATCTATCTATTAAATACACCCAGAGAGAAGCCTATAAAGAAATATCGCACAAACTAAATGCTAAAAAAGCAGCAAGAGACCGGTACATTCGGAAATTTATTGAGCCAATAAAAAAGAAATTGGATGAAGCCAATATAAAATACACCATTAAAGGACGTCCAAAAAGCATTTATTCTATTTTGAAAAAAATGAACCAACAGGATATTCCTTTTGAGCAGGTCTTCGATTTATTTGCCATTAGAATTATTGTTGACTCACTAGCTGAAAAAGAAAAATCTGATTGCTGGACTGCTTATTCCATTGTAACAGATATTTACAAACCCAATCCTTCACGCACACGCGACTGGATTACAACACCAAAAAGCAATGGGTATGAAAGTTTGCATACCACTGTGATGGGAAATGATGGAAAATGGGTGGAAGTACAAATTAGAACTGAGCGCATGGACGAATTAGCCGAAAAAGGTTATGCAGCGCATTGGAAATACAAAGACAGCAAAGAAGGCATCGAAAACGAAGCCCAAGCAGGCGTTGATGGCTGGTTGGCTCGCATTAAAGATATACTCGATAATCCATCTTCAAATGCCTTGGAATTTTTAGACGATTTTAAACTGCAATTGATCCATGAAGAGATCTTTGTATTTACCCCAAATGGTGATTTGAAAAAACTGCCTAAAGGCGCAAGCACACTTGACTTTGCATTCGAAATCCACACACAAGTGGGAAGTAAATGTATTGGTGCAAAAGTAAACAACCGTTTGGTGCCTTTAAGTCACACCCTTGCAAATGGTGATCAAGTAGAAATTCTAACCTCAGAAAAACAGCATCCAAGAGATGAATGGTTGCAATATGTTGTCACTGGAAAAGCGATTGCGAGAATTCGTAATTACTTAAGAGAATCAAAAAGAGAAGCTGCTGACAAAGGCAAAGAATTGCTTAAAAAACGTTTCCACAAAGAAAAAATTGAATTTGTTGAAGACAATATTCAAAAACTGGTTCGCTATTTTAAAGTTCAGAGTTCCCTTGATTTATTTTATTCCGTTGCCAAGGAACTGATATCAGCAGATAAGCTTCAAATAAGCAATATTTTAAACAAGAAAATTGCCACAGCAGCAGCTCCAATTAAGGTTGTTACCGCTCCAAACACATCAAATAAAAAGAATGAAATTGTGGTAGGTGATGAGTATGATTTACCTTACAGCTTGGCCAAATGTTGCAACCCAATTCCTGGGGATGATATATTTGGGTTCATAACAATAGGCGAAGGGGTTAAAATCCACAGAACAAGTTGCCCAAATGCCGTTTCACTAATGAGCAACTACGGCTATCGAATTATTAAATCGCAATGGAAAAACACCATGGTTAAAACAGAATCGAGATTCTTAGCAGGGGTTAAAATTATAGGGATTGATGATGTTGGAATTGTAAGTTCATTGTCGGAAATTATCAGTAAAAACATGGGTGTAAATATGAAAGCCATTACCATCGAAAGCCATGAAGGCACTTTTGAGGGAATGATTTCCGTTTTCGTTGAAGACACCAAGCATTTGGACGATTTGATTGCCAACATCAAACAAAAGCACCCAATGATGGATGTTTTTAGGATGGAACTAAAGGCTTAAATCCATTAAGTATTTTATACATTTCAAAAGCAATTCAGTGCAAAAGATTGTGATAATTGCCCGGATTCATAAAAAAATAGAATGTATATTTGCCCTTTATGCAAACCTCAGTCGATAAAATAAAAAAAGTAAAGATAGAGGTTAGGAAAATCTTTACGGCATATCTGGAGAAAAACAAACAAAGAAAAACTCCAGAACGTTACGCCATACTCGATGAAATTTATACGCATAAGGAGCATTTTGATGTTGACACTCTGTTTATTCATATGAAAAACAGAAAGTACCGAGTAAGTAGAGCAACTGTATACAATACACTTGATTTACTCTTGGACAGCGGCTTGGTAAAGCGCCATCAGTTTGGACAAAACATGGCGATGTATGAGCAAAGCTATGGTTACAGTCAGCATGACCATTTAATATGCTTGCATTGCAACAAAGTATTAGAATTCTGCGATCCGAGGATTCAACAAATTAAAAACACAATGGGTGATCTATTAGGCTTTGAAGTGAACCACCATTCTCTTCACTTATATGCTAACCCAATATTGGAAAATAACAATCAATGTAAAAGTTGTCATAAAGAAGTAATCAATAAAGATGAATAAAGTAGATGTCGTATTAGGGCTGCAATGGGGAGACGAAGGCAAAGGGAAAATAGCTGATTTTCTTACGCCACAATACAATATAATAGCGCGTTTTCAAGGTGGACCAAATGCTGGTCATTCTTTAAAATTCAACGGACAAACACATGTGCTCAATACCATTCCATCTGGTATTTTCCACAGTGGAAGTTTAAATATTATTGGCAACGGCGTGGTCGTTGATCCGGTTAGAATAAAAGCAGAAATTGAAAGGGTTGAAGCAGCTGGCGCAGATGTGAAAAAGCATTTGGTGTTTTCAAGAAAAGCCCATGTAATATTGCCAACCCACAGATTGTTGGATGCTGCTAGTGAACATGCAAAGGGCGAAGCTAAAATAGGTTCCACACTGCGTGGAATTGGCCCTACTTACAGAGATAAAATCGGAAGAAACGGAATTCGCATTGGTGACATCGTACACCCTGATTTCAAAAGCAAATACCAGGTCATTAAAAATGAACACTTAAAACTTATTGATTTCTTAGGTTATACCGACTTTGATATCCAAACTTTAGATGCAGAATTTTATGAGGCTTGCGAATTCTTGAAATCTTTCACTTTTGTTGACACGGAATATTTGGTCAATGAAAAAATGAAGACTGAAAAAATACTGGCTGAAGGTGCTCAAGGCAGTATGTTGGATATCGATTTTGGCAGTTATCCGTTTGTTACATCTAGCAACACCATAAGTGGTGGGGTCTGCAATGGACTTGGAATTGCGCCTCAGCATATTGGAAGAGTGCATGGTATTTTCAAAGCCTATTGCACCCGTGTGGGCAGTGGCCCATTCCCCACCGAATTAATTGATGAAGTTGGCGAAGAACTGCGCAAAAAAGGAAATGAATTTGGCGCTACAACTGGCAGACCAAGAAGATGCGGCTGGATGGATTTGGTGGCACTTAAGTATGCAATCATGCTAAGTGGTGTCGATTACCTAATCATGATGAAAAGTGACGTTTTAAGTGGCTTTGAAGAAGTGAAAGTTTGCACAGGGTATAAAGTCAATGGGGTAATAAGTACTCAAATCCCATATGATCTTTGCAATGAAACAGTTGAACCAATTTACCAAAGCTTTAAAGGTTGGACAGAAGATTTAACCATTTGCCGCAAAAAATCAGAACTTCCCACAAATTTCAAGACCTATATTGATTTCTTGGAAACGGAATTGGAAATGCCAATTCATATCATTTCCGTAGGACCAGATAGAGAGCAAACCATCGTCGATTAAAAAATATATTAGACATAAAAAAGGCGCTTTTAATAAAGCGCCTTTTTTATGCAATGTATTTAATTATGCAGTTTGTCCTAAACTTGCTTTTAAACCTCTATCAAGCTCATCTAAGAACTCTTCGGTATACAAGTAGTGCTCACCATGGGTAACTTTGTTTCCATGGATGCAAACGGCTAAGTCTTTGGTCATTTTACCACTTTCAACAACATCAATACAAACTTTCTCTAATGTGTGGCAGAAATTGATTAATTCTTGGTTGTTGTCTAATTTTCCTCTGAACTCTAAACCTCTGGTCCAAGCAAAGATAGATGCGATAGGATTGGTTGATGTTGGCTTTCCAGCTTGGTGGTCGCGGAAGTGCCTTGTAACAGTTCCGTGGGCAGCTTCAGCTTCCATTGTTTTACCATCTGGGGTAACTAAAACGGAAGTCATTAAACCTAGAGAACCAAAACCTTGGGCAACGGTGTCTGATTGAACATCGCCATCGTAGTTTTTACAAGCCCAAACAAAGTTGCCATTCCATTTTAATGCAGAAGCAACCATGTCATCGATTAAACGGTGCTCGTATACAATGCCAGCTGCTTCATATCTTGCTTTGTAGTCTGCATTGTAAATTTCTTCAAATATGTCCTTGAAACGGCCATCATATTTTTTCAAGATGGTGTTTTTGGTTGACAAGTATAATGGCCAGCCCTTTTGAAGAGCGGTATTAAAGCAAGAATGAGCAAAACCTTTAATTGATTCATCGGTATTGTACATAGCCATTGCCACGCCATCACCTTTAAAATTGTATACTTCAAATTCTTGAACCGTTCCGTCTTCGCCTTCAAATTTAACGGTCAGTTTACCTTTTCCTTTTGTTACAAAATCGGTTGCACGGTATTGGTCTCCAAATGCATGACGACCGATACAAATAGGTGCAGTCCAATTAGGAACGAGTCTAGGAACATTTTTACAAACAATTGGCTCACGGAAAACAGTGCCATCCAAAATATTGCGTATGGTTCCATTAGGCGATTTCCACATTTGTTTCAAATTGAACTCAAGAACGCGCGCTTCGTCAGGCGTAATTGTTGCACATTTGATGCCCACATTATATTTCTTAATCGCTTCTGCAGCATCAATGGTAACCTGGTCGTTGGTCTCATCTCTGTATTCAACACCCAAATCGTAGTACTTAATGTCTAAGTCTAAATATGGAAGGATTAATTTGTCTTTAATAAACTTCCAGATTATTCTGGTCATTTCGTCACCGTCTAGCTCTACGACAGGATTAGCTACTTTGATTTTGTTCATGTTCTAAGGATAGGGATATTTCTGCAAATATAAAATTTAAGTTGATATTTTGGATGCCTATTAAATAAAAAAAACCTTGCCAATTGACAAGGTTTTTAAATATTGTTAAAGCAATAAAGCGTATTATGCTTGGTCTTCAAGAACGATGCCTGAGATGCCTTTATAAGGTGACTGGATATAAACCAGTTTGTTTACATTCTTAAGATTGGTCTTTCTAATACGAGTAAACTCTTTATTTCTTCTATCTTTACGTTTAAGTCTGGTAACAGCCATGATAATAATTTTTAAGGGTGCAAATATACAATTCAGTCTTTACAAATCAAAACATTTTTACATTATAATTAAAAATACTTTTACAATGTATTTATCTTGACTCCATAACAATGTAAGGGACCATCATTTCTTCGAGCGATATTCCACCATGTTGAAAGGTATTGCTGTAGTATTTAACATAATAATTGTAATTATTTGGGTAGGCGAAAAAATCGTCTTCTTTGCAAACCACGAAGGACTGACTTACGTTTACTTTAGGCAAAAACGCCAATTCAGGCTTTTTAATTTCAAAAACATCTTTGGCATCGTAACTTAGATTTTTGCCTTGTTTGTAGCGCAAATTTGAATTGGTGTTTTTGTCCCCAATAATTTTCACAGGCTTGTTAACCCTAACAGAACCATGGTCTGTGGTTATAATTACCTTGCATTTCTTTTCTGAAATAATTTGCAAAGCTTCCCATAGCGGTGAGTGCTTAAACCAGCTCTCAGTTACAGAGCGGTAGGCGGCTTCATCTTCAGCAAGTTCTCTGATGATGCTTACTTCAGTTCTGGCATGTGAAAATGCGTCTACGAAATTGTAGACAATAACATTAATTGCATTCTGAAAGTGGTTGGATATTTTGTCCACCATGGCTTTTCCACCATCCAGATTTGTCACTTTGGTATAGCTATTCTTCCCTTTTATTTGTAAGCGTTGAAGCATGTCCTTAAAGAAGTCTTCTTCAAAATTATTCTTGCCACCTTCGTCTTCGTCGTTGCTCCACTTATCAGGGAATCTTTTTTCGATTTCACTTGGCAACAAGCCACTGAATATTGCATTTCTACAGTATTGGGTGGTGGTTGGCAGTATCGTCAGATATTGATCTTCCTCTTCAATTTTAAACCTTTCTTTCAGAATGGGGGCAATTGTTTTCCATTGATCTAACCTCAAATTGTCGATTAATATAAAAAACACAGGCACCTTTTCATCTATGTGCTGTTTTACCTTTCTTCTAAAAAGATTGTGACTCATCACAGGACCATTGTCACCTGTTGGCTGTAAGTAATTAATATAGTTCTTTGAAATGAATTTACTGAAATTATGGTTGGCTTCTTTTTTCTGATTCTCATACACCTCATTCATACTCTTATCCGCACTTTTGTCTAGTTCAAGTTCCCAATAAATAAGCTTGCTGTAAAGATCTTTCCAATCATCTAAGCTTTGAGAATCCATCAACATATTGCTGATGTTTCTAAAATCTATTTGGTAATTTTGGGTGGTTTTCTCGGTTACCAAACGGCTTTTGTCCATTATTTTTTTAATGGAATGAAGAATTTGGTTCGGATTTACAGGTTTAATTAAATAGTCAGCAATTTGAGAACCTATGGCATCATCCATAATATACTCCTCTTCACTTTTGGTAATCATCACCACTTTAACATCTGATTGAACTGCCTTTATTTGACGCAAAGTTTCTAAGCCACTGATGCCTGGCATGTTTTCATCTAAAAACACCAAGTCGGGCTTCTCACTAATTGTCTTTGCAACTGCGGCATTGCCGTTGTTTACAGTAATTAACTCATACCCTTTTTGTTCTAGAAATAGAATATGTGGTTTAAGCAAATCAATTTCATCATCTGCCCACAGTATTTTAATTTTATCGTTCATTTATAGTTTTTTTTAGCGTGCCATTGTATTGCAATGTATGGTAGACAGCAGTTCATCGTACTGCATGAATGGATTTTTATTGTATACCATTATGTAATAATCGTTTTCTGTATTGCTAAAATTATTTTCAGTGTACTTTAAATCGGCTTGGCCTTTTTCATCTGGAGTAGCATAGTAATAATTGTAATAGGCTTGCTTGAGCATCACAACTTTTTCATATTGCATTGCCTTTTCATTCCATTCCATTTTAAACTCCTCTTTCAATTGCCAATCGCTTAATTCCCCGAAAACATAGACATCCTTATTCAATTTATCGCTCACATAGGTGAAATGAACAGCAGCATAATCAGCGCCGATTTCACCTTTTACGACACCATCTCTGTTGTCAACAACAATTTTCCCGTTGAAATCTATGGTTTGTAAATAAGGCGATGACATTTTACTTGCATCGCTGTAGAGCACTGCATTTTTTATGTTATTTTCATCGTATTTACGTCTGACGTTGAAACTCAAGAAACGTAAATTTCTAATGTCAAAGTATCTAAACTCATTACCACCTAAAAATAAATTGCCACTCTCGTAGTTATAGTCTAATATTTTACCATTTATAAAACGTGGTTTTAGGTCAAAAATAGCATTGTCCCATCTCAGGTTCTGCATTAAGGTTGCTTTTACATCAGTCATTGGATTCGGAACCACATTATCGCCCATGTTAACACTAAAATCCAACTCTTGGGAGGTAAAACGAACACTTGGATTGGTGGCCACTTTAATGCTTGGTGTTAGCACAAACTTATCGTCAACAACCATAAACCTGTGGGTTAAAATCAAATCCCCTTCATCAAAATTCCTATAAACTTTTAAAATATAGTTGCCAGAAAGTTTTGGTTTCATTTCTGCAGAAGGAAAATTGATCCCATAATGCGTATATACTTGGAATGTGGTGCTAGAGAAGGTGTAATTCGTGATGTTTTCAAACATCGCACCCGTTAAGTATTCATTCGGCTTCAAATTCGAAATTTTCCAATCAGATGAGCAATGAATGAATGTGAATTGATAATTATCGCTTTCTGGCATCATATCATCAAATTGCAAATTTAACTGTTGGTTGCTGTTTAAGTCAATTGCTGGGAAACGCTCATAACTGCCTGATTGAGTCATCAAAGCAGTTTTAATATTGGTTTCATAAGTTGAATTTGTGCAAGCAAGTGGCAAATAAGCGGCATACATAGTTAAAGGCAATTGCAACAACAGCAAGCATGTGAAGCAGGCTTGCTTAATGAACTTTGACGTTGAATGTATCTTCATTTAATCGGTTTATAAACTCAGTAATTGTTCGAATATTGTTTCGAACTCTTTATTTTTACTAACAATTGAATCTTCCAATACTTTGTATTGTTCAGAAAGTGTACCAATTTTTGATTGGTTGTTCAAGTCAGAAATTTGTTTCTCAATCTCCTGTTTTTGAATTTTAAATCTCTCTAAAACTTGCTCTACCTCATCGGCTTGTTTTTGCAATTGTTTTTTGAGCTTACTATTGGCATCTGCGGTGTTGATTTCTTGAACTGGAGCAGACTTGTTAATGGTCTTTTCTTGCTTTGGCTTGGGGGCCAATCCATTTTTCTCACGCTGTTGCATGAAGTATTTCCATTCGTCGTAGGTGCCCAGATACTCTTTAATTTGATCTTCTTCAATCCACCAGATCTTGTTGGCAATATTGGAAATAAAGTAACGGTCGTGAGACACGGTGATAAATGTCCCTTCAAACTGTTGCAAAGCTTGAATTAATATATTCATACTCTGAATATCCAAGTGGTTGGTTGGCTCATCCAGCAGCATAAAATTAGCCTCATTAACCAGAGCCTTGGCAAGCGCAACCCTAGCCTTTTCTCCACCACTTAGCACTTTAATTTTCTTGAATGAATCGTCTCCAGTAAACAAGAAGCACCCAAGTATGGTTCTCAATTCATTTTCGGTTTTAACAGAACCCATTTGAACCATCTCTTCCAAAATTTCGTTGTTTACATTCAATGACTCTAGCTGATGCTGAGCATAAAATGTCTTTTCAACATTGTAGCCATTTTCAACAATTCCATCGAATATTTCACTTTGGTCTACAATGCGCAACAAGGTTGATTTTCCTTTTCCGTTCGCCCCGATAAGTGCAATTTTATCTCCTCTTAATATTTCAGCGTTGGTGTGGTCAAAAATAACCTGGTCTCCATATTTCTTTGACAAATCTTTTATAGCCACAATCACTTTACCAGGTTGCTGTCTAACTTTAAACTTCAGATTCATTACAGATTCATCATTCTGTACCTCTTCGATGCGTTCAATTTTATCCAACATTTTCATTCTACTTTGCGCCATGGTCGCTTTACTGGCTTTGGCTTTAAAGCGATCGATCAAACGCTCTTGTTGTTTGATAAATGATTGTTGGTTATCAAAAGCCCTTTGTTGCAGGTCGTCTCGCTCTACTTTCAATTCTAAAAATTTAGCGTAATTACCAGCCCATTGGTAAACTTTGCGGTTGGCAACTTCAACAATTTTTGTCACCATCCTATCCAAGAAATAACGGTCGTGCGACACAATGATTACCGTGCCTTGGTATGACTGTAAATATTCTTCAATCCATTCAATTGAAGGCAAGTCCAAGTGATTCGTTGGCTCATCCAGCAAGAGCAATCTTGGGTTCTGTAACAGCAATTTGGCCAACATAACACGCATTCTCCAACCTCCACTAAATTCATTTAATGGCCGCTCTAAATCAGCAGTTTTAAAACCCAAACCTTCCAATATTTCTTCAGTTTTGAATTGAATATTGTAGCCATCTAAAGCTTCAAATTGCTCTTGCTTATCGCCCAATTGGTTTAGTATTTCGTCAGAATGGTCGGTTTCCATTCTTTCTAATATTTGATCAATTTCATTTTGCAATTTCAAGGCTTTATCAAAGGCTTGGAGTGCAACGTGGTAGATGCTCTCTGTACTTTCATAACTCAAAAGGTCTTGGTTTAGGAAACCAATGGTACAATCTTTTGATTTGGATAGCACGCCTTCTGTAGGCTTATACTCCCCTGTAATAATGCGCAAAAGGGTCGACTTTCCAGTTCCATTTTGCCCCACCAATCCAATTCTCTCACCTGGCTTTATTTGCCAATTGACATCACTGTATAAATAACGACCACCAAAGTCGAACGATAATTCATTTAAAGTTAACATGTAAAACGTGCAAAAATACAAAAAATAAGGCGGATTTTAGACGCTATTTTTATTGAAAAATTCAATCTAATTATCAGCGCATTTCTGAAAGAAAAATCAGAAGGGTACCTAAGGATCTGTTTTGCGACATCAGAAGCGATACTTAACGAAGCATTTGAAAGAATACTTGCAGAAAAAGAAAGCTTTTTTAATTAATAGCTGAGCCCAATTCTTCAAGCATTTCTAAAAACCTTTGTTTTTGCAGTGGCTTGAAAATATAGTCTTTTACCAAAGGGTTATTTTTGGCGCGTTCAATATCAATTTGACTAATTGAAGAGGAGAACATATACAGGTTATTCTTCTTAGACATTTTAGGCATCAACAATGCATATTCTTCTAAAAAGTGCCACCCGTCCATAATTGGCATACTAATGTCAAGCAAAATAATGTCGGGCAATTCTTCTGCAACATCACAAAACTCTTTTAAAAATGCAAGTGCATCGCTACCCTCTTTAAAATCTTTGATTTTACTAGAAACGTTGCTGGCATCTATTGTTTTTTTTGCCAAAAAAGATATGATACTGTCATCATCTATGATAAAAATTTTTAACTGCTTCATATGTACTGATCTATAAATGTTATTTTAAATGTTGTTCCTTCGTTAACAATACTCTCTATTGCGATTTCCCCACCCATGGCTTCAACTTGTGTTTTTGTCATAAACAAACCATAACCTTTCGCATTGGGATGGCGGTGAAAAACTTTTCCGATTTTGAAAATTTGATCCTTATACCTTTCAATGTCAATGCCTAAACCATTGTCGGTGACACTAAGCTCAATTTCATTGTTGTCCAAATGGGTTGTTTTAATTTGTATAATTGGGTCGCGTTCAAGGGATCGGTATTTAATGGCATTGCTCATTAAATTTTGTAGAACACTGTTCATATACTTTGAGGGAAAAGAAATTCTAGGCGCAGACTCCAAATCAAACTCAAACTTTACATTATTTTGCAATACATCAAAATCCATTGGATTCAATACCCTCTGAATGCATTCATGCATATCGTTCTTATCTACTGGTATTGTTGTATCCTGCTGAACTTGAAGTGAATTTACCAATTCATCAAAAGTTTCGTTCAAACTTTTGAGCACTGGGTCTAATTTTGAAACCAATAATTTCTGTTCTTCATTGTCCTCTGCAAAAACATTGACAGCCAAGAAGCGCTTATTGAAATAGCTTCAAATATTGGATTAAATTTAGATGAGGCTAGAAAAGCATTGCATGAAAAGCAATATTCCGAGCAAATTGAATTTGACGCCTATGAAGCCCAACAAATTGGAGTGCGTGGGGTTCCGTTTTTTGTATTCAACCGCAAATACGGCATTTCTGGGGCGCAACCTTTGGAAGTGTTTACAAGAACTCTAAACCAAGCCTACGAGGAAGAAAACAAAGTCTGATATTTTTTTATTGTGCATAAAATTTGTCTTCTATTATCACGAGTTCGCACAAGTGTTTGAATTGGTGCGAATGCATTGCATTCAAAAGGCAAATGGATTGAATACGATGAAACAGATAGTGAAAAATCTAAAATAAAAGATTTAACATTAAAAATTCTTACAGTTTAACTTACACAACTTACCTTTTATGCAGTCATGGCAAATAACATAAATATTGTCGGAAAATTTGGCGCTTACTGATGCCTGTTTGCCATTGGTTTCAATTAAAAGCATACTGTCGTAGGCATTTCTTGAAAGCACTTTGATTTCGCTTCCTATGGCAACACCTAATTCAATTACATATTTTAAAAAAGTAGGTGAATTGTCTATTACAGCAACCATTTTACATTTTTTACCCGCATCAATTTCAGAAAGCGTTATGCGGTATTGGTATTTAATTTCCCCATTGGCATTTGGAATCACATCGCCATGTGGATCGAATTCAGGATAATCTAAAAACTTATCCAAACTGTCAATTAACTTTTGACTTTGAATGTGCTCCAATTGTTCGGCAACTTGATGAACCTCATCCCAAGTAAAACCAAGTTTTTGATACAAAAAAGTTTCCCATAGACGGTGTTTTCGCAATACCTCCACCCCCGCTTTGGTGCCCAATTTGGTTAAACTTATCTTACCATATTTTTGATAATCGATTAGTTTTTTTTCTTTGAGCTTTTTAAGCATATCATTTACAGTTGCTGGCTTTAAACCCAAATGCAAAGCCAATTCGTTTGTTCCAGCCTCGCTTTTCAACCTGTTTTCATGGATCAATTGAAACAAAGCTTTGAGGTAATTTTCTTCTGTAAATGACAACATCTTTGCAAATATATGAAAATAATGAAACTGTTTTTGTTAGACTCATCTAACTTTATTAGTTTTGCATACACTAAAACCAAATTAAGACCAATGAAACTCTGCCTATTCTGTCTTTATATAACATCATTATTATGCCACAATAGCTTGTGGGGACAAAGCAACTCTCTGAGCCTTCGTTTGTCATTTAGACATATTGGTGTTGAGGGGATTAAAGTTATTCTGGATAAAAAACATTTCAGATTCACCGATTCAATGGGAGTATGCAAGTTTGAACCAATCGATACAGGAGCGCATGAATTGGAGTTTAGTTCGGAAAAATATAGAGACAGCACAATTAGGCTTAGAATTGAAAAAGACAAAGGATTAAACATTTTTGCAGTTTTAACTCCAATATCAGAAGGGCTTAAAGAATATGTGGTAACAGGAACTTTAAAACAAATAAAACGGTCTGAAAGTCCTGTAAATATTGAGGTTTACACACCAAGCTTTTTTAAGAAAAATCCAAGTTCAGGCTTATTTGAAGCCATGCAAAACATCAATGGCATTCGACCACAGGTAAATTGCAATGTGTGCAACACAGGCGATATTCACATCAACGGATTGGAAGGCCCATACACTATGGTGCTCATTGATGGTATGCCATTGGTAAGCAGTTTGTCAACGGTGTATGGCTTATCTGGCATTCCAAGTTCTATGGTAGAACGCATTGAAATCATAAAAGGTCCAGCATCAACTTTATACGGCAGTGAGGCAATTGGAGGTGTAATAAATGTGATAAGCAAACGGCCAATCAATTCGGCTAAATTAACATTTGAAAACATGAGTACATCATGGGGTGAGAGCAATACCGACATTGGCCATAAACTAAAAATAAAAAAGAAAATTGACATTTTAACTGGGATAAACCATTATTGGTTTGACCAAAAAACAGACAAAAACAATGATCAATTTACAGATGTTACTCAGCAGCACCGCTTGTCCATATTTCAAAAAATAAATATTCAGCGCAAAAGCACTTTGCCTTTTCAAATTGCAGGGCGTTATTTTTATGAAAACCGTTGGGGAGGAGATATACGATGGAGCAGACCATTTAGATTAGGAGACAGTATTTATGCAGAAAGCATATTTACATCACGTGTTGAACTTTTTGGAAATTACCAATTGCCAATAAAAGAAAAAATAAACCTTTCAGCCAGTATTAACCGACACCATCAAAACAGTGCATACGGAATAGTTTCGTTTATTGCACTTCAAAAAATTGCATTTTTACAAGGAACATGGGACAAAGACATTAAAAAGCATTGCTTGCTTTTAGGTGCTGCCTACAGGTATACTTATTATGATGACAATACCGTTGGAACGCAAGAAAACAGCAATCTAATTTCAATCAATAAACCTCAAAAAATCGCTTTGCCAGGTATATTTATTCAGGACTTAATCAAATTCAATACAAAAAATAATTTGCTTTTGGGTTTTAGAATTGACTTGAACCAAGTCCATGGTAAAATTTACACCCCACGCCTTGCATATAAACACATATTTAATTTAAACAATGTATTGCGTATCAATTCAGGAACGGGATTCAGAGTGGTCAATTTATTTACCGAGGACCATGCCGCTTTAACAGGGGCAAGATCTGTTGTGATAAAGGAATCCTTAAATCCGGAACGCTCCGTTAACTTAAACATCAACTACCTTAAAAAGCATCGATTTGGTTCAAATAATTTAATTGGGTTGGATATGACTGTGTTTTACACGCATTTTAGCAACCGAATCCAAGCAGACTACCTCAGCAATTCAAACTTTATATACTACGACAACATTAATGGCTACTCGGTCAGTTCTGGCTTTAGCGCCAATATAGACTTGAATTTGAGCTGTGGTGTAAATGCTCTATTAGGTTTAAGTTACTTGGATATTTACACCATAGATAAAGGGATCCGAAAAACACCCATATTAACTGAAAAGTTTACAGGAACCTGGACAATCTCCTATCCTATTAAAAAGATAAAAACATCGGTAGATTATACAGGAAACATATACAGCCCCATGCAACTGCCAACGCTTGGCGATTTAGATCCACGAAACAAATATTCACCATGGTGGAGCATACAAAATATTCAATTGACGTATACAGGCATCAAAAAAATAAAATTATTTGGCGGGGTAAAAAACCTTTTAAACTTTACACCCATGCGCAAAAATTCATTCATTATTGCAAGGGCGCACGATCCTTTTGATAAAAAAGTGGAATACGGTGTAGATGGTCAAATAAAGAAAACGCTCGAAAACCCATATGCGCTGAGTTTTGACCCCAATTATGTATACGCCCCGAACCAAGGCATACGATTTTTTATAGGGTTTACCTGCACTATTTTATAAAAAAAGGGCAGCTTTCGCTACCCTTTTCAATATTATAAATAAAATCTTATTGCGCTTGAACTGCTTTTGGTGCAGCGTTTTTGATAGCTTCGCTGCTGCCATCTTCAAACTTTTTGAAATTCTCATTGAATTTATCTGCCAATGCATTCGCAGTTTGATCATAGGCTGCTTTGTCCGCCCAAGTATTTCTTGGATGTAAAATTTCTTGTGGTACGTTTGGACAAGTATTTGGCATTTGAACACCAAAAACAGGGTGCTTGGTGTATTCAATTGAATCCAATTCTCCATTTAAAGCCGCTGTCAACATGGCTCTTGTGAAAGACAATTTCATTCTGCTTCCAACACCATATCCACCGCCACTCCAGCCGGTGTTAACCAACCATACATTGATGCTGGTGTCAGCGTTCAATTTAGCCCCCAACAATTCGGCATATTTTGCAGGATGTAAAGGCAAGAAAGCTTGACCGAAACAAGCAGAGAAAGTACTTTGAGGTTCGGTGATGCCAGCTTCAGTTCCAGCTACCTTACTGGTATAACCAGAAACGAAATGGTACATGGCTTGCTCAGCAGTTAATTTAGAAATTGGCGGCAATACACCATACGCATCACAAGTTAGGAAGAATATATTTTTAGGTGATTCTCCAACAGAAGGAACAGCAATATTGTCGATAAAATCAATTGGATATGCCACACGCGTATTTTCAGTAACTGAAACATCTTCATAGTTTACTTTGTTGCTGCCTTCATAAAATCTTACATTTTCTACCAAAGCACCATGTTTGATTGCCTTCCAAATTTGTGGTTCCTTTTCTTCGGTTAAGTCGATGCATTTTGCATAACAACCCCCTTCAAAGTTAAAAACTGAATCATCAGCCCAACCGTGTTCGTCATCCCCAATTAATTTTCTATCTGGATCGGCGGACAAAGTTGTTTTTCCTGTGCCTGACAATCCAAAGAAAATAGCAGTATCGCCTTTTGCACCAATGTTTGCAGAACAGTGCATAGACAATACCCCTCTTTCTTGAGGAAGTATGTAATTCAAAACAGTGAATATTCCTTTTTTGATTTCACCGGTGTAACCAGAGCCACCAATTAAAATAATTTTTTTAGAAAAATTGATGATAGAGAAATTGTGCTGCCTAGTTCCATCCTCAGTTGCATTGGCTAAAAATGAGGGTGCTGCTAAAATCAACCACTCAGTTGGATTGTTTTCTCCTTCACTTGGGCGCAAGAATAAATTATTGGCAAACAAGTTTTGGTATGCCGTTTCAGTAACAACTTTAATATTCAATTTAAAGTCAGGGTGGGCACATGCATATGCATCACGGATGAATAAATCTTTGCCCTTATAATGGTTTAATACTTTATCTAATAAGGCATCAAATTTAGATGGTTCAAATTTGAAATTAACTGGACCCCACCAAACAGTATTTTCTGTTTTGTCATCGCAAACAGTGAATTTATCCTTAGGTGAACGGCCAGTAAATTCTCCAGTATCTGCTGCTAAAGCACCTTTGTCGGTGAGTATACCTTCGTTTCTTTCTAGAGATTTTTGAATAAGTTCATCTGGAGTAAGATTAACAAATGCATTGCCTGCTGCTGAAACAACGCCTGATAAAATGTCTTGGTTTGTCATTTGTCTTTTGTATAAAATTAGGGGTGCAAAATTACAAAAAAAAAGATCAAGTTTACATAATATTGCTAACTTGTTGATATATATCATACTTAAAACAGGGAAAATCCGTCATTTTGCTGTTGTTTTGAATAAGGTATTTCATGCAAGTTTACAGATTATCAATTGCCTTCTTTGGCCTCATTACACTGCTAACAATCAGCGCATTCGCCATACCCGAATGGATTTCTCCATTTCAACCCGATGGCATTAAAGTTGATTTGCTCTGGAATTACAGATTGCCAAAAACCATTACGGCTCTTTTTGCAGGAGCATCTTTATCTGTCTCAGGTTTTATCTTACAGCAGCTTTACAAAAACAATCTTGCCGGCCCATACATACTTGGCGTTAGCTCTGGCGCTTCATTGGCCGTTGGTATGCTCATAATAGGTAGCCACTACTTCCCGTTTTTAAACCATGGCTTTGGCATTTCACTTGCTGGTTTTATAGGTGCCACAGCCATTCTTTTGCTGGTCATGTTGGTCTCCTCCCGCTTTGGTTCAGGTGCCATCATTTTATTGTTTGGTGTTATAATTGGACAAATCACTAGTGCACTTCAAGGCCTTTTAAACTACATGGCAGTTCCTGGCGATTTAAAAAATTTCACCCTTTGGAGCATGGGCTCATTTAGCCAAGTGATTGAATTTGATTTATTGTTTTTTGGCGTATCAAGTCTGTTGGGAATTATTTGGGCTTGGCTCATCATGCCTCAGCTCTCTGCAATGCTTTTAGGCGATGAGGTTGCTCATTCCTTGGGGGTTAACACCAAAAGCATTTCATTACAATTGCTCATTTGCACAGGCATATTGAGCGGCATCGCAACAGCGTATTGTGGTCCAATTGCATTTATTGGCATGGCCATTCCAAATGTTTCTCGCATGTTGTTTAAAACAGTCAATTTTAGATTTATGCTCTTAGTAAACGGGGTTTTAGGCGCTGCGATGGCACTCATTAGCGACATTATTTCCTCAAGTGAAATATTTGGTTTTAATATCCCAGTTAATGTTTGTACGGCGCTAATTGGTGGCCCATTCATTATTTACATTTTATTAAAAAGAAAACAGTAATGGATCCCATATTAAAATTAGTAAATCTTAGTATTGGACAAGAATCTGTCATTGTCGATTCTATCCATGCACAAGCTTTTAAAAACGATTTAATTGTATTGACGGGTGAAAATGGAAGTGGAAAATCGACCTTACTTAAAACTATTGCTGGTATTATAAAGTCAATTTCAGGCGAGGTTTTTATTTCAGGTGACTCGATTTCATTGCTGCCGCAAAAAAAGCTTGCTCAAAAACTCGCGTTTGCAAGCACCCAAAGAATCCGAGAAGACTATATTAAAATTGAAGACGTTGTTCGTTTTGGTCAATTTCCATACGCGCAACTGGACGATACCGAAGAGTCAAGCCGCGAAATTGAGCAAGCTATCGCTCTTATGGGGATAGATAAAATCCGTCACAAATACTTGAACCAAGTGAGCGATGGTGAATGGCAAAAAGCAAATATTGCGCGTGTATTGGCACAAAAAACAGACCTGATTTTAATGGATGAACCGACTGCTTTTTTAGACTACCCCTCTAGAATGCGCTTATATAGAGACTTAAAGGAAATTTGTTTGACTCAAAACAAAACAATTATTGTGTCTACACACGATATTGATAGTGTTAAAGGATATGCAAGCTTTTATTGGCATATAGACCAAGGCAAATTGAATATTTTACAAGATTCCCCCACTTGGGTTATTTGACTGTAAACAAACAAACTAAACCACCGAAGCATTCAGAATTTAAGTTGGCATTTGATTTAAAATGCCCATTTAATGCTAAAAATGCCCATTTAATTCCCAACACTATTTGTTTGTTAAATACTTAACAGTCTTTTAAATTAAAATTTACAAATTTGTTAAACTAAACTAATCCATACTAAAAACATGAAACCAACACACACACAAAATCCATCAAATCTGAGCTATTGGAAACTGGATTTTAACATTAAAACTGACAGAGACCTTAGGCATCAAAATCCAAGTTCAATCATGGAAAACGAATCGATGGTTGATGGCTCCCAGGATGGCGATTTTACCCAAACGCTGATCATATCGACGTTAAACAATTGGTCGAAACAGCATCTTAACGCATTGCAAAACTTTAATGGTTTTTACAATTGCCAAATGAATCAATTTAAAAACTAAAACCATGCATAATTCCTAGCTTGAAGGCGGAATGGAGAATGCTTCTTGGTTGGTAATTTTCTAGATTTAACTCGGATACCTCCATCCGCCTTTTCGACTTGGAATTAAGTGCTGGTTGCCTAAAAAAATAAACGACTCATTCTAGAAGTTCGCCTCAGCAGATTTTGCTGTGGCAACTTCGAAGAATGTTTTTTCAAGCTATTTGTAATGTGTCTTTTGTGCCGTGTAAACACAATTAAATTTTACCTTACAAATATGAAAATAAAATCCTTAAACCCCGAACAAAACAAAGGCCAAAACAGCAGTTATGACCTCGTTTTACTTGTGTACTGGTTTATCAGCAACCGACACAATTCTAAAACATTTGAAGCATTAAAAAATTTGGAATCAAAAACCACTGGTTTGCCCTTAAGAATTGTTTGCCTTAATCCTTTCAATAGCCAAGAAGACATTATCCAATATCAAAAAAACATGTCATTGCATTTTGAAATGATGTACGATGAAAAACGCACAGCATTGTTTTACCACATCAATACATTTCCAAGTTTTATCGTCATGAAAAAAAGCGGAACAATACTTCACCGTGAAAACGGCCTCTCGGATGATTGTTTTCATGAAATTGAAAATATTATTGTAAAAAACACCCCTTCGAAAAGCAATAACAGCAATGAAAAAAAAGGCAAAATAATCCCGTTTGAAAATTACAATAACAATCCATCGATATTGTTTAAGAAGATATAAGATAAGTTTATGGTTTTGCTTAATTTTGCAGCAAAATCTGAGTGATGTTAAACCCTTATCAATTAAACACCATAGAATCTGCGATTGAAGATATAAAAAACGGCAAAGTAATTATTGTTGTTGACGATGAAGACCGTGAAAATGAGGGTGATTTCTTAACTGCCGCCGCAAATGTGACGCCAGAAATGGTTAATTTTATGGCCAGAGAAGGAAGAGGACTTATCTGTGTTCCTTTATTGCCAGAGCGTTGTCTTGAGCTAGGCTTAGGCATGATGGTGAGCAGCAACGATTCAGTGCATGAAACGCCCTTTACAATTTCTGTTGATTTGAAAGGACACGGCACAACAACAGGTATTTCTGCATCTGATAGGAGCAAAACCATCCAAGCATTGGTGCATGCTGACACTATTTCAACCGATTTGGCTAGACCAGGACATATTTTCCCATTAAAAGCCCAAAAAGAAGGTGTTTTAAAAAGGGCAGGGCATACCGAAGCAGCAATTGATTTTGCCCGATTGGCAGGATTTGAACCGGCAGGTTGCATCGTGGAGATATTAAAAGAAGATGGCGAAATGGCCCGCCTACCTGAATTGATTGAAATTGCTAAAAAATTCGATTTGAAAATTGTTTCAATTGAAGACTTGATCAAATACAGAATTAAGAATGAAAGCCATGTAAAACGCGAAATAACGGTTAACATGCCAACTTCATTTGGGGATTTTGAAATGATTGCCTATTCGCAAGTGAGCGATGGAACTCAGCACTTGGTGATCAAAAAAGGTGAATGGGAAAAAGACGAACCAATATTGGTGCGCGTTCACAGCAGTTGCATGACGGGAGATATTTTTGGCAGTTGCCGTTGCGATTGCGGTGAACAATTACACCAATCGATGAACCTTATTCAAGAAACTGGAAAAGGTGTGGTTTTGTACATGAACCAAGAAGGCCGAGGAATTGGATTGCTGAATAAGCTTAAAGCATACAAGCTTCAAGAACAAGGAATGGACACCGTTGACGCCAATTTAGAACTTGGATTTAAAATGGACGAACGCGATTATGGAATTGGTGCTCAGATATTGCGCGATTTAGGTGTTTCAAAAATGAAACTAATAAGCAACAACCCTAAAAAACGAACAGGCCTAATTGGCTATGGTTTGGAGATTATCGAAAACATTCCAATGGTTACATCACCGAACGCCCACAATGCGGAGTATTTGAACACCAAGCGTGATAAAATGGGACATGAAATATAATTCTTCTTACTCAAGGACACAGCCTATCTAATTTCCAAGCTTGAGCTTCTTTGGTGTATAAAAGTCTGTCGTGTAAACGGCCAGTCCTACCCTGCCAAAATTCAATAGCCTCAGGAATAACAACATAACCACCCCAATGTTCTGGTCGAGGCGGATTCGTCCCTTCGTATTTTGTCAATGCCTCAGACATAGAATCTTCTAATGCTTTTCGTGATTCAACGGTTTCACTTTGAGCGCTAACAATAGCCCCTACTCTGCTTTCAAATGGTCTTGATGCAAAATACAAATCACTTTCAGCCTCACTTATCTTGTGAGCAATGCCCTTAATTCTTATTTGTCTTTCCAATTCTAACCATGCAAAATTTAAATGCACATTGGCATTTTGCTCAATTTGCTGCCCTTTATGGCTATTGTAGTTGGTGTAAAAAACAAAGCCATGGTGTTCTATGCCTTTTAAAAGCACGATTCTGCTTTCTGGTTTTCCATCTGCAATGGTTGACAAGCACATGGCATTAGGTTCTGTAATTTCAGATTCAATGGCTTGTTTAAACCATTTATGAAAAAGCATAATTGGATCAGCATCCACCGCAGATTCCAACAATTCAGAATGTCTGTAATCTTTTCTTAAGGCAGCTATTTGCTCGTTGTGGGTCATTTTTTATTAAACCAACTGTTTATTTTCAGCTCGATGACACCAAAAAATGCTTCTCTAAAAATCTTGTTGCTCATTTTGGATGTTCCTAGAGTTCTGTCGGTAAAAATGATAGGAACTTCGATAATATTAATATTTTGCAACCAAACTTTAAATTTCATTTCAATTTGGAAGGCATAGCCCTTGAATTTAATTTTATCCAAATTGATTCTTTCCAAAGTTTCTTTAGTATAACAAACAAATCCAGCAGTAGCATCTCGAATGGTCATACCTGTAATAAACCTTACATAAACACTGGCATAATAACTCATAATCACACGGCTCATAGGCCAGTTAACAACATTTACACCTGTAATATATCTAGAGCCAACAGCTAATCCTGCTTTCTTATTTTCACAAGCGTCAAGAAGCTTCATTAAATCTTCAGGATTGTGAGAAAAGTCAGCATCCATTTCAAAAATAAAATTATACTTGCGTTCTAAACACCATTTAAATCCTGCAATGTAAGCCGTTCCCAGTCCATTTTTTTCCATTCTTTGCAGAAGATTAACCTGGTTTGGAAATTCTGGCTGCAATTGTTTAACAATATTTGCAGTTCCGTCGGGTGAATTGTCGTCGACAATTAAAACATTAAAGGAAATTGGCAGCGACATAACCTTTCTAATTATGGCTTCAACGTTCTCTTTCTCGTTGTAGGTGGGTATAATAACTATGTTCGTGGACAAATCAATAAAATTTATATAAAAACGGTGCAAAATAGTACTTATTTCGTAGCTTTAAAACAGGATTTGATGCAAAAGGCAATTTTTTTCGATAGAGATGGTGTATTAAACAAAGAAATAGGAGATTACGTATGTCAAATCGATGATTTTGAAATTTTGCCGGATGCGGTTCAATGCATTAAACTTGTAAAATCATTAGGATTTTTGGCCATCGTTGTAACCAACCAAGGTGGCATTGGTAAAAAACTATACTCACACGAGGAATTAAAATCCTTTCATCAGAAGCTACAAAATGCTTGTCTTGAAAATGGCACAAAAATCGATGACTTTTTTTATTGCCCACACCACCCTATTTCAGGCAAATGCTTATGCCGCAAACCTGAATCATTGATGTTGGAAAAAGCAATGGCGAAACACAACATTGACAAAAATAAAAGTTTGATGATTGGCGATACCACTAGAGACGTAGAAGCCGCCGAAAAAGCTGGCATTCACGGATTACTTGTACAACCTAATTTAAATAAACTTCGTCTACTGGAAGAAGAAATTGTTAAAATCAATCAATAAAAAAAAAGTAAATTTGTAATATGTTTAAAAAGACTTTCACAGCATTTATAATTGCTGGTTTGCTCATAGTTCAAGCGCAACAACCACCTAAAGCTTCAAAAAACAAAGCGACACCCAAAGCGAGCAGCAGCACAAAAACAGCTAGCAAACCGATAGCTAAAGCTCTTGCAGGAAAAGTTAATTACACAATTAATGGTAAAGTTGAGGGTTACCCTAACCATTTGGTAATACTTAATAAATTTAGAGTCAATTCACTTGAATTGGTCGATTCAACCATGACCAATGACAGTGGTTATTTTACCTTTAAAAAACCGATTTCAGAAGCCAGTATTTTATACATTCAGTACAACACCCAATCGGCAGTACCATTGGTTGTGGAAAATGGAGCGAAATTAAATGTTAAAATAACGCCAACACCCAACGGATTAAATTATGACGTATCTGGATTAAAGTCTGAGAAATCAAAAAATTTATACAATTTTATTCGTCAGTACACCCGCTCAAACAATGAATTGGCTGCGCTCGACAAAGCAATTGCAGAAGAACCTGATGGAACAAAGATGTACGAGTTACAAATGATTTTTGGAGGCAAACAAGAAGAATTTAGAAGCAGCATTGATTCTATGTTGAAATTTCATGCCCCACTGGAGTCGTATTTTGTATTGTTTAATTTCATGGAGGAGCAAGACTTTCAGAAAATAAAAGCGCTAAAAATGCGCATGGAGCCTAAAGACATTAAAAGCAATTACTACAACGACTTAAAAACCATATACGACAACAATAAACTCTTAGAAATTGGCGAAATGGCGCCTGAAATTGCACTTCCACAAGTAGATGGCAGTATTTTAAAGTTGTCTGACTTGAGAGGTAAAGTTGTGTTAATTGATTTTTGGGCCAGTTGGTGCGGCCCATGCAGAGCGGAGTTTCCAAATGTGAAAAACCTATACGCAAGGTTTCAATCAAAAGGATTTGAAATTTATGGTGTTTCTTTGGATAAAGACAGACCGTCATGGGTGTCCTCAATTAACAGCTTGGGCCTTACATGGAAACAGGTAAGTGATTTGAAATTTTGGGCATGTGCACCAGCCAAAACGTACAAGGTTTCGGGGATCCCATTTACTGTTCTTATAGACAAGGAAGGTAAAATAATTGCTAAGAATTTGAGAGGTGAAGACCTAGAAAAAAAGCTGGAAGAATTGTTCCCGTAATAATTATTTAATCTATAATTAACTATTTGTTCAGTTATTATATCTTATTTTGAACCATAAAAAATTATGAGCTCACACACTTCTTATAAGATTCTGATTGTTGATGATGAAATTGACATTATAGAATTACTTAGTTACAATTTAAAAAAGGAAAACTTCACTGTAGTTGCTGCAATGAATGGAAAAGAGGCGATTAACATTGCCTCTAAAATAAAGCCTGACATTATTTTGATGGATGTGATGATGCCAGAAATGGATGGAATTGAAGCATGCCGTCAAATTAAAGCAATTCCTCAATTAAAAAACATCCCATTAATATTCTTAACTGCTAGAGGTGAAGAGTTTAGCGAATTGGCTGGATTTGAAGCTGGGGCTGATGATTACATCATCAAACCTATAAAGCCAAGAGTCTTAATTTCAAGGTTAAAAGCCATTTTAAGACGCAATATTGCAGACAACACTGCAAATGAAAAAATGGAATTCCCGGATCTTAAAATTGATAGAGAAAGTTTTTCGGTTACCTACTTGGGTAAAGTGCTTCAGTTTCCCAAGAAAGAATTTGAATTGCTTTCATTATTGGCCAGCAAACCAGGAAAAGTGTTTACTAGAGAACAAATATTAGAAGCTATTTGGGGTGATGATGTTTTAGTGGTTGACAGAACCATTGATGTTCATATCAGAAAAATTCGTGAAAAATTGGATGATAACTTTATTCAAACAATTAAAGGCGTAGGCTATAAATTTGAAGTGTGATAAAGAACCCAACCCCTGAGAGAATTACATTGCTAACAACTTTGTTGTTAAGTGCTATTTTTACAGGGTTCCTGATCTATTTCAAAATCCCTTTTCTTCAATTCTTAATTGCCTTATTTACCTTTGGTACTCTGACTTACATCATTATTTTATTCGGTTTAGAGGCATTTATTTACCGAAAAATAAAATTAATCTATAAAACCATACACCATTTCAAGACCAGTAGCTTAAAAAAAACCAGCTACATTGATGAGTACAATTTAGATCCTATTAAACGGGTGAATGAAGAAGTAATAGAATGGGCAAACGACCAAAAGCAAGAGATTTCTCAACTGCGAGCCACCGAGCAATATAGAAAAGAGTTTTTGGGCAATGTATCGCATGAATTAAAAACACCCATATTCAATATTCAAGGTTACATAGAAACCCTTTTAGACGGAGCAATGGATGATGAAGAAGTGAAGGTCTTGTTTTTGAAAAAGGCAGCAGCAAGTGCAGAAAGGTTAAATACCTTGGTGAATGATTTGCTAGATATCAGCAAAATGGAAAGCAATGCAATGAAACTAAGGGTAAATGAATTCGACATCACTGAATTGTGCAAGGAAGTATTTGAAAGTTACCAAAAACAAGCCAAAGAACGTTCTTGCACACTACAATTTAAAGAAGATTGCGACCATCCTTACAAAATCCTTGCAGATAAAGACAGAATACGTCAAGTATTAAACAATTTAATAGGCAACAGCATTGCTTATGGCAAAGAAAAAGGAATTACCTCCATTGGATTGTACGACCTGCACCAAAACATCTTAATTGAAGTAACCGACAATGGAGAAGGGATTGAAGCAGAGCATTTACCCCGTTTATTTGAACGCTTTTATAGAACAGACAAGAGTAGGTCTAGAAACAGTGGAGGAAGTGGCCTAGGCTTATCGATTGTTAAGCACATTATTGAAGCCCATAACCAAACCATTGAGGTAAGCAGCACCATTGGAAAAGGCACTACATTTACCTTTTCACTTAAGAAGGTTATTTAAAAACTACTCAATAGTTACACCCGTTGGAGAAAATTCTAATTCTCCGTCTTCTGATTTAGTAAAACGGCCTTTTGCGGTCGCTTTTTTACCTTTGCTGTCTTTTGGCATATTAAATTTCTCATGGGTATTAACCACAAATTCAGTTGAATCATTTTTGAAAGACAACCAACAGCCCTCCCCTTGGCAAATATTTTCTATCGTACCAGTGATAATATAAGTAGAGTCTTTGCCAGAAGCATAAGATGCCATAGCTGATTTAAAGTCAACGGAACCTTTGTTCTCGAATTTTTCACCAAAAGTATTGGTCTTTGAATTTGATTGGCAAGCGGCCAAAGCAAGCGCGAGAGTTAGAGCAAATATTTTATTCATGGATATTTAAATGATTTTACAAATTTAATTGGAATTAAGATTTATTTATCAAATTTAGGATTTATATTTGAACTTCAATTTACCATGAGCAATAAAAACGAAATAATCGACCAACCCATTGATATTGAATTGTCTGAAGAAGTAGCGGAAGGCACGTACAGCAATTTGGCTATCATCACGCATAGCCAAGCTGAATTCATTATAGATTTTGTGCGCATTTTACCAGGCATACCCAAAGGCAAAGTAAAAAGCCGCATAATTATGACCCCACAACATGCGAAGCGTTTGTTATTTGCTTTAGGCGATAATATGCAAAAATTTGAAACAAACTTTGGTGAGGTTGACATTGAGGGCAATGGTGGAAACAATGGCTTTCCAATTAATTACGGCGGCATGACTGGACAAGCATAAGACATTAACACCCATAAAAAAACCCGCTTAAAGCGGGTTTTTTTATGGGATAATATATCTAGTACCCTAAAGTTTTTAGCATACTCTTATACGTCTGTTCTTTTGAAAACAACTTGGTGTTGTAATCGCCATTTTCATCAAGTGATATAATAATATGTTTTGGCGAAGGCGTTAAGCAATGCTGAATACCGCCGAATCCACCAATGCTTTCTTGGTATGCACCACAGTGAAAGTATCCGATATACAACGGATCATTTTCATCAAAAACTGGGAGATAAATTGCATTGGCGTGCTGCTCACTGTTATAATAATCATCACTATCACAGGTAATACCGCCTAACAATACACGTTCGTAGTTCTTTTCCCAATTGTTTAATGGAAACATAATGAACTTTTTATTGATGGCCCATGAATCTGGAAGCGTAGTCATAAAACTACTATCAATCATGTTCCATTTTTCTCTATCATTCTGAACTTTTTGATATTCAATTTTGAAGATGGCTCCCCCACTTTCTCCAACAGTAAATGACCCAAACTCAGTAAAAATATCGGGCTCAGGAACGCCATTGCTGTCGCATACTTGTTTTACTTGAGCAACAATTTCCGAGGCCATGTACTCATAATCAAAATCGAACTTTAATGAATTCTTAATTGGAAAACCGCCACCAATATTTAAACTATCCAATTCTGGACACATTTTCTTCAATTCGCAATACACATTTAAACATTTGTGCAATTCATTCCAATAGTATGCATCATCCTCAATTCCAGTATTGATAAAGAAATGTAGCATCTTTAAGCTCAGGTGTTTGTTCTTTTGAATCTTTTCCTTATACAATGGAACGATATCCTTGTACCCAATGCCTAAACGTGAAGTATAAAAAGGGAACTTCGGTTCTTCCTCTGCAGCAATGCGCAAACCAACTTTAAAATCTCCCTGAACTGCCTTGGCCAATAAATCAATCTCTCTAATATTGTCAATTACCGGAATAACATTGCTAAATCCTTCATTTATGATCAATGCAATATTGTCAACATAAGGTTGTAATTTGAATCCATTGCAAACAATGTATTTTTCTTTGCTGATTAAACCTTGTTCAAAAAGCGATAAAATCAAGTTGATATCAAAAGCCGAAGATGTTTCTAGATGAACATCGTTGCGAAGCACCTCTTCTAGAACGTGCGCAAAGTGAGAACTTTTAGTGCAATAACAGTAATGGTATTTGGCTTTGTAATCTACTTTGGCCATGGCAACATTGAACCATGTACGTGCCTTTTTAATATTTTCTGAAATTCTTGGCAAATAGGTAAACTTAAGCGGAGTGCCGTATTGCTCAACTAAATCCATCAAAGGGATGTCATGAAATGTCAATTCTTTGTCTTCGTTAAGGTCAAATTCATCAACTGGAAAATCAAAAGTTTGGTTGATTAAATCAACATATTTATCTTTCATATTTAAAATGTAAGTTACTTGGATTGTATAATTCTTGCAAATGTAACAAACTTAGATGAGAAATATTATGACATTAATAAAAAAATAACATGTATTTTAAATTCGAACTTAAGGCAATTATTTGGCCTTTTGCTTATGCAGAAACCAAAAAAATCAATAAAAGAAAACTTCTTCCTTCTTAAAATTCTTGAGATCAAACAAATACGATAGGCCAATTCCTATGTATGATCCTCTGTAGCCCAATGAAAAAACATCCGTATTAGAAGCTTTCGAACCTGATATATGTAAGATACTTTGATTGCTTAAGGCTTGGCTATAATAAACACCAAATACAAAAACATTTCCGGCTTTGTTTTCACTGGCTATTTCTACCCCTGTATTAAACATTGGATAAAGCTGCTGTTGTGTGCTTTCTTTGATGGCAAAAGTGTTGCCTTCGTTTGCCAATATTTTTTGATCTGTTTGTAGTTGATAATTCAAGGTGCCGCCCAACAAAAAACGCATCCTTGAGGAGGCTCCCATTTTGAATTTAAAAATCATGTTAACAGGTAGCTCAATATGACTTGAATTGCTCTTCAAAACATTGCCCTTGCTGTTGGTGTCATTAAAAACGCGGTAGCCTTTATTGACGTAAGACAAACCCGTTCCCAATACAAACCTAGGAGTGAACCCGTATTGAGCACTAAAACCAAGTTTAAAACCCGATTTAAATCTGAAATTATAGTTATCAGGCAATTTGTCCAAAACATGCGTTCTTGAGGTGATGAAAGCAACTTGAGGTCCAAATTTAAAACCCTCTTGCGCTAGACAAACAGTGCTTAAAATCATTAAAAAAAGTGCTAAAATGGGTTTTGAAATCATTAGTACAAACCTATCATTTTTTTTGTTTAGAAACACATTTTTTTTAGAATTTAGAATCATTTCCAATATGTAAAGGATTATCTTTAATTTTGTTCCCTCATTTTATCCCGTGTACAAATCAAACATCATCGATAGTTTTTACCAATTAGGCCAAGCCTTACTTGAGATTCCAGAAGCGACAAAAGAAAAAGCCCAAATAATGAATCCTTGGTTTAGCCAATCCTTCATTCAATTATCCACCAATAATTGGTCAGATGCATTGAGTAAAGAAAACATAGAAGAGTGGCTCAAGGATGAAAACTGTGAATTGAGAGAGCAAACACTAGGAATTATCATGGCTGGGAACATCCCGTTGGTTGGTTTACACGACTTGCTTTCGGGTATTGCAAAGGGCCTTAAAGTTTCAATAAAACTCTCATCTTCCGATGAAGTTTTGATGCTATATGCCATAGGAAAATTGATTGAATTTTGCCCCGAACTAAAAACAAGAATCAATACAGAAGGCAAATTAAAAGGCATACAATATTTAATTGCAACTGGCAGCAACAATTCTGCGAGGTACTTTGAATACTACTTCAAAGATGTAGCAGCTGTTATTAGAAAAAACAGAACTTCAATAGCCGTTCTAAGTGGCAATGAAGACGAGGCAGCACTTAAGCGTTTGGCTGATGACATCTATATGTATTATGGATTGGGTTGTCGAAATGTTTCGCATTTAATTTTACCAAAAGGCTTTGAATTGCGCCCTTTATATGAAGCCTACGATGTGTACATGGACCATGTGAACCACCATAAATACTACAACAACTACATGTACCATAAATCGATTTTATTAATGAACCTCGATAAACATTACGACAATGGTTTTATGTTGTTTCAAGAAAAACAAGAACCTCATGCACCTATCGCCACTTTAAATTACCACTATTACGAGCATATTGATGAGGTTCACACATACATTGAGCAGCACAGGGAACAATGGCAATGCATTGCCTCTGATATGTCAGAACTAAAGCAAGCGGTCGGTTTGGGCCAAACCCAAAAACCTGGTTTATCTGATTATGCCGACAATGTGAATTTGTTGGAATTCCTCTCATAAATGAGCCAATATCAAAAATCCCTAGCCTTTTGAGACCAGGGATTTCTTCCTTCATAATCTAAGAGAACATTTATTGAGCTTTCACAAATGTGAAGCTGTTTATTGTGCCGTTAATGTCTTGAATCAATAGTTGGTATACCCCTTCAGCAAATTCAACACTTGAAACAACCAATGTATTTCCAATGCTTGTTTGTTCACAAACTACTCTACCTAAATGGTCCAGTAATTTTACGGAGAATCCGCCCATTTCACCTTCAATGGTTAATTGGTCGTTGAATGGATTTGGATAAACTTTGAAGATTTTATTGCCAATACGCTCAATTGAAGAGAAATTAGGCACAGCGATGTTTTGAGAACTTGAATCGATACAAGCATTTGATGTGCTGCTGATTAAACGAAGCGTAATGTTAGAATTGTCATAGCCACCCATATCCTTGGTAAAGCTTGCTGTATTGCCTATAACAGTTTGGCCTACTTTCCAGGTATAAGATGCATTTGATTGGGCATCGGCTGTAAACGTATAATTTTTAAATGATCTTGTATACGTAAACGCAGACACCGGCGCTGGATTAAAGGTGAATGTTACTTGTCCGTATGATTTGGCGCACGAATTTATTTTGCCAATTGCCGACAGTTTATCGCCTGAACTTAAGCCTGAGAATAAGTATGTATTGCTTATTCCTGCATTTTGCAAAACACCATTTTTATAGAATTCGTAATTGCTGTAGCCCGAAACAATTGTCATTTTATATTGGTTTAAACAGCTGTTTACTTGACTGGCTTGAGCAATTGTATTATCAAACAGAGTATCTACAATATAGGCGCGTTTTTCAACGATGGCAGGACAAGTTGGACTTAAACTATCAATGATTCTTATGATCAAACTATCTGACTTAACAGGCATAAATGTGAAGGTGGTGTCTTTGCCAAAAGCTTGCTGGTTAAAAGATAGACTGTATTTGGCTGCAAACAATTTGTTGACCACTGCATTAATCTGACCGCCTTTGCATGTTCTTGAATCAAGGTTGATGCTGTATAATAGATTGGAACAGAAATTGGTTTGAATTGAAAAGCTGGTATCAGAAGATCCGCAGGGTGTTGCCTGAATGCTTCTGAGTGTGAGAAGATAGGTCGTATTTGGTTGAAGACCTGATATAATTAAGGTTGAATCTGTATTTGTATTGGAAAAGCTGCCTCCATTTATCGCATACTTACACGCCGTTATTCCACTTTTTTTTGTCCAAGTCAAACCAATGGTTGAAGTAGATTTACTCGATTGAAAATTGCTTGGGTAAAGCTTAGGGATTGAAACCAATTTAACAACATTTGAAAAAGCACTTTTACAGGAATTTACACTCTTTGCAACCGCGGTCACACTGATGTTGTTTGTTCCCGTAAATACAGTTGTTAAAGTTTTGGTTCTTCTACTTAAAACACCATTTACATACCAAAGCACACTGTCTATTAAATTGCCGCTGGCGGTGAAGGTTTCGTTGTAAGCCCCACAAACGGTGTCTTTGCTTAGGGTCTTAGACAATGAAACACTAGGCTTTCCATACCAATTGAGTTTAAATGGAGCGCTGGTCTTGGCGCATTGGTTGCTGGTGCTGCTTACTTTTACTGTATATGACGCACTGTCTTTGACATAAATACTTCTGAGCGTTTTATTGTTGTTAATCCATAAATAGGTCAACCCAACTCCCGTGTTAGCGCTTAACAACAAAGAGTCGCCTTGGCAAATGGTGCTGGCTGAACCATTTAAAATGACAGCTGCAGGAGAAGCATTTACGAGTATGTCCATTGTATCTGGAAAGCTAAGCCCCTTGTTGTTTCTTACTGTAAGAATTACTTGCTTTACACCAGTTGTGGAATAGGAAACCGTTGGATTTTGCGCAGTGCTTGTCGTAGGGGTGCCGCCATTCATTTTCCATAAATACGATGTAGGCGAATTTGTACCCGTCCCTATAAGTTGCGCATTGTATCCGGTACAGGTAATGGTATCGTTGCTTTTTGCCCTTGCAACAGGCAATAAATTAGAAGGATTGATTAGAAATGACTTACCATAAACAATATCTCCTGCATCGTTACTACCATTGTTATTGGTAGCCATTACAACCATGTGAAATTTCACTGGACCAATGTTTGCAGATGGTGCTTTCCATGTAAAAACCCATCTTGTGCTATCGGTACCAACATTGGCCGTACCAGTTGAGGTATGTTGTATATATTCTCTTGTTTGCCCATTAACCGTTCCTGTAACTCTACTGGTTCTAGACGTTGTGCTGGTTAAAGTACCCGCCGGACTATTGCTTTTGTCTAAACAAGTTACTTCAAAACCGAATTTCACTTTTCCTGTTTGCTTAAAGGTTAATTCCATGGTATAAGTTGAATCAGGAATGTAACCGTTTCCAGTAAAATTAGAATTCAATCGGATATTGTTCAAATTACTATTTCCAGATGTCACAATTGAACCACCGTGGCAAGAGGTACAATTTGATTCATTTGGAGCATTGGTATAGGATGGCCCCGGACCAGAAGTATTCATAATTGCACTGCAAAGCACAATAATAAAAGCGAAGCCAAAAATCAAATTCCTTAAGTATATGTTTCTCATAAGTATATCAAATGCAAAAATAGCTGAGATTCATGAATACAAGTTGCAAGGTGCATCAAAATGACAATAAATTGACAACAACACAAATGAATACCGCTGCTATTACTACAAAAAAAACGCGAAAAAGTTCAGATCGAAAAAACAAATTATCTATCGAAAGCAACCAATAAAGGTTCAAGACAATCGGTGTTGGATTATTTCTTCGACTTTTTTAAACATTTGCAATGGTGTATATTTTCGCCACAATAAAACATCCAATTCGCCGCCAAAATTTAAGAAGTAATCGATGCGGTGCTGTTTAAATTCATCAAGCACATGGTCTCTAAAATTGACTAAGGCAATCCAACCATCCTCAATATCATCGTACCATTCTTGGTAATAACTGTCATCAGAGGCATGGAAATTGAGCACATTGTCACCAATTAGAATAAACTTATCGATGCCTTCATCTTGCATCAATTCAATTAATTCGCGTTTAAAAGTCATGATGTCATTTTGAATCACATCATTCCACTCTCCTATTAACTCGATAATGGAGTATCCTGCTTCGTAATCGACAAATAAAATTTTTGTGTAAAGGGTAGGCGAACCAAAATGATCCCACTGAGGATGAATTAAATAATTGTAAACGGCATTGCTGTATTCAAACTCACTGTGTATTGTTTCGTAAAACGGAGAACGTTCATCCTCTACAGAATTGTACAGATGCAACCAATGGTAGTGTGGTTCGATGTCGTGCATGAGCTTACAAAGGTAAGAATGATTTCCAAAAAGAAACCATGAAATATTCATTATATAAATGTTGAATTTCTGATTTCAAATAGTTGAAAATGATGCTAAAAAAAGTCTTAGATTTGAAATGGGCGTGCAATATTGGAAGGCGTTTATCCCTATATTGAAAACAATTAACAATGAATTATGTCTTTTTTTACATTGTAATTTGATTTTTAAGTATTAAAAGCATTATTTTGCAACTCATTTTTCAAAAAATCTGATATGTCCATATTAAACAAACTTAGAAATTCAACTTGGGTCTTAATGATCATTCTGGTATCCCTTGTACTTTTTGTTGTAAGTGATTACTTCTCCAGCAAAAGTAAATTTGGTTTTGGCGGCACTCAAAACGTGGGTGAAATTGCAGGAACAAGTATTTCTGTGTTAGAGTTTGATGCCAAATACAAAGAATTATTGGCTCAATTAAATTCAAATGGTTCCGGTGAAACTGAGCAAACCAAAGAACAAGCATCGTCATATGCTTGGAATCAATTCGTTCAGACTTTAATTGTTGACAAAGAATATGCGTCTCTGGGCATTGACATATCGGTAGCTGAGGCCGGAAAACTATTGTATTCAGACGATGCACATTCAACGATTAAACAATATTTCAGTAAAGATGGGCAATTTTCTCCATCAAATGTTATCAATTTCAAAAACCAAGTAGCCAAAAAAGACCCAAAAATGATGGCTCAATTTGAACTGATACTGAAACAAGTGTTTATGGAAGTTCAAAGCAGAAAGTACAACTCCTTGGTTGCCAAATCACTTTATGCCACCAATTTGGATGCTGAAGACGATTATTTTGCTTCTACCTTAAACTACAATGGCAAATCGGTAACATTAAATTACGCAACGGTTGATGACAAATCTATAAAAATCGAAGATTCTGACCTGAAAGATTACATTAAACGACACAAAGACGAATTTAAACAAAAAGCCTCAAGAGACTTAGACTATATTCTAATCAACGTGTCACCTTCAAAAGCAGACACCTTAGAAGTTAGAAATGCCTTAGCATCTGAAATCAATGAATTTAAAGATGCAGAGGTTGATTCAGTTTATGTTCAATTAAACAGCACTGTACCTTATTCTGATTTGTTTCAATCACATGGTTCATTCAATAAAGCCTACGAGTCTAAATTATTTTCTGCGCCTAAAGACAGTGTTATAGGACCAATATACTACGATGGTGGATTTAGCTTGTTTAAAGTGTTAGATAAAAAATCTGATTCTGTAACATACTACCATGCTATTAGGGTTGAATTGGCGATTAAAGGATCAACAAAAGACGACACATTAAAAGCAATCGCCAATGGCAAAAAACTTGGTGCTGAATCCAATTCAAGTTCTAATTCACTTGAATTCTTTAACTCAAAAGTAAATACAGGCGAAGTTACTTATGCTCAAGACCTAGGTTGGGTTAGAGAAGGTTCGCAAGATGAGCAAGTAAACAAAGCGGTTAAAACCCTTGGAATGGGTCAGTCAACGGTGGTTAAATCAATGTATGGTTTGTCATTAATTAAATTGGTTGATCCTAAATCTTCCGAATTAATTAAAATTGGTGAGGTTAGAAAACCAATTGAAGCACTAAAATCTACCGAAGATGAAGCATACCAAAAAGCCAGCAATTTCAGGTCATCACTTTCTGGAGACAACAAAGACGAATTTGAAAAACAAGTTAAGAAAAACAACTTGGTTAAAAGTATAGCAAACAATGTAAAAGAAAGCGACCGCGCTATGACAGGCATCCCAGGCACTATTGATGTTGTAAGATGGGCTTTTGACGACAAAAGAGAACTGGGCGATTATTCAGATGTAATTTCTGCAGGTGATTTATTAATTGTTGCAAAATTATCTAAAATAAAGAAAGAAGGCACTTCAGATGTTGAGGATGTTAGAGAAAAGGTAACCCGTTTGGTTATGGACGAAAAGAAAGCTAAGATTCTAGTCCAACAATTTGAAGATGGTATGAAAAAGTCTAAAACTATTGAAGATTTGGCCACTAATGTAAAATCAATGGTTCAACCTTTTTACAACACCAACTTTTACTCTACCAATGTTCAATTTGCAGGTAACGACTTAAAATTGGTTGGTTATGTATGTGGATTAAAAACCAATACAATGAGCAGACCGATTACAAGCAATGATGGCGTGCATGTTGTTTTGGTAGAAGGCGTCAGCAAAGTGGATGTCCCTAAAGACCTTAGTTCTAGAAAGAAAATCTTATACGACCAAAAAAAGCAACAAGTATACAACTCAGTTTTTGAAGCGCTTAAAAAAGCAGCAGATGTCAAAGATGAACGTTACAAATTCTATTAATATTGGTTAGACATTAATTTATATTAACAAAGACCATATCATGAGTTCAGAAGCCGATTTCCTACCTTTACACGGCACCGATTACATAGAATTATATGTTGGCAATGCGAAACAAGCTGCCCACTACTATAAAACAGCGTTTGGTTTTCAAAGTTTAGCCTACGCAGGACCAGAAACAGGGGTTAAAGACCGCGTGAGTTATGTGTTGGTTCAAAACAAAATGCGTTTGATTTTGACCACTCCTTTGCGTTCTGATTCTGAAATCGCAAAACACCATCTAAAACATGGCGATGGTGTCAAAACCTTGGCCTTGATGGTAGACGATGCATACGATGCACATGAACAAACTACAAAACGCGGTGGCAAATCGTGTTTAGAGCCAATGACACTTTCCGATGAGCATGGTGAAGTGCGGATGAGTGGCATACACACCTATGGTGAAGTGGTGCATCTTTTTATTGAACGGAAAAATTACAATGGTATTTTCATGCCAGGTTATAGAAAATGGGAAAGCGCATACAACCCTGGTCCTGCCGGTTTGCTATACGTCGACCATTGTGTGGGCAATGTGGGTTGGAATCAAATGAACCCTTGGGTTAAATTCTATGAAGATGTTATGGGCTTTAAAAACATATTGTCTTTTGATGACAATGACATTTCAACGGAATACTCTGCCCTTATGAGTAAAGTAATGAGCAATGGCAACGGTTTTGTTAAATTCCCTATTAATGAGCCGGCCGTTGGGAAAAGAAAATCGCAGGTAGAAGAATACCTTGAGTTCTATGAAGGTGAAGGTACTCAGCATATAGCAATTGCTACCTTAGACATCGTTTCAACCGTTAAGCAATTAATGGAACGTGGCGTTGAATTTTTAAAAGTTCCAAGTTCATATTATGAAGATTTACTTGAACGTGTTGGCCCTATCGAAGAAGACATTGAACCATTAAAAGAATTGGGTATTTTGGTTGACCGTGATGAGGAAGGTTATTTGTTGCAGTTGTTTACCAAACCCGTAGAAGATAGACCAACTATGTTTTATGAAATCATCCAGCGCAAAGGGGCCAAATCATTTGGAAAAGGCAATTTCAAAGCTTTATTTGAGGCCATAGAACGCGAACAAGCCGAACGCGGTAACTTATAAATGCCTGAAAGCATTGAAGTTTTAGATATGTTGGGCAGGGTTGTAAAGATCCAAAAACCCATACAACGTATCGTTTCATTGGTGCCTTCTCAAACCGAATTCCTATATGAAATTGGTCTAAAAGACAAAATTGTTGGACAAACTGTTTTTTGCATACATCCTAAATCACATTTTAAAAAATCTAAAAAAATTGGGGGAACCAAAAAGGTTCGATTCGATGAACTTGATGAACTTAAACCAGATTTTATTCTTTGCAACAAGGAGGAAAACAATGAAGAAATTGTAGAAATCCTTTCTGAAAAGTATCCAGTATGGGTAAGCGACATCAAAAATATCGACGATGCGTTTTACATGATGCGCAGCATAGGTGAAATTATGGATGCAGAAAGCGAAACTGAATCATTGTTGAAAAACATTGAATCAAGTTTAAGCCAAAAGAAAATTAGACACCAGTATTCTTGTTTGTATTTGGTATGGCGCAATCCATATATGGCCGTAGGAACTGATACATTTATCAACCACATGTTGGAGAGATCAGGGTTTATTAATTTGGTTAAACACAGCAGATACCCCGAATTAAGTGCCGAAGACATGCAAGCGCTTAATCCAGAAGTTATACTTTTGTCTTCTGAGCCCTACCCTTTTAAAGAAAAGCATATGGAAGAATTGCAAAACTTACTTCCAAATTCAAAAATATTAACTGTCGACGGTGAATTGTTTAGTTGGTATGGAAGTCGATTGCTAAATTCGCAACCGTATTTCAACGAACTGCAAAGACAATTGCATAAAATTAAAAGATAAAAAAATGGCGATCATCATTAAAACGCCCGAACAAATTGAAGGGATTAGAAAAAGCAGTCAATTGGCTGCTGAAACATTAAAATATATTGAACCGTTTGTAAAAACAGGCGTTAAGACCATCGAATTGGATGGACTTATTGAAGCTTTTATTTTAAAAAATGGAGCAACTGCTGCTACAAAAGGCTACAGGGGCTACAAACATGCCAGTTGTATTTCACCAAATGATGTTGTTTGCCATGGGGTTCCAAACGACTATGTCGTACAAGATGGTGATATCGTTAACATCGATGTGACATGCATACTCAATGGCTACTTCGGTGATACTTGCCGCATGTATTTGGTTGGCGGGGTTAGTGATTATGCTAAAAAATTGGTTCAAACCACAAAAGAATGTTTGCGTTTAGGTATTGCTGAATGTAAGCCAGGCAATCATTTAGGCAATATTGGTTATGCAATAAACGAACACGCAGTAAAAAATGGCTATAGTGTGGTCTTTGAATTTTGTGGACATGGCGTTGGCATTCGTTTTCATGAAGACCCACAAGTCGACCATGTGGCAAAGAAAAACTCTGGCGTGGTGCTAAGACCTGGAATGACCTTTACAATAGAGCCAATGATAAACGCAGGAAAAGCACGTTGTAAAGTTGACCGTAAAGATGCATGGACCGCAAGAACCATTGATGGAAAGTTATCGGCTCAGTTTGAGCATACAATTCTTATTACTGAGGATGGCTGTGAAGCATTGACAGATGTATACGGCGATTTCTAAATCGACGGATTGCTAAAACTTTTTTTGCAGGCAGTGTGCCTGCGGGCAGTTGTTTTTTTCATGAATTTAGGTTTTTAAGTGTAATGAATGTAAACCACTTTATTTTTTTTACAAGCTACTCTTGTGTTTTCTTGTGTTGTTTTGCAGGCTCGAAGCCTGCGGTTCAATTTAATTGCAGGCGTCACATCGTGGTGAGCGACTAAATTTCGTTACAAAGATCATTTATTGATTATAAACGATATTATTAGGGTACTAAATACTTTTTACAAGCTACGCTTGTGTTTTCTTGTGTTGTTTTGCAGGCTCGAAGCCTGCGGGTCAATTTAATTGAAAGCGTCGCATATTGGTGAGCTAGTAAATTTCGTTGCTAAGGATATTCATTAGATATAATTAAGTGCTTATTACAAGCTGCGCTTGCATTTTCTTGTGCTGTTTTGCAGACTCGAAGTCTGCGGGCTACGCTTGTTTTTTTTGAGCTGTGTTGCAGGGTCGAAGCCTGCGGACTACGCTTGTTTTATTTTTCGTTGTTTGCTTGGCTCGGAGCCTTCGGAGTAACTAATTTTGAAGCTAGGAATGCCATTGGAATATAGGCAAAAACCAAGTCAGTAATGTTAAACCACATTGGGGCTGGTAAAATCATCACCATTTGAGCGCCACCAGCAAAAAACAACACACCTATCATCAAAGCTAAAACCATTTTCATCGATACTGCTATGCGGACGCAGGCAAGCGCACCAACAAAGGTTCCTGTAGCATGAGCCAGGAAAGGAAGTAAAAAGTGCTTAGGCTCAAACAAATGCAGCCCTGCTTTCAATCCAGCTTCAGTGGTTACATCCACGCCTGCAGGTGGTGGAATAATGTTGCCACTTATCATAATTATAGCGCCGTTGACCAAACCGCCTACAGCAGCTCCTAGCATCAAGGCTAAAACATTTCTAATAACTGGATTCATAGGTTCAAAAGTAAGATTTCCTATTTGATTTTTACCATATCAATCCTATGCAAGCCAGGTGCATAATAATTCTCAGTGGTCTTGATGGTTGTAAAATTAAATTTTTCAAAGAACCCAGATGAATGCTGCGTGGTATCTAATGTTAAAGGAAACAGAGGAAAAAACATTTCAGCCTCTTCCAAGCGGTATTTCAAAAGTTCTGAACCAAAACCTTTTTTGTGAAAATTTTGATGAACCATACCCCAAACTAGATTAATGCGTTGTTCATTTTTAGGTAAATACATTCCCCCACACGCTACAACTTTCCCTTGGGATTCAAGCACATAAAAATATTCTTTTTGAGTGTTTTGATAGGCCAAAATATTTTGATCTTTGCCATCCAACCAAAATTCAAAATCATTCAATTCATTTTCTGCAAAATACAGCGGAACATTGCTGTTGAACAATGCAATACAATATAATCGATCATCTTTGCCATATGGCCTTATATTCATAAATCTATTTTAATCCAGAAGTTTTATTACTGCAATTTACCCAAAATGACAAAAGCAGCATACAGGCAATCATCACGCAATTAGAACATGCCAGATTTTTCCTTGTTCTATCTTAAAGCAAAAGTATAATTTATTTATCAATACATTAGACAACATCAAACATTATATTTTTCAAGGCGTATACATAATAATTGAAATGAAATTCCAAATAGGAAACCGTATTAAAGCTTCTTGCACTGCAGGGAAGAGAATTTTTGCAGGACTAATTTTCTTTAATTCTTGTTTCAAAAAATCATTGGGGTCTTGCCCATAGGCGTATGCTTCATTGCTGTAGCGTTCGTTCCAACGTTCGGTCCAAGTATTGCTCATTTTATTGTTCTTTAAGTTTGATTGTGTTATTACAAAAATAATTGTTTAATGGCAATGCGACAGCATTCGTGAACTAATTTTATTCGCAGACTTAGCGGAAATACTAAGAATTATATGATCACCAGAATAATTATTTTTGTTTTAAAGTATTACTAAGATATTGAGAAACTGAGAAAAGATAAATTGATAAAATTGATACAGCACCGAAGGTAATTCTTATAGCGATTCCGGAAGAACTAAACCCTGCCCCCTACTTTGCACACTGGAGTGAAACGGAGTTGGGTATCCTATACACTATCCTTTAACGGCCTTCACCACCATAGGTACTCCTTCTATTGTATATCTTAAAAAGTATATACCTGAAGGTAAATGTTCCAGTCCATTGATTTCAATTTTTTCGTCTACTAAGTTGACCATTGTAGAGTATACCACCTGGCCTTCTAACGATTGTACTTCAATCTCTACATCTTCCATATCATTTGCATCGACTGATATCGTAAGATTATGGTTAAAAGGATTGGGATACAGTTTTACGCTTGGTGATTTATATGCAGATTGAACGCTGCTTGTTGTTTCTTGATACACCCGGACATAATCTACCTCCATTGCGCTTTGGCTAAAATTAGATGAGATATTATTTTGTATGGCCACATTCATCAACAAATACTGTTCTGAATCAAACGGCCATGTGCTGGCATTTTTATCGCTTGGATTGTAGGTATAATGAACAATGGAATCGACACTAAAAACCATTTTATCGGCACTCCATTCCAAGGCATAAACATGAAATGCTGACGATGCGGTCGATACCGTCCGCCCACCTAAATTTAACGTAGCACCAAAACTCGAAGGCGTGTGCATGGCACTTTGTATGTAATTTTGATTGTTGCCCCAATGCTCCATAATATCTATTTCGCCACAGGCTGGCCAAGCAGTATTGCCAAAACCCCTGTTGTCCCAATAAGCACCATTCTCATCTATGTTTTTACCCAACATCCACAGAGCAGGCCATGTGCCTGCACCACTAGGCAACTTGGCTCTAAACATTACCTTACCATATTTGAAGGCAAACTTTGAATTCAAACGGGCTGAGGTATAATTCTTGGTAAATCCCTGATCGGTAAAAGTCTCCCTTTTTGCTACAAGGTTTAAGTTCCCATTCTGCATAAACGAATTGTTGATCCGTTTGGTGTAATGCTGAATCTCTCCATTGTACCAAGAACCGCCTTGCGGCAATTTGGTTTGGTGATGCCATTTGTTGCTGTCTAATGCGCCATTTCCATTGAACTCATCAGACCACACCAAGCTGTAATTCTTGTTGTCAACTACTTTGACAAATGCATAATTAAAGTCGTCGATATAGGCCCTTACTTTATCGGTGTTGTTCTCACCATTTATTTGCAAAAGCACGCGGTTAAAATCGGTACGTTGTATGGGAGGCAAAGATCCTCCATTTAAATTGAAGTAATTGTCGTTTTTAAAATCAAATGTTATGGTCTGCCATTGGTTGAGCACCACTGCTTTTATTATTTCCGATTGGGTTGTCCAAGGCTCAGCAAGCGTTCCGTCTTGGAGCTTCAAAGAAATCTGATTGCTTTGAGAACCGGTCAATCCGCTAGAAGGAATGTAAATATTAAGGGTAAAAACATGGTTTTCGAGCAGACTAAAATTGCGGCTCGCATCAAAACGCACATTGGCATACAAGCCGCCATT
>CAMDAF010000013.1 GCA_945888525.1 Chitinophaga pinensis
AATTAAATGTATATAGTTCGAAAAAACGCGTATTTTTGTTTAGAAGGAAGAATAAAAATGCTTGTTTACTTCTATACTTCGAAGTCGCTAAAAAAGGTACTTTAATCTTAAAAAAAACTATGAAAAAAAACAGACCAAACACATTTTTAAATCCAAATTTCTAATTTGAAGCTGCTTTGGTATCAAACCATTGAAATGCGCGAACATCTATTTTATAGGTCTTGACCTATCTCTTACACAAAGAGTCGGGCAGTTTTAACTGCACTTAATTTTTAGTTTCAATTTTTAAAAATCAATTATTTTATGAAAAATTTAGTTTTCAAAACGTTTCTTTTATTGGCTTTTGTAATGGTGTCTTTTATTGGTAAAGCACAACCTTGCGAATTAACCATTGACAATTTTAGTTCTTGTGCTGTTAATGTAACAGTCTTGAACTCAACTCTAACTGCAATAGGCGCATTCGGAACTCCAGCAGTGGCAGGTTTGGGTGGACAATATGTTTGGACACCTTGTGGTAATCCTGGAGATATTCCGGCCTTTTTTCAAGTGGACTATGGAACTTGTGGTTCAATAATTGTTGATTTGACAGGAACTTTGTTCGGCCCTTTTACCCCAGGACTTTGCTGTCCATGTGGAAGTATTACAATGAGCGGAATTTCTGGGGCTTCTCCTTGCGGTGTAACCTCTTTAATTTACCACCTTGATATTCACTAATTTGCTTTAGATTGTATAATAAAGGCGCATCATGGAATATGTTCTATCGATGCGTCTTTATTTATTGAATAAATTCAAACCTATGTATATTCAAATATAATAATTTTGTTTAATTTAAGAGTTACTTTTGATAAGAATTACAATGTCTAAGGGTATAAATTTAATATTTTTTATTTGGTTTGTTGTTAATTGCAAATCTTTAACCTGTCAAAATTTTGAATGGCTTAAAGGTTATGGGTCAAAATCTGGCTTCGAAAATATAATTGATTTAGAAACAGACAAAAGCGGAAATAGTATATACCTATTAAATGCAGCAGAAAGAACATCATTAACATTTATTGATTCAATTCAATTAGACTCTATAAAAGTCTTTTTACCATCAGGCAAGCAATCTAAAAGTTTGTTTCTCGTTAAGTCAGATAAAAATGGAAAAGTTATACAACTAAAAAATATTGGGAACTTTCAAGCTTCAAATATAGAAATTGATGAAATTGGAAATATTTATGTAAGTGGTATTCTAGTAGATACCTCTTTTTTAATTGTTAATGGAAAAAAACTTGATATGGGAAATGGGCATTTAATTGTTCTAAAACTAGATCAAAATTTTAACCAAATATGGCTGTTTCAAGATGGGGTTGACTCTTTGATCTATTACAATGGCAGCCAATCCTACATGAATTTAGTTGCATATAAGAACAGGAAGCTTCTATTTAATTATAATGCATTAATTAAAACTAAATTTGGTTCAACTACCTACAATCCAATTACAATGTCTCCATTGTATGGAGAAATTAATTCATTAAATGGGAATTTAATTTGGACCAAAAGTCTATTAAGTACTAACAGTCAAATTGAAATTGCAATATCTAACATTATTTCAGTTGGAAATTGCATCTATTTGACAGGAAATTGCAGAAACAGTGCTCAAAAAGGTAGTTACACAATTATATATTCCGATACATTTTTTGGCAGAGAGTCATTTGTTATTAAGTTAGATTCTGTTGGCGCCTTAATTAAAAAAAATCGTTTATATAACGGTAAAACAATCGTAATTAGTTCGCTAGCTAGTGATCAGAAAAATATTTACTTAGGCGGACATTTTGTTGATACTTTGAAATGGGGAAGCCAGATCATTGCTCCAGAAATCAATGATTATCCAACTAATTTGAGTTATGGATCAGGAAAATATCTTCAATTTTTCGTCGCTTCGCTTTCGCTAAACTTAACTCCAAGGTGGTTTTATAGACCTCAAGTCAATGGTAAATCTATTTCAAGTAATTATTCAGGCAATGTTTCTAAAATTTATTGTAATAATGATTTTATTTATGCTGGCGTAATCCAAGGGGGGAACTCAAAAATTAATGGAATTCAGATACCTGATGAGCTAGGGGTATTGATTTTAAAAATGGATCAATTGGGGAATGTCTTATGGTACGCTAAAGGTGGAAAAATGAATATTAATGGAATACAAGTAGCCATAGGTGCTTTTGATGGTAAATTTGTTTACATCGGAGGTCCGTTCATTGATTCAACAAAGTTTGGAATCTTATCAATTCTTAACAAAGGAATAGGTTCAGGTCAATCCGACGCCTTCATCACCAAACTCTCTGACAACGCCATTATCCGCGGTCAGGTAAAGGCTGGTCCTTATTGTGCTGGTGATACCTTGCGTATTCCTTACCGCAAGATTGGCGATTATGATACCTCCAATGTCTTTATCGCTGAACTCAGCGATGCCGATGGTAATTTTACGGGTGCACACCGTCAACTTGGTAGACTAAAGTCCAATAAAGACAGCGTCATTCTTGCTCGCTTGCCCTTATTTCAGGTCAGCTCTTCTGAAAAATACAGAATTCGAATATTAAGTACTGCCCCTGCCGTGCAAAGCTATTATAAGGTCGATACACTGAGGCTTTTAATCTATTCCAAAGACAAGGCCTTTGCTGGCAATGATACCACAATATGCAATGGCGATTCGGTAAACCTTCAAACCTTTGGTGGTACCAAATGGAACTGGAGCCCTAGCTATAAATTAAAAGACAGCACGGCCCGCAAGACTCCTGCTTGGCCCGATAAAACCACGCGCTATAAAATTATTATTGCCGATAGCAGTGGCTGTGGTATGGCCGATACCGCTTATAAAACCATTGTGGTGCGCAAGCTTCCTAGCATACAATTTCACACGCCCAAAGACACAGGTGTTTGCATCGGTGGCCGCATGCCTTTAATTGCTTCTTTCCATGGTGGCGATTCTTTAGGATACTCTTGGCAATGGGCCAGTATTGATGGCTTAGGCAATTATAGTTTTCCGCGCTCTGGTTCTGGTAAACTAGCCGATACCCTGCTGTACACCATGCCTGTGAATGAATTGGATTCTATGCGTTTTGTGTTGTACCTCAACGATGGCTGTACACCCAAAACTGCCTTTTATAATTACACCCTAAAAGTTAAAAAGCAAAAGTCAAGGGCAAGGTTTAATGGCTTAGATACCATGGTATGCCCCGGTAAAGCAATTGCTGTGGTGGCTGGTTTTGATGCGGGCGATTATAGTTTGTATTCTTGGACTTGGCAAGAACAAAACCTCTCAGGGTCGTGGAACAACAGACGCTTTGGAAGCAATAAAGGTGCTGATACCTTTAAATATACTTTAAGTCCTTTGTGTCAAGGAAAGAAAAATCTGCGCGTGTTGCTCAAAGACCAATGCACCGGTCTGAGCGATACTGCTGTTTATTCTCTTATCCCAAGAGATACCTTATCGCTAAGTCTTAACAGTGCTGACACCACCCTGTGCCAAGCCAATCAATATGTGTTTAAAGTAAAAGCTAAGGGAGGCAATCCAAGTACTTACCAATATAGATGGATTAACACCAATAGCCAAGATACCTTATCGCTAACAGACAGTTTGCTTTACAAACCAAAAATACCAGCTGCCCTAATGGTGGAAGTGAATGATGGCTGCATGCAAAAGTCTATTCAAAAAACCATTCAAGTGGATGTGTTTCCTGTTCTAAGTGCTGGAATATACAGCCAATCAAAAAAGGCAAAAGACAGCACCTTGTGTTACGGTCAAGTGCTTAAGGTATATGCCCAAAGCAGTGGTGGTAAAGGCAGTGGTTATACTTACCTTTGGAAATACAAAGGCGTAAACATTGGTCAAAAAGACAGTATTGCATTTACCCCTTCCCAAACTGCAGTTCTTGAACTCATAGGCAGCGATGCTTGTTTTGAAAAAGACAGCAGCCGCATAAACATTACGGTATTGCCTAAGCTAGAGTCAAACATCAAAACCCAAGACAGTCTGTGCTTGCCAAGTGCCATAAGTCTAAAAGCCCTAGCCCAAGGTGGTAAAGGAAACTACAGCTACCAATGGCTAAGTTCAAGCAATGTGTTGCTAGGATCTAAAGACAGTTTGCAAATCAATTACAACGATAGCAGTCAAAAGGGTCTGCGTGTATACAAGTTAATACTCCAAGATGGATGTTCCAGCAATGACAGCACAAAAATAAACCTCCATTTATTGCCAGGTTTAAGCCTTGCATTAAAGACCCAAGACACCTGCATAAGTTCGTCAACTGTATTGACTGCTTTAGCTTCAGGAGGTAAGGCAAATAAGCAGCAAATAACTTGGTTTAAGAATGGGGTATTTTTAAGCTCAGGACCAAGCAGCAGTTTAAACATTGCAGCACAAAGTGCAAGGTACAGCGCTGTCTTAAATGATGGGTGTAGCAAGGCCTCAGACACTGCAAGCATAAGGGTTTACACCAAAGCACAAGTCAGCATAAAGGTGAGCAATCCTTGTTATGGCGATACCAGTATTTTAAAAGCAAGACTGCTTAGCAGCAACCCAATATCCAATTACAATTGGTTAATCGACAACAACAATTTAAGCACCATTGATAGTGTATTGAAATTAAGGTTTAACAGCATTGGATTGCACACCATAGTTTTAAAAGCAGGCACAGGCCAATGTGTGGGCAAAGATTCCATCAGTTTTACCATCATTGAAAAACCAAAGGCAGCCTTTGATTTTACCCATTTGCCTAACACCAACACTGGCATTCCTTTCCAGTTTTACGACCGCTCGCTGCTCGCCAATTCATGGGCTTGGACCTTTGGAACCTACGGGCAAGCCAGCACCAAGAACCCTAAGTTTACTTTCCCTGATTCAGGTTTTATTCGCATCAAATTGCGTGTTGGAAAACAAAATCTTTGCTTTGACAGCACCGAGCAAAATATTCCAATTTACGAGCGTATAGAATTCTTCTTCCCTGATGCCATAAGCATTGATGGCAATGGCATCAACGATGCATTTGGTTTAAATCCTGGTCAATATCCATTTGTAAAAACCTACCGCTTAAGCATCTTCAACCGTTGGGGTGAAAAGGTATTCGACTCCGATGTTAAAGAAGAAACCTTTAGCAGTTCTCGTGCACTACAAGGCGTTTACGTTTACAAAGTATTTATTAAAGATATTTACGATGTAACCCATACACTGGAAGGGACGCTTACGGTGTTGAAATGAGGGGTTAATAAGGCTTAACAGCCAAAAACCGATTGTTATATTTTCAAATTAAATGTATATAGTTCAAAAAAACGCTTATTTTTGTTTAGAAGCAAGAATAAAAATGCTTGTTTACTTCTATACTTCGAAGTCGCTAAAAAACTAGCCATTTTAATCTTAAAAACAACTATGAGAAAAAACAGACCAAACACATTTTTAAATCCAAATTTCTAATTTGAAGCTGCTTTGGATTAAAATCCATTGATCTTCTTGAACCATCTATTTCATAGGTCTTTTTCTATCTCTTACACAAAGAGTCGGGCAGTTTTAACTGCACTTAAATTTTAGTTCCAATTTTTAAAAATCAATTATTTTATGAAAAATTTAGTTTTCAAAACGTTCGCTATTTTAGTTCTTAGTTTCTTTAGTATTTCAAATTCCAATGCCCAAATGACGGCCTGCACACCTACAGTATTAGATCCATTCCCTTGCGGGGCTGCCTGTACGGAAATTACAGTAGTAAACGTCGATGTTCCATGTGGTTTATCCCTTTATTGGGGTTATTTTAATTGCAGTCAATTAATTGGTTACAATGCACCTATCAATATGGGCGATTCAATTATTAAAACGGGGCCATGTGCCCGTTGCAACGATCAATTGCCTTGTGAATGTCCCAATAAAATAATGCTGATGGACCAAACCAATACGTTGTTTTGGCCTTGGGGGAATTTAACTTCAATGAGCAACAGTTTATATAGCAATGTTCAGAATATCTGTGGTGCTTGCATTGGAGTAAATGTTCAAATTATAATAACTGGAACTAATTCTGCGACTATCAGATTCAGTTGTATATAATTTTTTCTAATATAAAGAAAGTGCTAACTTTTTTGCACTTTCTTTATATTATATTTGAATACACCATGAGACAAATATTTGTTTTGTTTATTTATTTAGGTTTTGCGTCCAGCATTATGGCCCAAAAAGAAACGAATATTTGGTATTTTGGAAACCGAGCGGGTATAAATTTTAATTACAATCCGCCTAAAGCAATTTTAAATTCAAAAATGTCCACAAGTGAGGGTTGTTCTGTCGGATCTGATAGTAGTGGTAACTTGTTGTTCTATACAGACGGCATAACTGTTTGGAATAAAAACCATGATACAATGGTTAATGGATGGGGTTTATTTGGACATTCAAGTAGCACTCAATCTGCATTGATTGTAAACAAAGCTAAAAGTTCCATTTATTATATTTTTACAAGTGATTGTCTCCCAGGAATGATCAATAGCCCAGGAAAGGGAGTCTGTTATTCTGTAGTAGATATGAAATTGGATGGAGGTAATGGTGTTGTTACCCTTAAAAATCAATTGCTTTTTGAATTTTCATGCGAAAAATTGACAGCAGTTGAACATAATAACAAACGAGATATATGGATAGCTGCAGTTAAAAGACTTACCGATAGTATATTTGTCTATAAGCTATCTGATTCAGGTTTGTCTAATCCAATTATAAATATAAATCCAGGCGCAAAAGTAGGTATAGGTCAACTAGTTGGTGGAGTGGGGCAAATGAAGTTTTCAAGTAATGGGGAATATTTAGCGTATATAAATCATTTTGACACAAATTTTATTGAATTATCTGAAGTACATGTGCTAAATTTTAACAATAAAACGGGTAAATTGGCCCAACCTAGAGTGATCTTCGGGTTTCCTGCTTTGTCGGGAATTTATGGTCTGGAATTTTCTCCAAACAGTCGTATTTTGTACATAGGGACTCGGAAAAGTTTCTATCAAATACCAATTTCTAAAATAAAAGATAGCTCCGATATTAATTTGATTTCGGATTATAATCAATTAGGGGGAAATGTATTTAGGATTGGGGCATTTCAATTGGCTTCTAATGGAAAAATTTATATTGCTAACTCGAATGATTCTTTTGTTTCAGTGATAAATTACCCAGACAGCATTGGCGCAAAATGTGCTTTCTCGAAATATGGAATTAAGTTCTTAAACAGACTATCCTATCCTGGTCTTCCCGCTTTCGTTCAATCGCGTATCTATTACCCGGTCCGATTGCAAGCTGATACCAATTGTGTCTTGGATTCTGTTTTGCTGAAAATTGAGAACACTCAAGTCGATTCGGTACATTGGGACTTTGGCGATGGGTATAAATCAAAAGGCTTAACAAAATGGGCTAAACACCTTTATAATGATTCTGGAAATTACCAAGTTCAAGCAAAATTGTTTAGGCCTAATCTAACAGATACTGTTATTAGCACCTCTGTTTTTATTGCTTTTATTAAGCATCCCAAATTTACGTCCGATACCACCTTGTGCATAGGTCAAAACCTACTGCTTAAAACCCTTAATATGTCTATTTTTTCCTATGCATGGAACACGGGTTCAAAATCACCTTCTCTGTTAATTAATTCAGCGGGTTTTTACAAAGTAAGTTTGCAAAATAAATATTGCAAATTGTCTGATAGCATACGTGTAAAATATGGCAAAAAACCGCAGGTTTTCATAGGGAACGATACGGCATTTTGTAAACAATTTTCTTTGGTGCTAGATGCAAACAGTAAATACAAAGATTATCTCTGGAATACAGGTCAAACCACCTATAAAATAACGGTTAATCAAGAGGGGCAATACCATGTTAAAGTCCTGGACTCAAACCAATGTCCCGCAGCAGATACCATCAATATTAATGTGCTTAAAAAACCTAAGATTTCATTGTCCTTGGATAGTGTTTCTTGTCGCTATGTTGTATTAAGTTTTAACAAACAAAATGGTGTGCAATATGTTTGGAATAGTGGTGATACCTCAGCGCTCATTCAAGTAAACCAAAAAGGTCTTTACGTCCTAAGCGCTTCTAATCAATTTTGCAGCAATGCGGATTCAACATTGGTAAATCTTTTACCCAAACCTATGGTCAATTTGGGCGCCGATACTTTGATTTGCAATCCCATGGTTTTAAACACCAATGAAATTGGAAAATACCAGTGGAGCGATGGAAGTTCGAATGCATCTTTAACGGTTAATAAACCTGGTGTTTATTGGCTAAAAGTATCAAGAAACAATTGCTTTGCGATAGACAGCATCAGCTTAATACCTTGTAAAGAATTGTCGTATTTTATTCCCACTGCCTTTTCCCCAAATGGTGATCTTAGTAACGATGTATTCAAGGTTTATGGCAAAAACATCAAAGAAATAAAATTGGAAATATTCAACCGCTGGGGAGAACAATTACTTAATGTGAGCGATGCCGACCCTGAATGGAACGGCGTGTATTTAAACCAAACCTGCCAAGAAGGTATTTACCTTTATAAAATTGAACTCAAAAGTTACAATGGACAAATTTTATACCTCAATGGTTTGTTTACTTTATTGAGGTAATTACCCTTAAAGCATCTTCTTCAATTCCTGCAATTTCATTAAGGCATCAATAGGGGTCATGGCATTGACTTCTAATGCACTTAATTGTCGGTGCAGTTCTTCTAATTTAGGGTCGTTGACACCAAACATGCTTAATTGATATTGCGGAACCTTAAGCGTTTTTAAAGTCTCCCTGCCACTAATTTGGGCACGGTCTTTTTCAAGCTCTATTAATATTTCTTCGGCTCTTTGTAAAACGGTCTTTGGAACGCCCGCCATTCGGGCTACATGGATACCAAAACTATGCTCACTACCTCCCTTTACCAGCTTGCGCAAAAACAGGACTTTATCTTTTGTTTCTCGCACCGAAATGTGGTAGTTAACTATGCCTTCAATATTTTTTTCCAATTCGTTCAACTCATGGTAATGCGTTGCAAATATGGTTTTTGGTTGCTCAGGATGCTTGCCTAAATATTCTGCTATAGCCCATGCCAAACTTACCCCATCGAAAGTACTGGTTCCTCTTCCAATTTCGTCTAATAGTATTAAACTGCGGTTCGAAATATTATTCAAAATGCCTGCAGTTTCTATCATCTCAACCATAAAGGTACTCTCACCACCAGAAATATTATCGCTGGCGCCTACCCTTGTGTATATGCGGTCTACCAATCCAAAGACGGCTTCATCTGCAGCTACAAAGCAACCAATTTGTCCCATCAAAACTGCCAAAGCTGTTTGACGCAAAACAGCACTTTTACCACTCATATTGGGTCCCGTAAGTATGACTATTCGTTGGGTCTCTAAATCCAATTCAATATCATTGGGTATATACGCATTATCGACCGGCAATTGCTTTTCAATTACAGGATGTCTGCAACCCAATAACTTCAAATTAAATCCTTCATCTATCAATGGTCTCACATAACGGTTGTCTTGAGATATGCGGGCAAAACTCATCAAACAATCCAAACGGGCCAGTAAATGGCTGTTCAATTGAACCGGATTGATGTAATCGCCCATATGCAACAACAGATTGCTGTAAATGGTGTTTTCAATTTCTAATATGCGGCTCTCGGCACTTAGAATTTTATCTTCATAAACTTTTAATTCCTGAGTGATATAACGCTCTGCATTGCTCAATGTCTGCTTGCGTATCCACTCCTCAGGAACCTTGTCTTTATGTGTATTTGTAACTTCTAAATAGTAACCAAATACATTGTTGAATGCAATTTTTAATGAAGAGATTCCCGTTGCTTCTGCTTCGCGTTTTTGTATCTCTAATAGTTTCTCTTTCCCGTTCAATTGCAAATTGCGCAGCTCATCCAATTCTGCATCAACGCCATCGTTTATAACACCGCCTTTATTTACCAATACAGGTGTATCCTGTTTTAATTCTTTAAATATCTTCTCAGCTAAGTTTATACATGGATTTAATTGCTCTGCGTAAATCTGCATTTCTGCACTTGGCATGTCCATGCAAATTTCTCTAATTTGCTTAACACAATCCAAAGCCCTAGCCAACTGCAACACTTCTCTTGGGTTGGCGCGCAGCAAGGAAATTTTTGAAATAATGCGTTCAATGTCCCCAACCTGTGACAATAAATTTGCGATCTTTTCTGAAGCATCCTTATTCTGAATAAAACCTTCAACCGTATTTAACCTTGCATTTATCTGCTGCAAATCTTTCAATGGCAATACCACCCACTTTTTCATCAAACGGCTGCCCATAGGGGTTTGCGTTTTGTCCAAAATGTCTGCTAGAGTTTTGCCTCCGGGATTCGATGGATATAATACTTCTAAATTGCGAATCGTAAACTGATCAAACCATACATATTTATCCTCATCCATACGGCTTATCGCATTGATGTGTTTGATGTTGTTTTGTTGGTTGTGCTCCAAGTAATACAAAGCACTTCCGGCAGCTACAATGGCTGAACTTAAATGCCCTATACCGAATCCTTTCAGTGTACTGGTGCCAAAATGATTCAATAATTTCTCTTCGGCATAATCTGATTGGAAAACCCAATCTTCTAAGGCAAAATGGTAATATTTTTCTCCAGTTAATTGTTTAAATAAATTGCTCTGCGGTTTGCTAATAATAACTTCGGCTGGCTTTAAACTACTCAATAGTTTATTGATGTAATCTGAGGAGCCTTCTGCCACCATAAACTCGCCCGTAGATATATCTAAAAAAGCAACACCTGTGTGGTCTTTTCCAAAATAAACAGAGGCTAAAAAATTGCTGGTGTTGATGTCTAAGACCTTGTCGTTAAATACCACCCCTGGCGTAACCAATTCTGTAACCCCTCTCTTCACAATACCCTTGGCCATTTTAGGGTCTTCCAATTGTTCGCATATCGCCACCCTGTGCCCGGCCCTTACCAATTTTGGCAAATAGGTATCCAAGGAATGGTGAGGAAAACCAGCCAGCTCAATTTCACTGCTGCTGCCAGCACCACGCTTGGTTAATACGATGCCCAATACCTTCGATGCAAGCACTGCATCTTCTCCAAAGGTTTCGTAAAAGTCGCCCACACGGAACAACAAAAGTGCTCCAGGGTACTTTTGCTTGAACCCTGAATACTGTTTCATCAATGGTGTCTGATTATCTGTTATCTTTGCGGACATATGGCTTCGGCTTGTATCACAATTTCAGCAAAATAATTTTACAATTTTACCCGAAAAAATGTACCGCAAGTTACACACACATCAGCTTAACCGATTAACAATTTATCAATACCAAACCACGCCTCTAAACCCCATTTGCGTTGTGCTCGATAATATTAGAAGCATGAACAATATTGGCAGTATTTTTAGAAGCTCTGATGGTTTTGGTGTTGAGCATGTGCATCTGTGTGGCATAAGTGCTTGCCCTCCGCACCGCGACATACACAAAACGGCTCTAGGTGCTGAACTAAGCATGCCTTGGACCTACCACAAATCATGCTTGGAGGCTTGCATTGAACTTAAAAAACAAAACTATTTGTTGGTTGCTGTTGAACAAGTTGAAAACAGCGTTTTTTTGCAAGACTTTAAAGCCCATTCTGAACAAAAAATTGCACTCATTTTAGGCAATGAAACCGATGGCGTTTCACAAGAAGTTTTGGATGTATGCGACCATTGTATTGAAGTGCCTCAATTTGGAACCAAACATTCTTTCAATGTGTCTGTTTGTGCAGGCATTGTTCTTTGGGAATTGACCAAATTGTAGTCTACCTAAATTCCAATACTAGAACTCTATTAACGTAAGTTTTTCTCAGTCATTATAATTTATGTATAAGAAACTAATCAAAAGACTTCGTGCTGCGTATATTTAACTTTTTTTATTTCACTGATTTGAGTCAACTTGCATTTAATTTTTTAATGGCACCATTTTTGAAAATCTTAAAATAAACATGAAGTATTTCATACTCTTCCTATTTGCTAACCTATTGCCATCTTTGCATTTTGCCCAAAACAAAGCCGTGGCACTCGATTGGCAAAACCAAATTGATTTTGAACAAAACCGTTTCGATATTTTAGATGGCGATTTGGATGGTAAAATTACCCTGAGCAACGAACACCAAAGCGCTTTAGCCAGCAAACTCTATTTAGAACGCATAGATTTGTTTCAAACCCAAATTAAATCTTTAGATGCTGTTCAATCAAAACAATACGCAAGAGGCTTGTTCGAATATCTTAAGAAGATTCAAAGACAAGACATTGTCCATCTTTCTTCTTCCCAAAGAAACATCGATTTATTGGATAGATTATTAAATCTCAAAAACGACAGCAAAGAACTTGAACTTTTAAAAACAGACATTAAAACGGGTTTAAATTTAAGCGATATAATCAACCTCAAGACCTATGCTAAAACTTATTGGTTATATGCCGCTGGCTTTTACCCTACCGATGTTTTAAATGTTTTCAAAAACTTAGCCTATTCACCCCTCGGCAATGATGTGTTACTTGCCTTAGCCCGCATAGATCCTGCAGCCATTAAACAATACTTTGGTTCCAACCATATCATCGATAGGGCCATTAAAAATTCTAAAGACAGCATTGCCATTTTATTGTACGATATCTACAAACAATTTGGAACACAATCTCGGTCTTATGCACTCATAGAATACATCTCTAAAAAACAATTAAGCATAACTGAAGCAGATCAAATTGCAAAGGATTCAAAACGCTTTTTTTCTAAACTTATAGAGCTGAGAAAAAAACAAAATATCTTAGCCGATTACACTGTTGACAAAGAACTTGAATCGATTGGTATGGAAAGGGTTGTTGAAATAAATTTAAGACACGAAGAAACCGAAGTTTACAGATTTGCACCCATACAAAATGACAATGCCTACGAAATTTACACGTCCATTGTCTATTGTCCTCAAGAAATATTTACCTCTACTTTCCTTGGTATGTATAGCCGTCTCATGGAAAAAAGAAAGGAAACGTCTTCTTACCTGTTTCTTAAAAAAATGAACTACAATAAGTTCAGAATCTTTCTTAAACAATGTGCTGGCTACAACAAATTGGACGATTTCTTTTCGCACATGAACGACAGCCAAGCCAATGCGCTTATCCAAGCATTTGCAGGTGGCTTGTACAATTATGGAGGCGATCTAGGCCCAGCTGTTGATGTTGCTGATACCTACGGAAGTTTAGACAACGAAAAAATCAAAGCTATTTTCCTAAACACCATTGAAAAAGAATTGAAAAAATGCATTCTTGAAAGCAATGAACACGGTATAAAAATATATGGTCTATTGCTCAAACTTTGTGGCGGAAATCCTACAACATATACCAGCAAATTTGCTTTCGATTTACCCAATTTAGACCGTGTTAGCTCTGTTGATTTATTCCCCGATAGCTTGCACATTCAACAACACTTTTTCTTTGACGATGAAGACGGTGAAACGGCTTTTAACAATTGGTTGAGCTTGTACCCTGCTACCATTTATAAAAAGGAAGACAAAGGCACCTACATCGTTTTCAAAACCATTAAAGGAAAACGTATGGAAATTTATGCCAACAAACCCCATTCAGAAATTGAAGGCAGAAAAGCACTATCTGCTTATTTCGAAAGCATCAAGCGTTTCCCAGATTTAATCGTTCACCGAGGCCATTCTTACTACATTGAAAACACCCTCGACAACATGAGCAACAGCAACAAAGTGGCCATTTTAGGAAGTTGTGGTGGTTACCAAAACATTAGTAAAGCAATGGAAAACGCCTTCGATGTTCAAATTATCAGCACCAAACAAGTGGGAACTATGGCCGTTAATACGGTTCTTATTCAAGAAATTACTGAAACAATTAGAGCTGGAAAAGACTTGGTGTGGTTAGATGTTTGGAAGCAAATAAGCATCAAGCTTAAAAACAATCCGCAGTTTAAAGATTACATCCCTCCATACAAAAATTTAGGTGCCAAATTCATTCGTGCTTACAACGAATTATAGTTTTTTCTTTTTGTATAAAAACGATTTGGCATAGCCAGATTCAAACTTCTTTACCAAGCTATAAGCATTGCTGTCTGGCGCATTCCATTCCATATTCCCTGGATAACAGTACACCCTATACTGAGCTGTTTTTGAAAACGTGGTATCTAATTTAAATTGTCTTTCTTTTATGTAGCCAAAACGGCTATCAACAGCGGCCAATTGCAATGGAAAGGCAAAGCCTACCGTATCATTTTGGTATTCGCCTGAATTAACAAAATCTAGCATTTGGGTATTGGCTTTTATCATATGTCTATACCCTAAATCTACTTCTGTAAACCTGGTCTTATTTTCTAAATTAAACAGACTGGCTATATAGGCAAGCGAAACTCCTAATACCACAAGCATTGGATGTAGGCGTTTGAAATATACGATACCTTTCGCAAATAGTATAAGTACAAAAGGAAGTAAGATTAAAAAATAACGGTCTAACACTGCTGCTATGCCTGAGAATGCAATAAATCCAAAGCAATAAATGCCGAGTAAAATAAGATCAGAATCCAATTTAAAACGGATTTTATTTTTTCGAATTAAAGCCACCACAAAGGCAAGAACACAAATGCCCGTTAACACCAAACGCCCTTGGTCTTTAAATGATATTTCCAAAGGATAATCCCAGGTCTTTTGAAGTATACTGCCCAAACTAGGTTTTAAATTTCCCAAATTACCTGGATGTAAATACCATCCAAATGTTGCCTTTGTGAGCAATAAAAAGGCAAAGAAAAATCCAAGTGGCAAGAGAAATAATATCGATTCTTTAAAGACCTTCATTTTGTCTTGGTCAAACAGCAATAAGTACACTCTATGGGTCAAAAACGCAATGGCTAAGACCAGCCCAGTTTCTTTTGTTAAGAGTCCAAAAACACAAAACACCATCGCCAATACATAGTGTTTGCGCATGTAAAACAACAAGGCAAAAATGGTGTTCATGGCCAAGAATACTTCCAATAAAATTTGGGTTGAAAGGGCCAAGACCATAGGTTGCATTAAAAACAACAAAAATGAAATGAGCGAAAGCAAACGGTCTTTGCTCAACTGATACGCCAATAGATAAGTGCCTAATGACAATAGATAAGTAAACAAAAGGTTGCAGACATGCAAGCTGGCAACGCTAGGACCAAAAACTTTTGCAAAAAGCGAAAACACAAGATGCATCATCAGTGGATGACCAAAACTTAATGAGGCCGGCAATGCCGCTGGCATTATTGAAATTCCATGGTCGTACATATACAAGACGCCACTCGCATAAGCCCCCATCTCATCCCAAAAATAGGGTAAGAAGATATCGTTCCATTTTACCATTAAAAAAACAAGCCAAGCCAAGCCCATCAACATGTTTCGGTAGATTGCTTTATCTACCCAACCAAACCATTTACTGGCTATTGTATGTTCTTTTTCTACTGACATCTAAACCTTAACGCTTGGGCAAAATTAAACTAATTCATTTTAAATTAAGCCCTGCAATAATAATCAAGTATAAGTATTTGTATTGAAAATAAACATCAAGTTTGAATTAAATTGTCAATTTGAATTACTCAAAATAAAATGGCCGGTCTTGAATTCATTGTACAAGCACTCGGAGAAGGATTGATTCACCCATTCCTAAAGTCAATCGGAGCCCTGCTGCGTTGGCCTTTTCTATTTAGAAAATACAGTCTTAAAGAAATCTATAAAAAACCTTGGAAAGGGAGGATTGGGGTGCTCTTGTATTATAAGTATAGGTAAGTAAATAGTGCGTGATTTGATTTTGATCGCATTCACAATAAGCCTTGATAAATAAGGTTTATTGGCTCTGAACTTACACTTTTTAAAAAAGTATAACTTGAATTACAGAGGTTGCAAAATGTAGATATTTTTTTGTAACAAAGTAATGTAATAAGAGGAAAATTCGTCATTATTAGAAGGTTAAAATAAAGATTATTAAAAATAACTGAATTGGATAAATTTTGACATTTATGTTGCGTATTCTCCAATTAACATGTTATTATTTTAACTTCGCTATAGATGCTTTTAAAGATTCTATTTCTCTTTTATAACCATCGGAAAATCGCTTCATCTCTGATTTCTTGTTAGCAATTTCATTTCTAGCACTTATTTTGCTGGATGAAGTGGCATTAGGAGTTTTCAATCTAACTTGAACTGTAGCTATAAATCTTTGACAACCTAACTTGTGGCTAGTAGCATTTGCTTTTACTCTTTCGATGCGATCTTTTAATTCTTGAATTTTTTCTTTGCTCATCTCTTATTATTTTTATACTAAATAGGCTTTCGGATTACTCAACGTTATTTATAGTGATATCTGGTTTCCACTAATTAATTTTTATTACACTACTTTTATTACAAACCTAATGATTTTTATTATAAATACAAATGAATATCTTAAAATGAATATATAGATTCAAGACATTGTTCTAAGAAAATTTAATGACAGGATTACCTGACGGTGGTCCTAAGAGGGTGGCTTTTATGTTTTCCTATTTTTCCGATATCGCAATATATTGTCTTAATGCAGTTTGTTTTTCTGCTTGTTTAATTAAAAAGTCAGCTACGTCAGCCCGATTAATTCCGCCTATATTTATTCCTTTGAACAATTTATTTTCAATGCGGTATTTCTCTGTTAATTCCTTGTCTAATAGTCTTCCTGGCCTCACAACAGTCCATTTCAAATCTGAATTGGTGATAATTTCTTCCATCTTAGTTTTATCTGCATAAACATCTTTTAAAAAGTATTTTAAAAACATTTTTACTAGCCAAGAAACATAATTTTTACTTTCTCCTGCTCCAAATCCTGTTACAAAAATCAAGGGGATGTCTATTTTCTTCTCTTCATGTATTTCCAAAATTACTTTTGCAAAATCTGAAAAAAGGGTAGTCGCATTCATATTCTTACCTGTCCCTAATGTTACAATTAGAGCTTCTGCGTTTTGTATTGATTTTAATAGATCCGCTTTATTTCTTGCATCACCTAGTATCATATTAAATGATTTTTTATCCTCTAATTCAATTGCAGTTCGAGAAAGGGTTGTTATCGAATGGTTTCTATTTAATCCTCGTTTTATTGTTTCTAATCCGATTCCAGCAGAGGCACCTATGATTGTTATGTTCATAATGATTTTTATTGATTTAATTTATAATACGACCACCAACTTGTTGCTTGATGACCGGTTCAATGTTGGTCAAAATTACAATTTAAACTGAACATACATAATCCTTAAGGAATTTATTTCTCAAGATATATTCAAGATAAGGTAATGTGAAATTTGGAGACAGGATTACCTGACGGTGGTCCTAAGAGGGTGGCTTAACAAAGAAAACAAAATCAGAAGTCTGCTGCGCATCCTTTTCTTTTTCTATGCCTCCAAATGCTCAAATCAGAGCCTTTGGCATTTTGCTGGAAAAGGGACAGGATTACCTAACGGTGGACCTGAAGGGGATGGCTTAACAAAGAAAAAAGAAAGTGCAGAATACTTCGTATTCTTTATTTTTTATTTCTAAAAAAATATTCAAGACATTGTTCTAAGAAAATTTAAAGACAGGATTACCTAACGGTGGTCCTAAAGGGGATGGCTTAACAAATAAAGAAGAATGTGCTGGCCTGCTTCGCATGCCTTCCATTTTTCATTTTGTAAAATTGCTCAAAGCAAAGGCAGGGCTTTACGACAGGATTACCTAACGGTGGTCCTAAGGGGGTGGCTTAACAAAGAAAACAAAATCAGAAGTCTGCTTCGCATCCTTTTCTTTTTTTATGCCTCCAAATGCTCAAATCAGAGCCTTTGGCATTTTGCGGGAAGAAAGACAGGATTACCTTACGGTGGTCCTGAAAGGGGATGGCTTAACAAATAAAGAAGAATGTGCTGGCCTGCTTCGCATGCCTTCCATTTTTCATTTTGTAAAATTGCTCAAAGCAAAGGCAGGGCTTTGGCAATTTTCCGAAAATAAAAAATGCCGCTTTTCAAGCGGCACTTTCTTCTTTCTTTGTTGCGGGGACAGGACTCGAACCTGCGACCTTTGGGTTATGAGCCCAACGAGCTACCACTGCTCCACCCCGCGATTTTTTGGGACTGCAAATATACAGGTTATTATTAAATTTACAAGATATTAATCTTAAGTTTATTAAATCTGGTCGAAATTGAATGTGTTTTAGGTGCTATGCTTGCTCCAATTCTGCCGCAACATTGCCCATGTGGATGTGGCTAGAAAAACTACCAAAACGGTCTAATATTGGATATAATCCTTGCTTCTTCTTTAATTTATAAGCCAGTATATACAATATGGCTTCTGTGCTAACTAAAATTGTTTTCTTGATGTCTGTGTTCCAGTTGATATAGGAAACAAACGAATTGTATAAATCTGTAAAGTGGTTTGAAACCAAGATATAGGTAACTTTTTTATACCCTTCCTTGTTCAATGCCTTTAAATTATCAGAGATATATTCCTTAACAATTCTGCGGTCGTTTTCTTTTTGGAAATCTGCACTGCTTGGATGCGCATCTAAAATAATGGCAATGTTCTCTTCGCGGAACTTTAGCACCGCATAGGCATTTTTTTCTTTGTTTTGATCCAATACCTCAACCTGAAAATCCAATTGAGAAAATGCTTCTAAAACCAAGGCTGAAAAACTATTCTCTATATCATCTTGAACATACCCATTGTTTAACAAGCGGCTCAAACGAGGCATTAAGTATTCCTGGTAATTTATGAGATCCTTGCTCGCCATTGCATTGTCATTTTGCTCTTGTCTTCTCTCCTCGAGCTCAGCATCTTGAGGAGTCTCTGCGTTTGCAGATAGAACTGTAATTGCTTCTTTTGCAAGGGCTTTTATAGGCCCAGCTTTTGGGCTTGGTATTAATTCAGCAACATAAGACAATGCCTCAGGTTTAAATTTGAAATTCCATAAAGCATGCTCAACCTCCCAATAACTTACTTCTCTTCCAGCTATTTCTTCAATAATGCCTTTAACCTGGTTGTATACCGATAAATAAGCCTCATAGGTGGCCTTTTGGGTTTTTTGGTCTTCCCATACATTCAACTCTTTAAATGAATTGATTAAATTGGGGTATAGAATTGGCCATTTTTTATAATTGCTAATTTGCCAAAAATAGGACAAGAAAAAACCAACCGCTCCAGGATATGGCGCATTGTGTTTGTCTTTAGATTTGGTGTAAATGGCAATTGTCATTTTTTCCAAAGTTTCTATTTTGCTTAAGGCCTCTCGTAAATTTTTAGGCTCTGTTATAAGTTCTTTTAAGGCTTCGGCTAATTTGTCTAAACTGGTCTCATTGTATTTAATCATTTGATTAAAATACATCTGACCCAATTTGGCAGTGAATCCCCATAAATTATTGTGTTTGTTGTAACTGTCTAATGCCGTTCTGAAATCATTTACATCAAAATCACCTTTCATAAAATTATGAATGATAATTTTAACAACCTCAATGGCATAAACACGGCTATCGTCAATATTATTGCCGCTCTGAACTTCAAAGTCCTTTTCTGTTTTTACAGTTGAAACATGCGCGTTCCAAACCTCCAGAATTTGACTCCTTAAATGTGCTTCTGACATTGCTATCCGTATCAACAGTTAATAGTGATCAAAAAAATTAAATCCTAGCTTGCCGCTAAGCAGAACACAGAAATAAAGATTGGAATAAAATAGGAAAATTGATTTGATTTTTAGCAGTTAATCCTGACCCAATAAATGAGCCCCCCGGTAAAAGGCCGGCATGGAATTGTGATTTCATTTCTTTGTGCATTTGTGTTTGTCGTTTTGGTAACCTACATCCCTTCGGATGGAAATTATGAATTGATGGTTTTCATTTTAAATAAAAACTTAAAGCATTTTTTCACTTTTTCTTCGCAGCAAAGATGCTAAAAATTTTAAGTATTATATACTAATTACCCTATTTCTTATGGTATTTTTAATCCTATTCCTTTAACTTACATATAAGTAACTGATTAATTGATTGTTAACAATTTGTGCATGATGTCAAAATGAAAGCAATTGTAGTGTATAGATGGTTTTTTTAGTATTATTTACTCAAAAAATATTCTTCAAAATTTGATTTAAAATATAAATTCCTGCTATTCAGGCTGATGAATCAAACAAAATAGATCAATATTAACCTGACGTATTTCCTCTACTATTTGTTTAATATTTTGGTGGGGCATGATTCCGTATTTAAAAATAGACAATATTGATGTCTATAAATTGAATCATAACATAGATTTTCTGCTCATTTTAAATTGCCTAAGGCAAATCATTTAAGGCATTACTTAAAAACTTATTGCCTTCACTTATGAGTCGTTTTCATGCATAAAAAATTTCTTACTTTACCATTGTCATTTTAAGTAAATTTGTTTTATGAAGCAAGATATAAAAACGGAAAAAGACATTGAAAACTGGCAAAATGCTTTTTATTCCAAACTACTTGCTGACCCTATCACTGCACCTAAATTTGCCCACCTTGACTTGCCAAAACATTTGCCTAGAATCGTTGAATTTTGGGCTTTTGTTTTACTTGAAAAAGAAGGTTACAAGACCAATGTATTTGAAAAACATATGTTTCTTGGCCTTGAAAAAATTCACTTTGATGCATGGCTTACCTATTTCTTTGAAACAAGCAACGAAATGTTTGAAGGTCCAATTGTAGATACTGCAAAATCGAGGGTAAAATTACTGGCCACTACTTTTATGCATAAATTAAGTGGTGAATATTTCCTTTTCGATGATATAAAGTAAAGTCATTTGCAAAAGTTATGGCAAATAGATGTGATTGATTTGTGTTATATTTGTTCTTCATATTTATGAAGATACTTTTTACCTTTCTGTTTTTTGTTTTCTTTACGGCTTTTACATTTGGCCAAACTTCTTATTCAAATAGCAGTAAGATGGCCCTAAATTCCGACTTGAAGGATCTTACGCTTGTTGACGAAAAAGGCTTTATTCATGCCTTGGCTTATTGTTCAAGCAATTCCTGTGACTCAGAATTATTGGAAAAGGGAATAAAAATAAATGGCCATTTTGGACCAGTAATTTCTATACAAGTAAAATTAGAGCAACTTGAATCTATCCAAAATCTTTCTTGTATTACCTATATCGAAATTTCATCAAGATGCAACTCCACCCATTTTAAAAATGACATAGAACGACAAACAACATCAGTAGATAAAGTACAAAATGGATTGAGCAATGGCCTACCAATGAACTATACTGGAAAAGGTGTTGTTGTTGGTATAGTGGATGTCGGTTTTCAATGCAACAACCCCACATTTTTTACAACAGATGGGAAAAGAAACCGCATAGTACGCTATTGGCAACAAAGCAATAAGCAAGGTCCGGCACCAAGTGGATTTAATTATGGCACTGAACTTATCGACTCAAATAGCATCATTCCTGCAAACGACCTTGATGGATCGCATGCGACCCATGTGGCTGGTATCGCAGCCGGCAGTGGATATACAACACCTAATTTACAATACAGAGGAATGGCTCCCGAGGCAGAATTAGTGTTTGTTTCCATTAAATACAGCAACGACACTTTGGCCGGCTCTGCCCTGGGTGATTATGTTGTAGCTAATCCTACAATTTTAGATGCCTACAAATATATTTTTGATTATGCCGCATCCGTTGGAAAACCGGCAGTCATTAATTTGAGTTGGGGCATGCACACTGGTCCACACGATGGCAAAAGTTTGTTTGATATTGCGACTGAATCATTGGTTGGTAAAGGCAAGGTATTGGTTGGTGCAAATGGAAATGAAGGCGACAACAACATGCATTGGAGTTATCAATTTAAGCGTGATACTGCGTCAACGATTATGATTGAAAACAACAGGCAGTGGAGGCAAAGAGAAAGTGTTTATTCAGATTTTTGGGGCAGCAAAAACTCCAATTTTGCAATCCAAATTGAATTCATCGATACCAGTAAAAAAAGCATAGCTAAAAGCCCATTCATCTATTCATCATCCGATAAAGTTTCTGTTTTTAAATTTAACACCGACAGTTCAATATTTTCGGTGGCATTTATTTGTCAAGCCAAAAACCCATTGAACCAAAAGCCAAACATAACCGTTATGGCAGACCACCAAAATCAAAGAAGATACGCAATCATTGCGCATGTTGTTTCGGATAGTTCATTGGTGCACGCATGGAATAGTGGCGCCACCCGAGAATGGACCAGTGGTTCTTTTACCAATAAATTAAATAAACTTGATTTTTCGAAGTCATATACCAATGGAAACACCAATTACACAGCTGGCGAAAATGGTGGCAGCTCCAAAGCAGTCATTTCAGTTGGTGCTCTTGCCGCTAGAAGTGCCTTCAGAAATGTTAAAGGTGTTTGGGTAAACGATTCAGGATACGTGGTTCCTGTTAACATCACCCGTTTTTCGAGCAAAGGCCCAAGTGTGGATGGTCGCATAAAACCCAATATTTCAGCACCCGGTTTTTATGTGCCTTCTTCAATAAACAATAAGCAATTCAGTGGCTGGATGCTCGATAAAACATTATTGAAAACCGTGTTTAGAAATGACACGCAATATTGGTCTACCTCCAGTGGCACGTCAATGGCAGCGCCACATGTAGCTGGAATTGTTGCTCTAATTTTACAAGCAAATCCTAAGCTTACTGCCGCTCAAGTTAAAACCATTTTAGAAACAACTGCAACGGTTGATCAAAATACTGGCGCTGTTCCGAACAACAGATACGGGTATGGAAAGGTTAATGCATACAATGCGGTTTTAATGGCCCTGCAATATGCCGGAATTAATGCTATGAATAAGGGCAATGGAATTACAGCCTTCCCAAACCCATTTACGGATGAAATTAACATTATTTTACCGTCTTACGGTAACAATACTTCCCTTGAACTCTATGGCCTAGATGGCAGATTGATTCATGCTTTTAATTTAGAGCCCAAGCATGCAAATCATTTAAATATTCAAACATCTGACCTAGAAAAAGGGATTTACATTTTAAAATTCACGGATGGTGGAGAAATATTCATTTTGAAATTAGTCAAAAACTAAGGTTTTTCGCTAATCTTGCACCTTAAATCATGAGTTCAGAAATAACCTTTTTTACCCTCTTCATAGGCTTTATAATGATCGTTTTAGCCCTTGACCTTGGCGTGTTTTCAAAATCAAATAAAGCGGTCACATTTAAAAATGCCCTTTCTTGGACCAGTGTTTGGGTGAGTTTCGCCATTATGTTCTTCTTGTTATTAAAACAATATGGGCATTTAATTCATGGCATCATGAGTCAAGATCAATTAATTGCTTTAGCCAAAAACTATCAACCCGATATGGATTTCAGCAAAGGTGATTTTGCTTCTGAAATTATCCGATACAATGACCGAATTTCGCTCGATTTTCTTACAGGTTACTTTATTGAATATTCTTTATCGGTAGACAATCTTTTTGTTATACTTCTAATATTCTCATCGTTCGCGGTGCCGCCAGTCTATTATAAAAAAGTATTGTTTTGGGGCGTTCTAGGCGCAATTGTTTTGAGAATGTTGTTTATTTTCTCAGGCTCAATGTTAATCGCCCAATTCCACTGGATTTTATATTTATTTGGGGCTTTCTTGGTGTTTTCAGGATTAAAAATACTATGGACAAAAGATGAAGATGAAAAAATGGATACAGAAAAACACCCAATGGTAAGACTAGCTTCCAAATATTTTTCTGTGCATCCAGAATATGTTAAAGGAAAATTTTTCTACAAAGAAAATGGAAAGAAATTTATAACCCCCTTGTTTCTGGTTTTGCTTGTGGTAGAATTTAGCGATTTGGTTTTTGCAGTTGATAGTGTACCAGCAATTTTCTCTATAACCAAAGACCCTTACATTGTATTCTTTTCTAATATTTTTGCAATCATGGGGCTTAGAAGTTTGTTCTTCTTACTGAGCAACATCATGCACTTATTCTCTTATTTGAAATATGGTTTAGGTGTGCTATTGGCATTTATCGGAGTCAAAATGCTGTTCGAACATTGGTTTGCATCCATTGGATTTAACAATCTTATTTCGCTGTTTATTATTTTAGGTATACTTTCGGGCAGCATACTTCTTAGTTTGATATTTCCAAAGAAAACCATTGATTAGTGGCCACAAATAGGCCAATCATCGATTTTGTTTGGCGCATTCACTTTTTCGATTTATTCTTGAGCAACCTTTGAAAACCAGCTTATATATTCGACTATTTTATGAAAGCTTGGCCATGGCATTTCAGTCATTGGTGAGCAATAAATTGCGCTCCTTACTTTCAGTTTTAGGCATTACCATTGGCATATTTTCTATTGTCTTGGTATTTACGCTTGTTGATTCCTTAGAGTCTAACATTAAAAAAAGCATACAGTCGCTGGGTAAAAATGTTATTTACATTGATAAATGGCAATGGATGGGTGGCAATGGTGATTATCCTTGGTGGAAATTTATGAACCGTCCTGATGCAACTTTAAGTGAAGCAAGAGCGCTCAAAGACCAACCTGTGGCGGCTTTGGCTGATGCCATATCGTTTACCAGTTCAGCCAGCACCACAGTGAGAATAGGGGATAAATTTTTGGAAAATGTCAATATAGCTGGTCACACTTTTGAATTTAGCAAGATTGAAACCTTAGAAATTACCGAAGGTCGCTTTTTAAATGAATTTGAAGACAACAATGGCCGTGCAGTTGCCATCATTGGGCACAATGTTGCTTCGGGTCTTTTCGGCAAAGCAACAGGGTTGGTGGGCAAGAAAATAACCTTCTATGGCAAACAAGTTGAAATCATTGGGGTATTCAAAAACCAAGGAGACAATTTAGTTAATATCGACTTTGATGATAATATCGTGGTCCCGATTAAGTTTCTTCAATACATAGACAACAATTTAAAAGGTTCTAATATCATTGTAAAAGCCAAAGACAAAATTGGCGTTGATGCTATTTATGAAGAGTTGCGCGGAAGCATGCGCAGCATAAGACGCTTAAAGCCGGCAGAAGACGATAATTTTACCTTAAATAAAATTTCATTCTTAAGTGATACCATTGGCGAGTTCTTTAAGATTATTAACTTGTTTGGTTTAATCATTGGCCTATTCTCTTTATTGGTTGGAGGCTTTGGTGTTGCAAATATTATGTTTGTTTCTGTAAAGGAAAGAACCAATATCATTGGTATTCAAAAGGCTTTGGGAGCACGCAATGAATTTATCTTATTAAACTTCCTAACTGAAGCGGTTGTACTAAGTGTACTTGGCGGCTTAATTGGCATACTAATAACTTGGGGTATTGCTGGAATTAGCAATTCAATTTTAGCCAACACCGATAACTCGTTTAGATTAATGATGACCTGGGCAAATGTTGGAAAAGGCATTATGTTTGCTTCCATTATAGGAATTTTAGCAGGTTTAATACCGGCCTATAGGGCCAGCAAATTGGTTCCTGTAGAAGCCATTCGCAGCAAATAAAAACACCATACAATTCTCATCGTATGGTGCTCTCAAAAATATTATAATAAATATTATCCGTTTGCCTTTTTGTGGTCAGCTAAAAACTTAGCCAATCCAATATCAGTCAATGGGTGGTTTAACAAGCCTAAAATTGCATCTAAAGGACATGTAACAACGTTAGCGCCATTCTCTGCAGCTTTAACAATATGCAAAGGGTTTCTAACCGATGCAGCTAAAATTTGAGTCTCATAGCCTTGCAAAGTGTAAATATGAGCAATTTGAGCAATTAAATCCATGCCGTCCCAACTAATATCATCTACACGTCCAATAAATGGAGATAAATAGGTTGCACCTGCCTTAGCAGCTAATATTGCCTGACCAGCTGAAAATACCAATGTGCAGTTGGTTCTAATACCATTGGCGGTAAACCAGCTGATGGCTTTGATGCCATCTTTAATCATTGGCACTTTTACCACAATATTTGGATCGATGGCAGCAAGCTTTTTGCCTTCTTCAATCATTCCCTCAAAATCAGTTGAAATTACTTCCGCACTTACATCGCCTTTTCCAACGATATCACAAATCGCTTTGTAATGTTTCATCACATTCTCAGTGCCTGTGATGCCTTCCTTTGCCATTAAAGACGGGTTAGTGGTTACACCATCAAGAATTCCAAGGTCTTTGGCTTCTTTTATTTGATTTAGATTCGCTGTATCGATAAAGAATTTCATATTGCAAAATTAGTTCAGACCCTTATGGATAAAGGCACAAGTTTTACACAGAAATATGCTCAGATTGGTTTTTTTTGTCTTAATTTGCCATTAAATGAACCATTTGAATTGTTTTGTGATAGAGGCGATTGCTAAACAGCTGCAAATAAGAGCAAAAAATTCGGTGGTTTTAGACTGTTTTAGCAACAGCCCTGATGAGATCATTTTTATCTTAGATACAGGCAGTTTAAAATGCTTATTCTTCCAAGCTGAAATTTATTTTTCTTTTGATGATACCGATAGTTCTAAAAGCAGATTGTTCAAACCTCAGTTTACAGAAATAATCGAATCTCGAATCCTAAAAATCCAAGCCCATCATTTTGAAAGAAGTTTTCAAATGGACTTTGATACTGGTTTAACTCTGGTTTTTAAGTGCCATGGCAGAAAATCAAATATTTTATTGTTTGACCAATCAGATTTCAGTGAGATGTTTAGAAAAAATCTGGAAAATGATTCTTTAATAAAGCTTGATTCATTTCACGATAGAGCTCCTGAGTTTTTAGAAAATGGATTTGATTTTACTATAGATAATCTAAAAACAACTTGCCCATTTTTACCAAAAGAAATTTATGAGCATTTGAATCAAAATTTCACCATGTCTCAGTTGCAAGAAAAGATAAATGAATTTCAAAATATTTATGCTTTTGATTATGACCTTGCAGGCGAACTAAGTCCAGTAAACAACCGCACAACTTTGTTTGAAGATATCAGTAAATTCTCAAGACAAAGCATAAAATCTAAACGTTACTTAGGTCTAACCTCTGAACTAAATGAAGACCTCTTAAAAAAAATCAATGAAAAGAAACTGTTTATAGAATCTAATAAAACAGCACTGAAAAACATCTCCGAAAAAAGAAGCGATGAAGAACTAGGAAATATTATTCTTGCCAACCTTCATTTAATTCCGGAGGCCAGTAAAAAAGTTCAAGTGTTAGATATCTATAACAACCAAAACATTGAAATTAAATTAGATGATAAATTGTCTGCTGTTGACAATGCTTCTAAATACTTTAAAAAAGCCAAAGGTGTTCCGCATACCCTCCGTTTACTTACCCAGAAAATTGAACAGGCTGAGGGTGTTTTAAAGGAATTAGAAATTAAATATGGGCTTCTTGCTCAAAGCAAAGAATGGAAGGACTTAAAACCATTGATTAAAGTTATTTCTAAAAATGAAAACGTAGCAGAATTACCGTACCGAAAGTTTAACGAACAAGGATTTGAAATTTTAGTGGGTAAAAATGCGGAAAGCAACGAAAAAATTTTAAACTACTACAGCGATAAGGACGATGTTTGGTTGCATGCAAAAGACGTTAGTGGCAGCCATGTATTAATTAGGTGCGCTAAGAATAAAAAGCTTCCTGAGGCAGTTCTATCCAGGGCAGCATCTTTGGCTGCGTATTATTCAAAAAACAGAAACCAAAGTCTTGCCACTGTTACATACACATTAAGGAAGTATGTGAGAAAAATCAAGGGAGCCGAAAAAGGCAAAGTAAGCTTGAGCCAAGAAGAAACTTTATTGGTCAAGCCAGGTTTAAATTGATCTAATTATTTCTTTAACAACTCGCCTTTAATTCTGTCTAAGACCTTTTTCTTAGCACCTTGTAATTTCTTGTCTGCTTCGGCTTTCAACTTATCCGCTTCGGCTTTTATTCGTTCCTCAGCCAAGCGTTTTTCTTCTGCAATTTTATCTTCTGCTAATTTCTTTTCAGCATTAATTTTATCAATACCCATTTGTTTGATTTTAGCAAAAGAATCAAGGGTTTTTTGTTTTGCAATGCTTGCCCGCCTTTTAGCTTCATCAAGTGCTGCTTGAACTTGTTTGTCTGCCTCAGCCTTCAATTGGTCTTTAACTCCATTTACCAAACTGTTCTTGGCATCATGCAAGCTTATTTTAATCTCTGGCTTTGCAAAGAATCCACCAATGAGCACATCAACATCAACCATCTCACTCAACACAACATTCAAACCTTTTTGCTTTGCCTGTGCCTGCAAACTGTTCAAGGCTGTATTGGCTTCACCAAAATCCTTTCTGGGAATGGATAGTTTTGCAAGATATTGTATACTTTGATCCAATGCGGTGTAACCACTAATCTTAGCCTTTGCACCTGTCCATAAAGGTAAAACCATTGAATCTAAAGCAACTTTTCCATTAACAATCTTCAGTTTAAAATTCAAGTCTTTTAAGCTCAAATTTTTAAATTTCTCAATCTTTAATTTCTCAGCTATAATATTTAAAATAGGCAGGCCTGTAATTGCCGCTCCAGCAATACCTAGTCTAATGTCTCCGGTAACTGTTGGATATGAAACACTAAGGTCTTGGTTAAAATTATTTGCCAAATGTAACTCTGCGTTAAATAGGCCCTTGGTATATTGTGCAATAGGCATTAATTTCTTAACCATGTCAAACGTATTAAAGGTTTGAACTATGTCCAGTGATTTTATTCCAAAATCGACATTGCTAAATGGAAACTTAGGATTCTTGCTGTCGTATGTGCCATTCAAACTCATACCTCCGCCCAATAAATTCAAACCTAAATTTTCAAAAAACATTTGGCTTTCTCTTAAAACAATTCTTCCACCTAAATTGCTTAAATTTAAGTTGTCATAAACCATCGTTTTAATGCTAGAATTAAAAACAAAATCTATATTTTTTGGCACTTCAAATGCTTCTAAAGGAATGCTATCGGATGCTATAGGCTCTTTTTTCACCTCTGTCTCTTGGCTTAAAAACTCATTCACATTGATGTAATTTGAATTCAAAGTAAAACTTCCTTTCAGAAGCTCATCGCGCATCATGTAGGCAAACAAATTGTCAATTTGACCTTTGGCATCAAAATCACTCATGCCAATATTTCCTTTGAATAAATCCAATGCGATTGTTTGAGGATTGAAACCCATAGCCGCATCAAAATTGGCGCCTTGTGGTAAATTGATTGGGTCTTTAAAGTGAAAACCCTCTGCTGCAATTGTGCCTGCTGCATAAAACTTTTCAATATCATTGGTTTGTAAGCTATTTAAAAAGCCTTTAAAACTTACATCACTTTTAATTAAGCCGCTTATTTCTGTGGACTTTTCAAGTGGAATAAAGCTCCTAAACTCAGCCAAATTTACATTCCCCTTTAATTCACCAGAAGCATACGGATTTGAAAGCGGATTTTTCATTAACAAACTCGCGTGAATTGGCTCTCCGGCGATGTTAGCATCAAATCTTTTTAAATCTATTATTGTATTGTCAGGATACCCGGTTTGATTGTCGATGGACAGATTTACAAAAATATTATTCAAAGATTTTGGCAAATCAGGGTATTGGAAAAATCCATTGTCTATGTTTAATTTTAGACCAAAACCCGGCATTTTATCATCGGTCATTTTTCCCTTTAAGTACCCTCCAAAATCTAAATTACCTTTTGCCTTGGCTTGATCAAAACTTTTAGAATAAACCCCAGGAACCATAGACATTATCGTTTTAAAATCGGTCTTTTTAGATTTGAAAACAAGGTCAAAATCCATGTCATTCTCATTCATATCTACATACCCTTTTCCACCTAATTGCAGCTGATTTAACAATACATCATTGTCCTTAAAGGTAAATTTCATGGCTTTCATGTCCATGTCCAAATTCACTTTTAAATCTGCCGCAACCTTATAGATGTAGTTCATCCCACCATAGCCAAGTGTAAATTCTTCTGCATTGGTGCTGGTCTCTAACAAGAATCTATCTGAGGTAAAATCTCCTTTTAAGCTGTGGTTAAAATGCCTCAATGAGGTATAAAAAGTTAAACTCTTGTCTTGGTAAACTAAATTTCCATTTGATATTTCCAATTGATCTAAGGCCATTTTAAAATTAGACGCACTGGTATCAGCAGCGCCGCTATCTGCCTTTGAAATATCATAATTTGCCTTGCCATTTTCCAATACCAAAATATTAAGCATGGGTTCTTGTAAATGAATTCGGTTAATTTCAATCTTGTCGCCTTTAATCACACTCATCAAATTCATGGTAATTGAGAGCTCTGGAAAATAGACCAAAGTATCGTTTTTGAAGGTGTCTAAGCCTACAATGCTTAATTGCTTAATGTCTAATTGTAATTTTGGGAAACTCTTGATCAAGCTTAAACCGATATCATCCGAAAAATTGACTTTCGCATTAATATTCTTATTGGTCTCTGCTTTTATCAATTGAACAATTTTACCCTTAAATAAAAAAGGCATGACAAGTAAAATTACAAAAAGTAAAAGCAAGGAAATACCACTTATTTTCAAGAATTTTTTCATACTAATTTAGATAAACAAAAATAATGCAAAACTTTCGCTTCAGGCGGCCATAGAAATACCCCATTGGTAAAAAACTGAAATCCTTTTGTAAATAATAAATAAAAAGAAGGTATGGGTTATCGCCAAATTAATGGGTAAAGTGCAGCGAGATTGGCTTATTGCTTGCTTAAAAAATCTGTGTAAGCGAGTTTAATGCCATCAACTAAAGTTGTTTTAGAACTCCATCCTAGATTGTTTAAATACGACGAATCCATCAATTTTTTCGGTGTCCCATCGGGTTTATTGGTGTCAAATTTTAAATTGCCTTGAAACCCAACGATACTTTTTATCAAAAGTGCTAAATCTTTTATACTTAAATCTGCATTTGAGCCAATATTAACAAACTTTTTGTCGTTGTAATTTAACATTAAAAACAATGCAGCATCGGCAAGATCGTCAGCATACAAAAATTCACGCATGGGTGAACCGGTTCCCCAAATTTCAACAAATTCGGCGCCGCTTATTTTAGCTTCATGAAAGCGCCTTATTAACGCTGGCAAAACATGTGAATTTTCAGGATGGTAATTGTCATTCAAACCATACAGATTAGTGGGCATAACGCTGATAAAGTTACAATTGTATTGATCTCTGTAGGCCTCTACCATTTTGATTCCTGCAATTTTTGCGATGGCATAAGGTTCATTGGTATTCTCTAACAATCCAGTGAGAAGATACTCTTCTTTTAAAGGTTGTGGAGCCAATTTAGGATAAATGCAACTGCTTCCAAAAAACATCAATTTTTTAACCCCTTTAAGGTAAGACTGATGGATTATATTGTTTTGAATACACAAATTATCATAGATAAATTCTGCTCTGTAGGTATTGTTGGCGACAATCCCCCCAACCCTAGCCGCAGCTAAAAAAACATACTCAGGTTTTTCCAATTCAAAAAATGCTTCAACCTCAAGCTGCTTGCGCAGATCCAATTCGCTTGATGTCCTAGTAATAATGTTTGAATATCCCGCCTTGCTCAGTGCGCGGTAAACAGCACTACCCACCATACCTCTATGGCCTGCAACATATATTTTTGCTGCTAATTCCATTATTCGAAATAACTCAAGGTTTTGAATCCACCTTCTTTAAGGTATTCATCTTTTTTCATCAAATGCAAATCACTCTGCATCATATCATTTACCAAATCACTTAAACTGTGTTTTGGTATCCAGCCTAATTTTTCTCTTGATTTTGTAGCATCCCCAATTAACAAATCAACTTCGGTTGGTCTGAAATATTTTGGGTCAACATTGATTACTTCTTTGCCAATTGATAAGGCAGACAGGTTTAACTTCAGTTCTTCTGCTCGGGCCATATCAATACCAGAAATAATACCTTTCTCGTTGATTCCTTCACCTTCGAAAGACAACTCCAAACCTAAGAAATTAAAGGCTTGTCTTGCAAATTCTCTAATTTGTGTGGTAACTCCTGTAGCTATTACATAGTCTTCAGCAACTGGTTGCTGTAATATTAAATACATAGCCTCTACATAATCTTTTGCATGTCCCCAATCGCGTTGGCTGTTCAAATTTCCTAAGAACATTTTGTCTTGCAATCCTAAAGCAATTTTTGAAGCTGCTCTTGTAATTTTACGCGTAACAAATGTCTCGCCTCTAATAGGCGATTCATGGTTGAATAAAATTCCGTTACAAGCGTATATTTTATATGCCTCACGGTAATTTACTGTAATCCAATAGGCATACATTTTAGCCACTGCATAGGGTGAACGAGGATAAAACGGAGTTGTCTCAGATTGCGGAACCGCCTGAACCAATCCGTACAATTCTGAAGTTGATGCTTGGTAAATTCTGGTTTTTTCAATCAGACCACAAATTTTAATCGCTTCCAATAAACGCAATGTGCCAATACCATCGGCATTTGCAGTGTATTCGGGTGTTTCAAAACTCACATGAACGTGGCTTTGAGCTGCCAAATTATAAATTTCATCTGGTTGTGTTTCTTGGATAATACGAATCAAATTCGTGCTGTCGGTTAAATCACCATAATGCAATTTGAAATTAGCATTAGGCACATGCGGGTCTTGGTATAAATGGTCAATTCTATCGGTATTAAAAAGAGAACTTCTTCTCTTTATGCCGTGAACCATATATCCTTTCTTCAACAAGAACTCAGCTAAATATGCTCCGTCTTGTCCCGTAATACCCGTAATTAGTGCGACTTTCATTAATTCTAAATTTTATTCGTTAATTTGCCAAAAAATGCAAATATAAGTAAAGTTTTGATTCAAATCCATTCTACATTGCGAAGTAAGCGTTTAGAATACACATTAAATTATGTATTCAAATGGCGCATGGGTATTGATTTTTCCATTGTTTCGGATCCAGCGCAAATAGACCACTCGCAAACTGTTATTGACTATAATGTTGAATCCAACGGATTTGGAATCCATATCATTCCCGATGGCCTTTTGTTTCGAACAGGAACCGAGCATATTGTTTCTGAAAAGACTAAGTTCAATTTAAATCCGATTGAACAGTCAAAATCTCAATATTCAGATATTTTCTCAAGTATATTTTACCATCTTTCAAGATATGAAGAATACAATGCTCCAAAGGATAAGCTCAGCCGGTTTTCATATAAATCATCTTGCCTATTTTTAAACAAATGTATTGAAAGACCTTTGCTTGACGAGTGGATTGGCGATTTAAAAAATTATCTGATTCAATTTTATGATTTTCAAGCTCAAAATTATAAAATAGAAAATTACAGCACACAAGCGAGTATTGATATTGATTCCGTATTTTCTTATAAAGGAAGAAATTTTGTTAGAACAATAGGCGCTTTTTCAAAGGATATTTTAAAACTTAATTTTAAGGAAATTTTTAAACGGTTTAAGGTATTAGCAAACCTTGAAATTGACCCAAATGACAATTTCGAACTTCAGAAAAATTTAATCGGGCAAAAGCCAGCTTGGTATTTTGTTCAAGTGGGAGAATATGGGCGGCTAGATAAAAATATAAGCCCTGATAATAAAGAATTTCAAAATATACTGAAAACAATAAACAATGCAGGTCATCAAATTGGCCTGCATCCTTCTTTTGATTCGAATAGCAATGCCGCGACAATCAATACTGAAAAGAGTAAGTTAGAATCAATTATTGGCCAACAAGTTAAACATTCTAGACAACACTATTTAAAGTTTGAATTGCCAAAAACCTACCAAACTTTAATTGACATCGGCATTGAACATGAATACTCAATGGGGTACTCTGAAATTGCTGGTTTTAGAGCGGCTACCGCTGTGCCATTTTATTGGTATAATTTAAATTCTGAAGAAAGCACAAAACTATTAATACATCCCTTTGTTGTTATGGATGTGGCGTATAAAAACTTTCAAAAAATGTCAGTTGAAGAGACGATAACTTCGAGTGCTGTTTTAAAAGATATTTGTAGGCAACTAAACCTGCCTTTTGTTTTTGTATTTCACAACGAATCGTTAAGCAGTCACAGAGGCTGGGAAAATTGGGATAAAGTTTTTTCTTTTTGGAACCATGAGTGAAATCAACTACATAAAGCATAAAAAAATAGACCTTGTAAAATGGGATGCTTGTATTGAAAATTCACAAAATGGATTAATTTACCCCTATGCATTTTTCTTAAATTCAATGGCTGGAAAAAAATGGGATGCCCTTGTGCTTGGCGACTATGAGGCCGTTTTCCCCTTGGTTTGGAACAGTAAGTTCTTTATTAAATACCTTTACCAACCCTATTTCTGTCAACAATTAGGTCTGTTTTCAAAACAAGAAATTACCGAAAATCTAGTTACGGAGTTTATCAATAAAATTCCAAGCAAATTTTTGTATTGGAATTTCCACCTCAATTACCAAAACAAATACTTCAGTCCTAGCATTCGGTTTATAAATCGAACAAGTTTCTGCATCAATTTAAACCAAAACTATACAGAGATATACGATCAGTACAATGCAGATGCTAAAAAGAACTTGGCAAAATCAATGATACAAGGATTTTCTTACCAGAAGCACATTGAAATTAAAGCTGTTTCTGATTGCTTTTTCAATGCTTATGGACAGCATTATCCAAAGGAGGAATCTCTCAAAATAAATATTAACAAATGTGCCAGTGAAGCTATAAAACAAAACAAAGGTTTTACCCGAGCGGTTCTTGGAAATGATGGAAATTTATGGTGTGCGGGGTTCTTTTTTATGTCTAACAACAGGATACACTATGCAATGGCTGCGCCAACCGATGAAGGCAAGAAGTATGGTGCGACCCATATATTAATAGACGAAGTTCTTAAAGAGTTTTCTAATAAAAACATCATCTTTGATTTTGAAGGATCTGACATCAAATCAGTAGCCTATTTTTACTCTAAATTTGGATCTGTCACTTCCCATTATCTCCAAATTATTAAAAACAAACTGCCTTGGTGGCTAAGGTTTTTAAAAGACTAAAATAGATTTTTTTGGTTTAAGTAAACCATACATAAGTCTCTTGTTGTCAACAATCTTGATAACCTTTTTAAGCCATGTTTTATATTTTTCGTAGGTTTGCATAAATGAAAATTATTTGCATAGGAAGAAACTATGGATTGCATGCCAAAGAGCTAGGGAACGAAATCCCTGACAAGCCAGTTATTTTTTGTAAACCCGATACTGCCTTGCTCAAAAATAACGATGATTTTTATTTGCCAAGCTTTAGCAAAGACGTACATTATGAAGCTGAAATTGTTGTAAAAATAGACAAAGCAGGAAAAAGCATTTTGCCGCAATTTGCTTCTAGGTATTACTCTCAAATTACTTTAGGAATTGACTTTACAGCGCGCGATGTTCAAAATGAACTAAAAACTAAAGGCTTGCCATGGGAACTTGCAAAAGCCTTTGATTATTCTGCAGTGATTGGAAATTTTATCCCCCTCAAACAACCCATTCAAGATATTCATTTTCATTTGTTGAAGAATGAAGTGACCGTTCAAAATGGCCATACTGCTGATATGCTTTTTAATGTTGATCAAATCATCAGTTTTGTTTCTGAGTATTTTACATTGAAAACTGGAGATTTAATTTTTACTGGAACCCCTGCAGGTGTTGGCCCTGTCTCGATAGGTGACAAGCTAAAAGGATATATTGAAAAAGAAGAAATATTTGACTTTTTAATCAAGTGAGAAAGAAATTATTCTATATAATTCTCCCGGTCATAATTGCTGTAAATTCAACCTTTGCAAGCGGCAAAAAAACGTTTCCTAAAAATGATTTCGGACTACCCTTTGCTGGCAGCAATGAAATTATCGGCACTTATTGTGAATTAAGACCAAACCATTTTCATGGTGGCTTAGATATTCGGACTGGCGGTGTAATAGGCAGACCGGTGCTTTCTGTAGGTGATGGCTATGTTTCACGTATCAATATCTCTACCATCGGATATGGTAAAGCAATATACATTACTCATCCAAATGGATATACCAGCGTGTATGCACATTTGAGCGAGTTTCCTGCCACCATTCAATGGTTTATTACAAAAAGCCAATACCAAAACCAACAATACGAAATAGAAATTTTTCCTGAGGCCGATCTTATAAAAGTTAAACGCGGAGAAACCATTGCTTACAGCGGAAATTCTGGCGCATCCCAAGGCCCACACCTGCATTTTGAAATTCGCGAAACCAAGTCTGAGGCTCCCGTAAATCCGCTGCTTTTTGGTGTTATTATGCAAGACCATATTGCGCCTTCTATTTTTGATGTTTTCTTGTACAAAAGGGATTCGTTAGAGAAAGTATACAATGGCCATTTTCCTTCTATCAGCTTGCCTACTTCAAGTGTTCAAATTGTAAAAAAAGGCAAAAAGAAGAAGAAGGTTTTTGTTCCAATTGGCAAACATTCCATTGCTTTTGGATCCTACGCATTTGGCGCTACCATGCGCGATTATGCAACATCTATGAGCGATAACAATGGCGTTAATTATGTTCAACTGTATTTAAACGACCAACTTATTTATGACTGTAAATTAGAAGAATTTATGTTCTCTCAAATGCGTATGCACAACAACTACATCGACTTCAAACGCATGAAACAATCGGGCACCAAAATGCACAAACTGTTTAAAGACAATGGCAGCACCTTAGAATTTTGGAATGAATCACCAACAGATGGTTGGTTTACAATCGATGATACCATTGCCTATCATTTTAGAATAGTAGCCAAAGATGTTTATGGCCATAGCACTGAGAAGAAGATAACTTTGTACGGCTCTCCAAATGGCAGAAATGTGATATCCTATATTCAGCACAACAAATCTGCTAGCCTCTGTTATGCCAATAAAGACAATTTAATTTCCGTAAATCAAGACTTCAAAATTGGCGTACCTAAAAACGCTCTTTACAGCGATTATCAGCTTGCCTATCAAAAAAATTATGGCATCAATTATACCATTGGAAATACTTTGGTGCCATTAGATAAAAAGATTGATTTACACTTCAGATTAAGCAATGAATTTGTTAAGTATGCCAACAAATTTACAGTATTCAGTGCCGATGGAAGATCCTATGGAACTGAACTACAAAATCAAAATTGGGCTGTTGCTTCCGTTAAAGAATTCGGAACTTACCATATTGTTCTTGACACCATAAAACCCAATATCACACCTGTTGCAATGAACAAAAATGGGTATTTTTCTTTTCAGGTTTCTGATGGCACTTCGGGCATCAAAGACTTCGATTTTTACATCAATGGGCAATGGGTTTTGTTGGAATACGACATTGGCTTCATCCATGGCCGCATACCCAATCAATTAATCAGTGGAAAACATTCCATTGAATTGATTGTTAGAGATAACAGATTAAACGAGAAAAAATTTACTAAAACAATAACTGTCCCATGAGCACAATAGAAATTGGCAAAAAAGCACCTGAATTTAGCAGCAATGATCAAAATGGTGTAAAAAGAACATTAAAGGAATTTGCAGGTAAAAAATTGGTTCTTTATTTCTACCCTAAAGACGATACCCCAGGCTGCAGTGCTGAAGCCTGTGACTTAAGAGACAATTATAAAAAATTTATTGCAGCAGGATACGCCATTGTTGGTGTAAGTCCTGATGAAGAAAAGAAACATCAAAAATTTATAAGCAAATATGAATTGCCTTTTGATTTATTGGCCGATACCGACCATTCAATTGCCGAAGCATTTGGCGTTTGGGTTGAAAAAAGCATGTATGGAAGACAGTATATGGGCATCGCTAGAACAACTTTTGTAATAGACGAAAAAGGCAAGATCCAAGACATTATTGCAAAGGTGAATACCAAAGACCACAGCAGTCAGATTCTGTAATAAAGTTTTAAAGTTTTAGCGTCTCGAATTTTATCATAACTCTTTACGCAACCTAGCCACAGGAATATTCAATTGCTCTCTGTACTTTGCTACCGTGCGTCTTGCAATGTTATAACCTTTTGCTTTTAATAAATCCATAAGCGCCTCATCGGTTAAAGGCTTTTTCTTTGCTTCGCCATCAATGGCATCACTCAGAATTTTCTTCACTTCTCTGTTGCTAACTTCCTCACCACTTTCATTTAATATGCCTTCGCTAAAGAAATACTTTAAGGGGTAAATTCCAAAATCAGTTTGGACATATTTGCTGTTTGCCACCCTTGAAATGGTTGAAATATCCATTTGGATTTTATCTGCAATATCCTTCAAAATCATAGGTCTTAGTGACATCTCATCGCCATATAAGAAAAAATCTCTTTGGGCTTGAACTATAGCTGTCATGGTTAGTTGCAAGGTCTGTTGCCTTTGCTTTACGCTGTCTATAAACCATTTGGCACCATCCAACTTTTGTTTGATATATTGCACCGCATCCTTCAAATGTTTATCCTTGCCAGCATCTTTATCATATGCTTGAAGTGTTTCACTGTAGGAGTGGCTCAACTTCAGCTCAGGTGCGTTTCTTGAATTTAAAATAACACGCAATACACTGTCTTCATTGATAACCGTGAAATCAGGAATGATGTACTGTGAAACCGATTGTGATTGTGATTGACCTGGCTTTGGATTTAGTTTGGTAATTTCCGTTAAGGCACCTTTTAAATCATCGTCGTTAATCTTTAAAGCACTTTTAATTTTATCGTAATGCTTTTTGACAAATGCCTCCATATAATCAGCAATGATTTTCTCTGCTAAATCAAGTGCTTTATTGCCTCCATAATCCTTTTTATACAGCTGAAGCAACAAACACTCTTGTAAATTTCTTGCACCAATTCCGGCTGGGTCAAAATTTTGAATTTTAATGAGTATTCGCTCCAATTGGTCTTCTGTGGTGCTAATGTTTTCTGTAAAGGCCAAATCATTGACTATTGCAGCCAATTCTCTTCTTAAGTAACCATCTTCCTCAATGTTACCAACTATGTGCATGGCCAATTGTAAGTCAATGCCCTCTTCAAAATTTGCATGAACTTGATCAACTAAAAAATCATAAAAACTTTGCTGATAGGCAATGGGCATTTCTTTTTGCTCTTCATCACCATAATCATCGGTCATTTTAAAACTGGCACTGCTGTCATCCCCACTTAAAAACTCCGAAACATTAAAGTCATCGTTGTCAAATGCATCACCAGTATTGAAATCATCATTTAAAGAATCTTCATTGCTAAACTCGTCTTTCTTGGTGTCAGAGCCCGTAAAAGTTGTTGGGTCCATTTCGTCCTCTCCTGTCTCTAGCGCTGGATTATCCAATAATTCTTGCTCCACCCTTTCTTCAAAATCAGCTGTTGTCATTTGCAACAGTTTGATGAATTGGATCTGCTGTGGAGACAATTTCTGGAGGAGCTTTTGACTTAGGGATTGTTTGAGCATTTGGAAATTTTCTCTTTAATACTGAATTTATGTGCAAAGTAAACTAATTTTGCAGTTTATTAAAAAGAAAACATTTAAAAATGTATATCAAAGAAATACCTCAGTTTGAAGGAAAAGAAGTTGTATTAAAAGGATGGGTTGCTAACCGACGCGACAGCAAAGGTTTGGTTTTTATAAACCTCCGCGATGGAAGTGGATTGTGTCAATGTATTGCTGATGCAAATAAAATATCAGTTGAAGAATTTGAAAATGCCGGTAAATTAAGCCTTGAAAGCTCTGCCGAAATTCATGGCATCGTGGTAAAAGATGAACGTCAGATTGGTGGTTTCGAGGTTCAAGTAACGAAATTAATTGTCATTCAAATTGCAGAAGAATATCCAATTGCTAAAAAAGAGCATGGTATTGAGTTCTTAATGGACAAACGCCATCTTTGGTTGAGAAGCCAACGCCAATGGGCCATACTTAGAATTAGAAATACCATTATTTACAGCATACACCAGTTTTTCCAAAAAGAAGGTTTTGTTCAAATGGATGCGCCTATTTTTACCGGCAATGCCTGTGAAGGAACCAGCAACCTATTTGAAACAGATTTTTATGGAGATCCTGCATACTTAAGCCAAAGTGGCCAATTATACGGTGAAGCCATGGCTATGGCATTTGGTAAAATCTATACTTTCGGTCCAACTTTTAGGGCTGAAAAAAGCAAAACACGCAGACACTTATCTGAGTTTTGGATGATAGAACCTGAGGTTGCATTCATGGACATCCACGAAAACATGGACTTAATTGAAAACTTCCTGCAATATGTAATAAGAGCCGTTTTAGACAATTGCCAAAACGAACTGAAATTAATTGATAGAGATACCAGCATACTTGAATCCAGTTTGAAAAAATTCCCTCGCTTAAGCTACGATGAAGCGGTTGCAATTATTAAAGGCGAAAAAGATGTAAATGGTCAAAACAGCATTAAATCGCTTGAAGATGAATTGGCAAAAGTTGAAGCGGAAATTGCTGCTGCCATTGCTGAAATTGCAGATAGAGAAGCAAAATTGGCTGTGCCTGGAATGAAGAAAGGTGAAATCAATTTTAACCAAAATAAAATTGCCACACTTAAAAACGACTTAAAAGATTTAGAAGAACAACAACGCAACATTCCACAATGGATACAAAGTGCTAAAAACTTTGAGTATGGCAACGACTTAGGAGGCAGCGACGAAACTGTAATCACCCGTTTGTTCGACGTGCCTGTTATGGTTTATGATTGGCCGCATGAAGTGAAAGCTTTCTACCTTAAACGCAACCCGAACGATCAGAGATTCGCTAGAGGTGTTGATGTTCTAGCGCCAGAAGGTTATGGTGAAATCGTTGGTGGTGGTGAGCGTGAAACAGACGAACAAAAATTGCGCGATAAAATTATCGAGCATGATTTGCCAATGGCTGAATTCGAATGGTATTTGGACTTGCGAAAATACGGAAGTGTTCCACATGCTGGTTTTGGATTAGGCCTTGAACGCTTGGTTACTTGGTTGTGCAAACTAAAACACGTTCGCGAAAGCATTCCGTTCCCAAGAATGTACGGCAGATTATTGCCATAGGCCATAATTACTCCACTGTAATTGAATTTTATAAAGTTAAATTTTCCTAAAAATAAGGATAATTTAACTTCGCCCTATATCTTTTATACCACCATATACAAGAAGCTTTAGAGCAAAATAATAAATTACGCTTAGGCTTTAAAATGCCAATGTATTTTAATATTTTTGCGTCGCATGAAAAATTTCCGACTACAATTGGTGCTGCTAGGTATGCTAATATGCCTGAGTACTCCAGTATCATTCTCTCAGACAACAATTAAAAAAAGCGATGGTAAAGCGGCTCCTCAACCTGCTGCTATTACTCAGAAATACAGTCTATATTTTGATATTGGTAAGGATAAAATCAAACCTGAAGGCTTCATAGCGCTCGATTCTTTGGTTTCCTTGCTGCAAACCAATCCGAATGTAAGACGCATTCAAGTGAATGGCTACGCTGACACGACTGGCGGTGCTGAAGCCAATTTGGAACTCTCCAACCGCCGCACCGATACAGTATCTAATTACATCACCGGTAAAGGTCTGATGAAATTTAAAGTAAAATTTGCCTCTGCCTTTTTTGGTGAAACGTCCACAGGTAAAGAAGCTGACTTAAGTGAAATGCGTCGGGTAGATGTTGTGATTTATATGGCCCGTCCTGACAGAGATACCATCATTAAATCAGGTTGTGCCTCAGTGAAAATTAAAGCCAACACATTTGAAAATTACAACAACGACGAATTGGTGTTTAGCATCATCTATGTAGACAATGCGGATGACATGAAGAAATACAATTTGAGCAACCTTGACAACGAAGGCAATAAACTTCTAAGCGCCGGTATGTTTAAAGTTACTGCTACTTTTAAAGGCAAAGCAGTTAAAGGAATTTTACCGGTTGAAGTCGAGTTGCCAATGGCTAATCAAGCCACTGATTACAACCTTTACACGGGTATAGAAGAGAAAAACAAACCTGTTACTTGGAAACTTACGGATAAAGCAATAGCTAATAATAGAAGTACTTTTTCTGCAGGTGATAAAGCTTGCTTTACAAGTTCTATTAGCAACGTTAACTTAAATATTTGGCACAATGCCGACAAAAAATTTAGCTGTGGATACTGCAATGCAGATCCATTTGGAGGCCTTGAAACCCCAGATAAATCAAATAATTTAGCCCGCTTTGGCCAAGACAAATCAATTGTTTTATTAAACGAATCTTGCTTTAAAAAGATGGATGCAAGCAGCACTTACATGCAAGTAGTTGATGGTTTATACCCCAATGAATTCTTAAACTTCTGCAACAGCTTCCTTTTACCTGGCGTGGGCAATGTGCCTCAAATTCAAAAATTTGACCGTGAAATTGTCAAGTTTATTGACTTTAATGTTTCTCAAAAGAATGATACCGCTGACATGATTATGGTTAAAAAAACCAAAGTATTAATCATGATTCCTAAAAGTAAATTCCCGGCCCACGAAGGCAAACAATACGCCATACTTCCTGCTGAAACTAAGAAAGACAATTTCTTCGATTGGACCACTAAAATTGTTCTAAACGATGCTTGTCAAGGTTTAGCCAATTGCGATTACTGGATTTTTGAAGCACCATTTTCTGGCTTCTATTCTTTATTGGAATTAACCCCACTTGAAAAAGGAAGTTCTAAATCTGTAAATGCTCAAGCAGATAATGGAGACGAAGCTGGCTCTAATAACTGTGTGAAAATTAAAAGCAAAAAATTCAACAATGTGTTGGTGATTTATGGTGCCAAAGAGGAAGACAAAACCACCACTGCTTCTTTTATCAAAAACAAAGGCAAACACAGTTTTAACCAATCGTTTATCAGCAAGAAAGAAAAGAAAGCATGCGCAGACCATGTCTTCATGGCCTATGTGGTTGTGAACGGTAAACGTTATGCTTGGATTGGAAAAGGCAGTGAGTTAAAAACAAATTTCTTTACCGGCAATTGGAAAACACCAAAATTGGTTTATGTTCCTGATGAGCAGTGGGAAGAATTTGTAAAGAAAGCCTGCGAATAATTTTAGAAAAACAATATTTTAAAAAGCCTTCCCTCTCGGAAGGTTTTTTTATTTAAGAAATAACGCCGCTTCCTATAGATTCATCTTCTAAGTACCACGCGGCAAACTGTCCTGCGGCTATGGCTTTGGTGGGTTTCTCAAACAAAATATAAATGCCTTCTTCTCTTTGGTATAAGCGGCCATTGGCCAACGTTTGTCTGTAGCGAATTCTCAAAAGAAAATCTTTCTCTTCGCCTCTTGCTAATTTTAAATCTTCTCTTATCCAATGTACATCTGCTTGGGGAACAAACAAACCATTGCGCAATAAGCCAGAGTGCTGATCTCCCATTCCAACATAAATGGTATTGGTAATGGTATCGGTTGCAATAACAAACATCCCCTCAGCTTTACCGCCAACATTCAATCCTTTTCTCTGACCTATGGTAAAATAATGTGCCCCACTGTGCTCACCTACTTTTTTTCCATCTGTTTCTTGGTATTTAATGGCGCGGGTAAATGCCTGTAAGTCTTCGTCACCGCTCGAATACCTTGGTGTCTCAATATTATTATATAAACTAGAATCTGCTGCTATTTCAATAATATTTCCCGTTTTGGGTTTTAATTGTTGTTGCAAAAATTCTGGTAAACGCACTTTTCCTATAAAACAAAGTCCTTGCGAATCTTTTTTAGTGGCAGTGGCCAATCCCATTTTTGCCGCTATCTCTCTTACTTCTGGCTTGGTCAAATGCCCAATTGGAAATAAGGCTTTTGATAATTGCTTTTGAGTGACTTGACACAAGAAATAACTTTGGTCTTTGTTGCCGTCTTTTCCGGCCAACAATCGGTATACCTTGCCCTCTGCTGTATCAATTTCTTCTTTTCGGCAATAGTGCCCTGTAGCCACATAGTCAGCCCCCAGTTGCACCGCTGCATTTAAAAATACATCAAACTTTATCTCACGGTTGCACAACACATCTGGATTAGGTGTTCGACCTGCCTCGTATTCAGCAAACATATAATCTACTATACGCTTTTTGTATTCTTCGCTCAAGTCTATTGTTTGAAAAGGAATGCCCAAACTTTCAGCCACCATTATGGCATCATTGCTGTCGTCAATCCAAGGGCATTCATCGCTAATGGTCACAGATGTATCATGCCAGTTTTTCATAAACATGCCAATAACTTCATGCCCCTGTTCTTGCAAGAGATATGCTGCTACTGATGAATCTACGCCACCGCTTAAACCTACTACAACCTTAGCCATGTTTGAAGCCGCAAAGATACAAATTTAAAATTGTCTGCTCTTCATCTATTCCAATCTTGACATAAGTGGAATCTATAGAAATTATCCATTCTATGTCAAAAGCATTGCCTACAATTTACTAAATTTGCGCCATGCTATCATTCAATCCTTCAGAATTAACAATTCCAAAATTACACCAACTTTTATTGGGAAGTGTTGGGCCTAGGCCGATTTGTTTTGCAAGTACTGTCGATAAAGATGGCAATCGAAACCTTGCACCCTTTAGCTTTTTTAATGTATTTAGTGCAAATCCACCAATTTTGGTTTTTTCTCCAGCAAGAAGTGGAAGAACAGGTGAAAGTAAAGACACCTACAAGAATGTTAAAGAAGTGGCAGAAGTGGTAATCAATGTGGTAACCTACAACATGGTGCAGCAAATGTCTTTGGCAAGTTCTCCATTCCCTAGAGGTGTAGACGAATTCGTTAAAACAGGTTTTACCCCAATCGAATCGGAGTTGGTTAAACCAGCCCGCGTTAAAGAAAGTCCCGTACAGCTTGAATGTGTAGTAGAAAACATTATTGAACTAGGTCAAGAAGGTGGTGCAGGCAACCTCATTATTTGCAAAGTCGTAAAAATGCACATACAAGAGGATGCCTTAAACGAACACGGTCAAATTGATCAAACCAAAATTGATTTGGTGGCACGTATGGGTGGCGATTGGTACTGCAGAGCCAATGGAGAAGCATTATTCGAATTGGTAAAACCACTTACTATCTGCGGCATTGGCGTAGATACTCTACCTGAACATATTCGATTGAGCCATATTCTAACAGGAAATGATTTGGGCAAACTTGGAAATGTTGAAGAAGCTCCGAGCCATGAGTTCTCAACAGAAATCAAAAACAAGTATGCCGGCCAAGATTCCATTCTAGTTGCAAAAGAATTGCTCAACAAAGAACTTGCAAAAGAAGCTTTGGCTTTACTGTGGTAGTTTTGTGTTTCAGATTCTTCTAATTTTTTAAATAAAAATTAAAGCTATTTCAAAAAACATTAACTGTATAAGCGAAACTTATACAAAATTCCATTTCTTATCCGTAGTTTTGTAGAATAATTCTAAATAAGAAATAAAATGAGTGATTTTGTAACCATATATGCCGAGGCTACCCCTAATCCGGATAGTATGAAATTTGTTGTTAGTAAAATGATTTTACCTAACGACAGTGTCGATTACAGAACCCGCGAAAAAGCTGAAGGCAACTCTCCCCTTGCTGTTGAAATTTTTGATACTTTCAAATTTGCCAATGGTGTGTTTATCATGAATAATTTTATTTCTATTACCAAATTGCCCGATGAACAATGGGTTGAACATATTCCTGTAATCCGCGAATTCATTAAGAATTACATCGAAAACGATAAGGAAATAATCTCAAGCAATAAAAATTTGACTCCTGAAGAAGAAGGTGAGATTGAAATAAAAATCAAACGTCTTTTAGATGATCATGTGAAACCAGCGGTTGAAATGGATGGTGGTGCGATCAGCTTCAAATCATTTAAAGATGGCGTGGTTACGGTGGTTATGAAAGGAAGCTGCAGTGGTTGTCCTTCTTCTACTTTTACACTAAAAGCTGGTATTGAAAACTTACTTAAACGTATGGTTCCACAGGTAGAAACTGTTGAAGCTGAGGCTGAATAAGCCAATCTAGTATTTTTATACTGCCTATTTATTTGATAAATAAAATTTTGAGTCAAAAATTGCTCTTGGCATGCTTTTTGACGATTTCTGCACAATTACATACACAAATATGCAAAAATCAAATTTACTATTTGCCTTAATTTTAGGGTTATCGATCGCTTTCATTGCTTGCTCCAAAGAAGACAACAACACAAACACAAATGTTACTTTGCCTGCCGGTGCTCAAGATACTGTAACGTCTTTTATGGTGTTCTTTACCAATACAATCGATTCATCTGCCGAGGTTGCAAGTTATGACGATCCAGATGGTCCAGGTCCAAAGTCACCAAATATTGGAGGTGTTACTCTGAACAAAAACGCTTCTTATAAAATTACCTTCTTTATTGAAGATGCCACCAACGCATCACAAATTGCTTACTTGCACACCAAAATAAAGAACAATGGTAAAGACTATAAAATTTGCACCAGCAATCCTTTGGGCATCAATGTAACAGCAAAAGATTCAGATGGAACTTTCCCTATCGGATTGGTAAATGATTTGCTTACCAGCAGCACACTAGGTAGCGACAATATGAATTTTACAGTTAAATACCAAAAAAGTGTAAAGAACGGTCAATGCTCGCCTGGAGTTGTATATTTCAGTTGCAACATTCCAATTAGCGTTCAATAATTTTCATTTCCAATTTTCTAATTTATAATTCAGCGCATTTGATTTGCTGATATTTGTTTAGTTTTGCACTATGTTTGAAAATAGTGCTAGAACTGAATTAAGTGAACTTGGAGAATTTGCGCTGATAGAGCATCTATCAAAAAACGTTAAAATCTTTAATTCCAATACCATCAAAGGCATTGGAGATGATGCTGCAGTTATAGACAATGGACAAACCTACAATCTACTCAGCACAGACATGATGGTAGAAGGTGCCCATTTCGATTTAACCTATACACCACTCAAACACCTCGGCTACAAAGCCGTTGTAAGTAACATCAGTGATATTGCTGCCATGAACGGAAAAGCCACCCATATTGTGGTGAGTTTGGCTATGAGTAACCGTTTCTCTCTTGAAGCAATTGAAGATTTATATGTGGGAATTTTAGCCGCTTGCAATCTATATAAAGTTGATTTAATTGGAGGAGACACCACCTCTAGTTCCAAGGGTTTAATTATTAATATTGCATGCTATGGCGAGGTTGCAAAAGAAAAAGTAACCTACCGTTCAGGTTGTAAAGAAGGCGACTTATTGGTGGTAACAGGTGACTTAGGTTCGGCATATTTGGGTTTGCATATTTTAGAAAGAGAAAAACGTATTTTCCTTGAAAAACCTGATTTTAGACCTGATTTAGAAGGCAACGACTACATCATTCAACGCCAATTAAAACCGGAAGCCAGAGTTGATATAGTTGACATTTTAAATGGATTAAACATCATTCCAAGTTCTATGATAGACATTAGCGATGGCTTGTCGAGTGAAATTCAACATTTAGCCAAACAAAGCAATGTAGGGTTTACCATTTATGAAGACAAATTGCCAATAGACCCCATTGCTTATCAAAGAGCCATTGATTTAGGCATAGATCCAACCGTTGCAGCCCTAAATGGCGGCGAAGATTACGAATTGCTATTTACAGTTTCACAAGAACACTACGAAGTGCTTAAAAAAGAACTGGATTTAAGCATTATCGGTCATGCAGTAGCCGAACATGAAGGTATGCATTTAATTAGCAAATCGAACAACAAACACAAATTAACCGCTCAAGGTTGGAATAACTTTTCATAAAATCTGAGCCCATTTAAACCCAATACAATAACCATGTCGGTAACACCAAATAGACCAGCAAAACGCGTAACAGTCCATACGCTTATAGAGATGAAACAAAGAAGTGAAAAAATAAGCATGTTAACGGCTTATGATTTTTCTCTTGCAAAAATAATTGACGATGCAGGCATAGATGTCATTCTGGTTGGCGACAGCGCCAGCAATGTGATGGCTGGTCACGAGACAACCCTACCAATCACATTAGACCAAATGATTTACCATGCTTCTTCTGTAATTAGAGCGGTAAAAAGAGCACTAGTGGTTGTCGATCTTCCATTTGGATCATACCAAGGAAATAGCAAAGAAGCTTTAAACAGCAGCATCCGTATAATGAAAGAAAGCGGTGCACATGCAATCAAATTAGAAGGTGGAGAAGAGGTATGTGAATCTGTAAAAAGAATCATTAGCGCTGGTGTGCCCGTAATGGGACATTTAGGTTTAACGCCTCAAAGCATCTATAAATTTGGAACCTATGCGGTTCGTGCAGTTGACAAAGATGAAGCAGATAAATTAATTAAAGATGCGCAGTTGCTTCAAGATGCTGGTTGTTTTGCTTTGGTTCTTGAAAAAATCCCAGCTGAATTGGCTGAAAAAGTTTCGTCAATGCTAACTATTCCAGTAATCGGAATAGGCGCTGGTGCTGGTGTTGATGGGCAAGTTTTGGTGCTCCACGATATGCTTGGAATCAATAAAGACTTTTCACCACGTTTTATGCGCAGATACTTAAATCTATATGAAAATATAAAAACAAGTGTTGAATCGTATATCACAGATGTGAAAGCAAGTGAATTTCCGAACGAAAACGAACAATACTAAGCTTAACTTTCGACTGCTTTATTTGCTTGAATTCAATAATTGAAATAATTATTCAAACCCGCTAAAATTCTATTGTTTTAATTACTTTTGTGCGGTGAAATTTGAACCCAAAACCACCATTACCCTCCTATTCCTTGGTTTCGTTTGGGGAAGCGCTTTTATGTTAATGAAGAAAGGACTTGTTTCCTTTGAACCCATGCAATTGGCTTCTTTAAGATTGGTTTTTGCAGGTTCGGTTGCAGTTTTTTTCTTTGCAAAATCCTATAAAAAATTAAGTTCTAAAGACTGGTTGTACCTTTCTATCTCTGGCACAATTGGCAACTTTATACCTGCCTATTTATTTGCTAGCGCCGGAGCAGATATACCGAGTTCCTTATCTGGTGCTTTAAATGCAATGACCCCATTTTTTGCCCTAATTTTTGGGGTCATTTTGTTTTCGCAACTTTTTAAAGTCAAACAACTTCTTGGTATCCTAATAGGCTTAGTTGGAGCGCTGATTTTAATACTATCTAAAAGTGGTGCTGGTATTAGTTTTCAAACCAGCTATATTTTACCCTGTTCTAAGGTAATCTTGGCTGCCCTTTTATATGGCATTAATGTCAATATAATTAAATCAAAACTGAACCACTTATCGCCGATAGTTAATAGCATGGTGCCTCTTACATTAATTGCCATTCCTGCATTGTGTATTGGCGTTTACCATGGGGCGTTTCAAGCTGCCATGCAAGCATCGGCTTTACCTGCCTTGGGTTTTATATTAATTCTTGGGGTTATTGGTTCTGCAGTATCGCTAATCGTATTCAATCAACTTGTTCAGAAAACAACTGCCCTGTTTGCAGCCTCTGTAACCTATCTAATTCCGGTGTTTGCCTATATGTGGGGAATAATTGATGGAGAACCTATAGGTGTGTTTCAACTTGGGGGCATGATGCTCATCTTAGGTGGTATCACATTGACAAAAAAATGAAGCTGCCGAAAGAATTTATTGAACGAATGATTGGCCAGCTTGGTCAAGAAGAATTTAATTCGTTTGAAAAGGCATTGGCGCTTGAATCTCCCGTTTCTATTCGTGTCAATACCAAAAAATTTAACCCTTTACTACATTTCGAGAAGGTGGCTTGGTGTGAAACTGGATACTACCTAAACCAAAGGCCAAATTTCGCCTCAGATCCACTTTGGCATGCTGGGGCATATTATGTTCAAGAAGCCAGCAGCATGATGCTTGAGAAGGCCTTTTTGAAAGCGAAAGAACTAAACCCAGAGCCATTAAAAATCCTTGACCTATGCGCTGCTCCTGGCGGTAAATCAACCCACATTGCTTCACTATGTGACCATAAAGATGTATTGGTTTGTAATGAGGTAATTAAATCGAGGGTTGCAGTTTTAGCCGAAAACATAAGAAAGCAAGGTTTTTCAAATGTTATTATCACGAATGCAGACAGTGGTGATTTTGAAAAGCTAGGCGGTGTATTTGACCTCATTGTTGTTGATGCACCATGCAGCGGCGAAGGCTTATTTAGAAAAGATCCTCAGTCAATAAATGAATGGAGTAAAGACAATATTCAAACATGCGAACTTAGACAAAAGAGAATTTTAGATTCAATCAGCAAATGCTTGAAACCAAATGGAATCCTTATATACAGCACGTGTACCTATAATCCTGGAGAAAACAACAAACAAATTGAGTCATTAATTGAGCTGGGATTTGAAGCAGTTAATTTTGAGGTTAACGGGAAAATAAGTCATACTTTTCAATGTATGCCACACCAAATCAAGGGAGAAGGGTTTTTCATCTCCATGCTGCAGAATAAATCACTTGAAAATCCTAAAAAAATAAATAAACAGTCCAAACTGCTTAAAGCCTTAAAAAAGCAAGACGAATGGATGCAAGGAATACCCGATGAAATTGAACTTTATGGATTTGAAAACAAAGTACTTGGAGGATTTCCTAATACGTTCGACTTTTTCAATGAGAGCCTTTCAGGAATTTACTGCTTTTCGATAGGTACTGAAATTGGCGAACTGAAGGAAAAAAGATTCGCCCCCAGTGAGTACTTGCCTTTTGCTCAATTCTTAATCAAAGACCAATTTCCAAGTGTAGAACTCGATCAAAATAACGCTTTGAAGTATTTAGCAAAGAACCCTGTTATGCATCAAAGCAGCGAAAGGGGTTGTGTACTTCTTACATTTAAATCAATACCAATTGGTTTTGGAAAATTTGCAGGAAACAGAATCAATAACTTATTCCCGTCTGAATGGAAATTGCGTATTATGCCTTCTGAAGATAAATGGTTTTCTTTTTCAAATT
>CAMDAF010000014.1 GCA_945888525.1 Chitinophaga pinensis
TTACAATATGACTCATAAATTGGCGGAATTACTTGTCCAACTTTTTCACCGTAAAGTCTTATGTCTTGAAGTGGTGAATTAGGAATTAGTTCAGTAAATAACCAACTTGCTTTATTTATATTTTCTGTCGTCATAAGGTTGCGCATAACTTACTTATATAGATAAAAAAACTATCCTTTATCTTACCTATTAGAAGATAAAGGATACTTTTAGTTTCCTTACAAATTAAAACCTTTATAGTCAGATATCAAAATCATCGTATGGACTTTTTATATTTTCATTGCTTTTGTTTTAGAGCGAATGTGAGAATGAATGTGAATGCGAGGACAAAAAAAACCTCAGTTAAAACTGAGGTTTTTTTTAGTGGGAGCTACTGGGTTCGAACCAGTGACCCTCTGCTTGTAAGGCAGATGCTCTGAACCAGCTGAGCTAAGCTCCCTTTTTATGAACTCTTAAAGGTTTTGATCTGAACCTCCCGATAGCTATCGGGAGAGCTAAGCTCCCTTTTCCTTTTAAACTACTTGAAGTGCAATACCTTTTTCGTTTTTAGGGACTGCAAAAATAGATATAAATCGGACTTTTGCAAATTATATTTTAAAAAAAATATAAAATTTACTTTTTAGCTGTTTTTGCTGGCGTTTTAGCTGTTTTTGCAGCTGGCTTTTTTGCCTTAGCTTTCGCTTTTGGAGCAGCAGATGCTTCCTTGGAAACTGCTTTTACTTTAACTTTTGCTTTTGGAGCAGCTGTAGTTTCCTTTTTAGCAGATTTTGCTTTTGCCTTTATCGGTTTGGCTGCAGGCTCATCTTTGTTTGAAGCAGAACCTATTTTATGGTCTTTTTCATCTTTAATGATGGTAATCTCTGCATCGCTCCATAAATCTTCTATTCCATAGAACGCACGTTTCTCATCTATGAATACATGCACAACGATATCGAAATAATCGAGCAATACCCATTCGTTAAGTTCAGAGCCTTCAACATGCCAAGCGCGTTCGCCTGCTAGTTTTTTAGTTTGCTCTTCAACACTATCAGCGATGGCACTAACTTGTTTGTCGCTGTTACCATGGCAAACAATAAAGTAATCGGCCATAGAAGTTTTTAACTTCCTAAGGTCTAAAACTGTTATGTCGTTGGCTTTTTTTTCAAGCATGCCAATAATGATGGCATCTTTTAAATCAATTTTGGCGGATTTCTTTTTTGGCATTAACCTTGTATCTTTAATTGTATAGCTTTAGTTGTGTTTGCAAAAGTAAAACCAAATACCCAATTTATCGGTCAAAATATTATTTATTTTAACCAAGTGGATTCGACCAACACTTTTGCCATTGAATTGATGAAGCAAAACATGGCTAAAGATGGCACTTTGGTGGTGGCTGAGTTTCAAGGAAAAGGCCGTGGACAAAGCAAGAATGTATGGATCAGTGAAGCATTTGAAAACTTATTGTTTAGCATCGTTCTAAAACCTACAACTAATTTTAGTGTCGATCTGTTTAGCCTCAATAAAACAATTGCCGTGAGCATTTACTCTGCACTCAGGGCATTTTTACCACAAAACACAGTGCACATTAAATGGCCCAATGATATTTTAATTGAGCGCAGAAAAGTAGCAGGCATTTTAATTGAGAATAATTTTATTGGCAATAAACTTAATTGGAGCATTGCCGGAATTGGGCTCAATGTGAATCAGAAATTTGAACATCTAACGGAAATAAATGCAAGCTCTTTGAGCGAAATAACTGGAAACACAATAGAACGTGAGCATATTTTAAAACTGATTTTAGAAAAACTAGAACACAATTACCTTTTATTGCTAGCAGGTCAGAAAGAAGAAATAAACATACAATTTGACAATGCGCTGCTTTCGTATCAAGAAAAAACAGAATTTAAGACCCAAAATGGTACATTTGAAGCCATCATAATGGGTTGCGATGGGGATGGCCGTTTATTGCTAAAACACAATGACGGCGGCATTCAAGCCCATATTCACGGAAGCATTAAACAAAAAATACATGCATAGAGGCGTAATTGATATTGGAAACACCCGCATCAAAGCGGCAGTATTCAGTTCGGAAGGCGAATTGGCGAACAAACAATATTTCAATGATTTGAGCTTATGTTACCAATGGCTTAAGCAAGAAAACATCTACAGTGTTATTGTCTCTTCAGTGGCCCAAGGCAGCACCGAAGAAGTTATAGGATTTGAAATACATTCTTTAAGTTATTTGTCAAAACTGCCATTTAAGAACCAATACTTAAGTAAGGAAACCTTGGGTGTCGACCGTATTGCAGCACTCGCAGCAGCGGCTACTCAATTTCCAAATCAAGCATGTTTGATATTTGACATTGGCACCTGCATGACCATCGATTTTTTAGATCCTGATTTAAACTATAATGGTGGCAATATATCTCCAGGCATTGCAATGCGCTTAAAGGCCATGCACCAATTCACTGGTCGTTTGCCTTTGGTCGATATCAAAGATGCAAATTTCACTATGGGAAGCAACACCAAAGAAGCGATGGCAAATGGAGTCCTGTTGGGCATGCAGCATGAAATAGAAGGCTATATTCAAACTTTCACAAAAAAGTACCCGAATCTACAAACGGTGCTCTGCGGAGGCGACCATTCCCATTTTGTTATCCCATCTAAATACAAGATATTTGCGAACGAAAACTTTGTCCTTGAAGGTTTATACGCCCTGTTATTACTGAATGAAAAATAAAAAAAACGCAGTCATCTGTTTCTTCCTGATTTGTTACAGCATTACTTATGCGCAAAACAATACCAGTTCACCTTACTCAAGCCGTGGATTTGGCGAAATTGAGCAATACTCAAATGCTTTTAGCCGCGCCTTGGGCGGAAGCAGCAATGGCATAAGAACCAGCAGAACCATTTCGCTATCCAATCCGGCCTCGGTGGGTGCAATGAAACAGGTTTCTTTGGATTTTGGTTTTAGAGCACAATACAGCAAAGTATATACAGACAGCAGCGCGAGGACCAATTACAACGGCAACATCAACTATTTTGGTTTGGCCTTTCCTGTTTACAAAAAACAAGTTTTAAAAGACAGCTCCTCCAAAAAAAGTGAAAACAAATTATACAAAGAATACAGAACCTTATGGGCCGTCGCATTTGGCATTACCCCATATTCTAGCATTAATGTTTCTTACTTTAAAACCAAAGATGCCACCTATGGTCAATTGGGAAACTACTATTCAAACCTTGGAGGATTAAGCCGTTTATATTTGATCAATGCGGTTAATTTGACCCAAAATTTATCGATAGGATTAAACAGTTCGTTTCTATTTGGGCAAAGCAGATCGACCGAAACCTATTACCTCTTTGATACCGGAAAATCGCGCGCAACCTATTACGACAAGAACACACAACTGAATGGTTTTAAATTCGATTTGGGGCTGCAAGGTGAGCGCAACCGCGATACCATTGTACGTCGTGATTCAGTGCTAGAAGGCGGAAAAATGATTTACAAAACTTACCGTTATCCGGTTCGTTTTGTTTATGGTGCCACCATAAGCAACCAAGCAAGCATTCGCTACAATGAATACAGACAGGTTTTAAATATCAGCAACTATTACACGACAGCAAAAAAAGACACCGTTTTAAACGAGAATAACCTAAGAGGCAAAACGCATTTACCAATGTGTTTTTCAGCCGGATTTAGCGCTACGTTTAATAAACTTTGGATGGTGGCGGCAGATTACCGAACCGATATGTGGTCGAAGATTGACAAAAATCTATTCAATGATTCTTTTGGCAACAGCTCACAAATCAGTTTGGGCTTCGCCTACAGACCCGACCCAGATGTTGATTTTTCTGAAAGTGTAAAGGCAAAAGGCAAACGCAAAGCGAGAATTGAATACCGTTTTGGTTTTAGAATGCTCAACACCGGTTACCTTTTTCTAGACAATAAAAAAGAAATAACCGCATTAAAAGAATATGGCATCAGCTTCGGTTTTGGCATACCAAAAACAAGAACCGATGTTGATGGTAGAAATAAAATCTTATTGAAATCATTGTTTAACTTCACAGCAGAATACATACACCGTGGCAATACGTTAAATGGTATGTTGGCAGAAAATGTTTTTAGACTAACAATAGGATTTACCTTAGCTGACAATTGGTTTAAACAAAGAAAATTCTATTAAGGCTTGGCATCAATTGCTAACGAAAAATCAAAAACATGAACAAGCTGTTGTACCTATTATTTGCGGCAATCTTAATCGGTTCATGTGGTGATTATGCCTCTAAAAATGTGGCCAAAATGCTGCAAGCAGACACGATGTTGTTTACACAAGAAGGCCGCAATGTTACCATCAATTACAACGACTCCGGCAGATTGAAAGCCAAGATATTTGCAAAGCAACTAATTGGATACAAAAAAGACGGCAACGACATTGTGCGCATGCCCAAAGGCATAACGGGCAATTTTTACAACGATGAAGGCAAAGCAGAAAGTTATTTAAGTGCTGAAAAAGGCATTTCATATCAAACACAAAAAATTACTGAGGTGAGTCAAAATGTTGTGGTAATGAACAACAAAGGCGAAAAGCTAAATACAGAGAAATTAATTTGGGACCAAAAAAAACAAATTATTTACACCGATAAATTTGTGCGCATTACCACCAAAAATGAAATATTAACGGGAGAAGGCATGGAGAGCAAGCAAGATTTCAGCGATTGGGTAATCAAAAAGCCAAGAGGTGTAATTAGCATTCAGGATTCGGCAAAAAAAGAGAAATAATGGAGAAAAAATCTTTGGTCAGCAAACAGGTTGGTATAGTATTGTATTTAATGGCAGCAGCTATTTCGTGCATAGAAGCGACGGTTCAATACAAAATCGGTGGGTTTGGCAATTGGAAATTGTACTTGGTGCTTCTTGTATTCGTGTTCTCCGTAAGTATGTATTTTATTAAGAAAAAACAACGCTTCCAGGAGAAGAAATGATTCAGAAGTAGGCCCCGTTCTTTATTTGTTTTTCTAATCCATTCACTAAACCACACAATTTCGACTTATGTTTGTTTTGTAAATAGCAATTATCTTGGCAAATGCAGAGACCAATTTTAATATTTTCACTGTTTTTATTTCTGAATGGCGTTTGGGCTCAGAACAGCTGCATGGTCAATTTATGGTCGAATGGCAATTTTGAAAAGCCTAGCAATTCTTGTTTAAAAGTCAATCCGCTTAACAATGTAAACAATCCTGCCCCATTTACTGGCAATACGGTATTTAGATGGCGGGCCAACAAGCCTTTTCAACCCCTATACCTCGATGAAGTAAAAACAGACAAAACACTGGGCACACAGCTTGGCCACTACTTGTATGTGGACCCACGCAATAAAAATGGCTGGGATTATGATTTTTACCAAAATATAGCCGTAGAAGAAAATACCACCTACACCTTTTCAATGTGGTATTGTTCGATGAACAAACCAACTCTGGCTCCTGCACAAATCCGCTTAAAAATAAACAATGACATCCTAACGGTTTTAACCATTAGCAACACACCATTTGTTTGGAAAGAGATCAAAGTAACCTGGAATTCAGGCAACAGCTCTACAGCCATTGCCAGATTCGAAACCTATGCATCCACCATTATGGGTTACGATTTTGCCATTGATGACATATATTTTGGACAAGGCAAGCTATTGTCAGATGCTGGAAGAGACACTGTAATATGCGAAGGCGAAAGGGTTTTACTTGGCGGAAATATCCCGGGAAACTTAGGGGTGATTTGCAACACAGGATATGTCTACGAATGGCAGCCAGCCAATTATATAAACGGGGGTAACAAAATGGCCAAGCCAGTTAGTATGGCTCTAAACGATGCACGACAATTTTATTTAAAAATCATCGACAACGACAGCAATATTTGTTTTGATACCGTTCAGGTCAATGTGAAGCGCAAGCAAAAGCAAAATTTAGATATTTTTAGAGATACACAGCTTTGTTTGCCAATAAATTACCAATTAACGCTGAACCCAAAATACCAAATCATCAAATGGGAGGATGGCAGCAAATTGACTACACGCACATTTAAAGATACTGGATTATACTGGATAAACTTTCAGGCCCAATGCATCGAATATTCAGATACCATGCGCTTGAGCGCCCACCCAGTTTTAGAGCAAGTAAAAGTAAATGACACCATAGTTTGCGCCAAAAATGGTGCAAGATATAACTTGAGCAAGTACAACCAAGGTGCCCAATTTACCTGGGGTGATACCGGTCAATTTAAGACCAGACTTTTTACAAAACCCGGTATTTACAGCTTTAAATTCACTGGCCCATGCAAAAGCATTTCAGATACTTTTGAAATTAAATTTTTCGACGAAAGCTTTGATGTTTTGCCGGACAGAATGAATTTCTGCAAAAATGCATCGACATCAATTAGCATACCTTATCGCTATAAAACAATCACTTGGAATGATGGAGACAGCAGCCATATAAAATGGTTTAAGTCAAAGGGCAACTATACTGTTAGAAATAATATTTGTTCATTAAAAACAGACAGCATTGAAATTGATTATTTTAAAACTAAACCAATATTCATTGGGCAAGACGACAGCATTTGTTATTTTGAGCGCTATCTAATTCAAGGACCAATTGCCAATAACTATTTATGGAGCACTGGCGAAACCACGCAAAACATCGTTGTTAAGTCTCCTGGAAAATACACCTTAAGTATTCGAGACAGCAACCTGTGCGAGGTGAGCGACACCATAGCGTTGTTGCAAAAAAATGGTGATTTTATTTTTTGGATACCCAATGCTTTTACACCAAATGACGATGGCATGAACGACCGTTTTCCTGATAACAGCCTAAAATTTGATGCAGAAATACGCATTTATTCGCGTTGGGGAGAATTGATTTGGCAATCTGAGAACGGCGAAACATGGGATGGAAAATTAAGCAATGGAGAAATCTGCAGTGATAATTTATTGATGTACTGCATCAAATACAGAGACTGTCAAAAAATTACACGCATCAAAAAAGGGACGTTTCACCTTTTAAATTAAACCTTACCGCTTGGGTTTTCGACTATTGAGTAGTTATTTCGCATCTATAATCCTACCCTTCCATTGAATGCGGAACAATTTTGAGTAGATCAATACAAAGGGCAAGTAAAATTGATACAAAGGCAAGATAAAAATCGAAAGGTAATTTAACTTTAAAACCTCGCCCAAGCGCTTTGCAAATGCGAGTTCTGACACATAAAGCAAAAGGAACAAAACCCAAGGTGTGCTGCTTCCCCAATAAAAACAGTTAATTACCATAAAGAAAAGCAGTGCCCAATAAGTCAAGAATTTCAATCCCATTAAGGCAAACAAATACTTATTGTAAGGAAAGAGGTAGTGCTTGCGCTTACTGGCCCAGCGGGCTCTTTGAGCAAAGAAAGTACTTATTGATTTTTCAGGTTTGGTGCTTACCGCCGCATCTGGATGCATGGCGTAGCGACAGGCCCCTAAATTATGATTAAAAAACGCATGCATTAAAAAATCGTCGTCGCCCGAACTTAAATGTTTGTAATTTTCATAGCCTTTCAATTGCATAAAAACATCCTTGCGAAACATCAAATTAGCCCCATTGCAGGTAGCCGGTTTGCTTGAATTCAACATCACGGCACTAATGCCTACAAGAGCAGCAGATTCAGCGGCTTGCAAGTTTTGAAACAAACCCTTAGCAGGCGCAAGATTGACCAATCCGCAAAGCATATTTAAATTTTCAGCTTGGAAAGTGCTTGCCATATAGGCTAGGGTATTGGAACCTAAAACACAATCGGCATCAACAGTATAAACAATATTGTATTGTGCGGCTGCAACTCCAGTTTGTAAGGCAGCCTTCTTCCCTACTCCATTAGAGTTAATAAATTGAAAGGGCAAACGGCCTGCGAATTCTGCAATAACCGCAGCGCTTTCATCCTCAGAACCATCGTCTATTAAAAGTATTTCAAATGGAAACGAAATATTTTTTTGCTGAATAAAACCATTTAAGCAATTTTCTAAATTCACAGCTTCGTTTCTAAAAGGAATTAAAACAGATAGCCCTTCTACAATGGGGTTTATTGTTTCCATTTTAGGTTCTATTCTAAACCTACCCGCACACCAAAACATAAAAGCTGTGTAGATGCAAGCAATCAAGGCGAGTAAGACAAATACGATCAAAAATACCCCGATAATAAAGCCCATTATTTTTTCATTTTCAAAGACAAAAGAATACCTGCTCCTATGAGCATTGGTATAAGAATATTAAACACATAGATCACCATGCCCGGCATAAAATCAAAGTTATTACTGGCATCAAATGACCCGGAAAAAACCAGAGCAGGAACGCTGATGCGTATGGCCAAATCGGTTAATATAAAACTTGGAGAAACCGTTTGTAGAAAAAAAATGCAAGACACCGAGCACATCAAGGACAACAAATCACTCGATCCTCCAACCTGAAAATATTGTGCCATTAGTGCATAGGGCAAAACAAAAAGCAAGTAGCGCAAACTTGAAAAGCCAATTAAGCGAAGACGGTCGCTGCGTTTTAAAAATCCTAAAGCCTCGCGTATAGCGGTAAAAAAAGCACTTTGTTTGAGGGGAATAAATTGAGGCATGTATTGATATCCTATACCCAAAAGCACGATCAAGGCAATAAGTGAAAGTACAAAATACAGAGGAATTTCTATTGGTTGGATATAAAAAAAAGCCAAAGTGCCGAAAAACAAGGTAACCAAGAGCTGGGTAAAACTACCGGCAATAGACAAGATACCCGCATTGATTTTATTGTCATCGCGCACAAACGCTAAGCGGCCTAAAAATTCGCCTGTTCTAAAAGGCAGTAGTTGAGAAACTGCCATACCTGAGAGCACCGATTTACTGGCCACTTTAAAAGATTGCAGTTCTATTTTACAAATTAAGTATTGCCATTTGCGGATTTCAAGTCCCCAGTTGAGCAAAGAAAAACCGATTAAAACAAGGTACCAATACCAAGGCAGTGAGGTAAATTGCAGAAAGAAAAACTCGAAGGAAACCCCTGCATTTTTATAGAACTTCTTATACAGTATTAGGGCAATTAGAAATGGCACCAACCATTTTATAAGCTTGAAAACAGATTGCCAATTGACATTTTTATGTATCTTTGTCTTGTGTTGCAACGATTGGAATTAGAGGATTTTGACCGAATTGTTTTGGGTATAGACCCAGGTACAAATATAATGGGTTATGGTGTAGTTGGCTTAAAGGGAAAAGAATTTTCTTTAATCAGCATAGGCATTATCCGTTTGGATAAGTTGGAAGACCATGCCATCAAGCTCAAGCACATTTTCGAGCGGGTTACAGGATTGATAGACAGTTACAAACCCGATGAATTGGCCATTGAAGCGCCTTTTTATGGCAAAAATGTGCAATCGATGCTAAAACTTGGGCGTGCTCAAGGTGTTGCAATTGCAGCCGCTTTGATGCGTGAAATGCCGATTTACGAATACCAACCAAGAAAAATAAAATTGAGTATTACAGGCTCTGGAAATTCGAGCAAAGAAGCCGTAGCAGAAATGTTGCAAAGGCTTTTAAAATTTGACGACATGCCAACACATTTGGATGCAACAGACGGTTTAGCGGCAGCAATGTGTCATATCTTTCAGGCCAATCCGAGGGGGTTCGGCGCCAAAACCGGCAGCAGCAATAAGAAAGCCAACAGTTGGGAAAAGTTTGCCACCGAAAACAAATCAAGGATTAAATAAGAATGTAACTGGAAAAAGTTTAATAGAACATTCAGAATTAAAATCCGAGCTTATTTCACCTTCAACTTACGGCCCAAACTCAGAATACTTGTAGAACGAAGCTTGTTCATTTTACAAAGCTTAGAGACTGTTGTCTTGTGCTTGCGGGCAATAGAGCTAAGCGTCTCACCTGAGCGAACAACATGGTACTTAGAAACTGGTTTCTTAACCGACTTATAGTGAGACTCAGCAAACTCAGCATCTGCTTGTCTTTGTTTGTGAATCAATTTGCCGTTGTCAAACGTGGTGCTGTCAATTTGCACATCGTTGTTAAGCAGCGAAAAATTATCGAAAGAAATAAACTTTGAAGGATCAATTGGTTGGCCCATGAAACGAATTTCAAAATGCAGATGCGAACCAAAACTATGCCCCGTATTTCCACCTAAACCAACAAAAGCACCTGCCTTAATTTTTTGCCCTGGCTCAACCAATACTTTGGACAAGTGGCCATATAAGGTTTCCAACCCATTGTGGTGACGAACCACCACCATATTGCCATAACCGCCGTAGTATCGGGACATACGCACCACACCATCGAAGGCCGACACCACGGTATCTCCGGTTTCAAGATCTAAATCAACCCCTTGGTGCGCTCTGCCGTGTCTTGGACCATAAGTTGATGTAACAACGTTAGTTATAGGCATCACAAAACCAAAAGAATCTGCAGCCAAAACAATATTAACTGGTTGTTTGAAACTGCTGTAATCATAGGTGTAGGGATTCAATACTTCGGTGTCCCAAGTATTCAAATAAATATCCCAAGCAGAGCAAAAGGTAGAATCGAATGCAGAAGTGAGACGAGAAGGATCAGAACCAGGTTCAGCATCGTTCAAAGAAACAAACGCGTTTAAGTGAAGTCCATCAGCATAACCATTGCTTACCAAGAAGAAAGCAATAAAGGCTAGGCATTTATAAATGAAGGATCTTTTCAAGAGCGTTTTTTTTGTCGAGATGCAAAATTAACGCTAATTCCTCTATATTTCCAAACTTTTTTTCATCTCTAATTCTTGCTATTACGAAGATTTCGACAACTTTACCGTAGATATCGGCACTAAAATCGAAGATATTTACCTCAATACTGAAATCTTTTCCCGGCACCGTTGGGTTGTTGCCAATATTCATCATGCCTCCATAAATTTGGCCATCAACTTTGCATTGAACAGCATAAACACCATTGGCAGGAATAAGTTTATTAGGGTGGTTGATGTCCAAGTTGGCGGTTGGGTACCCAATAGTTTTGCCTAGTTTTTTACCATGAACCACTGTTCCGCAAAACGAATAGGGTCTTCCCAAATAAGCATTCGCCGTATCAACATCACCAGAAAGCAATGAATTGCGGATTTTGGTGCTGCTAATGGTAATATGGTCTATGTCTTCAGGACCAATTTCTAAGACCTTGTAATTGTATGGTTTTTCGAGAGATTTAAGCAAATTGATATCCCCTTCTCTGTTGCGGCCAAAGCGGTGGTCATATCCAATTATTGCCGTGTGAATATTAAGCGAATTGACCAAAAAATCTTTAATAAAATCTTCTGGCAACATTTGGCTAAACTCTTTTGTAAAAGGCAAAACAACGACATTGTCGACACCCGCCTTTTCCAATTGATCCATTTTTTCCTCCAGCGTTTGTAAAAGTTTCAAACCGTTGTCATCAGGGAATAAAAACAAGCGGGGATGGGGCCAAAAAGTCAACAGAACACTTTCACCTCCTGCCTTTAGGCTTTCATCTTTTAAACGTTTAAGAATCTTTTGATGTCCTAAATGAACACCATCAAACGTACCTTGGGTAAAAACGGTATTAGAAAACTCTGGTAAGCGACCAATCGAATTAAAAATCCTCATAAACTATCGTCTGCAAAGTTGCTCAAAATTTTCAATACTAAACGCATTTTCAATTTTAAAATCGCCAATGGCAGTTCGTCTCAATTGGGTGAGGTAAGCACCACTTTTCAAATGGGCGGCAAAATCGCTGGCCAAAGTACGGATATAGGTTCCTTTGCTGCAGTTTACTTCAAATGCCATATCAGGCAATTGTTTGTCGACTTTGAAACCGTATATTTTAATGAACCGACTTTTCATTTCCACTTCTTCCCCATTCCTGGCCATTTTGTAGGCGCGGACGCCATTTACTTTAATGGCTGAAAAACGCGGTGGGGTTTGAGCAACATCGCCCATAAAGGTTTGAACAGCTGCATCGATATCAGACTCTTTGATATGTTCGTATGGAAATTCTCCATCAAACTCGGTTTCTAAATCGTGAGACGGGGTGGTCTTGCCAAAATTAAAAACACCGGTGTAAGTTTTTTCCATGTCTTGGATCTTCTCTATCATTTTAGTGCATTTGCCTGTGCAAATAATCAAAAGACCTGTAGCCAATGGATCGAGGGTACCAGCATGACCAACTCTAACGGCCTTGCTTAAGTAACGCACTTTTTTAACCAATTGAAAAGAAGACCAAAGTTCTGGTTTATCAAACAACAAAACGGCGCCATGTCTGATTTTCTCAAGGTCAAAATTGTCAGAATTAATTAAATAATCGGTTAACTCAAGTGGGGTCTCGTTACTTGCTAAAACTTCCATTGGAGATTAATTGTGCATTTGCGGTGATGGTATAAAAATAAATACCTGAAGCAAATTCAGACGTATTGATAAATGCCTTTTGTTGTCCTGGATTTTGATTTTCAGTCAATGAGAGCATCAACTTTCCCGATTGATCGTAAACTTGTATTTGAACCATTGCAACATTGTTTATGATAAATGGCAAAGTAAGCACATCGGCTACAGGATTTGGGTAAGCATCCAATTCCTGCATTTGTTTTTCTGCTGTGCTTTGAATGCCTACTGAAGGGTCGTTGATGCTAATTTTACTGATCCATGTGCCTACAGCGTTGGTGTTCTTACCATAAGAACCCGTAATCCAAAACTCGTTTGGATTTTTGTAGCGCCTTTGTATGGAAGTATAATCGCCCCAGCGTTCTGAAGTATCTGCAATAAAGCTGTTGATAATGCCTTGGCCTTTTTTTACCATTAACAAATCGGAATAATTTCCGCTGTTGTCGTAATACACCACAGATGTACCTGGAAAAATATTTTCACCACTATGGGAAAACGTGATAAGACTTTGTCTGCCGTATACTTTATTTCCTGCACTTGCAATGCTTGGGTAAGCAATATCGACACTGTCGTATGAAATCATGTTGGCGGTAATTTCAGGTAGAGCCGCATCGGGGTATTGAACAGTACCGTGGTATACAGACGAACGACCGTTTACAGTGTTCATCGATGTTTGTACATACTGAATTTTATCGTTTACGTAAAAAGCGCCAAGCACGCGGGCATCATTGGTTTGCAATCTAAAACCAGCCGTTTTTTGAGGCGCCACCGGTGGCAAGCCATATTTTTTATTTGACTTCAGCACTTTAAACGAATATTCGGCGTTTCCGCTGCTAAAATTGTGGTTGATGCTTTGAAGAAAAACAGTATCGTTCGATTTATCACCAGGGCGAACCGATAAGAAATACATACCCTCTTTACCCGGTTGAAACGCATCTTGCACCGGGCAAATGTTCCAAATAGATTTGCCATTGTACTTCAGGTCGCTCCATAAGTTGTATTGCAAGGTATCGCCATTGTAACCCCGGCTTTTCGGCAATTGCCAAATAACAGATTGTGTAAAACCATCGCGCCAATCGGTATTGTCTCTAAGAATATTAACCGTTATAAAAAGATCTTCACCATTGATAGCGATCATTGGATAATCGGTCCAAACTTTGCCGCCGAAAGGATTGCCATCGAGTTGGTAAACATTCCATCCATCGAGTGGACTATTGGTTTTGCTGTAGGCTACCATAATGCGGGTATCCGTGCTTTCGCTGCCTTCGAGGTAAACAATAATAAAACGGTTGGCGACAGGATCAAAAACAATTTTTGGATCATAGCTCCTGTCGAGTGTTCCAACACCCGGCGAACTTGCTTTAGGGTCTTTTGGAAAAAACTCTAGACTCCAGTTCTTTTTAAAAACCCCATTGGTGTTGTATACTCGGATAAAAGTATTTAAAACGGAAACAACAAAACTATCGTTGTTTACGGCCATATTGTTGTCGTTGGGTGTTCCCTCGTTCAAAGCACCAGAGAAACCGCTCAAAACTTGAGGCATAAAAGCCGAACGTTTTTTAGAGGCGGGCATACTTTGTGTTGACAACGCATGCCGCACTTGGTTGGCTTGGTATTTAAGTACTGGATCTATTCCTGCGGGAACAGGATAGGTATTGCTGATATTGTATATTCCACTTTGAACTTTTGAAAGGCTATCCGGTTCAAAAACATTGTGAAGGGGAACGGCACCTGTGCTGCGGTTCACCTCAAATTGCGCCATTAGCGCCATTGTATAAAAACACAAACCCAATAGAGTAAATTTTCTCATGTGACAAAAATAGCACAAGAAAACGAGAAAAACGCCGTTGAAACAATAATAAAACCAATGAATTATCAGACTATCTCAATCTGAGTACACTATGTTTAAAACTCCTTTTGCAACAGCGCCTACGATAAACGAAATTTGCCTAGATATCATGACCATTCAGCGTTTATACAGAATCATTTTGATCAGTTTGCTTAGTTTGATTTTTATTCAAGCCAAGGCACAGAAAACTGCAGCCAACGAAGACAAGATAAAACTCTACAATACCGCGTTGGAGTTGTATGACAAACAGTTGTACAATGCTGCAATTTCCAATTTCATGGATTACCTCCCATACGCAACTGACAACATTAACACGAGTGATGTGGAGTTTTACATTGCCAGTTGCAAATTGAAATTGCTGCACAACAATGCGCTTGCCAATATGTTGGATTTCATTGCACGCTATCCACAAAGCAGGAAGATAAATGCGGCAAACTTAGAATTGGGCGATTATTATTTCAAGCTTGGAAAATTCAAAAGTGCACTGTCTTACTACAAAACTGTTCAGGAATCAAACCTAAGCGGAGAAGACAAGGAACGTTATGCTTATCGATTAGGGTATTGTTACATCAAGAGCAACAAAACCAAAGAGGCTAAAGAAATATTATACCCCTTAACCAATACCGACAATCCATACAGAACGGAGGCAACTTACTATTATGGCTATGCCTGCTACATGGACAAAGATTACACAAAAGCACTTGCCGCATTCAAGCAGGTGCAAGACCAAAATATTGGTGCAGTTAAACTTTACATCGCTGAAATTTATTACCTCCAAAACGAGTATCAAAAGGCCATTGACTTTGCGGGTTCTAAAGACTTTGCAGAATTGAATACCAACCGCGATATGCTCTTGGGAAAATGCCATTATCGATTAGGAAATTACGAAAAAGCACAAACATATTTTGAAAGCAGTCGATACAAAATAAATGAATTGACCAATGCCGAAGCGTACGAAATTGGTTACACGTATTTCTCCAATAAAAACTGCATCAAGAGTTCTGAATTGTTCGAAAGAATTGCCAATTCAGGAGATGCCATGGCCCAGAGTGCTAGTTACCATTTGGGCGATTGCTTTTTGAAAATAGGGAAAAAGCAAAATGCATTCAATGCCTTTTACGAAGCACAAAGAACTGAATTTGACAAATCGATTCAAGAAGAAGCCATGTTTGCATATGCCAAATTGGCCCAAGAACTCGAATTCAACAACAAAGCAGTTGCTGCTTATCAGCGTTTCAACGAAACTTTTCCAAAGTCTAAATACAAGAACGAAGGCAGTAAAAATTTAGCCACGCTTTTATACACCAGCAACGACTACAAAGCGGCAATCGCTGTGTTGGAGGACATGAATATTTCAGATGAAAGCACCAAAGATTTGTACCAAAAAATCTTATTCTTGCGTTCTGAGGAATTGTATTTACAAAAAGACATTTCCGGTGCAGAAGGCATGTTTAAACGCTGCATTGCATTAAACAGCAGCAGTGAAATCTCCGGGGAGAGCAATTATTGGTTGGGTGAAATAGAATACAACCGTTTTAAATACGACAATGCACGCAGCTTTTATCAAAAGTTTATGGATATAGCTGAAACCAAGAAGACCAAATACTACCCAGAAGCATTGTACGGAATAGCTTATACCTATTACAAGCAACAGAAGTTTGCGGAGGCAGCCAATTACTTTTTGAGCTACAAACAAAGCGTTGGCTATACTTTACCCGAAAGCATGTTCCATGATGCAACCTTAAGATTGGGCGATTGCTATTTTGCCATTTCAAATTACAATGCCGCTTTAGATGCGTATACCTATATCATCAGCAACCGCAAACCAGGCGCCGATTATGCCATGTTCCAACAAGGCATGATCTATGGTTTACAAGGCAAACAAACATCAAAAATTGTCGTCCTAAAAAAGATTACAAGTTCCTACCCTAATTCTTTGTTTATACCTGAAGCTGTGTTCCAAACCGCTGAGGTTTATTTAAGTTTAGAAAACGATGTTGAAGCTGAACGCAACTACAATTATTTGATTGGCGATTACCCCAACAGTCCATTGGTAAAAGAATGCCACGTTCGTTTGGCCAGTATTTACTATGCGCGTAACGATTACGGCAAAGCAATGGAAACATACAAATACATTGCCCGCACTTACCCGGGAACACCAGAGGCCTCAAAAGCAATTAAAAATGCGGAGGTTGTAGCCAAGAAACAAAGCAACATCAAAGAATACTTAGATTGGGTTAAAACTTTGCCTAACGTAAACATCAGTACCAGCAAAGAAGATTCGTTATACTATGATGCAGCCTACAGGAAATTTACCAGCAACAAATACAAGGAAGCAACAGCAGATTTTAAAGAATACTTAAACAATTTCGGCAATGGTTTCTTCACTTTACAAGCCCATTATTACAGTGGCTTGAGTTATTTGAATTTGAAAGACACCAGCAACACCCTTGAGCATCTGGAATTTGTAGCCAATTACCAAAATTCTGAGTACAAAGAGGATGCTATATTGCAAGTGTGCAACATTTACAGCAAACGCCAAGATTGTGAGAAAGGACTCCCTTTTTACGAACAACTTGAGAAATACAGCAGCAATACTTTGTCATCTCGCAAGGCTTTGTACGGTCAATTGATTTGCCACAACAAAACAAAATCATACGAAAAAGCGAAAATAAAAGCAGAGCAAATTTTAAAATACGACCAAATTACCAATTCAGAAAAAGGTGAGGCGAACAATGCCATTGGACGCTACTACTTAAATGATAGCATGTATAAAGTGGCTAGTGCTTATTTTGCCAAAACATTAAAATCACAACAAGACGTATACGCTGCTGAAGCGAAATACTACGAAGCGTATATCAGATATTCACAAGACAGTTTAGACAAATGCAAAAAAAGCATCATGGAGTTTAACAACCAATTCAACAACTATGATTTTTGGTTGGGCAAAACTTTCATTTTATTGTCTGATTACTACTTGAAGAAAGGCGACGAATTCCAAGCAAAGGCCACATTAAATAGTGTGATGGAGCAATTTGACAACCCTGAGATTGTAGCAACTGCAAAAGAAAAACTAGCTGCTTTAGAAGCCCGCAACAAACCATTGGCACCAGTTGAAGGCGAATAAATTCTAATCCCAGCCCAATGCCCGAAGAATTAGAATTAAAACTAGAACCAGCAAAGGCCTTCGACGAGGTTTTTATCCGTCAACAAGTATGCCGAGCGCTGCGCATAGACAATGATCAATTAACGGCATTTAGAATTCTAAAACGCTCTATCGATGCGCGTAAAAGTCCGGTTTACCTCTTGCGTATTGAAGCCTATTTAAATGGCGAAACCATGGAAGTCTTGCCAGGTGGTTTTAATTTGTCAGAAGAAAAATTATTAAAGCGTAGAGTGGCAGTGGTAGGTTTTGGCCCCGCTGGCATATTCGCCGCCATGCAGTTGATAGAAAATGGCTATTGGCCATTGGTAATTGAAAGAGGTAAAACCGTTAAAGAACGCCGACGCGATTTGGCGGTATTAAACAAAGAACTTGTCGTAAATCCCGAGAGCAACTATTGCTTTGGTGAAGGTGGCGCTGGAACATACAGCGATGGTAAACTCTACACCCGAAGTAAAAAGCGCGGCAATGTTTTAAAAGTCTTACAAACCTTTGTAGACCATGGAGCCAATCCCGATATTTTAATCAATGCCCATCCGCATATAGGCACCAACAAATTGCCTGGCATTATTGAAAACATGCGCGAGGCCATTATCAAAGCCGGCGGTGACATAAGGTTTAACGCCAAGCTCACTGACTTTTCCATTAAGGATGGTAAAATAGAAAGCATACAGGTAAACGGAAATGAAGACGTAACGGTAGATGCCGTAATATTGGCAACAGGACATTCGGCCCGAGATATTTTCGAATTGTTGAGCCGCAAAAATGTACATATTGAAGCCAAACCATTTGCCTTGGGTTTGCGCATAGAACATCCCCAAGAACTTATAGACAGTATACAATACAAGATGGCCGACCGCGGAGAATATTTGCCCCCAGCGTCATACAGCTTGGTGACCCAAGCAGCAGGCAATGGTGTGTTTTCCTTTTGCATGTGCCCGGGAGGCATTATAGCACCAGCGGCAACCGATGCAGGAGAAGTGGTGGTGAACGGATGGAGTCCTAGCAAACGCAATGGCAAATTTTCGAACAGTGGTATGGTGGTAACGGTTAACCCAGCCCATTGGTTGCAAACCTATGGCGAAGGACCATTGGCCGCCTTGGCATTTCAAAAACATGTAGAACAGAAAGCATTTGCGCTTAACAAAAGCATAGTTGCACCGGCTCAGCGCATGGACGATTTCATTGTAAAGAAAGTATCAAAAGACTTACCTGAGTGTTCGTATTTACCAGGGGTTACTTCGGCTGATTTGCATAAAATATTGCCCATTTTTATTGGACAATCATTGGCTGAAGGCTTGAGTCATTTTGGCAAAAGCATGAAAGGCTATAGAACCAATGAAGCCCTATTGGTGGGTGTAGAAAGCAGAACCTCCTCCCCTGTGCGCATTCCGCGCGACAAAGACACTTACCGTCATACCCAGATTGAAAATCTTTTCCCATGCGGCGAGGGTGCTGGATATGCAGGAGGAATAGTCAGTGCGGCGCTAGATGGAATGGCGTGTGCGGAAGCTTATAAATAGTGAGCAAGAACTTAGTGAAACGAAGTGTGGCGTTCTCACGAACTAAACGGAACGAAGTGGAGTGTTCTCACGACCAAAGGGAGTACACCAAAGGGAGTAACAAGAACTTAGCGCAGCAATTTCACGACCGGAGGGAGTAGCAGGAGGAAGGCAATCGAAAATGCTTCATGTTTTCGTTTTCAGAACTAATAACAAATAATTATTAACGATTAACTAATAACTAGACCCTATCCCGATAGCTATCGGGACCCAGCCCCTAGACCCTTCGTCTCTACCTCATCAACATAAACATCTGCTGATACACTTTCATCCTGCCTTTGAATGGCACCAGTTGAACGCGGCAGAGGTAAGCACCTTCCATGCAGATTTCGCCTTTGTAGGTGCCGTCCCAACCTTGATTGATGTCGAAGGTTTCGAACATTTTCTCACCCCAACGGTTGAATATTTCTAAATGGAATTTGTATATAAATGCACTTCCCACGCCCTTATAATTGGCATTAAATGGGTCGTCGTTTGGTGTGAATGCATTTGGTAAATAGTAGAAGAAATCAGGGATAATCATGCCTGTGGTTTTGCGAACGGTATCAGAACAGCCTTCGCTGGTATAAGCCACCATCGTAATCCAGAATCTTCCAGTGTCTTGGTACAAGCCAATAGGCTCTTTTTGAATACTGCTGCTTGCGTTTCCAAAATCCCAGTCATATCGGGTGCTGTTAGAAGAAGACAGATTTTTAAACTGCAAACGGGTTTGGTCCTGCTCTATGGTAGGCAATTGGGTGAAACTAAAATTCGCTTTTGGTTTCGCTTGCACCACCGCTGCTGAAGGAATCAAAAGGGTGTCTTTGCAGTTATAGCTAGAACTGGTAATGAGTTGCACGTTGTAAACGCCTGCGCTGGTGTAATTATGAATAGGCTCGGAAATAGCACTGCTACTGTTATCGCCAAATTTCCAGTCGTAACTCCTAATTATACCTGAACTAATGCTTGTATTGTTTTTGAAAACTACAGGCTCAGGAAAACAAACCTTGTCGGCGGTAAATGAGGTCTTAGGATGCGGATAAATGCGCACCGTTCTGTAGGTAGTATCCATGCAAGAAACGGCAGATTGCGTAACCAACATTACTTTGAACAAACCTTCGTATCTAAACTTCAAAGAATTTGGCTTATCAATATTTGACGTTTGTCCGTCGCCAAATACCAATTTGCTGCTTATAAACGTAACGCGCGCATTGGTCTTGGTGTTAACGAAATTAAACAAATTACTCTTCCAACATTGAGAATCTAGCTCAGTAAAATCGATAGTAGAATTGTGGTGGTTTTCGAGGTAAATCAAATTTCTCGATGTGTCAGTACAGCCTTTATCGGTAATGATAGACAACTCCACAAAATGGTTTTCAGGCAGGTTAAATTGTTTCCCTATGAAGTCTTTTGTAATGCCAGTACTTAAATCGTCGAACCACCATTTAGAGCTAAAATCACCTCTGCTAACAGCGGATGTATTGGTAAAATCAAAACTGTGCTTGTTAAAACATTGGTCAATATCGTTGACTACAAAACCAGCCTTCGGTGTGGCATAGAACCCAATAGGAAGTGTTGTAGAATCTTTGCAATTGTAATTGGTTTCAACCATTAATTTAATGGTGTATGAGCCGCTATTCTTGTATGATTTAATTGGACTCTTTGCAGTGTCTTTTGTATTGTCGCCAAAATTCCAATTGTAGCGCATGCTTCCAAACTGAACACTCGTATTGTTTTGAACCACAAATCGGTTAAATCTGAAGCACTGGGAATCATTGTTGAGAGCAAACCTAACATTTGCATGTGGAGCTACCACTACAATCTTCTCAATGGTATCGTAGCAATTTGTTAGCGATGAATATGACACAAGGCTCATTGGATACAATGATGCAGCGTTGTATGTCGCATTAACCGGTGTGATCCCAGTGGTCTTATTTCCATTTGCATAATCCCACCAATAACTCAAGGTACTCATGGCACTAAAGGTTGTTTTATTGGTAAAACTGTATAAGTGGCCTTTGAAACATTGAATGGAATCGTTGATGGTAAATTCAGAGACAGGACGCTCCAACAAAGCGATGTCGTGTTGGGCAGAATCGCGGCATCCATGGTCTGAAACTGCCTTGTAGGTTATGGTATAAGATGCAGATTTATTAGGATAAATTTTGTTGTTTGGCTGGTACACATTTGAGAATGTGTTGTCTCCGAAGTTCCATGAACTGCTTATTACCCCATACTTTAATTTGGTTTGGTTGCTAATCACAAAAAAGTTCTTTTGCCAACATTGGCTATCGTTCGGAATTAAGAACTTAACCACAGGCTGGGCAAATGTTACGGCAATTTTTCTAGCGGTGTCATAGCAGTTTTTGTCATTCAACACCACCAAGTTTACTTTGAAGGTATCCTCAGTTCTGTACTTATAGTTGTTTACAGCATAAGTACTAAAGAACTTGTTGTCGCCCATATCCCATTTATATTGTATGATGCTACCTTTAGAAACAGAGCTTGAATTGCTAAAACTAAAATCATTACCTCTGTAGCACTGGCGGTCTTTGCTTATGGCAAAACGGGCGTCAGGACTTACGTTTAGAACCAATAGTTTAAAGCTTGTATCCTTACATGCATTCTCAGTATTGCTAATTAAGCGAACATTGTAAACTGAATCTTTAAAATACTTTTTCGTCGGGTTGGTGTCTGAACTAAATCCACCGTCTGCAAAATTCCAAGCATAAGTCAATTGACCATGTTTTACTGTCGATTGGTTGGTAAACACAAAGTTTTGTTGCTTGAAACATTGAACATCATTGTTAACTATGAACTTGGCTTTGGCTTGTGGAAAAACCACCACTTGCTTTTCAACTGTATCAGCACAGGCATTGCTTGAAACCACCACCAATCGAACCTTAAAGGTGTCTTCGCTTGCGTATCTTTTATCTAAGCTATTGGAACTATCAGAGCCCGTCAAATCGCCATGACTCCAATAACTATTATCGATGCTTCCACTTGCAATGCTTGATGAATTGATGAAATCAAAGCTATGTCCTTTATAACATTGCTTGTCTGTATTGATATTAAATGTAGCACGTGGACTTGCATTTACAAGCACCTCTCGGATAAAAGTATCCTTACAATTATGGTCGCTTGTAGACACCAAGGTCACCGAATACAATCCATAACTGTTGAATTTTTTTGCAGGATTAATGCTGTCTGAACTGTTGTTGTCTCCGAAAGTCCAACGGTAAGTGAGTGAACCAAATTTAATAGCAGAGGTATTTGGGAAAAGAAATTGATGTTGATCAAAACACTGAATAGGATCTAAATTTTTAAATTGGGCTTTACCCTGAGGGAATGTCACCACCATCGCATTCGCAGTGTCGCGGCAATTAAGATTCGAAACTGTTATTAAACGAACAGTAAAGCTGTCTTCGGTTTTATAGTTGTAATTGCTAATGTTTTTAAGTTTGGACGAGTCGCCATTGCCAAAAGTCCATAAATTTTTAGCCACAGATCCATAGCGGATGCTGCTGGTATTGATAAGATTGAACAAATTGCCTTTGAAACATTGACGGGCATTAATGACACTGAATTTCGCATCTGGATAAGCCCCCAAATACACTGATTTCACTTTTTGGGCGTAACAACCAACGCTGGTGGTGCTGGATAGTTTAACCGTATAAATGGAATCTTTGCTAAAGGTCTTGTTTAAAAAGTTGCTGTCGGTGCTGCTGCTGGCATCTGAAATATTCCAGTTGTAATTGAGGCTGCCTTTAAATTTGGTGGCATTGGTAAAACTGAACGAATGGCCATTGAAACATTGGGTATCTTTGTTGATGGTAAAATCAATTACCGGAGTTTCATTGACATTTATTGTTCGAAGAATGGTGTCACGGCAACCTCGAGGCGACCAAACCGAAAGTTTTATTTTGTATTGACCTGAATTAGCAAAACTGTGGTAACTCAATGAATCATTGCTATTCTTTGTAGAATCACCCCAATTCCATTGGTAAGCGAGTGGTCTATGTTTTGAATATGTTATACTTTTAAATGGAATAGAATCGCGCGAACAATACACCGCATTAGGCACTATGAAATTTGCTTTTGGATTAGGCACCACGGTGAGCGATTTGCTCATGGTATCAATACATCCGTTCTTGTTTTCATAAATCAATAAAATCTTAAACATTCCGGAGTCAGCATAGGTTCTTTTTCCAACAGGATTGCCATTGCTGATTACAAAACCTTCACTGAAATACCATTTAAATCGCCTGTGGTCATTGGTATTTATGACGGTGTTGTTTTTTAGTTCAATAGCATTGTTGTTAAAGCAAGTATCTTTTCTTGTGAAGGTAAAGTTTGCCTTAGGTGAAGGCAATACATCCACCACCATAAAGGTATCATGGAAACAATTGAACTTGGTGTTAGCCCTCAAAATAATTGGAAAAGTATTTGCCTTTTTGAATCGGTGCACCACAACGCTGTCCATGGTGGTGATAACGGTATCCCCAAAATCCCAGCGGTAACTGGTAACGGTATCTTTCCAAGTAGAACGGTTCTTAAACACCACATTAACGTTTCGGTTCAAACAAAACGAATCATTAGAAACAGTAAAATTCGCTTTTGGAAATGCACTGTTGCTGGCTCTAAATGTGTCTCTAAATGCACAACCATTTCTTTCTTTTACTTCTAACCACAGCAAACCAGGGTTTTTAACAGCGCGGTAATATACAGGGTGACCATCGTTCCATTTATACTCATTGTCGATGTTAAAACCTTTTGAAATTAAAACGAAGTTGACCTTGCCACAAATCGCGGTATCCTTGCCAAACAAGGATTGAATTTTTGTATCCGCAATGTAAAGGGATTTAGTCACCGAATCCTTGGAATTGGTTCGCTTCTGGTAACAATACATTTTGACGGTATACCAACCGGTGTCTTTGTATTTGTGTTTTACATTGGGCCCAGTTGCGGTGGTGTTGTCGCCAAACTTCCATGAATAATTCGAAAAACTATCATTCTGGACCGCTTGAAAGACAACTGTATCTTTTTTACATTGGGCGTTGGTTATGACAAAGTTATTTTGAATGGCTTTAAAATTTGCCGCTGCTGCAAACGCATAACCTTCATAATAAAGATAGCCATAAACATAGGCTAGGAATCCTTTGTTGCTTTTTAAATAATGGCTTCCACTGTCTACCTTTATTTGGGCAAAATGATAATTGCTAAAATTAGCCTTTGACTTCCACGAAGCGCTTGGTAGTTTTTTATTGTTGATTTGAAAATTCGATGTATCAGTGGTTTTGGTCATCACATTGATGTAATGTTCAGAACCTGCATTTTGCCACCACCAATTGTTGCTCCACCACCACCACATGGTTTGGCTAACCGTATTAATTGTTGCACTTTGGCCAAATTGCTCATCAGGGAACAGCATCATCATAGCAGGATCACCAATATAAGGTTTGGTAGGGTGGTTGCTGCATCCATAGCCCCCCAAAGCAAATTGAGCTACTGAAATTCGGTTGTTCGCGGTAATGCGCAACAAGGTATCTGTGTAGGCTTGGTAAGTGTAAGATTTACCTTGGTTAAGGTTGCAAAGAAAATTGCCATTGATTCGAACCGTGGTGTTGTTTTCAGCTGCTACAATTTTCAAGGTGTAACCTTTCACATTGTTTTTGAATGGCATGGCTGTGTAGTTGTTGCCCCAAGTAATGGTGGGCATCATCTGCTCGTAAATATGATCCCAACTACTCCAACATGTCGTATTGTTATAGGTTCTTGTGGTATAGCTTTGTCTGTTCCCCGCAAAAACTGCGTATTTTGAATTGATGTATTTCGACCGGACAATACTCCCAGTAAGGTCGTAATCGGTGGTCATGTATTGAAAGGTTTGTCCCTTTTTTAAAGTGATTTGAAAGGGCAGATTGGCTGGACTATTTCTTGATGAGGCCCCTGTTGGAACAACTTCGATTACCGAAGAATCAGCAATACCAACAATGGTGAATTCGGGAGATTGCAAACTTTTACCATTGCAATACCAGCCCCAGGAGTAGCTGTCGTGGTTGGTGGTAATAAAATATTCTGGAGAATAAGCAATGGAAGTTACGGGGATTACAACCGTAGCACCCTTTGAAAACCAGTATCGGTTTACAGCATAAACATTGATGGTTGTATCCGCTCTGATGTTTACCCCATTGGTGGTAACAGAATCGGAATAACGGCAAACCACTTCACGGGGCATGCGCACCATGGTGGTAATATTTGGGGCAAGGGTAACTGACTTGGTAAAATTCTGTCCCGGCGCAGTTATGGTTACCTTGGCGGCAAATTGAGAGGATAAAAAGAGTTCGGCGGTGTCGTTGTTGTAGTAATTGTTGTTGTAATAACAACCCCAATCTTGGGCCATAAAAGCCACCCAAAAATCTTTGCCTGCAGTTCCCTGAGCACTTGATTTAGAAGAACTTATAATTAAAATTAAAACTATAAAGAGTAGCCTTTTAATCATTTAATTGGGGCCTAAATGGTGGTTTTATTGTGAAAAACCTATATTTTTGTCAAAAATAAGAATTTAAACTTATTTGATTGTCACAGTTTCGTAAAATAATCTTTTAAACCAATGAAGACAGCCAACACTTATGCCAAGCAGATATTTTGTTTAGAAGGAGATTGGCATCCTGATTTGCGCCAAAAAGACACCATAGAAAACGCGTTGAAGTTTATGGAAACTGCCAGTGGAATGAAGATAAAATACATCCACAGACATTGCAGTACGCCACAAGAATTGGAAAACCGAATCAACGAATACACCAAAAAACGCTACGCCCAATTCAGCATTTTTTACCTTGCGTTTCACGGGGTTCCCAATGGATTAAAATTAAGCCCTAAGAACATATTGTCTTTGGATGAATTGGCTGAAATGGCCGATGGCAAATTGCAAAATAAAATTTTACATCTTGGCAGTTGCGAGACCCTAAACATCTCAAGACCCCAAATCAAAAAAATCCTAAAGCAAACCGGTGCTTTGTGCATCAGCGGATTTAAAAAAGAAGTTCCTTTTGTGAGCTCCACCATTTTCGACGTATTGTATTTTGAAATGTGTCAGTATTACAAACAAATGAACGTCATAGAAAAGCACATGAAAAACTATTACGGAAAACTAATGAAAGAACTTCAATTCGTTATGGTTTATGAATAACGACATCAAAGAAAAATTTAGAACAAAGAACGGCTATTGCTTTTTGTTAAGCGACCGTTTGATTATGGGTAGAAGCAATGCGATAGATCCATCAAAAGTAAACAGCAAAGACCCGATTAAATCTATTATAGGCATTTACTTATTGCTTTCAATTGGCCTGTTTTACTACGCCAATTTTGAATACCAAAGACACAGCAACATCAACGCAATTTTATACCTTTGTTTAGGCTTATACCTTAGCATTGGCGCCTTGTACAGCCTGCGTTATTCAGCTGTATCGATGATTGAATACAAGAACATTAAAAGCATACGCATCAGACGCAGTATACCAGGCTTGCTGCGCAACCGTTTTATTGTAAGTTTTGATAGTGCAGAAGGGAAATTAAACAAGCGCTTAATCCTTATGCCCGGCACCTTAGGCAAGGGTGAAGCTGAAACCGAATTGGCCGAAGCGGCCTTTGAGCGTATGGGATTTAAAGTGGAATTATAGGTCGCAGGGCTTACAGCCAATATTCGCCTAAAATTAGCTGTCTTACATTTACCCTACAAATTCATCAACAAGAAATTGGTTATCTTACCAAACAAATGCAAACGTACCTTACCGCCGCGTATGCCGTGGTTGGTGTTTGGATAGTATTCAGCATCGTATGGAATGTTTTTCTCATTCATAGCCTTAACCATTTCAGCGGCATTTTGGAAATGCACATTGTCATCGGCTGTTCCATGAATTAACAAATACTTGCCCTTAATTTTATCGACATGGTTGATCGGCGAATTGTCGTCGTAACCTGCTGCATTTTCTTGCGGTGTGCGCATGTAACGTTCTGTGTAAATATTGTCGTAGTATCTCCAATTGGTAACCGGAGCAACTGCAACTGCTGCTTTGAATACCTCTGCACCTTTGGTGATACAATTACTGGCCATAAAGCCACCATAGCTCCAACCAAATACACCAATTCTACTGGCATCTACATAGCTTTGTGCACCAAAGTATTTTGCGGCTTCTATATAGTCCATGGTTTCATATTTACCCAAGTTCAAATAGGTCATTTTTTTGAAAGCCTCTCCTCTTCCACCGCTTCCACGGTTATCGATTGAAACAACGATGTAACCCAATTTGGCCATATACTGGTACCATAAATAATTGGCACCTTGCCATTGGTTTTTTACCGTTTGGTAACCAGGACCACCATACACAAAAAACAAAACAGGGTATTTTTTATTGGCATCAAAATCTGGAGGAACAATTTTCCAATAATCTAATTTTACATTTTCTGAACTTTGGAAACTACCGAATTCGATTGGGGCAAATTTCATTGAGGTCAATTTATCGTTTAAGACTTTATTGTCTTCCAACAAACGCAGCAATTCACCATTCTTGTTGTTTATAACTGTTGCAGCTGCGCTCGACATTGTCGAATACTGGTCGGTAAAGTATTCAAAGGTTTCAGTAAATGATATAGAGTGCCAAGCTTTTTCTTTGGTTATTTGAGTCAATACCTTGGTTTTAATGTCCATTTGGTACAACTGTCTTTCAGCAGGATTGTCCATGCCAGAAGTGAAATAGGCTAAGTTTTTATTCACGCCCAAGAACTGGTCTATTTCCCAATTTCCTGAACTCAATTGGCTAACGGTTTTTCCATCTTGGCCCAAGGCATATAAATGTTTATAGCCTGATTTTTCACTGGTAAAGTATGCAGAATACTCTGGCATCATTTCAGCTGCTTGGGTAAACGTCCACTCATCAACCTCTAAGTACTTTTCGTTTTCTTCTGTGTACAATACTTCTCCCTTGGGATAAAGATAGGTATAGCGAATCAAGTCCAATTTGTTTTGGTGTCTGTTCAAACGTTGCACACTCAAATAATTGGTGCTCATCCATTTTATACGCGGTAAGTATTGATCGTTTTGTGATCCAGTTTCGCACAGCACTGGTTTTTTTTTGCCCAATTTATAAATCAATACATCAACACGGCTGTTTGGTTCACCAGCTTTTGGATACTTCCAAACCTCGCGCGAAGGGTAAAGACTGCCGAAAATATCCATTCCAAATTCAGGCACCTTGCTTTCATCAAAACGGTAATAAGCTATGTAAGTACCATCAGGACTCCATTCGAATCCTTTGCTCATACTGAATTCTTCCTCATATACCCAATCCACTCCACCATTGATAATCGAATTTTTCAAGCCATCAAATGTGATTTGAATGTCTTTTCCTTTTTGCACATCAAAATAAAACAAGTTGTTGTCAGACACGTAAGCCACTTGGTTTCCATCGGGACTTAAACTGGCATACATAATTTTCTTGTTGCTAACCTTTACCAGTTTGTTGCTCTTTGCATCATACCACCAGGTATTGCTTTTACCACTGTGGCGGTATACAGCTTCGTAACCATTGGTGAAGAGCACCTTCGATTCGTCTTGGCTAAAAGAAAACGATTCTATGTTGATGGGTTTTTGATCGACCAATATTTTGTCAGTCGAAAAAATAGTTCCTAATTCGTTGCCTGTTTTAATTTCATAGCGTTTACATGAACGCGATTTGTCTTCGTTATCCACCATACGGCAATAGCTTGAGCCATCACTTAAGAATTGCATACCTGGAACAAACTTGGGATTAAACTCGCGGCTATACCAAATATTCTCAAGACTTAACTGGGCGTTCAAGTTCAAAAACACCATGGATAATAAGAAGAAAAATAGTTTCATAATAAAATTCAAATTTAAGGGAAATACTCAAAACAGAAAGGTCAAATTATTTCGGAAAAAAATCAAATTCTATGCAATATTTTAAACAGAGCCATCGTTTATCATTTGTAAACCAAACGCCTATGTGTAAAACAAGCTCTCTCATCGCCATTGTACTTCAATTTTTGGTTTATAGCCTTTGCGCCGAAGTACCCAATTTACCCAAGAGACTAAAACGAATAAGTACCACGAAAATCGAAGTACATGAAGGAGATTCGAACACACTTTACTTTCCTATGGAATTTAATGGGGCGGTTCCAAAAGCCAAACTTGAAAAAGTAAAAGCACTAGACATTGCCTCTATTTCTTTGGTCTATAGCCGCTACAGATTGAGCGAGACTTTCGACCAATTGACCTTAAATGCACAACGCATGGACAAACTTTACGCAAGCATGCCAGGCTTAAAAGGCAATTTAAACATACAATGGAATTGGGTTGAACAAACAGGTTGCGAAGATCCCGATGCTTGTAAAGACTATTTCCATGGCTTTGTTATTAAACTAAAAAGCAAAGTGGAAATGATAAGCAGTGAAACAGAAATTGCTCTGATGGATTATTACATCAGCGTATACGAAGGTGGTTCTGATAGCAAAAAAATGGATTCATTAATCGCTGTTGGTAAACTTAGCTATTGCAAAGTATGCGACACCATTAAAATGCGTAAAATCAATAGGCGCAATAAAATGCCCAGTCTGAATGGTTGGAATGAAGACAACAAAAACAAACTTGCCCGGTATTTGCGCGATGAATTAAAAGACTCTTCGTCGTATGTTCTGGAGTTAATAATGAATAAAAATGGTGAATTGTATTTTGCAGATTCCAGCGAAATGCCGCACAAAGTGAAGAAGATTTTACACCTATTAAATGATAAATTGAAACACACACCCCCTCGCTTTAACGGTAAAAAAATCAGCAGTAGAATATCACTTTATGTCAGTCAAGACGGGTCCGGCCTCGATATTGAAACCATGCTGTCCCCTATTCTACCCAAAGGAAAAAAATTCACCCTCGACTCATTTTTGTACATCAGACGCACCGACATTGTCTGCGACTATGTTGACAGCAGTGGTAAAAGCATAGTAAAAACAACAGGCATTGCAAATACCCCCGATGTGATATTCAAGGTGTTTGACCGCAATAAGCAATGGAAAAACTGCCTAATTGCTACAGATGTTACCAGCAGCATGTATCCTTATTTGGCTCAATTTAAAGTGTGGCACAAACTTCACCTTAATGGCAATAGCCATAACCAAGATTTTATCTTCTTTAACGATGGAGATAATATGCCAGACAATCTTAAAGTAACTGGTCAAGTTGGTGGACTATATTATGTTCATACAAGTTGCTTCTCAGATTTATCTACATCCATGAACATGGCCATGAGCAGCGGAGGCGGAGGCGATGGCCCAGAAAATAATTTAGAGGCTGTTTTAGAAGGTCTTAGCAACAATCCTGATATTAAAGAAGTGATAATGATTGCCGACAACAATGCAACTCCCCGCGACTTGGCGCTACTTTACAAAATTAAAGTTCCTATCCGCTTGATTCTTTGTGGGGCACAATTTGGCATTAACACTGACTATCTTGAAATGATTCGAACCAATGGCGGCAGCATACACACCATGGAAGACGATTTGTACCAACTGTCGAAACTAAACAACGGCGAAAAAATAGTTATTGATGGGATTGAATATGAAATGAAATACGGGAAATTTTTGAGGGAAAGCAAAACAGCCATACCTACAGTTATAACAACGCTTACCACATTCAAGTAAAAAGTAAAAAGGCAGTTTTAACAAACTGCCTTTTTTTATGCCTTTACTTTCTTGTTTTACCCGCATCCTTGGGCGCAGGTTTCACTTTAAAATGCCGTATCGAATACGTGAAAGTCAACATGTAAAAGCGGGTTAATATCTGCGTGTTTTTATCTTCAATATAACTCTCGCTTACGGTTCTGGCTATGCTGGTGTTTTGCTTTAAAGCATCAAACACCGAAAGCTTCAACTCACCCCTGTTGTCTTTTAAAAACTTATAGCCAAAGCCCGCATTGCACAACCAAATATTCTGATTAAATGTTGCACCCAATCCTTTGTAAGAACTGTTGGTGATATCTGCATTAAGCACCCATTTTGGTGTAGGCATAAAATTGATTTTAGCATTGAAATTTTGAATCACATACTGGTTGTTCAAACTGCTTTGCAAGGTATTTTGAACCGTGGTGTAATTTACGGTGTAGTTCAAAGTAAAGTCTAAACTCTCGCTGATGTTACTAGCCAAAACAACACCCACATTGCTGTTGAAGTTGTTGCTAAAATTGGTATTTCCGTTGATCAAAGCTGGGGTGCTGCTGTAGGTTTGTCCGAGATTTAAATTAAATGTTGATTTGATTTTTTTAATCGGCATGCCATAAGACAAATAGGCCCTAAAGCTTTTATAGCCATTAAGATTCGCCGGCAAACTCAATTGAGCGCCTTTTCTCAATTCAATGCCGTTGACTGAAGTGTCTTTTTTTGCCAAGATGGTGCTGTTGCCTATATAATTTGAAGCGGTGGTTAGATTGCTGTAGATAAACATGGTGCGACCCTTAGCCACATTGCTTTTACTGTAGCGTAAATGGATCATGTTTCTAAACTCTTGAACCAAACTGGCATTACCCGCACTTAAAATCAAAGGGTTGCTGTTGTTAAGCACATTTTGCAATTGAGAGATGCTGGGCAAGTTGGTGCTGCTGCGGTAGAACAAACGCAAGTTGCTCGACTTACTTGCCGCATAGGTAAACATGGCATTGGGTAAAATGTTGTTAAACGGTTGATGAAACTCATAATTTAAAGGGAAAGTTTGAGCACCGTTCAATTTAACGCTTTGCGCATCAGCACCAATATTAAACGACACCTTTTTGTAGTTGTAACGGTAGGTCATACCTGCCTTTTGGGTGCTGGTATTGTTGTCGAAGGTATTGCTCAACAAACTGTCTGTATAGTATGGCACACCAAAAACATCCAAACGTTTGGTCAACTTACTTGACTTGTTGTAATTCAATGAAGGATTATACGTCAATTCAATGACCGAGCGTTTTTTAATTGGATGGGTGTAAGACAGGTTAGGGCTGAAACTAAAATTATTGCTGTTGCGGTCTGAGTTCTGCCTGAAGATATTTGAAATGGTATCCAATTCGTAATAGTAGTTGCCCGACTCCAACAAAGTAGCACCCGAATTCTTGCTGTTGCTGGTGTTAATGTTTAAGGAAATCGTTTGCCCTGCTTTCTTAAATTTATGTCTCAACAACAAGGATTGGTTAAAATTATACCCACTGGTATTTGAAACCGTTTTGCTGTTGGAAAGATTAAGATTCAAAGCCTCTTGTGTAGCCGTTTTACCCAAAAACAAGGTGTTGCTCTTATTTCCTTGTAAGCTAAACTGAGGGGTAAATATGATAGAATTATTGGTGTCCAAATTGTATTCGAAGCGGGCATTAAATTTATGGTTGCTGTTGTTCGTGGTTCCTGTATCGCCTTGGCTGTATAGCTGATTGGTTAAGGCACTTAAAAAATAAGTTCTATCTAAAAAAGATGAGGTTGTGTTTTTACCCGTATTAAAAAAATAAGAGGCCGTTAGTTTATACTTCTTACCACCGTATAATGAATAATTCATTCCAATGGCATTGGTGGTGTTGATACCACTTTGGTTGTTCACGGTAAAATTGTTGTTACCACCTCCCCAACTGCCCATTCCACCGCCACCCATACCACCTCTTCCACCGCCCATATTGGTGTTTCCTGTTAGGCCTAAGATATCGGTTGATGAAAAATTTTGTTGGTTGATGTTGTTGCTCATGCCAATTAATGACAAGCGCTGTTTGCCTTTAAACACATTGATATTAGCACCTGCTGCCCAACGGTCGTCGGTTCCATAACCTCCGTATATTTTGCCAAATTGTCCGTTGTTTTTGCCTGCTTTGGTTATAATATTTAAGGTCTTGCTGCTATTGCCATCGTTGATACCTGAGAACTGCGATTGGTCGCTCATACGGTCGTATACCTGAACTTTATCAACCACCTCGGCGGGTAAATTTTTCAGGGCTGCTGAGGCATCATCTCCAAAAAAGTCTTGCCCATCCACGGTTACCTTTTTAACCTCTTCACCTTGGGCTTTAATAACCCCATTCTCATTGGTAATACCAGGCATTTTAGTAATTAGATTCTCTGCCGAGGCATCTTTATTGACCTTGTAATTGCTGGAAGTGTATTCTATGGTATCATTTTTTTGAGTAATCGCATCTTTTCTACCTATTACGGCCGCACCTTTGATGTTGTCAATTCTATTGTTCAATTGCACCACGCGGTTCAGGCGTTGAGCAGAATCGAGGTAAAACGAAATCGTTTCTGTTTCATAAAGTAAACTTTTTACCTGCAAGGTATAATTACCGGGTGTTAAGCGCCTAAATACAAACTTGCCGAATGAATCGGTAAAACCGCCGGCGATTTTTACTGAATCACGCTTTAAAGTAAGTCCTGTGTAGGGCAAACTCTTTTTATCAGGATCAACAACTTGACCTGAAAACACCTGCGCCTGCGCAACGAATGCGAAAAAAAAACTGAAACCAAATGTAAAAATTACACGTTTGTTTGATGAGAAAAATAACATAAACTAAATTAGAGCAAATATAAGCTTACAGGCAAACATTATCTATAAGCAAATCGATTAAAGTGGGAGATAGGAGCTTAAGCAACCCTAATTTGCGGTGAAATCAAACTGTTTAATGAATATAATGAAATTGAAATGAAAGTATTATTTTTGAAATCCATTATACAAACCCCCATGAAAAAAACACTAGGACTTTTGTTTTCATTTTGCTTAATCGGCAGCGCAGTGGCACAAAAACCAATACAAGGCCAGCGCACGGCTGAGGTCAATTTAAATTTCCAAACTGGCGTAGCCGCCATTTCATACAATCTACCAGCTGAACTAAGATTTCGTTATTTCTTAAAAGACAATGTCGCTCTCCGCTTGCGTTTGGGCATGAGTTCTAACAGCAGCAAATACTCTGTTTCAAATTCTCAAGGCACAGTGATTTCTGAGGTCGTAAACCATTCGGGCTTCGGATTCAGCTTTGCGCCAGGCATTGAAAAACATTTTGCAGGCACCAAGAAACTTTCGCCATTTATGGGTGCTCAAATTGGCCTTTCATTAAAAGGTGGAGCACGAAAAGATGTCAGCAATTCTGGGTACGCAAATCCTACCAACAATGTTGTTATAGATGGCGACTATTACCATTCGAAATCAGGTTCTACTTTTGGATTGAACCTCGGTGGCTATATGGGTGCTGACTATTATTTTGCAGAACATATTTATTTAGGCGCTGAATTTGGCATTGGCCTATTTGGCATCAGCAACACTGGCGAAGGCACTGAAAAACACGTTCGCTTGGGCGCAAACGAAGTAAACAGCAAAACACTAGGATCAAGTAACAGCAGCTTTTTTGGCGTGTATACTGGTGGGCTGCGTTTGGGATTTGTGTTTTAGGGGAAGCTCATAATTCACAGATAAGATTCCTCTCGATTTATTTCGAGGGAATTTTTTTATGGGCGCCATCTCTTCGCCCTCCGGCTGCGCTTCGCTCCGGTCGTTTGCAGCAAATAGAAAACCGTTGCTGCAAACGGACTGCTGCCACTTGGGATTGCGGTTGCTTGATTGCCGATTGGTGGCCGCACCTACAGTCAAAGGGCGCTAGCGATGTGTTGGAGATTTCCTTCCCTAACACCCCAAAAAAAGCTTGGATGAATTTTTCCATTTGGGAGTACTCCCTTTGGTCGTGATCCCAAATGAGGAGGCTAAATATGAAAATCAAAACAGCTTTGCTGCGCAAATCTGATTTTATGCCCCTGCAAAAATTCCCTCAAGCGCAGAGCCGCTTGGATGAATTTTCTTGGGGCATAAAAAAACCCACAAGCTGCGCTTGTGGGTTTTGATTTTCATCTTGCGGAGAAAGAGGGATTCGAACCCCCGTTAGCTTGCACTAAAACAGTTTTCAAGACTGCCGCATTCAACCGCTCTGCCATTTCTCCTCTCGAAAATGGAGTGCAAAAGTAAGGAGTTTTTTGAAATAATAAAATTTTTTTAATGTAATTATTATAATGCCAATAATTACAAGCCCTTGGCACCTATTAAGTCCCCCTAAATCGGTTCTCAAGCTTACGCTTTTCTTGGGCTATTTTCACCACAGTGGTAATGCTTTTGTTGAGCTCAAATCCAACCAAAATGCACAAGGTGTTAAAATAGATAATCAACATCAGGACGATTATTGCCCCAATACTTCCATAGAGCTTGTTGTAGCTATCAAAACCATCTACGTAATGCGAGAACGCATAAGTGGCGATCAAAGACAGCACCGTCGAGACAATGGCCCCAGGGGAGAAAAATTTCCAGCGTTCTTTGGCAGAGTGTCCGAAATAATACAAGGCACTCATAATAAAAAACACCAAAGTGCTAAGGGTGATAAATTGAACAACCGTGACAAAAACCAGCATCACCGCTTTGTTAATCAATTTCTTTTTAATGATCCAAACAGACAATAAATTACCAGAAATCAAAACACTTAAAGCCAATAATATCAGCATGGAAATACCCAAAGTAATTAAAATAGATTTGCCGCGTTTTTGAAAAAAATTGCGTTTCTTTTTTTCACCTTCATTAAAGTTGCTGTCAAAAGCCAGCATCATAGAGAAAACGCCATTGCTAGCAAAATACAAAGCGGATAAAAAACCAAATGACAAAAGTCCTGAACGCTGATGGGAAATAATATCCCTTACAGTTGTCCGCACAATTTTATACGCATCATCTGGCAAGAAAAAATCCATTTGAAGGAGAATGGACTTCTGCAAATTAAAACCTGGTATATGGATGTAAGCAATTAATGTAAATAAGAAGATTAAGGAAGGAAAAATGGCTAAAAAAAAGTTCCACGACAAAGACCCTGCATACAAATTAAACTTAGGACTAATAATGCCTTTAAAGAAAAACTGAAAGACCGAATATAAGGAAGCACCTTGAAAACCCGGCAAATAAATATTGTCTAAAAAGTTTACAAGCTTTTTTACCAGAATAAAATTTCTGATGCGCTCTTGAATCGATATCTTTTTAACCTGCCCCATTAAAAACGAATGGTAAAATGTTCCCTCTCTTGTTCGGTTCTAAAAAACACAATGCCCATAGCATATAAGTCGACACTTACACCCACTAAAGGATGGTTTTTGATTTTATTCCAAGCCAATAGCATATCATCGCTCCAACGAATATCGTCAAAAACAAATACGGTTCCACTATGGGCTTTTTGCAAGCAAAGTTCAAAGTATTGCAATGTTGCATCCAACTGGTGGTTGCCGTCAAAAAAAACATAATCAACCCTTGGCAATTCATTCAACAATTGAGGCAAGGTTTGTTCAAACAGACCTTCACGAAATTGAACATTCGGCAATTCGGCTTTTCCAATATTGTGTTCGGCAATTTTAAGGCTGTCGTGGTTACCCTCTAGGGCAAACAAATAGCCTTGTTTAATCCCAGCGGCTTGGTACATGGTGCTCATACCCACTGAACTCCCAATTTCGATGGCGAACTCCGGATTGAAATAGGCACACAAACGCTCCAATAATTCTGCATACTTGGCCGATTTAGCGCTTTTTTTGACCAAATCACTCAATTTCTTTTTGCCAGAAAACGATGAAGCTCCAATTGGCAAGATTTCTACATCCGCATTGCTTTTAAGCATATTGCTGCGAATCAATTCGTAGGTATGGTATTCAGGTTTAATGCGGCGGGCATTAATAACCTTAGTGACCAGGTCGTATATAAAAGGTGAATGCACAGAATGCTTATTGCCTGCTGTGAAAAAATAAAACAGGTAATTAACAGCAAATTGTATTCGGTTCAACATGGTAATCTAGTCAGAAATTAGAATTTACCTAGTATTCCTGTAAGATTGTATCAATTTAAGTTCTTCTTGCAGTTTTGTAATTTGTTGATTCGAAACTTCAATTTTTTCTTCAATTTGTTTTCTTAATGCATCCGCATTTTTAGACTTAGCAAAGAATTCAATATTGTTTTTCAACGTAGCGGCATCGTCTCTTAAAGCACGCAATTTGTCGTTAATCTGGCGTTCCTCATAGCGAATCTTATCATCGCCATTTGGCGCTGTTGACAAGGTATCTAAATGTTCCTTAAAACGGAAAGCTTTGTTATCATCTGCAGTCTGCTTGAATTTTTTATAAATGGCATCAACCGCCTTGCTGTATCTGTTTTGCAAATCCGCTTTTACTTTAATCGGCACAAAACCCAATGAATTCCATTCCTTTTGTAATTTTCTTAATTCTTCAAAACTAGGACCCATTTCCTCAATCGCCAATAAAGCAGTAGCGTCTGCAATGATGCGTTCTTTAATGGTTTGGTTTTCTTTTTCCCCTACATTCTTCACTTTGTAAAACTCTTCTTTGCGTTTAAAGAATTTATCACATGCCGAGCGGAAGCGCGACCAAATTTCTTCGTTCTTAGATTCATGAACAGGTCCAATAGATCTCCATTTTTCTTGCAATGAAATTAAAAGTTTGGCTGTTGCATCAAACTGTGTACTTTCGGCAGCCTTTTCGGCTTCTTCGCACAAGCTTATTTTGAGTGCTAAATTCTTTTCTTTGCCAGAATTCAAAGAATCAAAAAACTGCTTTTTATTTAAATTAAATAATCCTTGAGCATCTCTAAAACGTTTCCAAATTTGGTCGTTAACACTCTCTGGAACAGGCCCTATTGTTTTCCATTCTGTAAAAATGGCTGTAATCTCTTCGGCTTTTTCCTTCCACATTTTTGGGGATGTTAAAGGCAATTGATTCATGTGCTCAACCTTTTCGCAAAGAACCTTTTTCAATTCTAAGTTTTCGTTGCGCTTTAATTTTATTAATTCTAAAGCTTGGCGCTTATCGTTCAGAATTTGATCGGATGCCTCTTTAAAACGCTTCCAAATTTCTTCTGCCACATCCTTTCCCGGAACAGGACCTGCGTTCTTAAATTCTTCGTGGTATTTATTTAATAAAATATGGGCTTTCTTGATCGACTTCTCTTCTTGAAGGGTTGATACTTTTTTAATCAGTTCAATTTTTATTTCAAGATTCTTTTGTCTATCCTTTTCTTTAAGTTCATTGTTAATGGCGTGGTTGTCGTAGAACTTATCTAAGAAAAAACGGTAGTTTTCCCACAACTCTTGCATATGTTCTCTTGGAACGGTGCGGATTTGGCGCCATTGTTTTTGAAGTTCTAAAACCTCTTTAAAAACCGATTCAGTTTCATCTTCCGCTGACAAAACCTTCAAGCGTTCTATAATGGCTTTTTTTGCCATATAGTTCTTCTGCTTCTCTTGTTCAGCTTCCTTCTTTTCTTCAGCACGCTTTTCAAGGAAAGTGGTATAAACTTTATAGAATTTTTCTTTTACCTCATCATAAGGTGGTTTAAACTCCCTTACTTCATTTCCTTCATCTGCCCAAGCCTTTACCAAAAGGACACGTTCTGCTTTTATGGCATCATCAAACAGCACACGTATCTTTTTAAAGATGTCGTGCGCTTCTTTAATGTTTGGATGAAAAACCAATTGCTCAGCCTTTTCAAGGAAATCTGTTTTCGTGAATCCAGAATAATCTGTTTGGTCACGTTTTTCTTCCTCAACTTCTGAAAACTCATCATGCTCTTCTGCATCGCCTATTTTTTCTAGGGATACTAGTTTGTTTTCTAGTGCTTGGTCGTTTGCATCTAATTGTGGATCATTCAAATGCTTATTTGTCTCTGTCATTAATAAAAGTGTGGCGTAAAAAAGTGCGGTATTTCTGGTTGTAAGACGGTAATTAATACATAGTATTTTAGATAGATGTTATGTATTATAGGGTGTTCCCATGTTGTGTTCACAAATATAAGCCATAAGAATTCATATTTTCAAATGTTTTTTTCGTTAAAAAATCAACGCCCTGTTAACACAAAATTTGCCAAACCCTGCTTATCGACATGGCTGCTGTGCTTGCTGTTGGTAAGCACTACAACACAAACTTGCTGATCAAAACGGTTCCAAAAGGATGTCCAAAACCCTCGCCACCAACCGTTGTGGTAAGTCCATTGTCCGGTATAGTTTTTCATTAATCTAAATCCTAAACCGTAACTTCCTCCATATACATTGTGTTGAAATGATGGCTCTTGCATTAAATTTAGTAAAGTTTTGTTGATTAAGCGACCCTCAGACAAAGCCAAATGAAAGTAGAACATATCCTCAACATTGCTGTACAAACTTTTATCGCCCAAAACCCCGTCCATATAATAGGGTTCGTTGTATTCGTGGTGGCTAAGGCGTCCAATAAGCACTCTAGCCTTAATGCGTTCAGGTTTGTATCCCAAGTAAAACGAATTGCGCATACCTGCTGGTTTAAAAATGCGCTCCTCCACAAATTGATGGAAGGGTAAGCCAGAGATTTCAGAAATTAAATACGCTAAAAACGCATAATTGGTGTTGCAATAACTAAAACCAACACCCGGATTTAAAGAGGGTATTGGCTTTGAAACTATCATGAAATGATAAAGATCTTCATTGTTCATGTACCTAGCTGTATCTTTCCAAAACGTATCTGTGTAATACATATAATTGGCGATGCCACTTCTATGGGTTAACAACTGGCGTATCGTTACATTTGGATAAGGAAAATCAGGCAGGTACTTGAGCACCAGAGAATCTAAGGCCAATTTACCTTCTTGAATCAAGACCATAGTCGCAACTGCTGTAACTGTTTTTGACACTGAGGCCAATTGGAAAACATCATCAACAAGCATCTCAGGTGAATGCGCCAAGCCAATTTCCCCGAAGGCCTTTTTAAACAATTTTCCTTGTTTATACACCAAAACAGTTCCATTAAAATCTATTGGAAAGAAAGCTTTTAGGCTGTCTAAAAAATGGTTTGAAAATGATTTGTATTCACGCTCGGTATTGAAAAATCCTTCTTCATTTAAAACCAATTTTCCTTTTTGTTTAGACGATTGATTGACGCAAGAAAACAAGAAAATGATTGCCAATAAAAGAGACTTAAATACGAGATTGCGGCTAGAGCTTATCAAGCTTGAAAATTAAGAATACTAAAGTAAACAAACAAACACAAAATAAAAAAATTCCCGAGGCAATTTCTACCCCGGGAATCTTACAATATCAATCAATGAGCAGCCGATTTTATCTAACTGTATAGAAATATTCTTTCCCGTTAATTGTTGCCTTCGCAAACAAATCACAGGCTTGATCATTATAGGGATCGTAATCAATAGAGATGGTTTTGCCTGTGCTTGTATTTGATAAAGTTATTTTACCTTTAACAAAAGTCCTTGCACAGCCCATTTCAACTTTCTTTAACAATGGCAAATCTATTTTCACTGTAAAATTTCCGCCATTACGGTTAATACCTGAGGCTTCTCCAGTGATTTGAAATTGGTCGCCCAAAATTCCAGCACCCGCATCTACCAATTTAATTATCGTTCTTGAGCTCTGCCACGCCACAGTTCCTTTATCATTGATGGCACGCGCATCCATAACATCAATTTTTAATGTTGTAGCATCAACACGTTTGATTTTTACAGTGCCAATCAATTGGGTCAAACTTACCCCATCGCTTCCAGCGTAATATTTATCAGAATCAGATACTGTGATTAACAGCTCAGCGCTGTCTAAGAAATATCTTCTATTAGAACTGATGTGAATTTTACCTGCTCTAAATCTCCCATCCTGACATATCTTGCCTTTAGGTACTGTATTTTTGATTGGACCGAAATCGATGGTTGCTTCAACCCCGTCTCCATCCGTATAACTGCTGTCTTGGAATGTAAGCACCGCACCACTTGGTAGAATTGTATTTCCAGCACGGGTTCTTCTGTCGTTGCTCGAAAAATCGTCGGCAACATCAAACAATGAAGTAAATTCATTTTCTGCTGTTGAATTGTCTTCTGCAGATACAATGGTTTCTAGAGTTTCGTTTTTGTTTTTTCTACATCCAATTAAGAATACGCTTACTGATGCTGTAAGCGTCAAGGTAAAAATTAAACTGATTTTTTTCATTTTGTATGTGTGTTTTTATTTTTCTTTACTATTTTAGATCCAACTTTATCCTATAGGTTGCATTGCTTTTGAATATTTTCAATAACAATGCCAGAAACTGTCTCGATTTGTTCTTTGCTTATAATTAGCGGGGGCGACAAGCGTATTTTATTCTCTGCATACAAAAACCAATCGATCAGTAAACCACTATCTACACAGGCATCAATAACTTTTCTGCAAAACTCTACATCCTCAAAAACCAGAGCCAACATCAAACCTTTGCCATCTATATTTTTAATTTTGGGATGAACCAACAAACGACGAAACAAGTGCTCTTTTTCCGCAATTCCATCCATGATAGACTCCGTGTGTAAATAATTTAAGGCCGCAAGCGAAGCGGCGCAGCTCATAGGATGTCCGCCAAAAGTGGTAATGTGCCCCAATACAGGATTTTCGGTAAATACCTGCATAATGTTATTCGATGCAATAAAAGCACCCAACGGCATTCCAGCACCAAATCCTTTGGCCAAGACTAAAATATCAGGAACGACCTCTAATTGTTGAAAAGCGAACAAGGAACCCGTGCGGCCATATCCACTTTGAATTTCATCAAATACCAAGAGTGTTCCTGTCTCATCGCATCTTTTACGCACTGCTTTTAAGTATGCCATTGAACAAGGCAAATACCCCTTTTCACCCATAATGGGTTCAATAAAAACCGCAGCAGTTTGATGGGTGATAAGACTGATGATTTCAGAATGGTCATTTTGCTTAATAAAATCAATGCCCGGCAATAAGGGTGTAAAGGAATTGCTAAAATACGGGTCACTCATCAAACTTAAAGCACCATGGGTAGATCCGTGGTAAGCATTTTCTTGGGCAACAAAACGTGAGCGCCCAGTATAGCGCTTGGCCAATTTCATGGCGCCTTCTATCGCTTCACTTCCACTGTTTACAAAATACACCGATTGCAAATTACTTGGTAAATAGGTTGCAAGTTTTTCAGCCAATTGGACCTGAGAACTCTGAATCATTTCACCATAAACCATTAGATGCAGGTGTTTGTCAATTTGGTTTTTCAATGCTTCATTTATAGCCGCATTTGAATGTCCAAGATTGCTTACCGATATCCCTGAAATGCAATCGATATAGGTTTTACCATTGGCATACAAATAAACCCCTTCCGCTTTTTGAATTTCAATAGCCAGAGGGTTGTCTGACGTTTGGGCCAAAAAGCCAAAGAATCTTTCTCTATTTGTATGTTTCTGCACGATGCAAAGGTAAAAAAAAATCCCCTTGCTGTTGCAAGAGGATTTTTAGGTTAATAGTTAGGTGTAAAAATTATTTTACTTTGCTTGACAAGTCTGCACCAGCTTTGAATTTAACCACTTTTTTAGCAGCGATTTTAATTTCTTTACCAGTACGTGGGTTACGACCTGTTCTTGCAGCTCTTTTAGTTACAGAAAAAGTTCCGAAACCTACTAGGATTAATTTGTCGCCTTTTTTCAATGCACCTGTTGTTGCAAGGATGAAAGAGTTTAAAGCTGCTTGAGCTTGTGACTTTGTTACTTTGGCATCAATGGCCATTTTGCTGATTAGATCTGATTTGTTCATAATTGAAATAATTAATAAATGTTATTGTTTTAAATGAATTCTTGAGGTCAAAAGTATTGTAAAGTTTAATAAAACCAAGGGGTTCCAATATTTTTTTCAAAATAAATATTAACACTCAATTCACAATTCATTTTTTTCGCCTTTGGCTAATTTTTATAACCCCTTGAATAACAGAAGTTAACGAAGTATTGTGTGCTGTATTTATTTCCGAAACCAAATCCGCTTTTGCATATTTTTTTTTGCGCAAATCGTAAATTTCATGCAATTTTATTAAAATTTGCTCTTCGTTAAGTCCCATAAACAATGGTCTACGCGTTATATTTTGCAAAATCCTTCTGGCAATTAAGTTCAAATCTGTGTTTACCCAGATTACAATTCCTGTGCTTTTCATTATTTCAATGTTGTTGTAAAACATCGGCGCACCGCCTCCACAAGATATTACACAATTGTTATTGCTGCTTAATTTTAACAGAACCTCATGTTCTGCTTCTCTAAAATGGGTTTCGCCCTTTTCAGGAATAATCTGTCTCACCAAAGCACCTTCTCTTTTTTCAATTTGTTCATCCAAGTCAAAAAACTGCAAATGCAAACTTTTTGCCAATAAGCGACCAAAATGTGTTTTGCCTGTGCCCGGCATGCCTATTATATATATACGCATGCTTTAACTTAGTTTAACTCTAGGATCTAAAAAGACATAAATCAAATCAACCAAAACGTTGACCACAATAAATATAAATGCGATTAAAAGCACGGCGCCCATCACCACTGGCAAATCACTTTGCTGCAAGGCGTCTATGCACACCTTCCCTAGACCTTTCCAGCTGAATATGTATTCAATAAAAAATGCACCGGCCAATAAGCTTGCAAACCAACCACTAGCAGCCGTAACAACAGGATTTAAGGCGTTCTTTAATGCGTGTCTTCTTATCACCTCAAATTTGCTTAAACCTTTTGCCATCGCTGTGCGGATATAATCTTGACGCATCACTTCAATTAAACTGCTGCGGGTTAATTGCAAAATGATTGAAAACGGTCTCACCCCTAAAGCTATTGCAGGCAATATAATGTGTTTCAATGCCAATTGATTTTGCCCTGTTGCAGGATTCAATTCATACAGGCTTCCTGTCATAGACAGTCCTGTGTAGGGTTTTAAAACAAAACCAAACAACCAAGCAATAATAACTGCAAGAAAAAATGAAGGCAAGGAAATTCCAAGTGTGGCAATGGCCAAATTGAAGCGGTCGAGAAACCCACTTGGCTTTAATGCGGAAACAATGCCAAGACCAATGCCCAAAAACAAGGCAATGCCCATAGCAAAAAAAGCTAAAACCAAAGATCCAATAAAGGCTTCTCCTAGTATTGAAGAGACAAGTTTTTTTGATTGGTAACTCTTTCTTAAGTATGGCCATTTCAGCATGAAGCCATAATTGGCTTTGCCTTGAACCAATAACCCTTGGTATTCGGGATTAAATGTTTTTGATATTACAACTGGCGAAAGGTCTTTCAAATAAATAAATAGCTGAACTGTTTTGGACTGGTCTAAACCCATTTCTTTGCGCATGGCTTCCTTGGTAGCGGCATCGGCTCTTTGCCCGGAGGCAATCTCTTCAGCGGAGGGGAATAAAACAAACAAGGCAAAGATTAAAAGCACCACACCGAGCAATACCATTACCCCTGCGCTGAGCTTCTTTACCAAGTAGCGAAACATATTTATTTCATTAGATTTTTTAAGGCCTTCATAGAAGGTATACTTCTACAACTCCATTTATCTAAAACGGTTCCATCGTGCCAAAACATGACACCAGGATTTGAACGCACTATTGTTTTCAATAAAGTCTCGTCGGCATTGTTAAATTTAAATGGCAATTGCTTTTCATTACTGAATGCATCGGCCATTTCCAAAGGGCTTGAGGTAACAGCATAAACAGGTATGCCAGCTTTTTTAGCTTCAATGGCCATAGATTTTATATTGTCCCAAGAACTTTCATGCGACTTTTCTAAATGGGTTACCACCAGCAACAAATAATATCCCTTTCCATACAACAAAGTATCTTTGATGTTGATGTCGTTTTCGTCGCGTTTAATAAATTCAAAATCATGAATTTTGGATTTCCAAGCCGGCACTATAATTCTGTCCAATCGGTCTACATAGGCCCATGATGAGTCGGGCATATTTGGGTATACAAAAGAATCTATTTTATTGTCTTTTTTATAGACATAAACCATTACGGTAGAATCAGTGACGCGTTGACCTTTTGGCACTTCCATCATTTGTCTTACATTGTTGCCTGCTTTATACGGAAGAAAATCCCAAGCCGGCAAAAACATATTGCAATAAATGGCAAAGACCGTTGAACTTAAAGTTACCACAATCATTGCATTGATGCTAAACAAAGGAGAGAACAATGGAATTAGCTTATCCTTTCTGATAAATATAATTAAAATAAAGAACAGTAGCACCAAATCTTTTATAAATGAATGCCACGGTTTCAATTTTATAAAATCGCCAAAACAACCACAATCGGTTACCTTATTGAAATAAGCACTGTACCAAGTTAAAAAGGTAAAGAACAAAACCATCAGCAGGATAGACCAGCTCATCAATTTGGGTTGCCATCCAATTAAAATAGCAAAGCCCAACACAACCTCTAGAATACACATGATTATAGAGAACAATAAAGAGTAAGGTTTCATTCCTCTAAAAATGCCTACCCAAAATGAGTCTTGTTGCACGTATGGATATGTTGCAACACGCTTGCTTAATTCATGTTTTGATTTGGCGCTCAAGCTCAAATTCCATTGTTCTGACAAGGCCTTAGAACTGGCTTTATTTTCGGCACAAATTCCATTGCTTAACTTGACAGAAAAATTCACAGGATCAATTGAATCTCCAAGTTCATAAAACTCATTGTACAAAGCAACTCCGTTTTTAACAACAAAGATATCACAACCGTAAGTTGAATCAACATCTCCTTCAAACAGTTGATTGCGTGGAGATGATTGGTTAATTTCTATATTGGCAAAACTATCGGAAGAAATAAAGGTGTTGTCAAAATACTCAGCGGTGCCCAAGTCATCACTCACTGAAATCTTTAAGGTATCTTGAGCGTGTTGCATGCTTGAAGCAAAGACATCAAAATATTCATTGAGTTTTATTCCTGTACCTTTTGGGTCATTGCTTTTAATAATCCCAGAAAAGATGAATAATAATCCAACAATAACTCTGGAAATAGAGGTAATTAATTTCATGGTTTACTTAATATTTTGGTGCAAGGTAATCAAAGCAAATATAGAATAATTCATCATGTCTTGGTAATTGGCATCAATGCCTTCACTCACCAAAGTATTCCCTGCATTGTCTTCTATTTGTTTGGTTCTGCTAATTTTCATTAGTATAAGATCGGTAAAACTGCTCACGCGCATTTCGCGCCAGGCTTCGCCATAGTCGTGGTTCTTTTTAAGCATCAAGCTGCGGGTTTCTTCCAACTCATGGTCGTACATCGCCATAATTTCCGACACTCCCATGGCTTCTGTTTTGCCAGCGTATTTGAGTTGCATTAAACCAATAATGCCATAGTTGTAAATACCGATAAACTCATCTTCAATACCCTCTCCCACTTTGCTAACGCCTTTTTCTTCGAGGCTCCTAATGCGCAAGGCTTTAATCATTATTTGATCGGTAACACTTTTAGGTCTCAAGATGCGCCAAGAGTCGCCGTAATCGGTGTTCTTTTTCTGAAACAATTCGCGGCATTTGCCTATTTCTGTATTGTATTGTTGAAGTGTATTATCCACTATTGCTGTTTAATCTTTATTTTTGCAAATATATCCAATGTTCGCGGAATACAAACCCTATTCTCTCAAAATCAAGAATATTAACTATTCTATTACCCGTCCGCAAGTGATGGGCATTTTGAATACGACCGATGATTCCTTTTATGATGGCGGCAAATATCATACCATAGACAAAGCCTTATTTAGATGTGAAGACATGTTGCACGAAGGTGCCGACATCATTGACATTGGAGGACAAAGTACCCGACCAGGCGCAGACAGCATTACCGAAAACGAGGAGATTAGGCGAACGGCCCCAGTAATCGACGCAATTATCAAACGCTTCCCAGATTGTATTATAAGTATTGACACTTTTAGATCCGCGGTGGCAAATCATGCCGTTCGAGCGGGTGCTGCCATTGTCAATGATGTAAGTGCTGGCGACGACGATGAAGAAATGATCAGAATGGTGTCTCGGCTCCAAGTACCTTATATTGCTATGCACAAAAAGGGTTTACCGAAAACCATGCAAGACCAACCCCACTATGAAGATGTATTGCATGAGGTAAAATTGTATCTTGAGAATAAACTTAGATTATACCGCGATGCTGGCATTGAAGACATTGTTTTAGATCCTGGATTTGGATTCGGAAAAACACTTGACAACAATTACCATTTGTTAAAACATTTGGATGTATTTCATACCCTTAACTGTCCAATCTTGGTAGGTGTTTCACGCAAAAGCATGGTGTGGAAATTATTGGCCACAGAACCGAGCAAAGCCTTAAATGGCAGCACGGCCTTACACATGTTGGCTTTGGCCAAAGGCGCCCATTTCCTGAGGGTTCACGACGTAAAAGAAGCAGTTGACTGTGTGAAAATTGCAGAGGAAATGTATAAGGTTTAAACAATTTTAAATTACATTTGCATACCACTATGAATGATGCAATACAATATTTTAAAGACTTGAGTCCTGTGATGCAAGCTTTGCTTGCAACCACATTTACTTGGTTATTAACTGCATTGGGGGCGAGTATGGTTTTGGTGTTCAAAAACATGAGCCGCCGCTGGCTCGACTTTCTTCTTGGATTTACAGGTGGCGTAATGGTGGCTGCGAGTTTCTGGAGTCTGCTTACCCCAGCTATAGAGATGTCGGAAGACACCTATGGAAAAGCTTGGGCTTGGGTGCCTGCAGCAGTTGGTTTTATTATTGGCGCTGGCTTTATTTACATCATTGACAAAATCATTCCGCATTTGCATTTAAATGCCAACATGAGTGAAAAAGAGGGATTGAAAACCACTTGGGACAGAACCATATTATTGGTATTGGCCATCACTTTACACAATATCCCAGAAGGTTTAGCCATTGGGGTCTCCTTTGGTGCCGTGGCAATGGGCGATCCGCATTTTACAATGTCTGCTGCCATTGCATTAACCATCGGTATAGGTATACAAAATTTCCCTGAAGGAATTGCGGTAGCAATGCCATTAAGAAGACAAGGTATAAGTCCATTGAAAAGTTTTTGGTGGGGGCAACTTAGCGCCATCGTTGAGCCTGTTGCTGGTGTTATCGGTGCAGTTTCAGTGATGTACGCGCAACCGATATTGCCTTATGCATTGGCCTTTGCCGCAGGTGCTATGTTGTACGTTGTGGTAGAAGAAGTGATCCCTGAAACGCAACGAGACAAGTATGCGGACTTTGCAACCATGGGCTTTATCATTGGTTTTGTCATCATGATGGCCTTGGATGTAGGTTTGGGTTAAGGTTTCAATTCGTCAGTTTTGCATCATGTTGCAAGCGCCTTGTTAAAGTGGTAAATCGCTTTCAATAAAATCGATTCCAAAACTTTTCAGTTCCTCCAATACGGGCAAATAAATGTCTTCAAACACGGGAGCTAAAACACCTTTTTTAGAAATCTTATTTTCCAAAATCAATTTAACCCCAATGGCCAAAGGCAAGCCCACAGTTTTCGCCATGGCGGTGTGGGTGTTGCTCTCCCCTTTTAAAACCATGCTGGCTATTTGGGTATGGGCTTGTCCATTCAAGTTGTAATGAATCTTGTGCAACATCACCACCAGGTCTTTGTCATTGGCTTCGAGCTTCCATTTAATTTTTAAGACCTCTTCCAAAATCTGTGCGGAGCTGCCTTTGAGCAAGGGCAATAAATCATTGGAGAAAAATCCCAAATATTTTAGCTTCTCAATTTCAGCTTCCGAGCAATGCGTGTGTTGCATGAGACGTGATTCTAAGCTGTCTTGTCCTGAAGGCAAATACATACCCAACCAATCTTTCATGGTCATCTCAGAAGATAGGTTTAGCACCTGAGAATCGTCGCATATTCCCAATTCTACAAACACTTGCCAAGCCTTGCAGTAGCCAGGTTTTCTGAAAGTACCACGCACCATGTCTTTAACACCCTGTAGATGGTAAAGTTCAATATATTTAAGCGAATCGCGGTTGGGATAAGCCTCTAGTTGTCCGTATTGAGGGATGTCGAATGTTAGAGGATGGGCAAATACTTGGTGGTAAGGCGTAAGCTTTAATTGGCCTTGTTCAAGAAACATGGCAGGTGCACCTTGAGCGGCCAAAACCACATTGCGCGGGTTCCAAGAAAACTTGTATTTCCAAGGATTCTCACCATCATCCTCATCGGCCACCAAGCCACCGCAATAACTTTTAAAACCATCGATAACACCGCCTTTAGCACGAATTTCATCCATCATTTTCATGGCACTCATGTGGTCAATGCCAGGATCGAGACCCGTCTCATTTAAGAATATTAAACCTTTAGATTCAGCTTCTTGGTGCAAGGCTTTCATTTCATCAGAAATGTAAGAAGCGGTTGCCAAATGCTTATGGGCTTGCAAACACCATTTCGCAATATGTATATGCAAAGCAGCCGGCAAGAGAGAAACCACCACAGATGAATTTTGTATTAAAGGCAATACAGCAGCCTCATCAAAAATATCAATGCTTACAAAACGTATAGAAGAATAACCCTTTACATGGCTTGATGCATACTGAACATCTTTGTCGCATACCAAAAGCTGATACTGCTCTTGATCTGCGTATTTGGCCAAATATTCAATGAGGGTTAAACTCGAGCGCCCTGCGCCTAATACAAGAATTTGTTTCACGGGGCAAAGATAACGGAAATAAGGCATGGGCTAAACGCATTCAAAATGCTTTTAAATGTGATTCTATAAGTTTCTGACCAATATCATTCGTTCTATAGAACATTATACTTTTAAAATTGTTAAGTTTGCATCCCGATATGAAAGAAAAAATTGCCATTATAGGCGGTGGTTTGAGTGGCTCATTGTTGGCCATCTGCCTTGCCAAACGCGGTGCTCAAGTTGAATTGTACGAACGCCGTGGTGACATTAGAAAAGGCCAAGCAGCTGCAGGCCGTTCAATTAACCTAGCCCTTTCAACCCGTGGTATCGAAGCACTAAAACGCGTTGGACTAGCAGAGCAAGTGCTAAACGATGCCATTCCTATGAACGGCAGAATGATGCACAGTGTCGATGGTCAACTAACGTATCAAGCCTATGGCAAAGAAGGCCAATACATCAATTCTGTTTCCCGTTCATTGTTGAACATCAAATTGCTTGAACTTGCCGATGAATTTGACAATGTAAAAATCCTTTTTAAACAAAAATGTGTAGATGTTGATTTAAATAAAAACACAGCGGTAATGGAAGATGAAAACGGTGTACAAACCAGCATCACCGCAGATATTCTATTTGGATCTGATGGCTCATTTTCAGCAGTGCGCAGCGAAATGCAAAAAACCAGCCGTTTCACCTATTCTCAAACCTACGAAAATTACGGGTATAAAGAATTGGAAATAGTGCCAGGTCCTGACAGCAGCTTTCAAGCTGAAGAACACGCTTTGCATATTTGGCCAAGGGGCGAATTTATGATGATTGCCTTGCCTAATCCTGGAGGCAACTTTACCTGTACTTTGTTTTTACCCTACGAAGGTGAAAGAAGTTTTGAAAAATTACAAACCCCTCAAGAAATCGAAGCTTTCTTCAAACAATACTTTGCAGATGCCCTGCCAATGATGCCGAATTATATTGAGGATTTCATGAGCAATCCTACCGGCAGTTTGGTTACTATACGCTGCAACCCTTGGGTGAACAAAAAGTTTGCTTTAATAGGCGATGCAGCCCATGCGGTTATACCGTTTTATGGACAAGGCATGAA
>CAMDAF010000015.1 GCA_945888525.1 Chitinophaga pinensis
AACCCGCATCAGATATGCCAACATTTGAGATTGGTCTAATTTCTTCCGTTTCTTTTGCTTTTGCTTGCTCAATTTTATCGTTCGCATTCTTAACGCGTTCGCCATCCGCTTTGGTTTCGTTGATGCTTAGTTCAACATCTCTGCTTTTATCCACTTTGTAAGGGATTTCATAAGCTGTAACCTCCTCGCCACTAATTATTTGCTTCATGGCCAATTCTCTTTTTTGAGCCATACCCAACTCATTTTCCAATTTGCTTATTTTTTTTAAAACTTCATTTTTCATTTTACCGTCAAAAGTTTGACTGTATCCAGGGGCATAATCTTTCACACCAGGGAAAAGGGTAAAAATACCCCAGCTGATGAGTGAAAACAATAGTAAACCGGCAGAACCAATAAGCAAAACGTTAAAAGGAGTAAGGCTAAGAGAAGTCTTTTCCTGTAGATTTGTTTCATTTATTATCAGAAGCCTATATCGGTTACTAAGTTTTTTTAATAATTTTCTCCTGTTTTGTTTCTTATCCATGTAAAAAAATGCTCGGCAAATAATAAATTTGCGTTTTCAAAGTTAATAGGTTTTGTCAAAGAATAAAAATTGTTCAAATTAAAATATACATATCTTTTTTGCGTTTTCCTCACGGTTCAAGCAAATGCACAGTCATGGTTTTCAAAACAATGGCACAGCTCTGTGTCGCATTACAATTATTTCTACAACGCTAATCTATTGGTGTCTAATACCAGAGAAGAAACCGTTGTTGCGTTTAAAGACAATTATAAGGATGTTTTGTCTTTATATCCTATGCTCGATCAAGCGTCTTTAAAAGGAAATGCGTCTAAAATGGATGAGGTCATAAAAAAATGCTCTCACATCATCGAAAAACACGGAAAGGGGAAATGGGTTGATGATGCTTATCTATTGATGGGGGATGCTCAATTGTTTAAAGGAGATTTTTACACTGCTGTGGAAGTATACGAATATGTAGCAGGTTCATTTAAATCAAGCATACCAGCAGCTCAAGCAGAGATCAATTTAATTACCACCTATATTTTAATGGGCAAATTTGATGATGCAGAAGCACTTTATACAAAATTACTTTCAAAAAAAGATTTCCCTTTGGTTTTGAAAACCCAACTGGATATTGCAGGTGCTGCAGTTAATATCAAGCAGAAGAAATACCCCAACGCGATTAAATTGCTTGAAGCTGCCATTCCGAAAGTAAAGCACAAAATCCAAAAAGTGCGTTACAATTTTGTGCTGGCTCAGCTGTATGCATTGAATAAAAACAATATTCAAGCGGGTGTTCGCTATAAGAAAGTAATCAAACTTAATCCGCCTTACCAATTTGCTTTTAATGCAAAGTTAAATATGGCCAAAGCAATAAACATCAAAAACCGAGGCGAAGTAAAAAATGCCAAATTGGTGTTAAGAGAGATGCTTCGTGATGATAAAAACTTAGAGTATTTCGATCAAATTTATTTCGAATTGGGCAATCTTGAATTGGCCGATAAAAGTGAAGCCGCTGCGGCTGTCGAATACACCAATTGTCTGCGTTCTAATGGAACAGATATGGGTATAAAAAGCAATGCCTATTTAGCGCTTGCCGATATTTATTTTAAGAAGCAAGATTATGAAAACGCTCAGGTATTCTATGACAGTGCTGCAAGAACTATAGACCCTACGCATCCGGATTATAAAAAGATACAAGACAAGAATTTGGTCTTAAATGAGTTGATTAAACATTTGGTTAATATCCGAGAAAAAGACAGTTTGTTGCGTTTGGCAGACAACGAAAAATTGCGTGAGAAAACAATAGACAAACTCATTAAACAAGAAAAGGAAAAGGCTGAGCAAGACAAGTTCAACCAAGAAGCTAAAAAGAACCAATTAAACAGCATTGACAATTCAAATGGTGTCGTAACAAGCACCAATTTTCCATTTTACAACATGTCCTCTCGCACCAAGGGGCTTCAAGATTTTCAAAGAATTTGGGGCGCGCGTGAGTTAATGGATTTTTGGGCAGTGGGTAGCAATAAATCTGAACTTTGGAAGAAAATTGACAATGAGCAAAAGAGCAATGACCTTGGAAGTGAATTGAAAAAAGCTGCGATGGAGAAGGCGCCGAATGAACGTAAAAAGTATTATGAGAATTTGCCTTTCACCAAGTTGGAAAAACAACAAATGAAAGACGATTTAGCTGAATCTTATTTTTTAGGTGCGAATGTCTATTACCAAGACTTGAAGGAATACGACAAGGCCAAAAAAATGTTAGAGGAGTTAAATGCCAAACACCCAGACAACAAATTTCAAATCAATGCTTGGTATTTATTAGCACGAATTGCCCAAGATCAAAAGAATATGGAGCGCGCTAATTATTTCATTGAATTGATCAGCAAACAAGATCCTAAGTCTAATTTTTTAAGTGTTCTTTTAAACCAAGATCAAATTGACAGTGCAACAGAAGTAATTGCGGCAGATGATGTCATTGAAATTTTATATTCAAAAGCCTATACCGCTTTTAAATCAAAAAAGTATGAAGACGCAATGAAGTTCAAGGCTGAAAATGACTTGAAATTTCCCGGTAATCCTTTGCAGGTGAATTTTGATTATATTGAAGCTTTGATATTTGGCGAGCAAGGACAATTCAAACCTTTTCAAGTTAAATTGCAGGCAATTGCAGACAATTATCCAAACACAGCCATTGCCAATCAAGCAATCCAAACCATAGAATTGTTGAAGATCAAGAGTGGCGAAATTGTTGTTCAAAAGAGCAGCGGAAAATATATCTACAACCCTAGCTCTGATCAGTTTTATATGCTTTTGGTGCCCAAAAATACCGACATGACACCGCTGAAAATTGCATTTTTAAATTACAACAAATCATTCTTTGCCAATGAGGGTCTAAAGGTAACCACTTCTTTATTGGCTGATCAATATCAAATCTTAATTGTCAATAATTTCAAAGGAATGGATCTTGCTAAAAATTATATAACTCAGATGCTTGCAAATGCTAACTTTTTTAGTGATTTAAAAATTACTGACACCACTTTACAGTACCTTATTAGCAAGGAAAACTTTACCATTTTAATTACTGAGAAATTAATTAGTGATTATGAATCGTTCTTCAAAACAAACTATACTTTTTAGATAAATAATATGAACAAAAATGCGGTAAGTAACAGCAATCAAAAGTTTTGGAAAATATTTCTATACACCCTTTTGTTTGTTCCTGTATTCTTTATTTTGGTTAACTTCGGTGTGCTTGGTTCAATGCCCGATATTGAAGAGTTAGAGAATCCAAAGAGCGCATTGGCCAGCGAATTGTATAGTGAGGATGGTGTGATGATTGGTCAATACTTCATACAAAAACGTTCTTATTTAGGGTATAATGACATTCCAACGGACATGTTTGATGCTTTGATTTCAACTGAGGATGAGCGGTTTTACGAACATTCTGGTATTGATGTAAAACGCTTACTTGGTGCCGTCGTTAGACTTGGTGCTTCAGGAGGTGCAAGCACAATAACGCAGCAATTGGCTAAAAACTTATTTCACTATGATGATGGAAAGCGCCCCAATATCTTTATCCGTTTAACTCAAAAATTAAAAGAATGGGTTATTGCAGTTCGATTGGAGAGAAGGTATACCAAAGAGGAAATCGCAACCATGTATTTAAACACCGTTCAATTTTCTGGAAATTCATACGGAATTAAATCGGCTGCTAAAGAATTCTTCAACAAACAGGCTATTGATTTGAAGACCCAAGAATGCGCGGTTTTGGTTGGTGTTTTAAAGGCAATTACCGTTTATAATCCGAAACGGAATCCCAACAATTCAACCGCCAGACGTAATATAGTTTTGGGTCAAATGTTAAGAAATAAAAAATTAACGAACGAAGATTATGAGCGCTTGAAAGCCTTGCCAATTGTATTGGATTATCAATATGAGGATCATAATGAAGGTCTTGCTGTGTATTTCAGGGAATGGTTAAAACGCGATCTAACGAAATGGTGTAAAGAACATAAAAAGCCAAATGGCGAAAATTACAACCTTTATAAAGATGGTTTGAAAATTTATACCACCATCAATTCAAAATTACAGCAATACGCCGAGGAGGCTGCTTTTAAACATTTAAAAGATTTACAAGGGCAATTTGATAAATCGTGGGCAAATAAAGAACCATGGAGGGACGAAAATTGGAAAGTTTTGTCTAATTATCCTCTTGCCGAGTTAAAGAAAACGCCGAGATATTATGCTTTAAAACAAATGTATGATGGTGACACTGCAAAAATTATGAAGGTGTGCAGAACCAAAACCAAGATGACGGTGTTTTCTTGGAACGGCGATAGAGATACCAGCATGAGCCCATTAGATTCTGTTAAGTATATGAAAAAGTTCCTACATACAGGGTTTATAGCCATTCAGCCAAGTACTGGTCAAGTAAAGGCATGGGTAGGCGGTATTAACCACCATTATTTTCAATACGACCATGTCAATAGAAGCGCTGGAAGGCAAGTTGGTTCAACTTTCAAACCTTTTGTTTATGCCTTAGCAATCGACAATAAATTATCACCTTGCATTCAGTTTCCAAACGTGCCACCTCCATATCCAAATTGGACAGTGCACAACAGTGATGGCAGCTCAGGTGGAACTATGAATATGTATAGAGGTTTGGCCAATTCAACAAACTGTATTGTGGCCCAATTGATGTACACCATGGGTGCCAATGCGCCAGCAAATGTTATAGACTTTGTAAGGAAAATGGGTATTGATTCGGCAAAATTAGATCCAGTACCATCCATTTGTTTGGGTGTTACAGACATTTCACCTTATGATATGGCGGGCGCTTTTTCAACATTTGCAAACAAAGGCTATTGGGTTGAACCAAGTTATTTAACGCGAATTGAAGATAAAAATGGCAATATTTTGGCTGAATTTGGCAGCACAGACATCAAGCAAATTATGACCGAAGAAAAGGCCTATGTCATGTGTCAATTGCTTGAAGGTGTAGTCCAAAGAGGCACTGCACAGCGTTTGAGAGGCAAATATGGCGTTGAGGGTTGGATAGGAGGTAAAACAGGAACCACCCAAAGCAATAGCGACGGATGGTTTATGGGCGTTACCAAAGACCTAGTATGTGCAACTTGGGTGGGTTGTGATAGCCGCAAAGTGCGTTTCAGATCAACCAACCTTGGACAAGGCGCCCATGCGGCACTTCCAATATTTGCTTATTTTATTAAGAAAGCAAAAGAAGATCCTAAGTTGGATATTAATTTACTTCCAATAGACCGGCCGGCTCAGGAATTAAGCACCGAATTTAACTGCAACCAGTACCAAGAAGAAGGCGATGTTGAGGAATTTGGTTCCGGAGGTGGCGGCGATTTGGATTTGGGAATCTAGCGTTTTTGACTTTAATTATGTATTGACTAAAATCGAATTTAATGTAAATTTTTAGTCCTATTTTCACTTTAGTTGCGTTGTTTTTGTCACATAGATTTTTTAATTTGTTCATATTGGGTTACATCGGCTAGTTTATAATAGCTTAATCAATAGAGTTTTATTTAACCTATTTCTTATCAATTATCAATGGGAATTGACGTCTGTAAAAATGCGTTCTAAAGTTATTGAATTCTTACTTTGTATCAATAATTTTCATCTTTAATTAATACCATTGTTATTTTCATTTTACCTTAAAAGAGGTATTTCGCTGAGATCAAAATCAATGCATCAATGAAAAGAAATTTAACAAAAATGATTGGACTCTTGCTCTGTTTAATTACGAGCAAAGCGTCCGAGGCACAAATTAGTTTATTGCAGGACTACTCTAACAAGGTTTCTGCAACTATTGGCACTTTCCAAGGAATTAATTTCCGTGAAAGTGGATTCTCAGGTATGTATCCAATTCCTAATACCAACGGTAAAGAGTTTTGGGTAATATCAGACAGAGGCGTTAACGTAGATGCGGCATCAGCCAATCCGTCTACTTGCCGTCCTACTTACGACAAGATTTATGGATTCGCGAACTATGTACCAAAAATACATAGAGTACGTGTTTCTGGTGACTCAGTTCAAATTTTACAAACCATCACCATGAAGCGTCCAAACGGAACAGGTGCTTCAGGATTGTTGAATCCAACAGGTTTTGGTAGCACTGCCGCAGAACTTATATCTACTGATACAGTTTTGAATTGCGCTAATTTTAACAAAAAAACAGTCGCAAAAGATGTTTGGGGTATTGACGCTGAAGGTTTAGTCGTTGATAAAGACGGAAACTTTTGGATATGTGAAGAAGGTGGTCCAACCATTTGGAAATTAAATCCAAATGGCGTTGTCTTAAAAAGATACACACCTTATGCAAACTTATTTGGGGCTCAACCTGAGGATGTATTAATTGACTCATGTTTTAAATACCGTAAAAACAACAGAGGTTTTGAAGGTATTGCTTTGGCCCCGAATGGTAAAATATATGCAATTATTCAAAGTCCAATTTTATATCCAAACAAAACAGTTGGAGAAGGCACTAGAGTGCATAGAATATTAGAAATCGATCCAGCTACAAACGCACAAAGAATGATCGTTTATTTAAACGATGGTATTATCGGTGCTTCTGGTTCTAACCAAATTCGTTTGCGCGATTGGAAAATCGGCGACATGGCTGCCATTAATGACAGCACATTTTTAGTTCTTGAAGCTGCACTTAGAGGCACAACTGATATTAAAAAAGTATACACCATCAATATCAATGGCGCTACTTCTGTTAATTCTGGATTATACAGTGGTGTAACTCTAGAAGCTTTAGTAGATTCTTCAGGTTTAGCAAACAACAGCATCAAACCAGTTAAGAAAAAATTATTCATGAACTTATTGTCTAATTCATGGCCTGCAATTTTAGAAAAGGCTGAAGGATTAGCAATTATCAATGATAGTACCATCGCAATTTGCAATGACAATGATTATGGCCAAATGGCATCTCTTCCAGACAATGGCATAGCGATGGCAACAGGTATTACAGGTCACGTTTTTGTATACAGCCTAAAAGGTATTAACAAATTAAAAGATTACAAAGCACCTAAAACAGTTTTGGTTCCTGGTATCACAGGTTCAAACTCATCACAATCTCCATATATATTGCCATTAACTCCAGGTGCATCGTTTACTTCATTGTTAACTGCAGGAGATGCAATTGGTTCATACAAAATGGCTGGTTTGGGTGACGGTATGGGTGCATACGACAATGGAAATGGTACATTTACAATGTTGTTGGCACACGAAGCTGGAAGCACAGCAGGTGTTGTTCGTGCACATGGTAATACAGGTGCATTTGTATCTAAATGGATCATCAACAAATCAAACTTATCAATTGTAGGTGGTTCAGATTTAATTAAAGATATGTACTTATGGAACGGAACTGGCTACACCAAATACAATGCAGGAAGTCCGGCACCAATAGGGTTTGGACGTTTTTGTTCAGCAGATCTACCAGCGGTATCAGCATTCTATAATGCAGCTACAGGCCTAGGAACTCAAGAACGTATATTCATGAATGGTGAAGAAATCGGTAGTGAAGGAAGAGGATTCGCTCACATAGCAACTGGTGCAAACGCTGGTTCAACTTATGAATTGCCATACTTAGGTAAATTCTCATGGGAAAATGCAGTAGCAAGTCCAGTTTCTAGCAACAAAACAATTGTAGCTGGAACAGACGATGCAACTCCAGGTCAAGTTTACTTCTATGTAGGAACAAAAACCAATACTGGTAACGAAATCAGCAAAGCAGGTTTAAGCAATGGTAAATTATATGGTGTTGCGGTAGCAGGTTTAACACTTGAATCAAGTTCAAGCATCCCAGCTGCTAACACTACCTTTACATTGGTTGATTTAGGTCAAGTTCAAAACACGACAGGTGCTGCATTAAACACAGCAAGTAATATTGCAGGTGTAACCAATTTCTTAAGACCAGAAGATGGTGCATTTGATCCAAGTAATCCAAGAGATTTCTATTTTGTTACGACAAATTCATTTACAAGTCCAAGCAGAATGTGGAGATTGCGTTTTACAGATCCTGCAAATCCAGAATTGGGTGGAACAATCACAGCTGTACTAGACGGAACAGAAGGACCAAAAATGATGGACAACATAAGCATCGACAATTATGGTCATATCTTAATTCAAGAAGATCCAGGATTCCAAACATATTTGGCTAGAATCTGGGAGTATACAATTGCTACTGATGTTGTTGTTGCAACAGCTGAGCATGATGCTACAAGATTCTCATTGGGTGGTTCAAACTACTTAACACAAGACGAAGAGTCATCAGGAATCATAGATGTTCAAGGTATCTTAGGTGCAGGAATGTTCTTATTATACGATCAAGCGCACTATGCAGTAGCAGGTGAGCAAATGGAAGGTGGTCAATTATTGTCTTATTTCAATCCAGAGACTTTCAAATCTAATCCTGAAATTGCTTTGTCAGGCAACAGCATTAATATAGTAGATGGTGATTTATTGCCTTCAGCTACAGACAATACCGATTTTGGTAGATTGGCTGGTGCTCAAACTAAAACGTTCACAATTAGCAATGCTGGACCAGGTACTCTTACCATTTCAGACATTCAATTTAAAGGTTTAAATTTATCAGATTTTTCATTGGTAAACCCTCCAGTGTTTCCTTTGAATTTGTTAGCCAATAACAACCAAACAATAACCGTTAAATTTTCTCCAAATGCTGGTGGATTAAGAACAGCAACTTTAAATATTTTAAGCAATGACTTTGACGAATCAGTTTTTGATATTGCATTACAAGCTACAGTTATCGCTCCTGGCATGACAGGTTTAAGCTCATCACAATCTCCATATTTATTGCCATTAACTCCAGGCGCATCGTTCACATCGTTGTTAACCGCAGGAGATGTAATTGGTTCATATAAAATGGCTGGTTTGGGCGACGGTATGGGTGCATACGACAATGGAAATGGTACATTTACAATGTTGTTGGCACACGAAGCTGGAAGCACAGCAGGTGTTGTTCGTGCACATGGCAACACAGGTGCATTTGTTTCTAAATGGGTTATCAACAAATCAAACTTATCAATGGTAAGTGGTTCAGATTTAATTAAAGATGTATACTTATGGAACGGAACAACATATACCAAATACAATGCAGGAAGTCCAGCAGCATCAGGTTTTGGACGTTTTTGTTCAGCAGATCTACCAGCAGTATCAGCATTCTACAATGCAGCTACAGGCTTAGGAACTCAAGAGCGTATATTCATGAATGGTGAAGAATCAGGTAGTGAAGGTAGAGCATTTGCTCATATTTCAACTGGTGCAAACGCGGGTTCTACTTACGAATTGCCATACTTAGGTAAATTCTCATGGGAAAATTCAGTAGCAAGTCCAGTTTCTAGCAACAAAACAGTTGTAGTTGGAACAGACGATGCTACTCCAGGTCAAGTTTATTTCTATATTGGAACAAAAACCAACACTGGTAATGATATAGAAAAAGCAGGTTTAAGCAATGGTAAATTATATGGTGTTGCGGTAGCGGGTTTAACACTTGAGTCAAGTTCAAGTGTTCCAGCAGCTAACACTACATTTACTTTAGTTGATTTAGGTCAAGTTCAAAACACAACAGGTGCTGCATTAAACACAGCAAGTAACACTGCAGGTGTAACCAATTTCTTAAGACCAGAAGATGGTGCTTGGGATCCTAGCAATCCAAAAGATTTCTATTTTGTTACAACCAACTCATTTACAAGTCCAAGCAGAATGTGGAGATTGCGTTTTACAGATCCTGCAAATCCAGAATTGGGTGGAACAATCACAGCGGTATTAGACGGAACAGAAGGACCAAAAATGATGGACAACATAAGCATCGACAATTATGGTCATATCTTAATTCAAGAAGATCCAGGATTCCAAACATATTTGGCTAGAATCTGGGAATATACAATTGCTACTGATGTTGTTGTTGCAACAGGTGAGCATGATGCTACAAGATTCTCTGCAGGAGGATCAAACTTCTTAACCCAAGACGAAGAGTCATCAGGAATTATTGATGTTCAAGGAATCTTAGGTGCAGGTATGTTCTTATTATACGATCAAGCGCACTATGCAGTTGCAGGTGAGCAAATGGAAGGTGGTCAATTATTGGCTTACTACAACCCAGAGACCTTCAAATCTAGTCCTGAAATTACCATCAGTGGTAACGACGAAGAAATAAAGAATGGCGATAAATATCCAGTAAACTACGACAATACTGATTTTGGTACTGTGGTTAAAGGAAGCAATCTTGTTAAAACTTTTGAAATCAAAAACAATGCAGTTGGAACTTTGAAAATTACTGGTATCAGTATTTCAGGTGTAAATGCATCAGAATTTGTATTAGAAGGATTGCCAACATTCCCATTAACGATTGCTTCTGGTTCAGTTCAAACAATCACTGTTAGATTCACTCCAAACAGTGCTGGCTTGAAAACTGCAGTAATGAATGTTGTAAGCAATGACTTTGATGAGGCTGCATACAGCTTTAACATCCAAGGTTTAGCTAGTCTTTCAACTTCAATTGATCAATTGGCTAATGAGAATGGCGTTAAGTTGTATCCTAATCCAAGCAATTCAGCAGCTGAATTAAGTATGGAAATCAAAGAAGCTGGTTCAGTGTCAGTTAAGGTTTTCAACGTAAATGGCCAAGAAGTAATGGAAGGATTTGAGCAAACACTTGAGTCAGGCAAACAATCAATTAAAATGAACACAGCAAACTTAAACGCAGGTGTTTATTTAGTTGAAGTAAGCATAAACGGAAGTATCAGTCGTTTGAAAATGACTGTAATGCATTAATCCATTTAAAGTTCTATAGTAAGTCAGTGTGCTTTTTCGAAGGCACACTGACTTTTTTTATTTGAAGACCTATGAAAATTAAATTTTTTACCATATTCGCCACCTTATTCGGCCTCATTTTTATGGCTGCTTTCCGCAATGATGATGATTCCGATGTTTATAAATCAACTTACTCGTATTTTTTAAATGCTTTTGAAAACTCAAGTGATCGCATGCAACGTTATGCTGGTTTAGGAGAAGTTAATGAAGACAGTTTGAGGTCTTTGATTCATCAAGCCCGCATGGATTTAAAGCCTCTTGATTTCTGGTTTCGATATGCCAATCCAATCCAATACAAATTGATCAATGGACCCTTGCCAGTGGAATGGGAAACAGAAGTTTTTGAAAAATATGAAAAACCTTACAAAAGAATTGGGAGCGGTTTAACACTGGCAGAAATTGCCCTAAACGATAAGGACACTCAGAATGCATTGAAATACATTGGCTCTATTCATACAGCATTAAATCATTTTAAACCAGATTCGATGTTAGATCTTTTCAAAACAGCAGACCATTTTGCTTTTTGCAACAGATTATACATACTAAATTTATCGACTCTTTATACCACTGGTTTTGAATGTCCTGATCAAGATCAAATCATACCTGAATTATTAAGTATGCTAAAAGCGGTAAAGACAATTTACTCAGCCTACACAAATACCTATACACAAAACCCACTAAGTGAAGAATACTTAGACAAATATGATGCTTGTATCCGTTGGGTGGAAAACCAAGCAATGGATCCGCAGTTGTTTGACCATTTTACTTTTATTTCTCAATACGTCAATCCATTATACCGCTTGCAAGCGACATGGGTGCTTAAAAATGACTTTAGGTCCAAAAGCATGCTTGATTATACCATAAATAAAGAAGCACAATCAATTTTTGATAAAGAAATATATAAAGGGCAAAATTCCAAGGGCGTTTTCTTAAGGGTAAACAATCCTAACGATTTAAATAGAATTGAGCAATTAGGCCGACTATTATTCAATGAGCCCTTGTTGTCTGGCAATGTTCAAAGGAGTTGTGCGTCTTGCCACAAACCTGAACAAGGTTTTACAGATACCACACAAGCCACGGCTTTAGCATTCAATTATAAAGGCAAACTTAAACGCAACGCACCTAGTCTGCTAAATGCTGAGTACAACCATTTAATTATGCAGGATGGTAAACATTTAACGCTACAAGAACAAGCACTTTTTGTAATTACCAATACAAACGAGATGAATTGTCCTGAATCATTAATCATGAAAAGGATTTTATCATGCAAGACCTACAAAGTAATGCTGACAGATTTAAGTAAATTGACCCCACAAGAACCTGTGCCATCTATAACCCATATATTGTCTGCCCTAACCTATTACTATTCTAAATTTAATGCTGCCAAATCATCGTTTGATAATGCTATGGAACTTAAATCAGATTTATCTTTAGAGGCAAAACGTGGGTTTAATCTTTTTATGTCGAAAGCCCAATGCGCGACTTGTCATTTTTTACCACTTTTTAATGGCGTAAAGCCACCATTTGTAGGTTCAGAATTTGAAGTTTTGGGCGTACCTGACGATACAGCCTTTACAAAATTTGGGGCAGACTCTGGTCGGTACCTAATCAATCCAAGTTTTGAAACACTATACGCGTTCAGAACTGGAACCTTGAAAAACATTTACAGAACCTCGCCATACATGCACAATGGTGTATATAAAACCCTTAGGGATGTTGTGGTATTCTATAATGAGGGCGGAGGAAATGGAAGGGGCTTGAACATAAGCAATCAAACACTTGCTTCTGATAAATTAGAATTAACGGAGCAGGAGATTTCAGAAATCTTAGTTTTTCTGAACACATTGAATGAAAATTACTCAATAGACAAACAAGCTATTGAATTGCCAAAATCAAAACAACAAAAATTTAACAACAGAGTTTTAGGAGGAATATATTAATGATAAAATACAGTTTACTTTTAATTTTAACCATTGGCATCTTTAGTATGTGTGCTAATAAAAAATCGGTCCAGTTTGAATTTCCTGAAAGCATGTCTGAAACTTTAAAAAATGCAAATCAGGCTAATGTAGAGAAAGGCTTAGCCTTGTATAGAATAAGCTGCGCTAAATGCCATACAGATACGGTAAAAGGCAAGGAACGGATACCTGATTTTACATCCGAACAACTATCGAACTATGAGTTCAGGTTTGCCAACAAAAAACATGAAAATAATTTGGGTGAAACACAAGTAACCCAAGACGAATTGATTTTAATTAATATGTTTTTTGCTTACAAAAAGAAGAATAAATAAATATTAGGCATAAAAAAATCCGATTAGTTAACTAATCGGATTTTTTTAAATATTGTTTATTTTAATTAAGCACCAAGAGCGATACGTTTGAAGCTTACAACAGTAAGTCCAGCTTCAGTATCAGCCAACATTTTTGCAATGCTTTTGCTGCTGTCTTTTACAAACTCTTGGTTTAAAAGTGTGTATTCTTTGTAAAATTTATTCAATCTGCCTTGCGCAATTTTCTCAGCCATTTCAGCTGGTTTGCCTTCTGCGATAGCTTGTTCTTTACCAACTTCAATTTCTCTTGCGATGGTTTCAGCTGGAACTTGAGCCTCATTCAAAGCAAGTGGGTTCATAGCAGCGATTTGCATTGCTGTATCTTTACCTGCATTCGTATTGGCTTCAGAAGGCGCGTTGTTCATTTCTACCAATACACCCATTTTGTTTCCAGCGTGTATGTAAGCGATTACGTTTTCACCATTGATGATAGCGTATTTAGAAACGTCCATTTTCTCACCTGTTTTACCCATCTCATCCATTAAGCGTTGCTCAAAAGTAAGAGAACCGATTGATAATGCTTTTAAAGCATCAGCATCAGCTGGTTTGTTGGTAAGGGCTAGGTTAGCGATTTCATATGCTAATTTTACGAAGTCTTCGTTTTTAGCAACGAAGTCAGTTTCGCAATTCAATTCAACCACTATACCTGTTTTACGGTCTTCAGAAGTTAAGGCGATAACAGCACCTTCTTGAGCTGCTCTATCTGCTCTGTTTAAAGAGATTTTTTGTCCTTTTTTTCTAAGGTTATCGATAGCTGCATCGAAATCACCATTGCTTTCTATTAGGGCTTTTTTACAGTCCATCATTCCAGCACCGGTCATTTGGCGCAATTTATTTACATCTGCTGCACTAATTGTTGACATACTACTCATGTTAAATGTTTTGAAAATTGATTAAGCCTCAGCTGTTGCTTCTTTTTCTGCTTTAGATTTCTCTATTTCAGCTGAATCTTTTTCTTTTTTACGGTCTAATTGTCCTTCTTCGATTGCTCTTACAATTACATCAACAATTAATTTGATTGATTTAGAAGAGTCATCGTTGCTAGGGATAGCGAAATCGATGTTGGTAGGATCACTATTGGTATCCACCATAGCAATGGTAGGGATATTTAATTTGATGGCCTCAGCTACAGCCAAGTGCTCTCTTTTAACGTCAACGATAAATAGAGCAGAAGGAAGGCGAGACATATCAGCGATACCACCAAGCACTTTAGCTAATTTAGCTTTTTCGCGCTCTAGCATCAATTTTTCTTTTTTGTTGATGTTTGCATACGTGCCATCTACAGCCATCTTATCAATGGTCTGCATTTTTTTGATCGATTTACGTACGGTAGCAAAATTGGTTAACATACCACCCAACCATCTTTCGCAAGCGAAAGGCATGTTGGTTTGAGCAGCAGCTTCTTTGATGATTTCTTTTGCTTGTTTTTTGGTGGCTACAAATAAAATTTTGCGACCAGACTTAACCATGTTTCTAACGGCTGAAGCTGCTTCATCCAATTTTAACGAGGTTTTGTTCAGGTCTATGATGTGAATTCCATCTTGCTCCATGAAAATGTAAGGAGCCATCTTTGGATTCCATTTGCGGGTAAGGTGGCCAAAATGACAACCTGCTTCCAATAATTGTTCTTGTGATACTGAAGACATTTGAATATAGTATTAGCGTTTGCTGAATTGAAATCTTTTTCTTGCTTTCTTTTGACCAGGTTTTTTTCTTTCAACCATTCTGTCATCTCTAGTTAATAAACCTAGTGGTTTTAGAGCAATACGGTTTTCTACGTTCAATTCACAAAGTGATTTAGAAATAGCCAATCGGATAGCTTCTGCTTGTCCTGTTACGCCGCCGCCATCAACATTTATTTTGATGTCTAACTTTCCAATATTGTCAGTTACTTGTAATGGTTGAACCACTTTGAACTGATTAACCAATGTTGTAAAATATTGGTCGTATGGTTTGTTGTTGATAAGAATATCACCATTGCCGGCTTTTACATAAATGCGGGCAACAGCTGTTTTTCTTCTTCCTGATGTGTTTGATACTTCCATGAATGATCTGTATGGATTATTTTATCTTTAATTCGGTTGGTTGTTGAGCATGGTGAGGATGTTGATCGCTGTCGTATACGAACAGACTTCTATACATTTCAGCACCTAGCTTGTTTTTTGGCAACATGCCTTTTACCGCTTCCTCGATTAGAGCAATTGGTCTTTTGTTTACCAAATCTGAAGCAGAGATTCTCTTCTGTCCACCTGGGTAGCCAGAGTAAGTAATATACTCTTTAGAGTTGATTTTGGTTCCAGATAATTTCACTTTTCCAGCATTCAACACAATAACGCAATCGCCATTGTCAGAATGAGGGGTGTAATCTGTCTTATTTTTGCCGATTAAAGCAGAAGCGATTTGAGAAGCCAAACGGCCTAATACTTTTTCGCTCGCGTCAACTACATAAAATTTCTTGTTTATGCTTGTTTTGTTGGCGTAAATGGTTTTATAACTAATTGAATCCACGACTTTGGGTGTTGATAAAAATTTGGGACGGCAAAATTAGATAATCATATTCGAAATACCAAACACCTTTTGAATTTTTATTCTAATTACCTTGAAAGGACATCGTAAACCTTTGATAGTATTGGTGTTTGGCTTTTCCAATCATATTTCTCAAAAACGGTTTTTTTGCCGTTTTTAGCCAATAGTTCACTTTTTTCGACAGCCATGTGCATAGCGATTAGCTCTTTTTTCAGTTTTTGCGCATCTAAAGGGTCTATGCAAACCCCGCAGTTATTTTCTTCGATAACTTCTCTATAAAGTGGAAAATTTGAGGTAATAATTGGCAATCCACAACGCATATATTCGAACAATTTTGTAGGGTAACTTTCAATAGAATTCTTCATTGGCCAAATCAGACATAATCCAATGTCCATATTTTTTGCCATCTTATAACCTTCTTCCAAGGGCATACGTCCATAAAAATGGATTTGATTTTCAATTTCTTTATAATATTCTAGAGCTTTGATTTTTTTATCCAAGTCTGAATACAATTCACCGACACAATGAAAATCTGCCCGAATTCCTTCTTTATTTAATAGGTTTATTGCTTCCAATATTTGTAAAATGCCTCTATTCTCAAGTATGATGCCTATATAAAAGAGATTCAAAGTGTCTTTAAACTCAGTCTTCTCAAATGGCTCAAAGAAATTGGTGTCGCAGAAATTTTGAACAGTTGAAATGTGCTTGCTTTTGCTCAAATACCTTTTTTCGTAGGAGCGCTCTGCCAAAATAATATAAAAAACCTTACACGCAATTTTTTCGAAAAATGCAAAAATATTAAACACCAGTTTTTGTCTTTTAATCCAAGGTTTGTCAAATAAGTCCTCTGCAATATTTTCATGGATGTCTAAAATGACTTTTTTGCCAAACAGCCTTAGAAGTATTCCGCAAGGAATTAACTCTGGGTCGTGCAAATGGTAAATACGGGCATTAACTTTTATCGCTTTAAAAAACATAAACAACCATCCAAATAGAATTCTAAATTTCAGGTTGTGGTAGCGTTTAAATGGAATGATACGAATCTTGTCTTTAATTTCTTCTTTCGGGTGCACCGCAATTAAGGTAACCGCGTACGTTTGACTTAAAAATCTACACATCCGGTAAAAGATTCGGGTATCTAAGGCAAAATGCACCGAACTAAGATGGCAGATTTTTATGGGTGTGTTTTCAGACAAGGGTGCAAAGGTAGGGAAGAAGCAAGAGCGATGCAAGGGGTTAGGGGATAGCTCCCGAAAGCTTTCGGGATAGGGTTTAGGTGGGAGAGCTCTTGATTGTTATGATCTTAGGTTTACGTTATTTCTCAGTCATTCTTTCTTCATTTTTGGGCGCCTTTTCTCGCCCTCTGTCTCCGCTTTCGCTCCGGCTTTGTGGCCAAAGCGCCACAAGAGCTGCACGGCGGTCTTCGGGGCGCGCATTATGCTGATTATATTATTTTCGCAATTAATATGCTTTGATATAATATGCATTATGAATTAATTGATTTTCAACTTACCCTCCCGAAGGCTTTCGAGACTAACCTATCAGCTTTACGAATGCCTGCCCTCCTCAACCCTCTTGTTTCACCCTGCATGGTGATTGTTGCTTTGAACAATCTCTCGTGCAGGGCTCTTGCTGTCTTTTCAAAACAAGTTCAAAATTCCTTTGTTACTTATAATGAATTTAAATAAGTCCAACTTTTTACTTTTATCAAATAAAAGGATAAATTTGCGGCGAATTCAAAATTTAAAACTTTGAATCGAAAACCATTAAATAATCGAAATAACAAGTAATACATGAATTGGCTAACAAATTTTCTTAAATCAAGTATCGGTAGAAAGCTACTGATGGCCTTAACTGGCTTTTTCCTTTGTGCATTCCTATTGGTTCACCTAATAGGCAATATGCAGTTGTTTAAACACGACCATGGTCTTGCTTTCAATACCTATGCAGTGTTTATGACCAGCAATCCAATTATTAAGTTTACTTCTTATGGACTATATGCCACCATTTTATTTCACGCTTTCTGGGGTTTATACTTGGTTAATACCAACCGCAAAGCCCGTCCGGTTAATTATGCTATAATTGATGGCAAAGCAAACAGCTCATGGAACAGCAGATGGATGGGTGTTCTTGGAACCATCATCCTTGCCTTTATCGTGTTCCACATGGCTGATTTTTGGGCGGAATACAAATTCGGTGAAGTGCCATATGTTCAATATTCACAAGACCTCAATACTTTAGAAGTAACTGCAATGCCTACAGATGCTATTGATTCCAAAAAGATTCAATTCACTGAGAGCAATGTTGAAATTACCATCGTTAAAAATTTATACCAAGAAGTTGCCGTTGCTTTTAGAGAATGGTGGATTGTTTTGTTGTACGTTCTTGCCATGGCATCTATCTCTTTTCACTTGGTGCACGGTTTTAAAAGTGCTTTCCAAACTTTAGGATTTAACCACAAAAAATACAATGGTCTAATCAACTTCATTGGAGTGTGGGTATTCGGTATCATCATTCCAATTTTATTTGCCGCAATGCCGGTGTATTTTTTCATTAACCAATAACCTAAGCTAAAGATTTTATATATGTCAAATATTTTAGATTCAAAAATCCCTGAGGGTCCAATAGACCAAAAATGGACCAAATATAAATCCAGTGTTGCGCTGGTTAACCCTGCAAACAAAAGAAGTATTGAGATCATTGTTGTAGGTACTGGTTTGGCCGGTGCTTCTGCGGCAGCTACTTTGGCTGAAATGGGTTACAAAGTGAAAGCTTTCTGCTTCCAAGATTCTCCTAGACGTGCGCACTCAATTGCCGCACAAGGAGGTATCAATGCAGCTAAAAATTATCAAAACGACGGAGACAGTGTTTTCCGTTTATTTTACGATACCATTAAAGGTGGCGACTACCGTGCACGTGAAGGCAATGTTCACCGTTTGGCTGAAGTGAGCAGCAGCATCATCGACCAATGTGTGGCTCAAGGTGTTCCTTTTGCTCGTGAATACGGTGGAATGTTAAGCAACCGTTCATTTGGTGGTACTCAAGTTCAAAGAACTTTTTATGCAGCTGGACAAACTGGTCAACAGTTGTTGTTGGGTGCTTACAGTGCTTTGCAAAGACAAGTTGGCATGGGTAATGTTACCATGCACACCCGTCACGAAATGATGGATGTTGTAACCATCGATGGAAAGGCCAGAGGTATTATAGCCCGCGATTTGGTAAGTGGTAAATTGGAAAGACATTTCGGTCACGCAGTAGTTTTGGCTACTGGTGGATACGGCAACGTTTTCTTCTTATCAACCAATGCAATGGGAAGTAACGTAACTGCTGCTTGGAAAGCGCACAAAAAAGGTGCATTCTTTGGCAATCCTTGCTTTACACAAATTCACCCAACTTGTATTCCAGTATCTGGAGATCACCAATCAAAGTTAACCTTGATGTCTGAGTCTTTGAGAAACGACGGACGTATATGGGTGCCAGCGCGCAAAGAAGATGCTGAGGCTGTAAGAGCTGGTAAATTAAAACCAAATGATATTACTGAAGAAAATAGAGATTACTATTTAGAAAGAAGATACCCTGCTTTTGGTAACTTGGTTCCAAGAGACGTGGCATCAAGAGCGGCGAAAGAAAGATGCGATGCTGGTTTTGGTGTTAACAAAACTGGTCAAGCGGTATACCTAGATTACGCTGCAGCAATTGAGCGTTATGGTAAAATTGAAGCAACCAAAAAGAACTTAAACAACCCAGATAAAGCAACTTTAATCGTTTTAGGTAAAGCCGTTGTTAAAGAAAAATATGGCAACTTGTTCGATATGTATGAGCAAATTACTGGTGTTAATCCATACAACGAACCAATGCAAATTTACCCTGCGGTGCATTACACCATGGGTGGATTGTGGGTTGATTACAACTTAATGACCACTGTTCCTGGTTTGTATGCAATTGGTGAAGCGAATTTCTCTGACCACGGTGCCAACCGTCTTGGAGCTTCTGCTTTGATGCAAGGTTTGGCAGATGGATATTTTGTATTGCCTTACACCATCGGTGCCTATTTAAGCACAGATATCAGAACCAAAGCAATCCCAACAGACCATGAAGCATTTGTTGAAGCTGAAAATAAAGTTAAAGCGGTTATCGACCACTTAATCAACGTAAAAGGAACCAAGTCTGTAGATTACTTCCACAAAATTTTAGGTAAGATTATATGGAATGAATGTGGTATGTCGAGAAACGCAGAAGCTTTGAAAAAAGCCATCAGCGATGTTCAAGCTTTACGTGCTGAGTTCTGGTCTAGCGTTCGTGTTCCTGGAACTGCAGATGAATTCAATACCGAACTAGAGAAAGCAGGACGTGTTGCTGACTTCCTAGAATTGGGCGAATTGATGTGTAAAGATGCTTTAGAGAGGAATGAAAGTTGTGGCGGTCACTTCCGTGAAGAATACCAAACCGAAGAAGGTGAAGCATTAAGAGATGATGAAAATTTCAGTTTCGTTTCAGCTTGGGAATTGACAGGTGACAACCAATGGAACTTGCACAAAGAAGAATTAAAATACGAGAATATTAAAATTGCAGCACGTAGCTATAAGTAAGGTTGTTAGTTATTTAGTGACTACAAAAACCAATAACCAAAAACCAATAACAATTAACCAATAACTTAAACCCTATCCCGATAGCCATCGGGACCTAACCCCTATAAAAAATGAAGATTACATTAAAAGTCTGGAGACAAAAAAACAATGCTGCTAAAGGGCAGTTTGAAACCTATAAATTAGACCATGTTTCTGAGGATATGTCCTTTTTGGAAATGTTCGATGTATTGAACGAACAGTTGATCAACGAAGGCAAAGAGCCTGTAGTGTTTGACCACGATTGCCGTGAAGGTATTTGCGGTAGTTGCTCAATGTACATCAATGGCAGACCACACGGTCCAAAAAATGCTGTTACAACTTGTCAATTGCATATGCGTTCATTCAAAGATGGTGACATCATCGTAGTTGAGCCATGGAGAGCAGCGGCTTTCCCTGTTCTTAAAGACTTGTCAGTTGACCGTTCATCGTTCGACCGAATTATGTCAGCCGGTGGATTTGTAAGTGTTAACACAGGAAACGCTCAAGACGCAAACAATTTACCAATCGGTAAAGAAATAGCGGACGAAGCTTTCTCAAGCGCAGCATGTATCGGTTGTGGAGCTTGCGTAGCTGCTTGTAAAAATGCAAGTGCGATGTTGTTCGTGTCTGCTAAAGTATCTCAATTGGCTTTATTGCCTCAAGGTCAGCCAGAAGCTAGAAAACGTGTTCTTGCAATGGTTAACCAAATGGATGCAGAAGGTTTTGGCGCTTGTACCAATACAGGTGCTTGTTCTGCAGAATGTCCTAAAGAAATAAGCTTAAGCAATATCGCTAGAATGAACAGAGAATATCTTTCAGCTGGCATCATCGCTGAGTAATAGCATAAATATTTGATTTGAAATGGCTGCCTAATCCGCAGCCATTTTTTTTTAGATTAATTTTTTCTAACTTCGTGGTTCATGAAATCAAATGAACCTATAACAGATTACGCCAAGTTGGATCCAAATGGGTCGTATTCGTTTCTAGATTACATGCGTTGGCAGTTTAAAGAACGGGTCGAATTGATTAAGGGGAAGCTCTATAAAATGAGCCCTGCAGCCAATATTAACCACCAAACGGTCTCTGCAAATATTAGCCGGTTGTTATTTAATTATTTTTTAAATAAACCTTGTCGTGTTTTTGCAGCGCCTTTTGATGTTAGACTTTTTCCTAAAACCGATGGGAAAGACCAAACCGTTGTTCAACCTGATTTATGCGTGGTTTGTGATGAGAAAAAACTCGACAAACAAGGTTGTGTCGGTCCGCCCGATTTAATTGTTGAAATTCTTTCGCCCTCAAATAGCCAGCACGACTTGAATACAAAATTCAATTTGTACCAAGAAGCCAAAGTACAAGAATATTGGATAGTCGATACACAGAACAAAACGCTGATTGTTTATACCCTGCACAAGGGTAAATACCAAGGTTCAAAAATCTATACCGAAGAAGAAACATTTAACTCCATTTTATTCCCAGAACTCAACATCACAATGAAGGAGGTTTTTCTTCACGTTAAAGAATATTGAGTTGATATCACCATGATTAAAAAAGCAATTTATGCACTTGTAAGTGTATTGGCAATTGGCTTAAATGCCCAAAACAACTACACCCAATACGTAAACCCTTTTGTGGGCACTGATGGCCACGGTCACACGTTCCCAGGTGCTACAACGCCCTATGCTATGGTGCAATTAAGTCCCGACACCAGAATAGATGGCTCATGGGACGGATGCAGTGCTTACCATTACAGCGACAGCATAATTTACGGATTTTCACATACCCATTTAAGTGGCACAGGTTGCAGCGACTATGGAGATATTGCTTTCATGCCCACCTTTGTCAATAAAGCCATTGAGCCCATTTGGAATTTGGCCAAACTCTCTTACACTTTTTCTCATAAAAATGAAAAAGCCAGTCCAGGTTACTACAGCGTTAAACTCGATAATGGTATTTTAGTTGAACTAACTTCAACGGCTAGAGTTGGACTTCAGAAATACACCTATTCTCAAGATGGATATGCTTGGATAACCCTCGATTTGAAACACCGCGACATCTTGTTAGAAGGAAAGATCACCCAAATAGACAAGCACACCTTTAGTGGCTTAAGGCGCTCAGAGGCTTGGGCGGTCGATCAATTGTTATTTTACTATTTTCAAGTAAGTAGAGATGCTGATCAAATACAACTAACGAAAGACAGCAGCGGGCAAACCAAAATTAACCTGGGTTTTCAAGTTAAAAAAGGGGAGTCAATTTTAGTTAAAACAGCCTTGTCTGCAGTCGATGAAAAAGGCGCTCAAAACAACCTTGAAGAGGAATTGGCCCATTGGGATTTTAAGAAGGTGAAAGACGAGGCCAATAACGCTTGGAACCTTGAGCTAAACAGAATAAAAGTTTATGGTGGCAGCTTGGTAGAAAAGAAGAATTTTTACACCGCACTTTACCATTGTATGATGCACCCCAATGTTTTAAACGATGTGGATGGCCGTTATATGGGAAGAGATAAAATGATCCATGTGGCGGAAGGATTTAATTACTACTCTGTGTTTTCACTATGGGATACCTACAGAGCTTTGCACCCTTTATTGAACATCATTGACAAAAAACGTTCACACGATTTTATCATGACATTTAACGCCCAATACCAAGAAGGTGGGCGCTTTCCAATGTGGGAATTATGGGGCAATGAAACCAATTGCATGATTGGTTTTCACAGTGTGAGCGTTATTCAAAATGCCTACTTAAGAAATGTCATAAATAAAGATGAGTTGAGTGGTTTGTATCCAGGCATAGTATCTGAAACGATGAATAATAGAACGGGATTGGACAAATTCAGATTGAAAGGATATTTGTCAGCTGAAGATGAAAGTGAAAGTGTTTCAAAAACACTCGAATACAGTTACAACATGCATTGTGCATCAAGCATTGCCAGTTTTCTAGGGAAATATGAGGATGCTCAAAAATACCAAGCGTTTGCCGAGTCTTGGCGCAATATCCGCAATGTGAATACTGGATTTATGACCCCGAGAGTGAATGGGGGATGGTTGCCGGACTTTGACCCCAAGCAAGTGAACAACCATTTTACAGAAGCCAACGCCTGGCAATACACCTTTGCAGTTCAACACAATTTGGAGGCAATTTATGACCTTAATTTGTTGTCAAAATTATTTAACACCGACTCAAAAACCACAGGCCGGGAGCAAGCAGACATTACGGGTTTGATTGGTCAATACGCGCATGGAAATGAACCCAGCCACCACTTTGCTTACCTGTTTAACAACATCGATTCTACGTCTAAATATGTAAAAAGAATTTGCCGCGATTTTTATAAACCGACGCCTGATGGTTTGTGCGGCAACGAAGACTGTGGGCAAATGAGCGCTTGGTATGTCTTCAGTGCCATGGGTTTTTATCCTGCCAATCCTTCAGAGCATAAAATGGTTTATGGCAACATGTTGTTCGACAGTGTGCGCTTTGTTCAGGGCGATGGATCTGCAGTAATTTATAAGAACAAAAAACCCAAGAGCAGTGAAGATTTGCTTAAAAGTTCAAGCATAAAATACTTCGGGAATTCAAAAGCCTATTATTTCGGATATGATCAATTTCGAATAAGCGAGGAATGGGTCCGCAATGCCTTGTCTGCGCCGGTAATCCACTCAGCTGGAGAGGTATTTAGAGACACCATAATGGTTCGCATAAGCAGCAACAATAAGGCAGAAATGGGCGATAAAATTTATTACACTTTGGATGGGTCTGAACCTACAAGTAAATCGCTGTTATATGTAGATGGACAAGTTTTAAAGATTAGTCAATCTTGTTTACTAAAGGCAAAATCTATTCTTTCTGAGCAGTTGAGTAGTCCTATTGTTATGGCTAGATTCCACAGGTATTACAACGACTATTCCATTCAATACAATTGCACGTATAACAAGCAATATACTGCTGGCGGTGATAAAGGATTGATAGATGGGTTGATAGGCGATGTTGACTGGAGAAAAGGTAGATGGCAGGGTTATCAGTCCCAAGACTTTGAGGTGGTGATAGACTTGAAAAAGGCAATGTTTTTTGACACAGTTAAAATTGGATTTTTACAAGACAAACGTTCATGGATTTTTTTACCTGATAAGATTAGTGTTTATGGCTCAGAAGATTCCGTGCATTTTGAAGAATTAAATATAGGTGATTACGTGCTCGATGAGCGCGACATGACGGTAGGACGCTACCCAATGGTGTTCTCAGGATTCAAGAAAACTACACCTTTCCGCTATTTAAAGGTGTTTGTTAAAAACTATGGAAAGATTCCAGCCTGGCATCCGGGGGCTGGAGGAGATGCCTTTATTTTTGTGGATGAGATTGAGATCAAATAAATTCATAAACGAATTGAATGCGTTTGTCGAATTCAATTAAAAACATATTCTGACTATACAATCTTTGCAACATGATTGAAAACCACGAAATAGACTTTCGCATTCTCGGTGAAGAAATGCAATGCGTAGAAATAGAATTAGATCCTCAAGAAACTGCTATCGGTGAAAGTGGTAGCTTTATGATGATGGACAGAGAAATACAAATGGAAACCATATTCGGTGATGGTACCCAGCAAACGGGTGGTTTCTTAGGCAAATTGATGTCGGCAGGTAAAAGGGTTTTAACTGGCGAAAGTTTGTTCATGACCGCCTTCACCAATGCAGGCAATGGTAAGAAGAAAGTAACGTTTGCGGCACCTTATCCGGGTAAAATTATTCCTATGGATTTGTACAGACACAATGGAAAAATTATCTGTCAAAAAGATGCATTCTTATGTGCTGCAAAAGGTGTTTCAGTAGGCATAGAATTTCAAAGAAAACTCGGTACTGGTTTGTTTGGGGGCGAAGGTTTTATCATGCAAAAATTAGAAGGCGATGGAATGGCCTTTGTTCACGCTGGCGGCCATGTAATTGAACGTGAATTACAAGCCGGTGAAATGATAAAAATTGACACAGGTTGTATTGTGGCATTTACCCAAACCGTAGATTATGACATACAGTTTGTTGGTGGAATTAAAAACACAATTTTTGGTGGAGAAGGTTTGTTTTTTGCAACCTTACAAGGTCCCGGAAAAGTATGGATACAAAGTTTGCCAATAAGCCGTTTGGCTTCTAGGATTATAGCCTATGGGGGCATTGGTGGAAGACGAAGAGAAGAAGGATCAATCTTAGGTGGATTGGGCAATTTGTTGGATGGTGATGGTGTATAAGCTTGATCAATTTAATAAATAAAATTTCCAAGTAATAATTCCCGATTTTTGTTCACTTAAAATGACCAAAAAAGAAAAGATTAGTTTTATACTTCCAACCTTGGAGTCTTTGTACCCTGAGGTGCCAATTCCACTCGACCACAAGGATCCTTTTACTTTATTGGTGGCGGTTTTGCTTTCTGCGCAGTGCACAGACAAAAGGGTCAATCTAATTACTCCTGGATTGTTTCAGCGCGCCGACAACCCGCACGATATGTTGAAGTTGGAGGTTGAAGAAATAAGGGAAATTATAAAACCTTGCGGCTTATCGCCTGCCAAATCAAAAGCCATTTGGGGCTTAAGCAATATCATTATTAACGAACACAATGGAGAAGTTCCCCAAACATTTGAGGCGTTAGAACGCTTGCCAGGTGTGGGACATAAAACGGCTTCTGTGGTGATGTCTCAAGCCTTTGGTTTTCCTGCCTTTCCCGTGGACACACACATTCACCGATTGGCCACCCGTTGGGGATTGACCAATGGTAAAAATGTTGAGCAAACAGAAAAAGATCTTAAGAAATTAATGCCAATCGATTTGTGGAACAAAGGTCATTTACAAATTATATTTTTTGGTAGAGAGTATTGTCCAGCCAGGGCACATGACCCTATAAAATGCCCAATTTGTTCTGTCGTTGGATGTAAGGGAAAATAGGGTTTTACTGATTGTCATTCGGCTTAATTTTGTAGCGTAAAAAACTTCTTTTGCCTATCTTTGCCCCATGCAAAATGTAATACTTCACGATCTTGGTTTAATGGACTATGAAGAGGTGTGGCAGTTGCAAAAAGACATCTTCAATCAATCTATTGAAGAGAAAATTCAAGGTAAAATACCACAACAGCATTTATTGGTTTGCGAGCACCCACATGTTTACACATTTGGCAAAAGCGCCAATCAGGAAAATTTGCTTTTGTCTGAAGCCGAATTAAAGAATAAAGAAATTTCAGTTTATGACATAGAACGTGGCGGCGATATAACCTACCACGGCCCTGGGCAATTGGTGGTGTATCCAATATTCGATTTGGAACAGTTAAATATTGGCGTCAAAAAGTTTGTTTTTAACATTGAACAAAGTATTGTCAATGTATTGCAGAACCATGGAATCAGCTGCGAGCGCATTGACGACAGAATTGGCATTTGGCTTGATAAGGGAAAATCAAATGAACGCAAAATTGCCGCCATTGGGATTAAATGCAGCCGACACATCAGCATGCATGGATTGGCCCTGAATGTAAACACCGATTTAAGTTTGTTCAAGAACATTATTCCTTGTGGGATTGCCGATAAGGGTGTTACGAGCATAAAAGATGAACTTGGTCGGGAAATTTCAATGGTCGATATAAAAAATGAAATGGTCAAAGAATTTTCCGCTAATTTTGAAATCAATATTAGAAGCCCTGAAACTATTTTAGGGTACAACAATTAAAAAACACAACAAAAAAATGAAAAGAGGAACGATTATTTTATTATCAGTTTTAGGTTTTTTCGCATTAATAGCCTTTAACGGATGCAGCACATTTAACACCTTGTCGACCAAAGACGAGGCAGTAACTGGTCAATGGCAGCAAGTAGAAGTAGCTTACCAAGCGCGTATGGACAAAACTAAAAACTTGTTTGAAATCGTACAAAGTGCAGCTGATTTTGAAAAGCAAACCTTAACCGATGTAATTGCGGCAAGAAGCAAAGCGACATCGATTAATATTGATGCAAGCAATTTAACTCCAGAAAAATTGGCTGAATTTCAAAAAGCACAAGATGCCTTTGGAACTTCCTTGGGCCGTTTGATGGCAGTAGCTGAGCAATACCCTCAACTACAAGCCGTAGGTGCATTCAGGGATTTTCAAGCCCAATACGAAGGCATGGAAAACAGAATTGCAACTGAGCGCAGAAGATTTAACGAATTGGGCCAAGACTTTAACACATCCATCAGACGTTTCCCAAGAAACATCTGGGCTGGAATATTTGACTTTAACAGAAGAGGATATTTTGAATCATCTGAAGGTGCTGAAGTAGCGCCCGATATCAAATCGATGAGAGAAGGCAAGTAAGCCTAATTTTAAACATGAATGTAAAGTCATTTTTTACCGATGAGCAAAGCAAGCTCATACAGCAAAGTATTGCAGATGCTGAACGCATGTGCAGTGGCGAAATTCGCGTGCACATTGACATCAGGTGTAAAGGTGACGTTATGGTTCAAGCAAAAAAGGTGTTTGAAAAGCTTAAAATGCACAAAACAGCTGAGCGCAATGGGGTATTAATATACCTGGCTTTGGCCGATAAAAAAATGGCCATTTTAGGTGATAAAGGCATCAATGAAAAAGTGCCAGAAGGATTTTGGGACTTGGCCTATTCCAGTATGCGCAATTTCTTTGCAGAAGCAAATTATACAGAAGGATTGGTAGTTGGTATTGGTATGGCAGGAGAGAAATTAAGAACCTATTTCCCTTACCAAAAGGATGACAGCAACGAATTAAGCAATGAGATCAGTTATGGCGATTAAAATGATTAAAACCTTGCCAAGACCTCTTTGGAAACACGCTTATTATTTACTGACTTTGCTTTCGGTTTTTGCATTTTCTCAATTGGCATTTGCACAATCGGAAGGACTTCCTGAAAAACCCAATCCACCGCGGTTAATCAATAACCTTTCACAAGAATTTCCTGATTTTTTCTCAGCGGAAGAAACAGCCTTATTAGAAGCCAAGTTAGAAGAGTTGTCAAACAGCAGCTCCAATCAAATTGTAGTGCTTGTGGTAGACGATTTGAATGACATGGAACCATGGGCTTACGCCACCGAGTTGGGACAAAAATGGGGTGTTGGTCAGGGCAAGGATGACAACGGCATCGTAATCTTGATTAAACCCACAAAAACTGGTATTGGAAGAAAAACACATATTGCTGTTGGCTATGGCTTGGAAGGTGCAATCCCCGATTTAACCGCCAATAGAATTGCGGAAGAGGAAATTAATCCTTTGCTAAAAGAAGGTCGAAATTTTGAGGCTGTAGATAAGGGCATCACTGTTTTAATTGCTTTGGCCAAGGGCGAGTACAATTACAAAACCTATGATAAATCTTCAAAAAAGGTTCCCGGAGGCTTGATTTTTAAATTAATTGTTATTATCTTAGTGCTCATATTGTTTTCCAGAAAGAATAGGGGCGGTGGTATGAGCATTGGAAGAGGGGGCGTGTTTATGGCTCCAATGTTTGGAGGCTTTGGTGGCGGATCAGGTGGAGATAGTGGTGGATTTGGCGGATTCGGCGGTGGAGGCTTCGGTGGTGGCGGTTCTGGTGGCAGTTGGTAAACCCAATTATTACTGATGTTAAAAAATGTATTATTACAAGATTTATTGGTTTTAGATCTTGAAACCGTTTCTCAATTTGCCACATTCAATGAATTGGATGAAGATTGGCAAGAGCTTTGGACTAAAAAAGCAGGTGCTGTAAACAATGCAGATGTAAACGCTTCTTTGGTTTACGACCGTGCGGCTATTTATGCTGAATTTGGAAAGATTATTTGCATTGGCTTAGGTATATTTCATCTGGTAGACGGAGAAATAAACTTGAAGGTTAAGTCTATTGCCGGACATGATGAAAAGGCTATTTTACTCGAATTTGTAGACTTGCTAAACACCCATTTTAATATAGATGGAAAGCATCGATTGGTGGCACACAACGGCAAAGAGTTTGACTTTCCTTTTTTGTGCCGACGCATGCTGATTCATGGAATAGAAATTCCGAATCTGCTAAACATCGTAGGAAAAAAACCATGGGAAATTATGCATTTGGACACCATGGAATTGTGGAAGTTTGGAGACTACAAAAACTACACATCTCTTAATGTTTTGGCAAAATGCTTCGGCATCCCTTCGCCAAAAGACGATATTGATGGAAGCATGGTAGGGCATACCTATTGGCAGCAGAATGACCTTGATAGAATATCAGTTTATTGTAAAAAAGACATTGTTACCACTGCGCAAATCTTAATGAAATACAAGCATTTAGCTCTAATTGCGCCTGATAAAATAAAAATTTCATAGTTCAGACAACCTTTTTTGATTATTTTTGTCTAATAATTCGAAGAATTATTTTTTCTAGAACCGTGACCCTTAAACTACACAAAGCACATCTCCTAACTGGAATTTTCTGCCTTTGGGCATTGATTTCCCATGCAACGCGTCCAACGGTTCAGCCATCTAATCTTAGCATTAACAACATTAATTGCAATTCAGTGAATCTTAACTGGACGGATGGTGATGGCAAAATGAGGATAATTGTTGCGCGCGAAGGTTCAATGCCTAGCTTTACACCCACGGATGGAACTGCCTATAGTCCAGACCCTACATTTGGTCAAGGTACAGAATACGACGCTCCAAATAAAAATTATATAGTTTTCAATGGTACAGGTATAAATTATGTTTTGGTTAAAAATTTATTGCCAGGAAAAACCTATTATTTTGTGATGTATGAGCACGATAATGACCCTACAAGTACTTTGTACTTAACAGCCAATGCGCCATCGATAAGTGTTACGACTTATGATGCTACTTTGGCTTTTACTACCACTGTTTTAGACAGTTGTCAAATGAGCAACCGTTTTACGTTTACAAATACCTCTACATCTACTATCCCAGGGGTTAAATACTACTTTGATTTTGGCAGTAATGACACCACCTCTAAAACCCCCGTTACACATCATTTTACAGCGGCTGGTTTGGTAAATGTTTACGTTAAATTAATCACATCCTATACAGGTTGTCCGTCATCTTATGTCAGGAATGTTAGGATTTTTCAAAAGAAAATAGCGTATATTGATAGAACCTTATTTAAAGATACCCAATGCTTAGAGAATAATTATTATCAATTGGAAACCAAGCCAATTATTGGTCAATTCCCATTAAGCAATCAATACAAATGGTTTATGGGCAATGGCGATTCGTCGACTTTCCCGAAACAGAAATACAAGTACAAAACCAGCGGTGTCTTTAAAATTCAGTTGGAACTCACAATTTATTTTAACAATTTAATTACCAATTGTAAAGATACATTAAGTTATGATGTTACAGTTCTTCCAAGTCCTGTAGGAAGTTTAAGTATTAACGATACCATTCAATGTATAAAACACAATAAATTTATTTTCAATAACCCTGACAACTCTTTAAATTATTTTAAATGGTATTTTGGGGATAATGACTCAAGCGATCTTCAAACTGTGACTCACCGTTATAAATCAGTTGGAACCTATAAAGTCATACACATTGCCTTTGCTAACACTGGATGTAAAGGACGGGATACGGTAGATGTTGTAGTTTTACCCGATTTGAATAGTGGTTTTGCGGGCTTAGATACTTTTTATTGCGCAAGCAACACCATTGATGTTTTGATACCCAATGTAAGTGGCGGAACTTTCTCAGGATACCCAACTAACGGCAATGATTTAACCCCAAATACGCCAGGCTCTCACAGTTTAACTTATATACTACAAGACAAATATTGCAGCGACACAAGCACGCAAAATTTTAGAATAGCGCCAGTTCCCGATCCTTATATAGGAAGAGATACGGCGATTTGTTCTGCTTTGAATTACAATATTAGCACCACTGAGCCAGGCACCTATTTATGGAACACAGGCGCTACCACTTCAATTATTTCGGTGTCTAATACTGGCACCTATTCTGTTGATGTGACATTGGGTAAATGCTCTGCTTCCGATACCATGAGCATTGTATTTAGCAAGGCGCCAAAAGTTCGGTTGGGTTCTGATACAGTTCTTTGCAAGGGCGGTGGATTGTGGTTAAATGCAAGTTCACCAAAATCTACTTATTTGTGGAGTACTGGTAGCACCGATAGTGCCATATATGCATTTAATGCAGGCAAATACAAGGTAACTGTTAGCAATCCTTGTGGGCAAGTTCAAGATTCAATATTTATCTTTCAGCAAAACGAATATTGCGATTTGTTTATGGCCAATGCGTTTTCGCCAGGCAATGACTGGGTCAACAATGTATTTATTCCAAGAGGCAGAAATATCTCGGTTAAATTATTCCAAATTTACAACCGTTGGGGAGAATTGGTTTTTGAAACAGACCAAGACAATGTTGGTTGGGATGGCAAATACCAAGGGGAATATGTGCAAGAAGGATTGTATATCTGGAAATTGTTTTACAATACAGCAAACGGTCCTTACATTAAGAAGAACAACGCTTTCGGGCAGATTCTCCTAATCAAATAAATAGATTTTAATATAATTTAAGCAGTTGTTTCTGCAACGATTGTGCGTTCAATAATGTCGCAGCAAGCATTCACTTGTTCTTCGGTAATGACCAATGGAGGGGCAAAACGGATGATATGGTCGTGTGTTTGTTTTGCCAATAAGCCATTTTCTTTAAGTGCCAAACAAATATTATAAGCCGTTTTATTTTCGCCATAAGGTTTAATAACTACCGCATTTAATAGACCTTTTCCTCTAACTGTTTCAATATGATCTGAGGGTATATTTCGAAGACGGGCTCTAAATATCTCACCCATTTTCTGGGCGTTTTCTGCCAAGTTTTCGTCTGTTACCACTTTTAAGGCTTCCATTGCGACAGCGCAAGCCAATGGATTTCCGCCAAAGGTACTGCCGTGCTCGCCTGGTTTAAGTGTCATCATCACCTCATTGCTAGACAATACAGCAGAAACTGGAAGCACACCAGCTCCAAGCGCTTTTCCTAAAATAAGAATATCTGGTTTTACATCTTCATGGTCGCAGGCCAAAAGTTTGCCGGTTCTGGCAATGCCTGTTTGAACTTCGTCAGCAATCATTAAAACATTGTGTTCGGTACAAAGTGCTCTTACCGCTTTTAGGTAGCCTTCATCTGGCACAACAACGCCGGCCTCACCTTGTATGGGCTCTAGCATAAAACCAGCTACATTAGGGTCTTTAAGCGCTAGGCGCAAGGCATCAATATTGTTGTAAGGGATAATTTCAAAGCCAGGGGTAAATGGCCCAAAGCCTGAGTAACTTGTCGGGTCAGTGCTTGAACTCACAGCAGCAATGGTTCTTCCCCAGAAGTTGTTTTCAGCGAATAGGATTTTAGCTTGATTTTTAGCAATGCCTTTTACGTCGTAAGCCCATTTACGGCACAATTTAAGGGCTGTCTCACCACCTTCAACGCCCGTATTCATTGGTAGTACTTTGTCGTAACCAAAATACTTGCAGATAAATTCAGCATATTCTCCAAGCAAATCGTTGTGAAAGGCACGCGATGTTAGGGTAAGTTTTGAAGCTTGTTTGTTTAAAGCACCTATAATTCTTGGGTGGCAATGGCCTTGGTTAACAGCGCTGTATGCTGAAAGGCAGTCGTAGTATTGCTTGCCATCGACATCCCAAACATAAACACCTTCACCTCTTTCAAGGACCACTGGCAATGGATGGTAATTATGCGCATTGTAGTGTTCTTCGAGGTGTATATAGTATTCGGATTTAGAATTTGTGGGCGTCGGCATCATGGGTGCAAAGATAATTGATAAACCTGAGACAGTCCATAATTAAGTCAAATCAAAAGGGTTTTCATGTCTAAAAGGACACGTACCTGACGGCTTAAAAAGTTGCTAAATAAAAAAGGACAGCCTAAGCTGTCCTTTTAAAATCAATTATTTTATTTAAGCGTTTGCTTTAGCGCCAAGTATTTCTGCCATTTTAGCACCAATTTCAGCGGGAGACTCAACAACGTGAATTCCACATTCGCGCATGATAGCCATTTTCGCAGCAGCTGTATCATCTTTACCACCAACAATAGCGCCAGCGTGCCCCATTCTGCGTCCTGCAGGAGCAGTTTGTCCAGCGATAAAGCCTACCACTGGTTTTGTGCCGTGTGCTTTTATCCATCTCGCAGCTTCTGCTTCCATTCCACCGCCAATTTCACCAATCATGATGATGCCATCGGTGTCCGGGTCGTTCATTAACATTTCTACTGCTTCTTTTGTACTTGTACCAATAATTGGATCGCCACCGATGCCAATTGCAGTGCTTTGTCCAAGACCGGCTTTGGTAATTTGGTCAACTGCCTCGTAGGTAAGGGTACCCGATTTAGAAACGATACCGATTCTACCTGGATTAAAAATAAATCCTGGCATGATACCAACTTTAGCACCACCTGGCGTCATCACACCTGGGCAGTTTGGTCCAATCAAAGTGCAAGACTTAGAATTTAAATATTCTTTAACTTTCACCATGTCTTTAGTTGGGATTCCTTCAGTGATGCAAACGATTACAGCGATGCCGGCATCTGCAGCTTCTAGAATTGCATCAGCGGCAAATGCTGGTGGAACGAAAATAATCGTTACGTTAGCACCTGTAGCTGAAACGGCTTCTTGAACGGTGTTGAAAATTGGTTTGTTCAATTCCGGATGCGCGGTTCCGCCTTTGCCTGGTGTAACACCACCAACAACATTGGTTCCGTATTCGATCATCTGAGTTGCGTGAAAGGTGCCTTCTTTACCTGTGAAGCCCTGAACGATCACTTTAGAGTCTTTTCCTACTAATACTGACATTATTATACAATTTTGGTGCAAAAATAGCTGAAAAACTCTGAAATATTCAACTTTAAATATTTAGTTTTGCAGACTCAATAAAAAACAAGTTATGGACTTCGAAAGCTATTCGCAATTAATAGAATCAACATTTGCCTTTCTAGGCTTAAATCCTATGGAAACAAGGGCTGCAGAAAAAGGTCAATGGATAATTTACAATGGCGACACTGAAATTTACATCGATTTATGGGAAGTAGAAAAAGAAAATGCTTGGTTGTATTTCGAATCTGATGAACCAGTATTTGCATTTCAAGTGGTTTCTCCAGTGTGTTTATTGCCAGAAAATGGACATGAACAGCTGTATGAAGAATTGCTTCACAACAATTTAAACATGTTGTATGCTTCTTATATTATTAACAAGGATCAAAATATGTTGGCGGTTAAATTTAGACGACCAGCAAAGGGTTTGACGCAAGAAGAGATTATAGAATCTATAGAGAGTATTGGTTTTTATTCCGAGTCAACTTATAAGGCATTGGAAGACCGTTACACGATTGGTAAAATAGTTCCCGAAGAAAATTAAAAAAAATTAGATCCTCAGGCAACCTATAGCCTGAAAAATTCTTCTAAAGGTAAATTGAATTGTAATTCAAGGTGTAAATGGCAGACAATCATACAGATAAACTAAATACCATTTTAGCAGAATGTATTGATAATCAGCCAAAAGCGCAAAAACAGTTATTTGATTTACTAGCTCCAAAAATGTATAGCGTTTGTTTGCGTTATGCGAAGGATGAAGATGAAGCGAAAGATATTTTGCAAGAAAGTTTCATAAAAGTTTTTAAAAACTTAACGAAATTTGAGCACAAAGGGTCTTTTGAGGGATGGGTAAAAAGAATTTTTATCAATACCAGCATCGAGTTCTACCGCAAAAATCAAAAACAAAACATCGTTGACAGTATTGATGACGTTGCAGAACGACCAATTGACAGCCATACCATTTCAATATTAAAGACAGCAGATTTAATGAAATTGGTAAACAGATTGCCAAATGGGTACCGCACAGTTTTCAATTTATTTGCTATTGAAGGTTATTCTCATGATGAAATTTCAAAACTCTTGAATATCAGTGAGAATACGAGTAAAAGTCAATTGCATAAAGCGCGCATACATTTGCAAGAGTGGGTATTAAAAGGAAATTTAAAGTGAAAGTAAACAACACGAACGAAGAATTATTTGATGGTCTTTTTAAACAAGACCTAGGAAACGCGAGTTCTCCTGTGCCAACGGGTGCTTGGGAAGGCATTTCGAGTTCATTAAGCTCAAGTGCCAGCGTTGCCGGAGTTGCAGTAAAAACTGCACTATGGATGAAGGCAGCTATAAGTGCTGCAGTCATTGTCGGTGTGTCTGTCGCAGCATATCAATACAACGTTAGCACTGAACAAAAAATAGCTTTGCTAAATCAAGACGTAATTTCTAATGCAGATTCAAAAAATGAGCAAGCAAGTGGGATTATGTCGAATTCTGATTTGAATTTAAAAAATCAAAACGATCAGCCTAAGATTGAATCTATCAAATTAATTGATCCTGTGCAGCTTGAAGAGTATCCTGACCAAGTTCAGGCCCGCTTTGATGATTTTGATATTGATTTGCCTCAAGCAGCAGAAGATTATGTTGCTAAAGGCATTCAAGAAACAAGAGAAGGCAAGCCGGAAACAAATAATGACGGGTTAGATAATTTGGTTGTGGAAGAGCCTCAAGCAGTATTTTTAATCGATCCGTCAATTAAAGACACTTCTTACATTGAAGTTCCCGATGCGTTTACCAATGATGGCGACGGCATTAACGATACCTATCTTATCAAATTGATAGGAGAAGAAAGGGTTGAAATAATCATATATACCGCTGAAAATCAGATAATTTTTAGAACCAAAAACAAATATGCAGCTTGGGATAGCCGCATGCCAAATGGTGATTTGGCACCTGAAGGTTTTTATTTTGTAAAGGTTATCTATAAATACAAAAACAAGATAGAATCAAGTCCAATTATCCGACGAATTACTTTAATCAGATAAAAATTTGGAAAATTAAAAAAATGAATATAATATGCAATCTCAAATTAATATGAATATCAAGCAAAATATAATCCGTCTGACAAGGGCTTGGGGCTTAGTGCTCACAATGCTTCTGACGTATTCTTATGCGAATGCGCAGTGTAGCTTTACTGCTTCATCTCCAGCCTGTATTGGAGAACCAATCCTTTTTAACTGTAATTCGCCTGGGGCGAGCAATATGGTTTGGGATTTTGATGGCATCGGAAGCAACAACACATCACTTACTCCAACTTTTGTGTTTAACACAGCTGGAAATAAGGTAATCAAACTCACCTTAAAGTTGGCGAACGGCAGCAACTGTTCATATACTTTAAATGTTGTAGTTAATCCAAAACCCAAGGTAGATGTAAAATTGATTGTGAAGCAAACCCAATGTTTTGCCAACAACAGTTTTTGTTTTACAGATAGCAGCAAATCAATGGCGTCTGGTGGCACCATTTGTAGCACCACAGTGGTATTTGACGATGGTACAAAATACACCTTCGGTGGCAATGGCCCTAGAAGTTTTTGTCATTCATTTCAAGATCCTGCGGGTGGTACTTACGGTATGACCGTTGAGGTTATAGATTGCAATGGTTGTATAACAAAAACCAGATACAATGCAGTTGCTATTGTTCAGCCTTCATTGGGCTTGAACTTCACATCACCACAACCTAAACGTTGTGACAGTGTGCAATTGTGTGTTACCAATAAATCTACAGTTCCTTTAGACAGTATCCAATCTTTCTCATGGGATTGGGGTGATGGCAAAATAGACAATGGAAACAAAAATACCAACAACCTTTGGAGAGCCAATATTCCAAACGGAATTTGCCATTGGTTTAAGTCTCAAGGTCCAAACGGTGGTAACTTTAATACTGTTTTAACAGTTACAACCAATTTTGGATGTACAGAAAAATTTAAGTTTGTGGCATCCGCTACCAACTTAATTGTTAAGCCTGTAATTATCGCTGACTTCGACTCCTTGTGTGTCAACGATGCAACTTTTAGCTTTAAGTTGAAAGATGGACCAATCCCACAAGCAGCCAATCCTTTGTATATTTATGAGTTGCCACCTATTCCAGCGAACCTCACTAGGAATTGGACTGGTACCCATAAATTTGGAGGTTTAGGACCATATCAAGTAACATTCTCTTTTACACACAGTATTCCTGGTTGTGGAAGAACAGTATATGATACCATCCTAGTTATAGGACCACTATCTATTATTGAGGGATCAGTTGCCTCAGGCATGCGTTTCTTAGAAGACACACAAAGATACCAATGTGTTATTAAAGACACTGTTCACTTCTATAACTTCTCTAAATTCTACCACAACGACTACAATAAGGTAGACGACGACTCACTTGTTTTGATTTATGACAGTGGTATTGTGAACAAAATTACACGCGTATTGTTGCCGTCAAATACAACATTTGACCCGTCAATACACGAACGTATCTACCCAGGATTTAACCGTCCTTTGGTTCACTCCTTTATTAAAGGCAAGCCAGGATCTCCAGATGGGCCGCCGCCAGTATTAAAAAGAGCGAATCAAAAAAGAGGTAACGAGTGTACCACGAGATTATGGGATTTTGATGATGACTATTGTGAAAAATGTACAACAGATACAAAATACGGAATCAACGTAGGTAAAAACTGTAAGTACAGCAAAGATTCATTGCCGTCGCACTGGTATACGCCTTGGGATTCATTGTACCAAACCCGTTTTGGTTTAACATCTGAGAGCGTGTTGAACTACAGCTCTGACTCGGGCTTGTGTTACCAAAAGAAAATGTGGGCTGACGATTCAGTAGCAATTATCAGAGACACTTTCTTATTCTACGGTAACAATGCCTTAGCAAATAAAACAAAAGACTCCAGTATTTTCTCAAGCATTACCAATAAAACAATGGTTGCTACGCAAATATCTGGACCGGCTCAAATAGACATGACCACTGCGACCAAGTTTTACTTGCAAGCAGGTGACACCGTTTATATAGACTTTAAAAATGGTCTTCCACCAAATCGATTTGTTGGACCTCGTTACCTTACGGTGCAGCCAGGAAATACTTTGGTTATTAAAAATAGTACAGATAAGGCGCTTTATAATGTTTGGGTCATTTATACCCAAGATACGATTCCTTTGTTTATGGTAAAAGGTTACCATAACGTATGGAAAAAAGAAAGAATTCAAGGCTATAATCTTGGAGACAGTGTTAATGCTGCTGCCCACAGACAAAAATTCTACGCTGGAACTACAGTTAAGTGTTTCAATGTTAGATTGAACCACAAAGACTTCTGTCACCCATTGGCTTGCGAACACGAAGCGATTGCTCAACTTGCTTTGCAACCACCTAGTGCTAAAAAACTAAGAAAAATTGGTACCCAATGTTTGGGAGGTGACCAAGACAATTATGGTTTAACATTTATTTTAGATGATACCAAGCCAGGCTGCATGCGCACTTGGGCTGAAATCAACTTCGATACAGCTTTAAACAAAACCAAATGGGAAGCCTTGGTTGGTGCAAACTTAACTCCAGGAGCTGTTTCAATGGGTGGTTTGCCTCCAATTAATCCTCCTTACCAAGTTCCAACTCCAGGTTATCAAATTAATGGTCCTGCAGGAAATAGATTCTCTAAACAATTTACTGTAGATGATATCAAAGATACCATCACTGGTTATATCAATGTTGGTTTATTGGTAGGAAATGGCATGTGGCCAACCAGCGGAGCTAATTATCCATCTAATTGCGTAGATACCCAATACTACCCTAAGTTTGCCCGTTTCCCTATATTGGATAACCGTTTCAGAATTGTTAAACCAAAAGAGGGAGAAGAGTTTACTAAAATTTGTAAACGCGACACTTTAAGCATGACTACTTTGGCTTGGAACAGAACTTATGTTCCTGACGTAGAAGAAGCAACTTGGAGCTTAGAAGGTCCGAACGTTGGCAAATACTATAACACCTATTACAGATTAGCTGTAACTGAACGTTACAAAAGATTCGCTCGTTTGAAAGGTGACAAAACAAAGCTAAATGACTCAACCATTTTAGAAGACAGATTGGAAATTGTTAAAACATCTTCATTTGGTGGTAAAACAAAAACCACTGACTCTGTTGAGTTTAGAACTGCTAAGGTATTAAAATGGCATACTGAGGCTGATATCACCCCGGTATTTGACATCATTAAATTGATTTTACAGGCCAATAAAATTGACATCTATGAATTGTCTCCAGCTCAATTGAACCAATTAATTTGGAATGGTCTTGGTACCTTCGGAAAGCCTTTTACAGGATCTAGAGGTTGTTTAGACACCACTGGTTTTGGTCGATTTATCAGATTCTATAAAGTAGCAGACAAAAAAGATTCAATGCACTTTAGAGATTCTACCTTATTGCCAATTGATAAGATCAAAGGTTGGGATGGCAAAATTTACAATGCCTACAGCTTCGTTCCTCAATATTCAGGTTATTATGGCGCTAACTTTGGCTTAAGAAGCAATGCACCTGAAAACTGTACCAAGAAATTGGGTACATTGAAAAAAGTTCTTGTAGGTTTCTATGGCGTAATGAATTACACCGATACAATTTTGTGCCATGGTCAGTCAGTTACTGCTCAGCCACAATTTAGATACTTTAACGTATACCCAGAACTGAACGTTATTTGTAATATAACAGGTAATTCCTTGCTCGATTGTGTTGACTATTGGAGAAACCGTATTTCTGAGGCAGGCAACATAAATAGAGAAGGTTACACAAGACATGACTTAAACAAACGCGATGATGGTACTGACCCTAAATCTACTTTTGGTGGTTTCCCTTGGTCTGTTACCGGATTAGATAATGCGCCTGGTCAAACCTTGATTTTAGGTGGTGGAACAGGTAGCAAATACTACAACCAAGATACAGGTTTATCTTACTTAATCAGAACTGCCGCTTCAGACAGTTTAGGTTGTAAAGACACCATCCCTCAAAAAATCTATGTTACTGCTTTAAGAGCTAATTTCAGATTAGACCAAACACGTCCTCAGTGTAACACCATCGTCGAGTTGTTTGACTCTTCATACATACAAGATCCTTGTATTGCTGAATTGGGTTCTCCTTGCGATAGAATTATCAAATGGACTGTTGATTGGGGCGATAAAAACAAAAACTCTATCAACTCGTTCTTTAATAATCTGCCAGGTAAGATAGGTCACGATTACACCAAGAACGGATACTTCTGGATTAAATGGAGAGTTGAAACCGAATTGGGTTGTGTGGCTTTTGATTCTGCAAGAATTTACATTCCAGGTCCGGTTCCTGAGTACGATCGATTTATGCCAACCAAGTATTGCGTAGGTGAGAAAGTTGTTTTCTCTAACTTAAGTAAACACATGAGAGCAGATAGCAGCATCTGGATTTGGGAATTTGGCGATAACGTAGTAGCATCTCAAAGAGATACCATTACCAAAGCCAATGACACAACTTACCATAAATACGCTGCTCCTGGTAGATACTACATTAAGTTGACACAGTTCTACCAATTGAAGATTGGTGGCTCAACCAAAAACTGTTATGTATCTTACCCTGATACCACCAATGGTGATACCATGTTCTTTATTGATATCTATGCTTATGATACCACAAAAGTATTGGCTAAACCAATGAAGGTCTGCTTGGGTGATACCATAACATTTACAGGTAATGTTAAACCTTTAGGTCGCTACACGTCTTATGTATGGAACTTCGGTATAACAAGCACTGATACTTCAATCTTAAAAGATACAGTAACCAAGAAAGTGTATGCTACGCCAGGTAAATATACCGTGAAGTTTATGGGTGACGTAACGTCCGCTCCGACTACTGGTAAGATATGTGCGATGCAAGACAGTGTCATCGTGGAAGTACAGGGTGTAACTGCCGACTTTGATGTTGACTCTACACGCAAACCTATATTCTGTTTCAACAATACGTCCAAAGCATCCTCAGGTAATGTAATAAATAACCGTTGGAGCTTCTACAATCCAGTTGATTTGATGAGTTTGCCAACGGTAGCAAGAGTGTTTATTCCTAATGGTAAAAACACTGGCGACTACAACAACCCACAGATCTGCGAAGACTACAGAGATTCACTTGGTGCATACTGGGTATGTCTTGAAGCTGAAAGCGACAATGGATGTAAAGACACCATTTGCAAACGAATGTTCAATAACTTCAAAGCAATTGTTCGTCCACCAAACGTATTCACTCCAAACGGTAAGTTTGATGGAAAAGACGATGAAGGATTGGTAGGTAATGAAGTATTCAATATCTTAATTGAAGGTGAAGACAAATACGATTTGGTAATCTTCGACCGTTGGGGTGTTAAAGTATTTGAGTCTGCGGATAAAACCAACGACTGGAATGGTAAAGTAAAAAACACTGGCGCTGAATGTCCAGATGGAACTTACTACTACATCTTGAAATACCGTTACAAAGGCATTGATAAAGACGAACCAATATTGAATGGTGTCGTTAAAATCATCAGATAATAATTATCTAAACACTTTGGAAGGCCAACCCTTATGGGTTGGCTTTTCTTGTTTATATGCCCAATGTTCTTCTGCTTTCTGAATTTCCAAGTGTATATTTGCAGTGCTTATGTATACTGCTAACATTTTTCCGGACGATACCATAGTTGCGCCCGCTACTGCAAATGGCCTTGCTGCTTTGGGTGTTATTCGTGTATCTGGAAAAAATTCTTTTACAATAGTCAATCAAGTGTTTAAGGGTAAGGATTTACAAAAGCAAGCTACCCATACCATTCATTATGGTCATATAATAGATGGAGCTGAACTTATTGATGAAGTATTGGTTTCTGTATTTAAAGGGCCTAAGAGTTTTACAGCCGAAGACAGCATTGAAATAAGTTGCCATGGTTCGCCTTATATACAAAGGCAAATAGTAGAATTGTTAAGCCGCCACGGGGCCCGTTTGGCAGAGCCGGGGGAGTTTACCATGCGTGCTTATTTGAATGGACGACTTGATTTAGCGCAAGCTGAAGCCGTTGGTGATATTATTGCTTCTGAAAACCGCTCACAACTCGATTTGGCCCTTAAACAAATGCGGGGTGGCTTGTCTAATAGCTTACAAATATTGCGTGTTGGTTTGCTCGATTTTATTTCTTTAATTGAACTTGAATTGGATTTTGGAGAGGAGGATGTTGAGTTTGCAGACCGCAGCAAATTGCGCGCGCAGGTTGGCGAATTAATGCTTGCGATTCGTCCGTTGTTAGAGAGTTTCAAATATGGAAATGCCATTAAGAATGGAATCCCAGTGGCCATAGTTGGTAGACCTAATGCAGGTAAATCATCTTTGCTTAATGCCTTATTAAGTGAAGAGCGTGCAATTGTTTCTGAAATAGCTGGTACTACCCGCGACACCATAGAAGAAGAAATACATATTGAAGGTATTAGTTTCCGTTTTATCGATACAGCAGGTATACGTTCTACAGAAGATAAGATTGAAAAAATTGGTATAGAGAAAGCCATTCAAAAAATAACCGTGGCCAGTATTGTCTTGTATATTTACGATTTGTCTACCATTTCACTTGATGCGCTAAAGTTTGATATTGAAATGATAAAATCGAAAAATTCACAAGCACAAGTTTTGGTTTTGGGCAATAAGCTCGACCAAACACCTTCGATTGAATTGAATGAACTTACTTCTGCTTTAAAGACTGAAGAGATAAACCACCATTTTGAAATTTCATTAAACGAAGCAAAGTTTGAGGTTTTGCATCAATTACGCAAAATGCTTTGGGACATGGCTCAATTGAACCAAAACTCATCAGACACCATAGTTACCAATACGCGTCATTACAACTGCTTAAAAGAAGCCATAGAGGCTTTAGAGCATGTGTTGATCTTGATGGACCAATCGGCCAGCAGCGACCTACTTGCCTTTGAATTAAAAAGGGCAGTTTATGCCATTGGCGACATCACGGGGCAGATAAGCAACGATGAGGTGTTAGGGAATATATTTGGGAAGTTTTGTATAGGAAAGTAGATGTATAAAGTATACAAAAATAAAACACATATAAATCATTGTTAAACAATGTATTATGAATTGTTTTATGGTTTTGTCATAAGTTTGTTTTGTCTTATTATTAGTTTATTTTGATGTTTTTTGTACCTTTGTTGTACCTTGAAAGTTTGAGGTACAAATTGAGGTACAAAAATGATTGTTAAAGTAAAATTAAGAAAAAGGAAAATTTCAGGAGGTAGGGAGAGTTTGTATTTGGATTTTTATCCTCCAGTTTTAAATGCAGAATCAGGGGAATTCACCCGTAGAGAATTTTTAAACTTATATGTTTTTGAAAATAACAATAATCCTTTACATAAAAGACACAATAAGGAGGCATTACAAATTGCAGAACAATGCAGGCAAAAGCGAGAGAATAATTATAACAAGCCTGAGATTTATACGGAATTTGAAAAAGAGCAGTTAATTAAGCAGAAAAATGGAGAAAAGGATTTTGTTGAATATTTCAAATCACTATGTGACAAACGAAAGACTTCTAACCATGATAATTGGGTTTCTGCATATGGTTACTTAGTTAAATTCACCAATGGAGTTTTAAGATTCTCAGATGTAGATGAAAAATTTTGCAATGACTTTAAGGATTTTCTGCTTAATGTTCAGAGTAAAAGGAGTGACAAAAGAAAGTTATCTCAAAATTCAGCTGTTTCCTATTTTAATAAATTAAAGGCAACCCTAAAGCAAGCATATAAAGATGGATTGTTGTCTTTTGATTTGAATAGCAAAATTTCTTGTATTGATTCTACTGAAATTATGAAGCAAACTTTAACTATAGAAGAACTACGTTTATTAGCCAAGTCAGAATGCAGATATAAAGGCTTGAAGAATATTGTTTTGTTTGCAGGGTTAACAGGATTGCCATATAAAGAAATGCAAAATCTTCTCTGGAAACAGGTTGAAAATTCTGAATCTTTTGGTATAAGAATTAAAATGGTTCGACAAAAAACTGGTAAGCCTTTACTTATAAATATTTCAGAACAAGCACTGCAATTAATGGGAGAAAGAGGAGAGCCTGATACAAAAGTTTTTAAAGGTTTAAACAATAAAGATAGATATTACTATTTCCCATTATGGTTGGCTGAAGTAGGAATAAAAAAGACAATGACATTTCATGATTTAAGGCATACCTATGGTTGTTTGCAAATAGAATTTGGCGTGGATGTATATACTTTACAAGGTAACATGGGGCACTCAACACCAAGGCAAACCATGATGTATGGGAAAATAAGTGATATGAGAAAAAGAGAAGCCGCAGAAAAAATAAAAGTTGAAATTAGCAATTAATAAAACATCATGTTTTCAATAAGTACAGCAATAAGAAGGAAATCGCTTCCTAATAATGAACTAGAATTGTTGGATGATAGCGATAAAAACAAGTATGAGCTATACAATGAAAATTATTATGATATTTATGGTAATGTTGTAAAGGAAGCATCCGAAAGTGATTATAAACGGGAATTTATTTTATTGTTGGAGAGAAATGATTTAGAGATTGAAGAAATTTTAAATCATCATTATTTCAAATCTAACAGTCAGCAAAAGTTTCTAAATTATTTGAAAAATTTATCTCAATTTGATAACCTAAATAATGGTGTTAAACATAGTATTATTGAATGGCTAAACAAAGAAATTCTTCCTTCAAATAATGATACACTGGAAGAGGAATCAAAAGTTATTAAACTTGAGAAGCCTAATAATGTAATAGAATCTACCATTGATGAATATTTAGCTGAGTTTAATCAAAAAACAATGATTGATGATGAAAATTATTTTGTTTTAAAAGAAGCTTTAAAATTTTATTTCGAGAATGACATTTTTAAAAATGACATAGGAAAAATAAAAGTAAAAAATATTAATGTAAAGACATTTGCGCATGCGCTTAAAGCACTATTTAAGATGCTTAAGTCCAAGAAAAAGTTAGATTTTAATTACTTAAAGTTTGCAAAAGACCATATTTCCCTTTTTGAAGATACTGATTTTGACGAAAGGAATTATACAAAGTCCAGTTTGTATAAATATTTTACAAATAAAAAAATCTAACTATTAGTAAAACATAGATTTGAAGCTGTATTATTATTAATAGTATGGTAAAATTTCTTTTACTCTAGTTTAGCATAGTACATTGCAATATTTATGTTATCCTTATTGAACGATATTAATGTATCATATTCGAATCCCTTTTTTTTGCCTTTTTGACTAGTAAATGCAAACCAAAAATTCTGAACCCCATCAGTAAAATAAATAAACCCATTAACTTTCTTCATTACACTGTAATTATTCGTTTTTGTAATACCGTCTTTTATTACTGATATCAGGATAGTTGAGTCAGTAATGACAATATCTCCAGTTGATTTAATGAAAATCCCTGTAGAAAAATAAGCACCATAGGTATATTTGATTTTTGAGTTGTTTGTATCAGCGCTTAAGGAAAGTGACGTAATTGCAAAAATTGCAAAAAGGAATATATTTTTTTTCATAATATTTTACTGATTTATAGTTTCGAGAAAAGGTAAAAATGTCGGATTTCTGTTAAATTAAAATTGAATTTCTATTTCAATATCCTACGAACATAGGCAAAAGTGATTAATAAAAAAAGTCAATAATTCCTTTATTGGTGAGATGTCCACCAAATACACCAAATACACTTTTTAGACCACCAAATACACCTTTTTTATTTGAAGAAATTTTAAATAAAAAATATGTATAATCCATTTGAAAGTATCGATGCCAGATTAAGCAACATAGAGTGCTTATTGCATCAATTTAAGGAGTTGCCAATTGAAAGTGTAACCCAATCTAAAGAAGACGAGTTTCTTACAACAGAGGAAACTGCAAAATTTCTAAGCCTTGCAGTCTCAACAATTTATGCCCTCAATCATAAAGGGGAATTACCAGTAATGAAAAGAGGTAAACGCTGTTATTTTTCTAAAAAGGAATTATTGGACTACTTAAGGAAAGGGAGAAGCAAAACATTAAAGGAAACGGAGGAAGAAGCGAATCAGTATTTCACAAACAAAGAAAAAAGCAAGAAAAAGAAAGGGGGATATTATGAAAGACCCTAGATTAAGCATATTTGAAAGTGTAACTGGATCAACAATAGAAAGTTTGACATTTTTAGAAATAATCAATCAGATAAGAAGTGTTGAATTTCTATTAACAATAGAGGAAATACAGGAGAAGAAGGCAATTGGGCAAAAGAAAGAGGCTGATGCATTGAAAAAGTCATTGCCTGCATTTACGCCTTCAGGTGTGTTCAATTTAAATCATAGGGCAAGTTCATTAATAGAATATTCTGGTATTTTACATTTGGATATTGATAAGCAAAGTATAGGTACTTTAATAAAACTTGAAAATGAACTTAGATTGGATAAAAGTGTTTTAGCCTTTTTTAGAAGCCCTTCTGGAGATGGCTTGAAAGTTTTCTTTTTGCATAATGGAAATTCAGATAAGCACTCAGAAAATATACAAAAACTAACAGCGATTTATTATAAAAAATATAGGATTGAGGCAGATGCATCTTGTAAAGATGTTGGTAGACTTTGTTATTTCTCCCATGATAAAAATGCTTATTATAATGAGAATGCAGAGCCATTTCCTTTTTCAAAGGAATACAATAAGCTGGATAGCATTTTGATTGCTTTTAAAAACGAAAACGACTATGCTTTTATTGAAGGCCAAAGAAATGAATTCATTTTCAAATTTGCAATAAGTTGTAAGTCAAAAAGCATTAACAAAGAAGAGGTTATTTTATATGCGGTTAGTTATTTTGTAGAAGATGATTTTGACTCAAATGAAATAAAAAATGCTATAAATAGTGCATATAGTAAAGACTATGAAAGCAAGAATAAAACAACACTAAATTTTTCTAAGTACAACCAGATTGAAGAAGTATTGTCAGCTTTAGGCTATAAATTTAAACTTAATACTGTTAAACAAAACATTGATTGTTGGATAAATGACCAATGGGTTGATTTGTCTGAAATCATACTAAATGATATAATTAGGGCCGTTAATAGAATAGGTGTAAAAGCAAAGGATAATGAAATTAAAACAATACTTTTCAGTTCGTCCTCAGAAAAATATGACCCATTTAAAGACTATTTAAACAATTTAGAGCCTTGGGATGAGCGTGATTATATTGGGGATTTATGGGAAACCTTGTGTTTAGGAAAAGAATTTGAAATTTATTTTAGAAAATGGATTGTATTAGTAGTTGCTAGCATGGAAGATTTAACAATAAATAATCCTTATGTTTTTACTCTGATTGGCCCGCAAGGCGTAGGGAAAACAAGGTGGCTAGGTAAATTAATTCCTGAAAAACTAAGGTCATATATGTTTCAAGGTATATTGGATTTAAAAGACAAAGACTCAAAAATTACAATTGCAGAGAATCTAATTATTAATTTAGATGAAATGGATGCTATTGACAGAAGCGATATTGCAAGGCTCAAAGAATTAATTACCAGTAATGGATACAAAGTTAGAGCGCCATATGGTAAAATGCAGGAATACAGAAGTCGAAGGGCATCTTTTTGTGCTTCACTTAATAACATGAATTTCTTGATAGATAAATCAGGTTCGCGACGATTTTTAATTATTGAACTAAATTCTTCTGTAGATCATAAACATAATATAAATATTGATGGTGTTTATGCTCAGGCTTTGTATATTTATAAAGATGGTTATTCATTGTTTTTTAATGATGAAGAGGCTAGGGAAATTCAAGAGCGAAATGAAATCTATAATTCATATTGTTTAGAGGATGAATTGTTAAATGAATATTTAAGAAAGCCAGAAGATGGTGAGGTTTGTCGAAGCATGTCGGCAACAGATATAGCAAAGTATATTGCAGACAAAGATTTATCCTTTAGACCTACTTCAAGGTCAAATAGTATTATCGGTTCAATATTATCAAATAAAGGATTTGAAAAAACAAAAT
>CAMDAF010000016.1 GCA_945888525.1 Chitinophaga pinensis
CCTAAAATGCATAAAATGGCGACCAATAAATCACTTAAAAATACACCAGAAGCCAACAAGACGCCTTTCTTGAAACCGTCTTGGATACTGGTGTGTATCAATTTAAAAAAGGCAGGTCCAAAAAGCAAGATACTAATTAAAAACCCTTGCCAAATGCCATTTAAAATTGGAAATAAATACATTCTATGCTTTAGTTAAAAGTTGATTTTAAATCTTTTACAATTGTTTCATTGCCCCCATAGGTGTATCCACATGCAATCTTTATGGGCACGCCATTTTTTATAATTAACAAGCGAGGAAAACCAGTGGTGCCAAAATTATATAGAGTTTCTTTATATGTCTCAATAAACGGATATAAAATTTGATCTTCTGAGGCATAATTATTAACATTCGACCAATAGGTTTCAAACGCATTGATTCTAAAAAGAAATACACCCCTGTTTTTAAATAAGAAGAAAAAACACAATATAGGAAGTTTGGCGTGCATAAGTTGGTTTTGCAAAAATAACCGAATTTGAGGGGTATTCAAAATGGATTGTAATGCTCGGAATAATATTAGATTGCAAATTAATAGACACATTGGCAATAAACTGAATACAAGTATGTGGTTATTTTAAATTAAATTTGCGATTATGTACGAAAACATTTTAAGTCAAAACGAAAATGGTATATGCACAATTACCATCAACAGAGAAAGCAAATTAAACGCATTAAATATTCAAACGTTGCAAGAAATAAAGCTTGCCGTAATTGACGCCAATGCGAACAAAGAAATATATGGAATTATTTTAACAGGAGCAGGAAATAAAGCATTTGCAGCGGGTGCTGATATTTCAGAGTTTGTTAACTTCACAAGCAAGCAAGGCAATAAGATGTCTTCAGATGGACATGAGGTGATGAACACCATTGAAAATTCAGGCAAGCCTGTTATAGCTGCAGTGAATGGTTTTGCATTGGGTGGTGGATGTGAATTGGCTATGGCATGTCACATGCGTTTGGCCTCAGAGAATGCAAAATTCGGACAACCTGAAGTGAATTTAGGATTGCCTCCTGGCTATGCCGGAACCCAGCGTTTAATTCAACTTATTGGCAAGGGCAAGGCTACGCAACTTTTATTAACCGCGGATGTCATTGGAGCCAATGAGGCAATGGAATATGGATTGGTCAATGAAGTATTACCGATTGAAGATTTATTGCCGCGTTGTATTGAAATTTTAAATAAAATCTCAAGTAAATCGCCTCTAGCAATCGCCAAAGTGATTAAATGTATAAACGCCTATTTTACCGAAGGAAAAGATGGCTACTTAACTGAAATAGAGGAATTTGGACACGCTTTCAGCACCAAAGACTTTAAAGAAGGAACAGATGCTTTCTTAAACAAGAGAAAAGCCAATTTTGAAAGATAAAAAACAACACCCCATTTTGACAAAAGTTTTTAAAATCTTCATACTTTCATTTTGTTTATTCTGCCAAAGCGGTTTAAATGCCCAGGTACCTGAATTTTGGCATGAATACCAACTCAAGCAAATGAGTTTAGATGAAAAGATTGGACAATTATTTATGGTAGCTGCCTACAGCAATAAGGATGCGCAGCATACATTAGATTTGGAAAATCAGGTTTTAAATTACCATGTCGGTGGTTTGGTTTTTTTTCAAAATGACCCGTTAAAGCAAGCCTATTTGAGCAATTATTTGCAATCCATTTCTAAAGTTCCTCTGATGCTGGGAATTGATGCAGAATGGGGATTGGCAATGCGTTTACAGCACACACAAAAATTTCCATATGCAATTACATTAGGGGCTCTACAAAACGACAGTTTGGCCTTTGAAGTTGGAGCTGCAATTGGAAGAGATCTAAAGCGCTTAGGGTTGCATATTAATTTTGCACCAGATGTTGACATTAATGTTAATCCTAAAAATCCGATTATTGGATTTAGGGCTTTTGGGGATGATAAAAAAAGAATTTCGTTTACGGCTGATGCCTTCAGCAAAGGCATGCTCAGTGAGGATGTTTTATCTTGTGCAAAACATTTCCCTGGACATGGAGATGTTCACACAGATTCTCATCTTGATATGCCTGAGGTTGATAAATCATACAAACAATTAGACAGCTCTGAATTTTATCCTTTTAAATACCTAATTAAACAAGGTGTACCATCGATTATGGTGGCTCACATATTTTACCCTCAACTGGATTCAAGGCCTAACAGACCTGCTTCATTGTCAAAATACATTATTGATACAGTGCTGCGCCAGAAAATGAATTTCGATGGCTTGGTCATTACCGATGCCTTAAACATGAAAGGTGTTTCCAAATACTATGAGCCAGGGTTTATAGAATTGGAAGCTTTTTTAGCGGGCAATGATGTCTTAATGTTTAGCGAAAACGTACCAAAAGCTTTTGAATTAATTAAAGATGCAATCTTAAAAGGATTGGTTTCTGAAGCTGAATTAGACAAAAGGGTAAGCAGAATATTAAAATGGAAAAAAGTGGCTGGACTTGACCATTACAAGCCCATCGAGACTGACCATTTACTTCAAGATTTAAACAGCAATAGAAACGACATCTTACTGCAAAATGTTGCCAATCAAACGGTAGAAATCATCAGAGACCCGCAAGGTTTAATTAAACAATTGGACAACAGTAAAACAGTGTTTGTTACCGTTGGAGATCTATTGGAATCGACTTGGAAAACTGAATTGAGTTCCCAAGGCTTAAACCATTTTATTTCTATGGACAAAGATGCAAATGCTGAAAAGCAAGGTGGCTTGTTGAATAAATTAGGCCCATACAGCACGGTGGTGGTAAGTTTACACCAAGCAAAATTTTGGAAACAAGAAAAAGCAGGCTACACTGAAAACGATTTTGCTTTAATCAAATTATTAGCCAGCAAAAAGAAGGTCATCGTCGTTGGGTTTTGTAACCCCTATGTTTTGCAATATTTGCCAGATAATGTAACGGTTGTTGCTGGTTATGAAGATTTACAATGTTTTCACCATGCGGTGCTCGATTTGATTTTGGGTAAAATTGCCCAAAAAGGTCAACTTCCAATTAAATTAAGAACATACAACAGGTCAAATGAACCCACAGGAAGCATTATTAATACCAATAAATTAAATGAAATTGATGGTATTGTGCAGCAATTAATGCAAAAGAAAGCAGCACCCGGCTGTCGCGTCTTGGTTTTAAAGGATGGCAAAGAAGTTTTCAATAGATCGTATGGCTATTTAAATTACGACAAATTAAAAAAAGTAAATGACAGCAGCATGTATGACATTGCTTCTGTTACAAAAATAGCAGCCACTACCCTTGCGGTAATGAAACTTTATGAAGAAGGCAAGATTGATTTGCAGAAAACCTTAGGGCATTATTTGCCTCAAGCACAAGGCAGCAATAAAGCAGATTTGGTGATTTCTGATGTGCTTCAACACCGCGCTGGATTGACCGCATGGATACCTTTTTATAAAGAAACATTGCCTTTTATTGACAGTGTTTACTGCGCAAAAGAGGACAGTGCATTTTGTATAAAAGTAGCCGACAAACTGTTTATGTTAAAAGCAAATAAAGACACCATCTACAAACGTATTTTTGCCTCCCCCTTAGAATCTAAAGTATACCGCTACAGTGATTTAAGTATGATTTTAATGCAACTTGTTGTAGAAAAAGTGAGCGGACAAAGTTTGGATCAATATGTTGATCATCATTTTTACAAGCCTATGGGACTAAAGTATATCACGTTCAACCCTTGGAAGAAACAAAAAACAGATAATATTGCCCCGACACAATTAGACCGTTTGTTTAGGCAGCAAGAACTATGCGGTTATGTGCACGATCCTGGAGCTGCCATGCTTGGTGGTGTAAGCGGGCATGCCGGCATTTTTTCAAGTGCGGGCGATTTGGCCGCGCTGATGCAGATGTTGGTTCAAGGTGGTACCTACAAGAACAGAGAATACTTAAAATTAAGTACCATAAAAAAATTTACAAGTTACCAAAACTTAGATTCTAGAAGAGGATTGGGTTTCGACAAACCAGATTTTACAGGAAAGGTTAGTCCCGCAAGCACTATGGGTAGTCATCAAATGTTTGGACATACTGGTTTTACGGGAACTTGCACCTGGGCTGATCCCAAATCAGGTTTGGTTTTTGTGTTTTTAAGCAATAGAATTTGTCCAATAGAAGAAAACAAAGAACTAATAACTGGAAATTACAGGACAAGAATCCAAGATGTAATTTACCTTTGGCTGTCTGAGAACAATTAGTTTTCTGAAACCTTTTCAAACAATTTCTTGAATGCTTGGTTTATTTAATACCAAGTATGTCTCAGACACTGTCACACTTTAACCAAAGCAAGCTTCTTGAGATGGATTCCAGGAAACGTGCCAATTTTATTAATTCACTTACAGGATTTAAAAGCATCGGATTGATAGGCACTAAAAACAAGGATGGGATTGAAAACTTAGCCATTTTCAATTCATTTGTTCACATAGGAGCCAACCCAGCCTTATTGGGTTTTGTTTCCAGGCCAGACCCACACTTGAGGCATACTGTAGTTAACATTGTAGAAACTCTGCATTACACAGTAAACCACATCACAGAAGACATATACCAGCAAGCGCATCAAACGTCCGCACGTTATGCTGCGGATGTATCTGAATTTGATGCCTGCGGATTAAATCCTGAATTTAAAGACAATTTCTATGCTCCATTTGTAAAAGAAAGTAAGATTCAAATTGCCCTCGAACTCAAGGAAATTATTGACATTAAAACCAACAACACAAGATTGGTGATTGGAGAAATAATCGGAATTTACTTTCCCGAAGCAAATTTGGATGAAGATGGCTATTTAGACCTTGAAAAATCAGGCAGTATCGCTGGTTCAGGATTGGATGGCTACCATAAAACAAATCAATTGGGGCGTTTATCGTACGCAAAACCAAACCCATTTACTTGATCAATCGAAACGCCAAAAACGGCTATTTTCTAAAAAGAATCTGACAGCCAATTGATTTGGTTTGACTCACCGCAACAGGTTTGTTACTAAGCAAAGAATCCACTGCATCAGCAACATATTGCTTGCTCACTTTCTCCGGACTGTTTCCATTGTCATCTATTGCACCATCGTATTTAATTATCCATTTAGAATTTTCTTTCCAAACCACATAAGCATGAGGCGTTTTTTGTGCAGAAAAATCCTTGGCAACGGTTTGCTCTCCATCAAATAAGTATGGGAAGTTAAATTTCTCCTTTTTAGCTTTCTTAACCATTTTTGGATAAGTGTCTTCAACATACATGATGGTATCGGTTGAACTTATCGCAATTAACGGAACACCCAAAGCCTTATATTTTAAATTCAATTGGTTAAGACGTTCAGGATACAATTTGGCAAACGGACAATGGTTGCAGGTAAAGACAATGATAAAACCTTTTGCATCTTTAAATTGACTTAACGAAACCATTTGACCATCAATATTTTTAAGACTAAAATCATTAATTGAATGGGTCGACTCATTGATAAAGCCGAACATCAAAACAGCTAAGAATAGTAATAAAAAACGCCTAAATAATTTTAACATTTTATGTTATTTAATGATGCTTACACTACGGGTATAAACCCTTGTAGGTGTGTTAATTTTTACAACATATTGGCCGGCATACAATGTTTGCGTATCAAAATAAGCAATGGTACTTCCCTGCAATAAAACACAGGATTGAACCAATTTACCGGTATAGTCATACAATTCAATACTTAAGTTTTCACGGTTTAGTTCATTGCATTGTATTGCCAATAAATCGCTGGCAGGATTTGGATAAATACTAATGTTCATTTCTTGAATAAAAGATTCAATACCTGTATTGTTAGATTTGTAAATTGTTACAGGTTCGCTTATACTAGCGACTTTACTTGCATTTTTTACCCCATAAAAAGTTGGCCCAACTGCATATGGATAGGCCGAATTCCAATTGGCATCAACTGTGGCAAAATAACAATAAATACCATTTGGGTATTCAGGGGTAATGCAAAAACGGCCATTGTGGACATCCAAAACATCCTCACTCAATCCTGCAAGAAACTCATAATCTTCTCTAAAGTAACCCAGAGGATAAGTGCTTGAAACAGCAGGACCAGCAGTAACAGTGCTTCCATTTGCGTAAGTTGATCTTGTTGTGATATTTCTGTATTTGTAAGCTGGTTTCATGCGTACGATTCCTCCGGTTCCATCCGCATTTTTATAAGCATATGCTCCATAAATAGGAAAACCATCAGCAGAAAATCCAATAAGAGGAGAATGTTTTGTAGAATCAATAACATAGAGCCCATCAGCATTGTATAGGTTGCAAATAGTAGAAACAACATTTAAATCAAGGTTAAAGGCACTTGGATTTTGATGGTGGTGGTAATTACCCATCGCAGGATGGCCTTTGGCGCAATCAAAACCTTTTCGCTCAGCAACAACGGCATCTCTGTTCCAAACATTATCGCCCATACCACCTAAAGGACCACCTTTTAAAGCATTGTTGGCACTGCTCCAAGAAACACCGTCTCGGTAGTCAAACAAAGCAACACCGTTTATAAACAGACCAATATTCCCCCCTGTTGTATTGCTCGGTGTACCAGTGTTTATTATTGGATTAAGTGTAAATTTAAAAATTGCTTTTTGGGCGGTTGTGAATGAAGGGTTTCCATCCAAAAACGGACCAGTAATGTATGCAGGAACGCCGTTAGTCCTCACGTAGACCCAATTACCCGAATACGAAACCGTCATAACATTGGCTGTATCCGCATCTTTAATTGGGGTTGAATTTCCGTTGACATAATGCCTACTCAAAATTCCAGTGGTATTCTGCAACCATGAGGTAATTGTCGGATTGGTTTGTGCATTTGCAAGTGTTGTAAAAACAAGTGCGATTAAAAGGCTAGAGATTTTCATTAATAATTTAAATATGGGTTTGAAAGAAAATGATTTTATTCTGGGATGAGATATGATATTACTCCTTAACGAAATTTTGGATGCTTACCTTTTTTGAATATGCATCTGTAAGCATAACTGAATAAACACCTGGAATTAATTGTGAAATATCAATGCCGTTGTTTAATTCTGGGGCGGGCAACATCAAAATTGTTCTGCCTAAGACATCAACAATCCTCACATAATAAACATTTTGATTGCTGTTATTAAACTTGAAATAAAGTGTTTGGTTTGCTGGATTTGGATACAATGAAAAAGATGTAATATTCTCATTGGTGTTAATTTTATTTGAAGGATCAGTCACTACAAACTGTCCCATCATTCCTTCATCTTCATGCAACGAAATGTGACAATGGTACATAAATGGATGCAAGGCGTCTGCATAATCATCAAATTTTGCAATAAATTTAACAACATAAGGCGTTCCTCCACCACCCGGTCCTCCGCCAGTGGCTCCTGGCACAAAAACCACATCTTTCCATCCAGCCTGAGCAGCTGAGGGAGCGGCTCCATTAACACTAATAATATTAAATTCTACATCGTGTATATGAAAAGGGTGGCCAAAAGCTGTGGAATTGGTAATCTGCCATATTTCGGTGTTGTTTAATGGCACATTGTAGTCAATATAATTTAACTTAAATAATCTGTGGTTGATAATGAAAGTATTAGGGCCTAAGGTACCTGGAACTCCTGCGCTGTCTGTCATAGTCAATGCACGTGTTATTTGAGCATCTGCAGATTTTAAGAGCACATTATTGGTTAATGCAGTTGGAATACTTGTGATAGCATTGCCCGTTGCTGATTTAAAATTCAAGTGCAACATAACAAAATCTTTTTTACCAAGTGCATTTGCGAAAGGGCCATTTGGAAAATTTTCACCGCCAGGAATTGCATTCCCAAGGGTTGAATTAAAAGCTTTTATATCAATGGCACTTGTTTGTCCTTTGAAGTCGACTAATATTTCAATTCTTTCACCTGCATGCAATAAGTAACGGGTTAGAGGAACTGGAGCATTTAACAAGCCTCCATCAGAACCAATAACATAAAAAGTTCTATTGTCGCTAAAACCAATGTTAAATGAACGCTCAATAGCTGCATTTAACAAACGAAAGCGAACGACCTGAGTTGGCACTGTATATTGTGCTCTAAGAGTCATGTTTACCAAACAACTGTCGCCATAAGGCACCAAATCAAATTGACGTGAGGAATTAATATCCCTATCGGTCAATACCATAGGAATGTCATCAAGTCCATAAGTCCTTGGTAATTTAAGTGAAGACTCTAAACTATCTCTTACAATAATTAAACCCCCAATACCTTTTGTTATATGTTCCATGGTCATCTCATGAAGATGTGGATGGTACCAGTAGGTGGCAGCATTATTGACTACTTTCCAATAAGGTTGCCAGAGTGCGCCTGGGGGTATTACCTGATGGGGTCCACCATCCATTACAGCTGGCAAATGCATCCCATGCCAGTGAATAGTTGTAGAATCATTTAAATTGTTTTTTACGTTTAAGTGAACAATATCGCCTTTTTTGAAAATTAAAGTAGGTCCCCAAAACTTGCCATTAATTCCACCAGTTATGGTTTGGTTACCTGTATTGCAAATTTGGGCAAAGGTGTCTTTAATGCTTAGATTAAAATTGGTTCCGGTTAAAGTATCTGGAATCCATAATTGATTGTATTGCGCATTTGAATATTGAAATGCCAGCAAGGTTGTTATTGTGAAAAGAGATTTTAATTTCATTTATTCTTTTATTATTTTTAGTTCATTTTGTGTCCAAGTTTCAAAGCTAGAATCAGGAACAGATTGACAATTTATATTGCTAAATGAAGCTGTTATGCAGATTATGATGAAAAATGCTTTTTTCATGTTTATTGTTTAGACGATTTAATATTTAGAATCCTTTGCAGGTAACTATTTATTTTTGGGGTATGTGTGTTTTGAGTCAAATAAAAACTTCTTGTCCGTTAGTGTTCTAAGAAACGCAATAATATCAACCTTCTCATTGCTGCTTAAATTTAAATTTCTTTTTAATTCAGTAGAGATTTTTTTATTATTTAGATCTATTGAATTGTAATGGTTCATTACTTGGGCCAAAGTTTTAAAACGGCCATCGTGCATGTATGGGTAAGAAAATTCAATATTTCGCAAGCTTGGCACTTTGAATTTCAAGGAATCATTTGGCATCAAACTTACTCGATAACGGCCATAGTCATTCAAACTGGTATCAATGGTTAGACCATTGTTTTTAAATTCAAAAGTTGAAAAAAGAGGTTCTTTATGGCAAGAATTACAGTGTAATTTAAACAAGCGGTAACCATTTTGTTCTTGCGTATTAAATTGGATTTTTCCAAGCAACATGCTGTCGTATTTAGAATTTGAGCTGATTAAACTTAATAAAAATTGAGAGATCGATTTAAGTGTTCGTTCGGTATTTATTAGTGAGTCGCCATAGGCTTGATAAAAAAGCTGTTTGTAGATTTGATTTCGGTTTAATTTTAGCAACACATTTGAGATTGATTCACCCATTTCATCCGGATGAGAAATCGGCGCTAGTGCTTGAACATCCAAATGGTTAATGGCCCCATCCCACATAAACGTTTTATGCCAAGCCAAATTAAATAAAACCGGCGCGTTGCGATTTCCTATTTTATCATTAATGCCATGGCTTAGATTGTGGTCAACATGCGCAAAGGCATTATAAGGATTGTGACAAGAAGCACAAGATATCGTATTGTCTAATGAGAGAATTGGGTCATAAAACAGTGTGCGCCCCAATTCTATTTTTAAATCATTTATTTGATTGTTTTCAAATTGATAAACTGGTTTGGGAAAATACTTTGGATATTTAAACGTATTTTTTTCTACAGAAACAAACGCGATGCACAGCAATAAAAGGAATAATAGAACAGTTTTACTTTTCATCTTCTATTAATTTGAAACAAGAAGCCAAAGCTTTTGAAATTTTCATTGAATTAGGCCCAGGAGACATTACATGGTTAAGATCCCTCAATGAAATCATTTTAAAAAAAAGTGCCAAGTCAATTTCCAAATGAAAAGACTTATTGGGTCGGAGTTCAAGATTGATTGAATGAAGAGAATTATACGGATAGGCGTAACCTCCAGCGTGAAATTGAAATTCGTGGTTTCTTGCTGGAGAATGGGGCGATTTGCCTTCAATTTTAAAATTGATATACCCACTTTGCCAGGTCCAGTACATCCCATTGCTTGGATCTAATTGGCCACCCAAAGCCCCAGAGGTATTGATTATGCTATCAAGTCCCAGATTAAATTCAAGTAAATTTGCATTAGCGAATGGACTTAAATACAGTGTTGCAGTATCAGAACTGGTAAAATCCAATAAATGATAATTACTTGGATTTAAGTCTTTCTTTTTATTTGAATCAGATATTACAATATTAGAAAGGTAACATTTAAAACCATCAATATTTATTGAATCAGCTTGATGTGGACGAATAAGAACAACTTTAACACCTGCAAGCGGTTTAGCAAAGGAATAACTAATTATGAAAATACTTATAAAAGAAATAAATCTAAACAATACATTCATTTTATCTTCTAGGCTTTTTTCTAGGAGAAAACAGGTCAGACATTTCCAACAACAAAGCATCAAACGCTTTAATTTGTTCAGGTTTACATAAACTTTGAATATCTTTAAAATGTTTGCAATGGGTATCTTCAATACAAACTTGAATTGCTGCTATTTGATTCATTAAAGAATCTTTCATTGATTGATTAATGGTGTTCAAACCAGCATATAAAGTACTTTTTAGCGCATGAATTTCTTTTTCATTTTTCCTAATTTCTGATCTATGAGCTTCTATTAACACATTATAATCTTCAATCTGTTTATCATCAAAATTTAATTTTTCAATAATATAATCTTTAGGACCATCACCCCTGCCAGGTTTATTTTTCAAAATAAAACCCACTAAAATGAGATTAGACAAAAGCAATATTATTGCTGCAACAGTTAGTAATTTTACTTTGTTCATTTGTATAAGTCGTTATTGGTATTCACTTGGGTAAATAGGTTCATTTTATTTGTAGTATTTTCTTTCAAGACGATTAATCGAATATTCAAACTAAGAAACAATATGATAGAGGCAGCTATAGAGATAGAAATGCCAGTTGAAAAATTTTCCGATTTAAGGTTTTCTAAACGCGCTTGTATTTTCCCGAACAAGGCGTTTGGTGCCTCCACTTTTTTAATTTGACTTAATTGATCAATTGGATGAAACTGTTGCATTATTTTTATTTAGACGATATTATTTAACTAATCCTTCTGCTTAAGGTATTTTTTTTCAATATTATTTTTAGCTCTTTGAAACAAAGACTCAACTGCTTTAACTGTGAGATTTAATATTTCAGCTATTTCTTTCTGAGATTTAGTCTCGATTTTCGATAAAATGAGTACAGTCTTTTGATTATCTGGCAATTGATTAATTGTTTCGAACAATTTCATGAAGGCTTCTTTTTCCTCCATAATAATTCCAGGATGTTTAAAATCAGATTCTTGATGTTTTATTTCAGAGCTATTATCAAAGAACAAAGAAGTTAAGTTGCTAAATCTTTTTTGACGTTTTTTGGCTTTTAAAAAATCAAGAGACTTATTTATTGTAATGCGGTAAATCCATGTTTTAATATCTGATTGACCTTTGAAATTAGCCATTGATTGGTCCACTGAAAGAAAAACATCTTGCGTTATCTCCTCAGCATCTTCTGTGTTTTGAACATAGTTAAGTGCAAGGTTAAAAACCAAGTTTTTATGCGCTTGATATGTATGCTCTAAATTCAAAAAAACAAAATGAGGTACAATTTTAATTCAAAATAAATCAAATACAGCAATAACTGTAAAATTCAATTGAAAATTAAGTGTAATTAATTTATGTAAAAAGCAGGCTTCAGAAACCTGATTTTAAAGGCAAAAAATGTTCAAAAAAAGTACCAATGTTCTAAATAAATTAAAAACAGAATGCCTAAATTGCAATAACTTTGCCACCAAATTCAAAATTATAAAGAATGTTTAAAAATTTAAAATATGATTTACCCGCGGGTCTTGTTGTTTTCCTAGTAGCTCTTCCACTTTGCTTAGGGGTTGCTTTGGCCAGCGGCGCTCCGTTGCTTTCCGGCATTATTTCTGGCATAATTGGAGGAACAATCGTTGGTTTTTTAAGTCAATCACATACAAGTGTAAGTGGACCAGCTGCAGGATTGTCTGCCATCGTTTTAAGCTCTATATTAAAACTAGGCAGTTTCGAAACATTTTTGCTCGCTGTTGTTATGGCTGGTGCCTTTCAAATTGTTTTAGGGCTCTTTAAAGGGGGGTTTATTGCCAATTATATCCCTTCAAATGTAATTAAAGGATTATTGGCTGCGATTGGTGTCATATTGATTTTAAAACAAATTCCGCATGCAGTAGGATATGACAAAGACCCTGAAGATGATTTTTCATTTTCTCAAGCTGACGGAGAAAATACGTTTTCAGAACTGCTGCAAATTTTCAATTACTTTTCGTGGGGAGCCATCGTTGTTTCTATGATATCTTTGTTTGCATTGGTGTATTGGAACAAGACCAGATTAAAGGATATACAGTTATTGCCTGCCTCATTATTTGTGGTCTTTTTAGGCATATTTCTCAACCAGATTTTTAAACTTTATTTGCCTAATCTATACATACAAGAATCCCATCTGGTAAATATTCCTAAATTTGAAGGGTATCAACAATTGCTGGTATTGCCTAATTTTTCAGAAATTGGGAACCACGATGTTTGGATCATCGCATTTACCATTGCCATTGTCGCATCACTTGAAACCTTACTAAATTTAGAAGCAGTTGAAAACCTTGACCCTGAAAAACGACTTGCATCACCTAACGTTGAGTTACTTGCACAGGGTGCTGGAAATATGCTTGCAGGATTTATTGGTGGGATTCCAATCACCTCCGTTATTGTTCGAAGTTCAGTAAACATCAACGCCGGTAGTAAAACCAAATTATCCAGTATTTTTCATGGGATTTTCTTGTTGCTTAGCTTGCTATTGCTTGGCCCATTTTTAAATCTAATTCCATTGGCTTCCTTGGCATCAATTTTATTGGTAACAGGTTATAAACTAACCAAAATAGAGCTTTATAAAGACATGTATTCTAGGGGATACAATCAATTTATCCCATTCGTAAGCACCATCTTGGCGATCGTTTTTACAGATTTGTTGGTGGGTGTTTTGATTGGCCTGGGTATTAGTATTTTCTATTTATTAAGAAGCAATTTCAACAACCCATTTGTCATAAAAAAGGAAACTTTACACTTGGATGAAACCATACGAATTGAGCTTCCCAACCAGGTTTCATTCTTGAATAAAGCCAGCATTCAAGATACCTTATGGAATATCCCAGAAAACTCCAAAGTAATTATAGATGCAACATATTCCGATTACATTGATCAAGATGTCTTGGACATTATAAACGATTTCAAAAACACTGTTAGCGGCTTAAAAAACATCAAAGTCAATGTTTTGGGCATAAAATCACTATACCATCCAGAAGACCGCATTGAATTTGTAAATGTTCTAGACAAGGCTACACAGGAAAAGCTCGCACCTGACGAGATACTTGAAATCTTAAAAAATGGCAACGAAAGATTTGTGAATGGAAAATGGGCTGAAAAATATTTGAAACAACAGGTCAACGCAACATCTTTTGGACAAAACCCTTTTGCAATTGTGTTAAGCTGTATTGATTCACGAACCACTACCGAACATATATTTGATCTTGGATTAGGCGACATATTTAGTGTTCGAATTGCTGGAAATATACTAAATGAAGATATACTTGGTAGCATGGAATTTGGCATTCATGAGATCGGTGTTAAATTAATTGTTGTATTAGGACACACAAAATGTGGTGCAATAATTGGCGCTTGCAACCATGTTAAATTAGGCAACTTAACCACCTTACTTAACAAAATTCAACCTGCCATTGACAGTGAAACAACTTTCACTTTAAACCGAAATGGTTCAAATTTAGAATTCGTAAATAAAGTATCGGAACAAAACGTATTCTTAACAATAGAAAGAATTCAAAAAGAGAGTCCATTAATTGCTGAATTAGAAACTGCTGGAAAAATAAAAATAGTGGGTGGTTTGTATGATGTTGAGACAGGAATTGTGAATTTTTATTAATGTTTATTTAAACACCAATTGGAACTAAGTAACTTAACTTTGTATTAGAAAATTGAACCCATATAAATGATTGATTTAAAAAATATACAAACAGAAATTGATGCCAGTTTTTTGTATAAAATATTGGCAGAACACGAAGACGATGCAAATGTTGCCAATATTTTTCATCAGATGAGTGAGATTGAATACGGACATGCCCAGGCTTTTATGCAAAAAAACGGCATGGATATAAACAATATGCCAGGCCCATCAACCAGAGCGAAAATCCTAAAACAAATTGGAAAAGTAATGGGTTACGATTATGTTTTAGGGGTATTGCTAGATACCGAAAAAAGCATTTCTTCGTCGGTTGTTAACGCCAGAAAAAAAACAAAAACTGAAGAATCTTTATCAGATACTGCCCATGTCACCATTCTTAAAAACATATTAAACCACAGTCCAAATATTTCAGGTTCAAATTTGGCCCGCTTTGAAAAAAGGCACCGTTCGGTGGGCGGAAATGCATTAAGAGCTGCAGTATTAGGTGGCAATGATGGATTGGTTTCAAATTTTAGTTTGGTGATGGGCATTGCAGGCGCAAGCAGCGGGCAAAAAGAAGTCTTATTAGCCGGTATGGCGGGTTTATTGGCAGGTGCCTTATCGATGGCATTGGGCGAATGGATATCTGTAAAAAGCTCGCAAGAACTTTACGAAAACCAAATGCAATTGGAAATGGATGAATTGGAGAACAATCCAGAAGGCGAAGAAAAAGAGTTGGCGCTCATATACATGTCTAAGGGTATTCCAGAAGAGCAGGCTAGAAAAATGGCCTCTGATATCATGCAAAACAAAGAGCATGCGCACGAGGTATTGATTAAAGAAGAACTTGGCATTAATGTTGAAGACTTAAAAGGGTCAGCAATGGAAGCTGCAGTTAGTTCATTTATATTGTTTGCACTGGGTGCAATATTACCCGTTATTCCATTTTTCTTTTTCGGCGGAACACAAGCAATTATTTTTAGCACAATACTTAGTGGATTAGGTCTATTTATCATTGGTGCAGCAATTACCCTTTTTACAGGAAAAAGCGTTTGGTATTCTGGTTTTAGACAGGTTTTATTTGGTTTAATCGCAGCTGCAATAACCTTTGGAATTGGCAAAATAATTGGAGTTTCTTTATTGGGATAATTCGAATTGCTTGAATCTGCAATTGCAATGTCTGCTTAAGCAAATAAAAGCAATGGGCGCAGTTCCAATGATAGAAACAGAAAGGTTTATTTATTAGAAATAATGGATGTAGATGAAGTTTTTGAAATGCGTTCAAATCCTTAACGCATGCGTTTTATTGAGAGACCTATTTTTAAACTTAACGAAGAAGCCTTATCTCACAAACAAAAACCACAAGAGGGTTATGCGGAGAGAGGCCTACTGAGTTTTTAATACGACCTTCACATTAGCTGATACAAGAGTTTCTCCAGTAAGCATGCCGCCAAAATTCTTATTTTCTTGCTCAACATAGTTTCTCAGCAACGAATTAGCATCATCACTTAAAACATGAAGTTGTTCAATGACTGCTTGGGCGATGTTGTATTGAGGGCCCATTTTTCCATCATCAACTTTGATACAGATGCCTAGGTTCAAGTCGTTTATTCCAATTGAATAAACCCCATCAGCACCAGTTTTTCCAATTAATTTCCCCTTAGATTGCCGCATCAAATCAGTGCAATATCTTTTTTCACCGGCAATCATTTCTGGGTAATTAACGATTGCATCGACCATGGTTTTGCAAGCCTTCTGAATGGTATCACTAAATTTATCAGGGCAAATCAAATTTTTATACGCCACAGCTTGATTGTATACAGGGAAAGCAAAAATAGGTGCAGAACAGCCATCAATACCTTGCTGAATCTTTTCTTTTGGATATTCATGAAAGTCAGAAATCACATCTAAAATCTCCAAATGTAAGGGATGGCTTGGATCAATATAATTTTCAGTTGGCCAATTTTTAAATACACAATAAGCCAAGAAGCCAGCATGTTTTCCAGAGCAATTGTTGTGAATTCTTAAGGGCTTTAAATTCCCTTTAATGATCTCATATTGGTCTGATTTAAGGGTTGGCATTTGAGGACCGCACAACAAAAAAGATTCATCCAAACCAATTTTACTCAAAATTGACCGAACGGTTTCAACATGTTTGTGCTCGCCATTGTGAGATCCGCAAAAAAGAGCAATTTCTTCTTCAGTGAAACCAAAATGTTCAACAGCACCTGAGCATAAAAGAGGAATTTGCTGGAAGAACTTCAGAGCAGAGCGAGGAAAACAAATTTGTTGGGTGTCCCCAACTGAATAGACAATTTCATTTGATTGGTTAACGATGCAAATCACGCCCCTGTGGAAACTTTCTAAAACGCCTCCTCTTGTAACTTCAACTAATATCGGATTGCTCATTTATTTATGAATCTTTATGGTTGGCCAATAAGAACATGCAAGCCATTCTGATGGCTACACCATTTTCTACTTGGTCAAGAATAATACTGTAATCACTATCGGCAACTTCACTGGTAATTTCTACCCCTCGATTGATTGGACCTGGATGCATGATGGTAATGTCTTTACCTAAACTATCCAGTAAATCAATCGTAAGACCGTACTGCATACTGTATTCTCTAAGACTTGGAAAATATTTAATGTCCTGTCTTTCCAATTGAATCCTAAGCATATTGGCTACATCACACCATTCCAGAGCTTTTCTTAAATTGTGTTCTACCTTAACCCCCAATTGTTCAATGTGTCGAGGAATTAACGTACTAGGGCCACACACCATCACTTCAGCACCTAATTTCTGAAGACAGTAAATATTAGATAAAGCCACACGGCTGTGCAAAATATCGCCAATAATCGCTACTTTTTTTCCCGCAACATCACCACATGATTCTTTAATTGAATAGGCATCAAGAAGTGCTTGTGTTGGGTGCTCATGTGTGCCATCGCCTGCATTTAAAATGGTTGCATCAATATGCTTGGAAAGAAAAACACAAGCTCCGGGGCTTGGGTGGCGCATAACCACCATGTCAACCTTCATGCTTAAAATATTTTTTACCGTATCAATAAGCGTCTCGCCTTTTGAAACTGATGATGAGGAAGACGCAAAATTAATGGTATCCGCACTGAGTCGTTTTTGGGCCAATTCAAACGAAATCCTAGTTCTTGTAGAATTTTCAAAGAACAAGTTGGCGACCGTTATGTCTCTAAGAGATGGTACTTTCTTAATTGGTCTGTTGATAATGGTTTTAAAATTATCAGCCGTCTCAAAAATAAGTTGAATGTCTTCTTCTTTGAGATCTTTAATTCCTAAAAGATGTTTTACAGATAATTGTGTCATTCGTTAATCAACCAAACTTTATAATTTTTCTCCGCCCATTCTACTTTTACTTTTTGACCATGTCCACGGGTATCAACGGTTTTTCCGACATAATCGGGTGCTACAGGATTTTCGCGGTTAAATTTACGGTCTATTAAAACGCACAATTCAATTTTAGCAGGTCTGCCAAAGCCAAGCAATGCATCCATTGCGCTTCTGATGCTGCGCCCAGTGTACAAAACGTCATCAATCAAAATGATGTTTAAATTTTCAGTGCTAAAGGGAATGTGTATCGGACTTGCAACCAATTGTTTGTCATTGGTTCGGTAATCATCTCTGAAAAAAGTAATGTCTAATTCACCATACTTTATTTTGCTTTGAATAATTTCTTCCACTCTTTGCCTAATGATACGAGCCAATAAAATGCCTCTTGGCTGCAAACCGATAATCGCTGTTTGGTTAAACTGCTCATGGTTTTCAATTAATTCATACGCCAATCGATTGATTGTTGCATTTAATTTCTGGTGGTCGTATAGTAGTTTTTCTTCCATTAGTCTTCAGACAATTCCAAAATTACATCAAATTCGTGTGCTGTTAATTTCATAACACTCAAACGACCCTGCCTAACCAAACCTATATTTTCAAGTCGTTTATCCGACTTTATTGTTTCAAGTGTAACTGGCTTTTTCAAAGATTTAAAAGGGGCAACATCCACCACAACCCAGTTGGTATCTTCGCTTGTTGGGTCTTGGTAATACTCTTTCACTATTTTGACTATACCTACAACTTCTTTGCCTTCATTGCTATGGTAATATAAACAAAGGTCACCTTTTTTCATTTCTTTTAGGTTGTTCCGAGCCTGATAATTGCGCACCCCATCCCAAAAAGTTTTTTTGTCTTTCAGCATTTGATCCCAAGAATACTTAACGGGTTCAGATTTCAAAAGCCAGTGGTTCATTGGAGGCAAAGGAACACAAAAAAAATAAACTTATCAATAAACCGAGCAAAAGGATATTAACCACTTATAAATATGTGTCTAGTTTCATCTTTTTTGCAAGCCATTTACTTAACGCTGTTCGAAGTTCAATATATTTGCTTCCGCGATAAATGAAAAACCTAAAAGTCTTTTTAGATTCAAAACACAAACAATTCAACCAATTGGGCTTTATTAAAGACGATCCAATATCCATTCCACACAGGTTCAACAAGAAGGAAGACATAGAAATCATAGCGTTTTTTATTGCCCTCATTTCGTGGGGACAAAGAATATCAATTATTAAAAGTGGAAATAAACTGATTGATATTTTTAACCATGCACCCCATGACTTTATGATGAACCATCAGGAAAAAGACTTGAAAAAAGCGCTCGGTTTTGGGCACAGAACATTTAATGACAGCGATTTGTTATCGCTTATTGCCTTTGTTCAAGAGCAATATAAAGATGGAGAAGGTTTGGAAAACAGTTTTTCAAAACATTTGAAACCCAATGATAAAACAATAGAAAACTGTTTAAATGGATTCCGATTGGCCTACGAAAGCAGCGAATTTTTCTTGAGCAGAACTAAAAAACACCTAGCCTATCCCTTGGGAGGTAGCGCTTGTAAAAGATTAAACATGTATTTGCGATGGATGGTAAGGAAAGATGAATTTGGTGTGGATTTTGGACTTTGGAATTCAATTTCTCCAAGTCAGTTGATTTGCCCACTTGATGTGCATGTTTTGAAACAAGCGCACAAGCTAGGTTTAATTGATTCAGAAAAAGGAGATTGGAAAACTGCACTGCTGTTAACTGATAAATTACGTAAATTAGATCCTTCAGATCCTGTTAAGTATGATTTTGCCCTTTTTGGATTGGGCATTGAAGCTAAAAACACTGAAATCATTTAGCGCCAAATACCAATATAAGATACGTTTTGTAAGGTTCTCAATGTTTTTTAATTTTGTTTTAAAAATATTCATTTAAAATAATTTTTTTTTCTTATTTTTGATTTTTGAAAATGCACGCAAATAAGACGACAATTGAAAGAACTATTGAACAGCTCCTGCACCGGCATGAGTGTGTAATTCTGCCAGATTTTGGTGGCTTTATTGTTAGAGATAGTCCATGCAATTTCAACGCTACAAAAGATGCCATCAAACCTTTTGCAAAACATATATTCTTTAATCCTCATTTAATTGACAATGATGGCTTATTGGTTAGTGCAATTCAAAACTCAGAAAACCTTAGCTACAGCGAAGCCTTGGAATTTTGCAAATCAGCCATTGTTCAAATTCGCCTAGAAATAGAGCAAAACAGCAACCGAACATTTGGGAAATTAGGCACCTTTCACAAAGGCCAAAACAGCATTTGGTTCGCCCCAAACACAAACATTAATTTATCCATAGAAAGTTATGGATTAAAACCTATTAATATTGTCCAAGTGCATTCAGTTGCTGAACAAAAGGAAGAAACTGCCTTTGAAATCAAATCCAAAACAACAGAATCTGCTGCAGACAAAACACCAATTATTTCCATTGAAATACCTAAAAAAGGTCTAAAACCATGGTTGGTTGCAGCTTCAGTGGCTTTGCTTGCACACTTAATTTATTTAAGTGTTGAGACCAAAACCAAGAACTTGCAAGAAGCCTCAGTATTGCCAAGTATAGAGGTCAACGTACCTGAGATCCAAAACAAGCAGATACTAGAATCTACAAATATAGATACCCCAATTTTGGCTCAAGAATTCGAAAGTTCTGAAACCGTTGCCATAGTATCCGAAGCAGAACCTGAAGTTAATCATGTTATTGAATCAAGCACCGCCAATGCAACGCCTGTAATTATTGAAACAATTGCGCCAATAGAAATACAGAACAAAACAATTGCCCGTTATCGAATGGAAAGCAATGCAAATTACCATGCTTATGACCTGAACAAAAAAGGCCTAACAGCGGGCGTGATTCGCAATGGAGAATGGTTTGAAGTAACAATCGCGCAATAAATACAATTTTAAACGCTTCAAAGCGTTTACTATATTAGATTCTGTGAATAAGTTGAAAATCTTAATCTCAAATTAGTACAGATATTTGTAGCAAATAAGAAATTTTTCTATTTTGTTTACCTTTTAAATTTTAAAGGTATATAAGAATTAAAAATAAAAGTGATTTAAAATGGATTTAAAAACCAATCAAAAAAATAAATTTATTTCAGGAACTTCTACAGCCATAATTTGTATGGGTATGTTTTTGATTTTTTGGCTTTATAATTTCCATTATGAATTAGAAAAACCAATTGAACCTGAAGATGGCGCTGTGGCAGTTAGCTTAGGCGAACCAGACAATGGTGGACCAGATTTAATTCCAATTTCTGCGGAAAGTGAAGCCAGCTCGGCAAGTTCACCTCAATCGGCTGACGCAAATGAACAAACGACCGACCAAGATGCTGTGGCAACAAAAAAGGCCAGTGAAACCAAAGGCCAAAGCCAAGCTGCACCAACGGAGAAACCTAAACCAGTTGATGATGCCTTAGCTGCTCTAAACAGAGGCAAAAGTACCCAAAAACAGCAAAACGCTGGAGATGGCGATAAATTAGGCCCACAAGGAGACCCAAAAGGTGTTAATGGTGGAGACCCAAAAGGTCAGGTTGGTGGAACTGGCTCAGGTCCAACTGGAACTACACACTCATTCAGCGGAAGAAATTTTAGATTGGGATCAGGAAAGAACAATTGCAACGAAGAAGGTAAGGTGGTGTTAGAAGTGACCCTGCTTCCTGATGGAAGAATTCGATATGACAATGTTAGTCCTTTATCCAGAGCCTCTAGTTGTTTGGAAAATGTTGCTGTAAATTATATAAGAAGTTCAAGCTTTAACGCTGCTACAAACCCAATTAGCGTTGAGGGCACAATAACTTTTACGTTTAAACTTAAATAAAGGTTTAAATCTAAAAATGACCTATTTAGAAACTGTAGAGTTTTTATATGCCCGTCTACCCTATTTTACTAGGGATGGTAAATCAGCGATAAAAAACGACTTGCACAATACCATTAAGCTTTGTGAGATTCTTGGAAATCCACAAAATAAATTCAAGTGCATCCACGTGGCAGGCACCAACGGAAAAGGCAGTGTTAGCAACATGCTATCAGCTATTTTTCAAGCACATGGCTACAAAACTGGTTTATACACCTCTCCCCATTTAAAAGATTTCAGAGAGCGTATTCGAATTAACGGTGAGATGATATCAGAGCAGTTTGTAATTGAATTCACTGAAAAAATAATCCCCTATTTAGAAGAAATACAACCTTCTTTTTTTGAAATCACCGTGGCGATGTGTTTTGATTATTTTGCCAATCAAGGAATTGAATATGCAATCATTGAAACGGGACTTGGCGGTCGTCTAGACAGTACAAATATTATAAATCCTATTTTATCGGTTATAACCAATATAGGTATGGACCATAGCGATTTATTAGGAGATACTCTGCAAAAAATCGCATTTGAAAAAGCAGGAATTATCAAACAAAGTATTTCAGTGGTAATTGGTGAAAGCAGCAACGATACCGATTCTGTTTTTGAAGAAAAAGCCAAATCTTGCAATGCAACAATTTACTTTGCCGACCGAAATGTGCGGTTTTATAACACAGAAATCGAGACCGATTTAAAAGGAATTTATCAAGAAAAAAATAGTGTTACCGTATTGCAAGCTATAGAAGTTTTAAAAACAATGAACATTCCATTTAATGATTACACGGTTGCAAAAGCGCTGCAAAATGTGAGGGGCTTAACCCATTTTAGAGGCCGTTGGGAAATCTTAAATCAAAAGCCACTAACCATCGCAGACACTGGTCATAATGCACATGGATTGAGCTTGGTTATTCAACAATTAAAAAAAGAAAAATACAATACACTTCATATTGTTTTTGGGATGGTAAAAGACAAAGACCGCAAACCAATAATTGAATTGTTGCCTAAAGATGCTACTTATTATTTTTGTCAACCAAATTTACGGCGTGCGTTGGATTCAAATACATTAAAAGAAGAATGTGAATTATTAGGTTTAAAAGGCCAGGCCTACCCTAGTGTATTTGTAGCTTATGAAGCGGCGAAAGAAAATGCAAATGAGCATGACCTTATTTTTATTGGAGGGAGCACCTTTGTGGTGGCTGAAGTATTATGAGTTTAGATCAAAAACTAATTATCTACACAGATGGTGCGGCCATTGGAAATCCTGGTAAAGGGGGATATGGCATCGTGATGCTATGGGGGAAAGCAAGAAAAGAAATGTCTCAAGGATTTGAGCACACCACCAATAACCGCATGGAATTATTAGCCGTCATTGCTGCTTTAGAGTCGATCAAAAAACCGGACATCGAAATCCATGTATACACTGACAGCAAATATGTGTGTGATGCAATTGAAAAAAAATGGATATTTGGATGGCAAAAAATTGGATGGAAGAACAAAAAGAACATTGACTTATGGAAACGATTTATGCCGCTCTACAAAACACACAACGTAAAATTCCATTGGGTAAAGGGCCATGCTGGCAATGTTGAAAATGAAGTTTGTGATGTTTTGGCTACAAGCGCTGCAAGAAAAGGTCCTTGGTTGGTTGATTATGAGTACACCTTAATTGAAAAGCAAAGTAATTTGCTTTAAATCATTTCGGAGTTGTCATACAAAAAATACACTAAATATATTTAGTGTTATGGGAATTTGGGAAACTTCTTAAAATCCGGTTTCCTTTTATCCATAAAGGCGTTTCGGCCTTCTTGAGCTTCATCCGTAAAGTAATACAATAAGGTTGCACTTCCAGCCAATTCTTGAATACCCGCTTGTCCATCCAATTCAGCATTTAGGCCATATTTAATCATACGCAATGCGATAGGACTCATTTGCATCATTTCATGACACCATTTTACAACTTCATCTTCCAATTGTACTTGGGGAACAACACAATTAACCAATCCCATATCCAATGCTTCTTGAGCGGAATATTGACGGCATAGAAACCATATTTCACGCGCCTTTTTTTGACCCACAATTCTAGCCAAATAACTGCTTCCAAAACCTGCATCGAAGCTACCAACACGCGGACCAGTTTGACCAAAACGTGCATTGTCTGAGGCAATACTTAAATCGCATACCACATGGAGCACGTGGCCGCCACCAATGGCCCAACCATTTACCATGGCAACAACTGGTTTTGGCAAAGACTTGATTTTTCTTTGCAGTTCGAGGACATTTAATCTCGGTGTTCCATTTTCATCTTTGTAACCTCCAATGGTTTTGATGTTTTGATCACCACCACTGCAAAAAGCTTCAGTTCCCACTCCAGTTAGAACAACAACTTGAATGTCTTCATGCTCTCTTGCATAATCCATAGCGTCCATCATTTCGATGTTCGTTTTTGGGGTAAAAGCATTGTGGTAACGCGGGCGGTTAATGCTTATTTTAGCTATTCCTTCGAAATATTCGAATAATATTTCATCATACGTCTTAATGGTTTGCCATTCTCTTTGACTCATATTTGTATTTGTTTGTATTGGTTAAAAAATTGTGTGTTGTGTTTACTGTCGCTGAATACTTCGAAGAAACAAATCCCTTGGCATTGAATAAATTCATTCAGACCCACGTCAAATTGCTCTTGGTTTGCAGCACTAATATACCTGACCTTGTAATGGCTTGCTAAATGCTTGGCATTGAGCTGGTGGGGGGTGTAAACAAATGGATTTGACTCTTGCATTTTACTAGGTCCTTCAATGTTTCTGAATATTCCGCCACCGTCATTATTCATGATAACAACTTTTAAGTTCTTCGGCATTTCGTTGACTAAAAAAGCATTAATGTCGTATAGAAAAGCCAAATCACCAGTTATAAAATAATTTTGAATAGGATCAATTAGAGCAATACCTAGAGCTGTGGAAGAGCAACCATCTATGCCACTCACTCCTCGATTAGAATACACATTCCAATTAGGGCTAAAGTAAGCTAAATTGTAGGCAGCCAATCGAACACCCATACTATTGGAGATGTTTAAGTTTAGCAATTCTCTTGGCAAGGCTTTCAAAACTTTCGACATCAAGTTAAATTCATTAAAATCATTTGAATCTAAAATTCTTGACTCATTAGATTGAGATTCGGAGTATCTACTCCAAATATCTGAATAACAATTATTTAGACTCTCTGGTAAATGCTTGTTAAATTGCTCAAAAAACTCAAAATCGCTTAATTTAAATACCTTTGGAAGGCTAAAAAAAGTATCAGCACAATATCCATTTTCAGCAATATGCCAATGCAATTTAATTTCAGATTTTTTGAGTAAACTTTTAAGCGACTTACTCAAAACCATTTTTCCAGTTGTGATTAGCAGGTCGGGAATCAAATCGAGTTTTTGTACATCATTGGCATTCAGAAGTATGGATTCCCAATTTTGAAAAGAATTTTCAGAATGTTTGTTAGAAATAATGTCACTTAAAACAACAACTTTATTTTGTTTTTTAATTTTATTAAGCGCCTGATTTGCTTGCTGCGATTGGTTTGCTGCACCATTTAAAATTAGAATTTTAGAAAAATCGCTAAAAAACTTTTCATCCATTACGGGAAGATCTGAAATTTGATCGGGGACAACAGATTGCAGCAATTCAAAAACAGGATATTCAAAAGCAGTTTCCGCAGCTTCATATAAAGGCTCTCTTAATGGAACATTTATATGCGTTGGGCCTGCAATTGGATTCATAGAATTTGAATACGCATTCGCCCCCATTTCATAGAAAGTTTTGCATTGTTCTGCCTCTGTATTTTCTGGTGTGTTATAAGATCCTCTTATATGGTTTTTGAACACATCAAATTGATGAATAGCCTGTCCGTCCCAGCGGTCGAGCAATTCTGGCGGCCTATCAGCACTAATTGCAATTAAGGGCACCTGCATATAAAACGCTTCTGAAATGGCTGGGTAATAATTTAAAACAGCCGAACCACTGGTGCACAACAAAGCAACTGGCTCTTGCAATTTTTTAGCCATTCCCAAGGCGATAAAACCAGCAGAGCGTTCGTCAATAACTGAAAAACATTTTATTGAAGAATGCCTTTGAAAAGCCATAAGCAATGGGGCATTTCTGCTGCCTGGAGAAATTACAACATACTTCAAACCTTTCTTAGCTAAGGCTGAAACCAGAGAATTGATATTGTTTTGTTGTTGATTCAAATCTTGCGGGTGCAAAAGTAATTCTTAATGGCCTATTATTTCAATGTGTCTGTTTATATTGTTATTTTTAAGTCTTTTTTTTAAGATATTTTTTAATCCTAATTTGTTTAAGTATTTTTGACGAAGATGCGGATTTTTAGGCTATTTTTCTTTTTATTAACCCTATTTATAGGCTTTTAGAAAAGCTGTACAGAATTGTCCAGAATGCGATAAATAAATCAATAACATATTAAATCCCTTTTTGATACCCAGGCGATGCAAATGAAAATGTTAGAAGAGATTGACCAAAAACTATCCAATATCAACAAATCATAGGATTTAGTCTAAGCAAAATTCAACCGTATTTTCCACTAATTCTTCAAGCATTTCAGTGACATCATTTTCCACATCAAATGGATGTTTGGCCCCAAATGTATGATTACCTCCCTCTACTTTTATTAAGATAGAATGTGGCACTAAAGTGTAAAAAGCTTCTGCATGTGAAATTGGAACAGTTTCATCCTTATCACCATGAATAATGAGCAAGGGCACAGATATTAATTTCGCAGCCTTACGAATATCTAAGGTAGATTTATTGCTTAAATAGTCTTCATAAAATTGTTTGTTTAATGGCAAGTCCTGGCCTGTCCTTGTATTCTTTGCGTATACAACCCCATTCTTCTCCCATTCTTCAATGGTTTCGTTTCTAAAAAACGAATCGAATTCAGACAATGAAGCCCACAATACCAATCCTTTAATGCGTTTGTCCTCAGAGCAAGCAAGTGTTGCAATGCCTCCGCCACGGCTGTGCCCTGCTAAAAATATACATTTCGGGTCAATATTTAAATCGTCTGCATTGGTTTCTATGTAGTCAATAACAGATTGTAAATCTTTTAATTCTTTGCTGTAATTGTTTTCCGCAAAGGCTTTCATATCGTTTAGCTCAAGCAAATTATCTGCTTGTATGCCATTAAATGAAAAGTTAAACTTTAGAAGAGCAAGACCAGATTCAGCACTTTTTTGAGAAACCCAATTGTAATGTCCCCAATCTTTAAAACCCTTGAAACCATGGCAAAAAACCAAAACTGGCGTTGGCGTTTTACTTTTAGGTAAAGTAATATCTGCACTTATTATACTTTCATTTTTACTGCTTATCTTAATTTCTTTTTTTGTTAGGTTATTCACCTTGCAAAGGTAGTAAATAAACTAAAAAAGTTGTTAGGCTTTAAGCCTAACAACTTTAATTTTATTGCATTTTTTAGCACTAAGGCATGATATGGATTTTAACAGTATCAGAACCCACATTAGAGTTATGATCTTCTGCGACAACAATTACACTAGCGTTGGTATGATCAGTAACAGCAGATTTCCAGTTTGAACTTAAGGTGTAAGTAGTAAGATCGTGCACGGTAGGTGTCTCACTATACAAAACTGAATTGTCAGAATCTTTAACGATTTTAATAAGCAATTTGTGCAGACTTGCATCACTAACTAATCCTCTTATTTTAATGGTATCGCCATTATTGTACATCTGCAAACTGCTTGGAGTACTTACAACGACAGTTGGTTTGACTTTATCGCTAGCATCATCATTGTGATGGTGGTCGTGGGCTTCTTCTTTCTTGCATGAACTAAGTTGGATAGCGGCAAGAAATAAAATGCAGGTGGTTTTTAATAAAAATATTTTAGACATATATTAAAGATTTATATTTTAAACCTAAGACACAAAGAATGTAAATTCCGTTGCATATCACTTCAAAGAACCAGAATTATCTAGTCATTTGCATGTCAATAAGCACAGCCTCCATATTAAAATTGGAGAATGCTGGATGCAATTTCTCAATAACAATGCTTGAAGAAATGGCAAATGGCCATTCTTGCATGATATTTTTCAAACAATTTTCAGCTACTGTTTCCAACAAATTAATGTCTTTATGCATCTCAATATGAATTATTTCAGCCAAACGTTCATAATTTAAATAGGTGTCTTTATTTATTTCATTAACATCATAGCATACATCAGCGCTTACCCGGAAATGATTCTCCACCAGTAATTCCGAGGGATACAAGCCTTTTCTTAAATGAAATTCAATGTTTTTAACCCCTATTTTACCTTTGGTATGGCTTGACATTTTTTAAAATAATTTTAGACCGCAATCAAAGTAAAATATTTATTTTTGCAAAAAATATTATTACAGCATGTCCTCTATCAACTTCGAAGACCTTAAAGACCGCAACCAAGGAAAAGACAGATACGTACAACCTGACTTTTATAACATCGACGATTTATTAACCGAAGAACACATTTTAATTCGCAATTCTGTGCGCGATTGGGTAAAACGCGAGATATCTCCAATCATTGAAGAGTGTGCTCAAAAAGCAGAATTCCCTCACCACATTATCCGTGGCTTAGGTGAAATAGGTGCTTTTGGACCTCAGTTACCAGCAGAATATGGCTGCGGCGGAATGGACTATATCACCTACGGTTTGATTATGCAAGAATTAGAGCGTTGTGATAGTGGAATACGCTCTACAGCCTCAGTTCAAGGTTCATTGGTTATGTATCCTATTTTCAAATTCGGAAGCGAAGAGCAAAAACACAAATATTTACCCAAATTAGCCAAAGGCGAATTGATGGGTTGTTTCGGTTTAACAGAACCAGACCATGGATCCAATCCTGGGGGAATGACCACCAACTTTAAAGACATGGGCGACCATTATTTATTGAATGGTGCAAAAATGTGGATTAGCAATGCTCCTTTTGCTGACATCGCTGTTGTTTGGGCAAAGAATGAAGAAGGTAAAGTTAAAGGTCTAATAGTTGAGCGCGGATACGAAGGATTTACAACACCTGAAACACATGGAAAATGGAGTTTACGCGCGAGTGCAACTGGTGAATTGGTTTTTGACAACGTAAAAGTTCCAAAAGAAAACTTATTGCCAAACGTTGAAGGTTTGAGAGGTCCATTGACTTGTTTGAATTCTGCACGTTATGGAATTAGTTGGGGTGCCGTAGGTGCTGCAATGGATTGCTATGATTCAGCATTAAGATATTCAAAAGAAAGAATTCAATTTGGTAAACCAATTGCAGGTTTCCAATTGCAACAAAAGAAATTATCTGAAATGATTACCGAAATCACCAAAGCGCAATTGTTGTGTTGGAGATTGGGCAATTTAATGAATGAAGGAAAAGCGACTGCGGCACAAATCAGTTTGGCAAAAAGAAACAATGTTCAGATTGCTATAGAGATTGCACGTGAAGCAAGGCAAATACATGGAGCTATGGGCATTACTGGCGAATACCCAATTATGCGTCACAGCATGAACCTTGAAAGTGTAATTACTTATGAAGGAACCCATGATGTGCATCTTTTAATTCTGGGAATGGAAATTACTGGAGAAAACGCTTTTGCTTAAATACTGTTTATATAGTTTGTTTCTGCTTTTCAGCTTTAACGCTGAGGCTAAAAAGCTATATACAGAAGTGCCAGTTCTTATCCATTTAGCGAGGGCTGAGCAAGAGGACACCTTTGGGTTTAATTTGGTCGAACACTTACCAAGTTTAATATACAAAGGCATTATAGACGGCAAAATAACCCTTTGGGATTCCCCAAAAAAACAAATTGCAATTTCTCCTGAGGCCCTCAAAAATATAGAATCCAGCAATTCTGTTTCATTTGCAAAGACAGGGAATTTGTTCTTCAATGAGTTATGGACAAGTTCTCCTAGAAAAACGGAATTTGTGGTTCTCGGATTATCGTTTCTTTCCGAATCACCCAAAGGTAAAATTTCGTTTGGCTTTGTAGAAATACTTCAAGCATTGCCGCTACTGTCACAAACCATCCCAACCAATGTCAATGGCCCCGCGCAGATAAGTTATATTGATGCTATTTACAGCAGGCGCTACCATTTCAACCTTTTGCAATTCGGGTCACGCGATTTCAGCAGTAACCCCTCCTCCTCTTTTACAATTAAGAAAGACGCCTTCTATTCAAAGAAGAAAGTGTCTGGTTTGTACAAACCTAAAAACACAAAAATGGTAACTTTTGTGATCGAGAAAAACTTGTCTGAGTCTGATGATCCTGGATCAAACTGTCTGCATAGTATTGAAAAATTTTTAAACGACAACAAAGAAATCCTCTTTAATATTGGGGGCGATAAGCACTTTGATTTCCAAAATAGACTTTTAGACATTACAATTACCCGAATAGAAGTTACAGAAATATGGGAGAAACAAGGAAATCAAATTGTATACACCCCTTATTCAGTCAAAATTTTCGCAAACAATAAGCCGATGAATATCTTGACATTTGAAGAAGTAGCCAAATGGCAATTGCTAATTAACTTCAAAACATTAGAAGATGTCTTATTGGAAAAAGCATTTAATTTTAGCCTATATAAAATTAACAGAGACCTCATACCATACACCGAATCGGCTGTTTATTTAAAAGCCCTTCGAGAATATAAATGGACCCAAGTAAGTAATTACGTCAAATACTCAAAAAACTAATATGTACACCATTAAATTTGGAACTGACGGATGGCGCGAAATTATCGCAGACAACTATACCGTAGAAAATGTAGTCCGTGTGGCCCATGCAACTGCAATTTGGTTAAAAGAGAGCACAAGCAATCATACCTGCACAGTTGGATATGATTGTCGTTTTGGCGGAAAAATGTTTGCAGAAAATACTGCAAGGGTTCTTGCATCTCATGGCATCAAAGTATTCCTTTCCAAGGGATTTTGCAGCACGCCAATGATTTCGTTGGCCAATACCAAATTGAACACATTTGCAGGTGTAATTATTACAGCATCCCATAATCCGCCATCTTACAATGGATATAAAATAAAAGCCAATTATGGAGGCCCTGTTATACCATCAGAAATCGAAAAAGTCGAGCATTTAATTTCTTATACTCAATTACCAAAAACAGATGTTTTGGAATCTTACATCAACAGCGGCTTAATTGAATATTCGGATTTCGAAGCCATTTATTTGACTCAAATTGAGGAAAAATTTGACACCAAAAAGCTAAAGGAATATGCCCCTCATTTTGCTTACGATGCGATGTATGGCGCAGGACAAAATGTAATAAAGAAACTTCTTCCTGAGGCAAGTTTATTGCACTGCGACTTCAATCCAGGATTCAATGGAACGGCACCTGAGCCCATTTTGAAAAACTTATTAGAATTTTCGGAATTGTTAAAAAACAACGACAATTTGCTTTGTGGATTGGCTACCGATGGCGATGCAGACAGAATTGGTTTCTTTGACAGCAAAGGTCGCTTTGTAGATTCTCACCATTTGATTTTATTGTTGATGCAGTATTTAACCAAACACAAAGGATTACAAGGTAAAATCATTAAAAGCTTTTCAGTATCGTCGAAAATTGATAAACTCGCAAAAATATTAGGATTAGAAACCATCACCACTAAAATTGGATTCAAATACATCTGTGAGTATATGATTACCAACGATGTCTTAATTGGAGCTGAAGAAAGCGGAGGAATTGCAGTTAAAGGTCACATTCCTGAGCGTGATGGCATTTGGATGGGCTTGTTAATTTTAGAATACATGGCATTAACAGGAAAAAGCATAGAAACATTAATTGACGAAACATATGCTCAAATTGGTGCATTTGCAGTCGAAAGATATGATTTGCATATTGAAGAAGCTCAAAAGCAAGCCATTATAAAGAATTGCCAAGAAAATACCTATAGTAGCTTTGGATCTTACCAGGTTGAGCGCGTCGAAAACATGGATGGTTTCAAATTCCATTTAGGCAATGAAGAATGGGTGATGATTCGTCCAAGCGGAACCGAACCTGTATTAAGGGTTTATGCAGAAAGCAAAGATTCTGAAAGTGCATATAAAATTCTTGATGCTTGTAAAACGGCGATTTTATAATCCATTTTATGAGGCTTAAAGTCTATTGTGTTGGTCTGTTTTTTTGTGTAATTCACCTTGTAAAAGCAGATTCAAATTTCAATCTGTTAATGCCTCAAAAATACAGTGACACACTTAGCAACAAACAAAAACAAAACATAGCTTACACAGCTGGAATTGGCGGCACTGCTTTTGTTCACGCTGGTTTATATAAACTATGGTACAGTGGTTATCCTCAGAGTAAATTTCATTTTTTTAACGACAACCATGAATGGTTGCAAATGGATAAGTTTGGCCACTGTTTTTCTTCATATTATCTAGGATTGGCCGGCATAGAAGCGGCAAAATGGGCTGGAGTGCCTAAAAACAAACAATGGAAATGGGCATTATTTGGCAGTATTTTTCAAGATCCAATAGAACTATGGGATGGATTGTCAAGTGCCTGGGGTGCATCAGTCGGAGATTTGGCTGCTAACAGTTTCGGAACGCTTCTCAGTGCAGGACAAGAAGCTATTTGGCATGAGCAAAAAGTTAGAATGAAATTTTCTTATACAAATTCCAACTATGCAGCTATTAGACCTAATGCCTTGGGCGGCAATTTTAATGAACGATTTTTAAAAGACTATAATGCTCAAACCTATTGGCTTTGTTACAGTCCATTAAAAAACAGAGCCCAATGGCTTGGTTTGGGTTTGGGTTATGGCGCCAATGGTATGTTGGGTGGCAATGACAATATTTGGGTTGACAAAAACATGCTGGTACAAGATTATTCCAATGTTAAACGATACCGTCAATACTATTTAAGTTTTGATTTCAATTTGAATAAAATTAAAACGAAAAAGAAGGGATTAAAAACGCTACTTTTCGTATTGAATTGCATCAAACTACCAGCACCTGCGCTTGAATTTTCTCAAGGCAAAATAATTGGTCATTGGTTAAAGTTTTAGAGCATCCATTTGAGCGCACGCAAATGGCGATGACATGCTTAAAGCACTTCTAGCATCTGTCTTATATAGTGCATAAAGCCATCGGAGTCGCGAACGGTAAGATTAATTAAATAGGTGCCTTTCATTAATGGAACACCTTGGCTGTCTTTACCATCAAAGGGTTTATCGCCCATATTTCCATCATAAATCTTACCACCCCAACGGTCGAAAATTTGCAGATTATAGAATAAAATTCCACGTCCTTGCACCACAAAGTTATCATTTAACTGGTCATTGTTTACAGTGATTGCATCAGGAATATAAAGTCTAAAAACATCTTTGACCCTTATCAATTCAACCGCAGTATCGGCACAACCTAAACTGTTTTTAACAATCAGCCTAACAGGGTAATAGCCTGTATCTGAGTAGGTATGCGAAGGGCTTGGATTAACTGTTTCTTTGCTAAAATCACCAAAATTCCATTCAAAACTCGATTGGTTTGTTGATTGGTTATTGAAATTAACCTGTCGATTTAAATAATCAGGTTGTTTAGGTAGATACGTAAACTTGCTGATTGGCAAATCAACCACATTCATAAAGCCAATCTTTTTGATATAACTGACACACAAGGAATCGGAAATTGCCAGCAAGCTTACATCAAAAGTGCCAGAAACTAGATAAGTAAATGAAGGGTTCGGGGCATTGCTGCTGTCTGAGGGTGTAAGATGCCACCAATAAGCCGCAGCGCCAGAACTTAAATTATTAAAAGAAACAGACTCGTTTCTGCAAATTGTTTGTTTGCTCGCAGAGAAATCAACGATTGGTTTTGCATTAACAATCAGATTTACTGTATCGGATACTGATTGGGAACAATTGTCAATTAAGTTTACTATATACTGGGTACTTATTGAAGGGTTTTGAACGATAGAATTATTGATACTGGGCGAACCATTAATTGTCCATTGGTATTGAGAACTCAAACCCCCACTCATATTAATCTTAAGTGTAGACGTGTCACTTTGACAAATACTGTTGTCGCTCAACTTAACATTTAATTTTAGGGCAGGACGAACCGTAATGTTGACGAATGAAGAATCGTATGGTTGGGTGCATATATCATCTACAATCAATTTATAAATCGTGCTGCTTAGAGGCTTGACCAATATATTCTTGGCATTCCCTTGGCTTTGGTTCCAAGTGTAATTATAAGCAGAGCTGATGCCCCCCGAAACAATAGGGTTCAGAGGAACAGAGGCGCCATCACAAATGGTGGTATCTCTTAAACCAGATATTTTAATCTTAGCCATTACATCAACATCCATGGTATCACTTGCTTGTGCAGAACACAAATCATTTAGCAGCACAATGTATCGGGTCTTAATTTTGGGAGAAATGGTATTGGATTGGGTTGCGTTTAGTCCTTGATTCCATGTATAAGCATAGGTATTGGTGTCGCCGCCAATAGGATTTGCACTCATAGAGAAAGAACTTCCGTAACAAATTAAAGTATCCTTAGGAAGCATCACTTTAAGTTCAGGTCTTACCTTAACGTAAATTGAATCTACTCCAGGATTGACTGTGCAAGCATCTGTTAATGTAACTTTCACCCATTTACTTGAAGACATAACCCCTGAGGTGCTGTTTCCAGTACCCAATCCATTGTTCCAAGTATATAAATATTTACTAACATCACCGCCTGAAGCGCTAACTGTAAAGGCACTTGTATTTTGATAACAAACAAAAGTGTCAGCACTAAAAATCTTTGGATTCAGAGCACTTTTAACTGTAATATTTGCCGTTGCGGTATCACCTAAAACCGTACAACCATCTCTTACAATAACTTGATAGGTATTGCTTCCCGTTGGGGCCACCAATTGAGATGGTGCAGTTCCAAGACCAAGATTCCAAGTGTAGGTATAGGCGCTACCCAGACCACCACTAACAACAGGAACCAAAGGCACAGAGATCCCCGTACAAATTGTGGTATCATTTAATCCACTTACAACTATTGGTGCCAATACATCTATGGTAATTGAATCTGTAGCAGAATTGGAACAATTATCGGTCAGGACAACCTTGTATTTCGTTTTAGCTTTGGGTTTAACGTTTTGTATGGATGTATCGGATAAGAATGGGGTCCAATTGTACGTATAAGCATTAGAAACACCTCCACTTGAATTGGCTGTAAGTATAGCGCCCCTTCCGTAACATAATGTCGTGTCATTGTCTAATTGAACCGATAAAGGCGCTCTTACTACAACGTAAATTGAATCAGAAGCCGGGGTCACGGAGCATGCATCTTTCAATATACACTTAACCCATTGGCTAGCGGTTAAATTTGGATTGATGGTACTGCCAATACCTAGGCCATTTAACCAAGTATAAGAATATTGAATGGTATCGCCGCCACTTCCATTTGCAGAAATGGAACTCACTTTATTGTAACAAATTAGCGTATCATTACTGCTCACCTTTACGTTTAAACCAATCTTAACATTTACAGTAACATAAGCAGTGTCTAATATTGGTGTGCATGCATCGCTAATAATGACTCTATAGGTTGTGGCAATGGTAGGTGATACTGTTTTAGTCATTCCCGTTCCTAAGCCATTGTCCCAGGTGTAAACATAAGAAGAAGAATCACCTCCAGTGGCATTGGCTATTAGGTTTGCAGACCTACCCAAGCAAATCGTGGTATCTTTGTTTGTGAAAACCTCTAAAGGATTTCTAACACTTACATTAACCGTGGCAGAGTCTTTTGAATTGGTGCAAAGATCAGTCAAATAGACTTTATAACTTTGGTTGGCGGTCGGAGCAACTATATTGGTGTCGTTGTAAACTGTGTTGTCCCATTTAAAGAAATAGTCACCAGAATAGCCTCCAGAACCTTTGGCTCTTAACAGTGCAGATTTCCCCATACAAATGGTGGTATCTGAATAGGCAGTAACTTTAACTGGCTTTTTAATGGCAGTATAGAGCAATTTAAATCCTCTACCTACTACATATGGATCTGACACATGCCTTAAGGTTACAGTATTTCCAGCCACTAAAAAATTGTTTCCTGAAAATGGCAAAGTTGATCCAGTATAGCCTCCAACTTTGGTTCCAGTTCCGGGATATTTTCCTTTGTAAACATATAGGCTATCATATCCCGCTTCATAATCAAAATCTAAGAAACGGATCCGGATAGAATCTGCACCCGGAGCGCTTATTCTAAAATAGGTTATTCTGCCTTGGGAATAAATATCTTCTCCGCCATCGTCGTATATAAATGATTTACATTTATGGGTGCTGTCAGTACCCGAAGCAGGCATAAGAATGGCATTGCAAATATCAAAAGTCGAGTCAATTTTTACATAAGCCGTTTTAGTTAAACTGTCTTTTTTGTTTTTGAAACAGCTTGTGGCTACTAGCTTAATTGTATAATTACCAAAACTAGAATAGGTTTTTGTTGGATTTATTGCTGTTGAAGTGTTGCCATCACCAAAGGTCCATTTATAGGTTATTGCATTTGAACTTAAGTTGTAGAATTTAACCGTTTTTGAGGTATTACAAATAACTGTATCAGCTGAAAATGCAGCTTTAACATATCCACTATCATATTTCGGGCCAACATTACACGCATACCATGCATTGGTAACGGCGATTACTTCCTTACTGCATTGACCAAATAAATCTTTTGCTGCTTGAATTGAGTAAAATCGAGAATCTGCGTATTGAGATGTAGGGGTCAAATACACCGTTAAATTTCTATAGGCTATTTTTTCAGCACTTAAAATACCCAAACTATCAACCTTGTATGCATTGCTGAAATCGTTGGTTCCGATTCCTCCTTCGGTAATTAAATAAAACCACCAATTTTGAACACCACTGTTCAAATGCACACCACCATTGTCTCCGGCACCTGAATACCAATAGGTTCCAAGGTAACAACGCGGGTGGCCTTTAACTCTTGGATCAGACATATTTCGCAAACCTGATCCAGAAAAAGTTATTTCTTCGCCAATTTTCCAATTGTAACCTGTCGGTTTGCCATATCGCTCTATCGCATTTCCAAAAATATCACTAAACGATTCGTTCAATTGGCCAGATTGGTAACTATAAATTAGGTTGGCAGAGTTGCTCGTTACCGCATGGGTAATTTCATGGCCACAAACATCCAAAGAAGTAAGTGGTTTGAATGAACTACCATCACCATAGGTCATGCGTATACCGTCCCAAAATGCATTGTCATAATTGGCCGCATAATGCACATAACTGTTTATTCTTGCATTGTTGTTGTTGTAGCTGTTGCGGTTGAATTTATTTTTAAAATAATCGTAAGAGGTTTCTGCACCCCAGTGGCAATCGGTAGCTACTTCATCCTTGTTGGCATTGACATTGTTCCAAATGTTGTTGCTGTCTAAAAAGTCAACGGCTAATCCATAATTTGTACCTTTTTTTAGATTAAACGTATAGACACCACCACCCCTCGTATTTTCTCGCAAGCGGTAGTTAAATGGGGCGGTGCTATCCGTAATTATTGTTTTTGTGCCGCTGTATTTTGTATTGGCTCTTCCATTTACATCAACATTGTGCAATTGATTTTCTCGAGCTATAAGTTTACCGGAGTTTACATCAATATATAAATTTTCTGCGGTTCTAGGCAAACTTGCATGCACATTAAATTTAAACGTTAAATGAAATGTATTGTTGGCAAAATTTAAGTTATCAGGCACATAAACCAATTCCCCTTTGGGATACCAGGTTGCATTAATATCTTCTTTAATTTCTTTAATTACGGCCTCTTCTTCAGGAATTTGCCATAAATAAGATTCGGCATGGGTTGAGTCCAATGCAATTTTCAGACACTCACTTTCTTTTAACTTTACTTGCGAATTGATTTCAGATATTTTAAAAACCTCACCATTGAACGAATAGAGATAAGCATTTTTTATATGTGCAATTATTATGGAACCTAGAACAGGAACTTTGTTATAATTCAACTGGTAACGAATGTGCAAAAAACCTAAGTCGTCCGTTTCTTTTCTAATGAGAGTAAAACTATAGGCGTTGGATAGTTGATAAACCTTAGATAAATAGGGTAAAACGTTTGCTTCATTAATTTTTAAATTATCATTTAATTGAGCGTATTGAATCAGCCCTGTTTGCTCGCTTATTCTAATCAGATCAGCTCCTTTAAATTTCTTATTGGCTAAATCTCCTTCAAAAACTTGCGCGTTTGACAATTGGAAGAAGAATAAGAAAAACAAAAATGGTATAAACCTGTAAATGGTATGGTTTTTAATCATGTATTAATGCGTCGTTTACGCAAAGTACGTTAAAAAAAACAAGATTTCAACCCAAAAACCCGTTACAAATCATAACAATTTAATAATTAAATATTTAACTCAATTGGAAACCATAAAAAAAACTGGTAAATAGACAAAAACCAAGATTAAACCATCTGAACAGTCAACCCAGTTCTCAATTTTGGTTCGATATAGGTTGATTTCGGTGGCATAATTAAACCTTGGTCGGCAACATCAAAAACATGTTGAATAAGACACGGGTGGACAGTAAATACGGCATCGTAAACACCAACTTCAACTTCCGCTTCCAAGATTTCGCACGGGACACTTCCTTTCAAGAAAGACAATTGTTTATCGGTTTTTGAATCGTGAATGTTCAATTTTGACCTAAATACGTGGTCTTCCAAGATAGAAACATCCAAACGATCAACTGCATTTAAACCTTCAGCACCCTTTGTATAATCCAATTGGTACCACTGCCCTTTTAGGCACAAGCCAAATGTTAATGCTTGTTTAGGCAAAATAGATGTGGAGGACTTTGTAATGGTGAAGTCTTCGGACAGTAGGCTTAAAATTGCATTTGCATCAAATGTGTTTTTTGATTTATAGGCACGGTGAAAACTATCAATATTTAGATACTCTGGAGGAACAATGTAGGTTAAATACTGCCCGTTTTGTATGCCCCTTTTTTTGAAATAACCAGCAGATGCCGCGCTTCTGTGGTGGCCATCTGCTATGTATAGATCACCAATCCCTGCATATTCATTTTGAATCAACTTGATAAGTTCCAAATCACAAATTTTAAGAATCCGGTGTATGCGGTCTACTTCATCATGAAAATGGATAATTTCTTCACCTTTATTGCAAACTGATTTTAAAACATCTGAAACATTTGAAGCTGGTTTGTGGGTCATAAGCACAGGTTCACCTATAACGCCGGTGGCTTCAATATGCATAATTAATTGTTCTTCCTTTTCGGTAAGTGTTTTTTCGTGTATTTTAATTCTACCTGCATAATAATCTTCAACAGGTACAGTACAAATCAATCCGATGTATTCATGCGATCCATTTATTTTATCGGTCTGTATGTAAATATACAATGAAGGGCTATTATCCAATGCCATCGCCTTTTGAGCGATCAGCTCATTAAGTGCAGAAAGACCATAAGGAAAATGTTTTATTGGATTTTTTTCCTCATTAAATTTCAAGTAAGGCTTAATAACATTTAAATATGTGAGTGGATTATCACGCACAATTTCAATTTGCCGCTTAAGATCATCAACATGGGTATTTGCAGAAACCAAAACTTCTTTACCTAAAGCAGGAAGTAAAGCTTTAAAAGGAAAAATACTAGCCAATTTTATGAATTAAAAAAACGAATAATTTGTTCAGCCATTTCATCACCAATTCTCTTTTGTGCTTCATTGGTACTTGCACCAATGTGCGGAGTAAGTGAGACATTGTCCAATTTCAAAATACCGTCGTACATTGGTGGTTCTTTCTCAAAAACATCAACACCAGCATACGCAATGGTTTTGTTGTTCAATGCAGCTACTAAATCTACTTCACAAACAACACCACCACGGGCACAGTTGATTAATCCAGCATTGGGTTTCATCATTTTTAATTCAGCCTCAGCAATTACGTAACCTTGACCTCCAGGTATGTGTAAACTAACGAAATCAGCTTGTTTTAATACGTCTTCTTTTGAAATGGTTTTAATTGTTTTGGTGACACTTGGAATACCAGCATCTTCATGAAATGTTATTTCAACATTGGCTTCAGAAATCATAGGATCAAATGCAATAACATTCATTCCAAGGCCAAAAGCCATTCTAGCAGCTTCACGACCTATTCTACCAAATCCAATTAAACCCAATGTTTTACCTTTTAACTCAACGCCAGCTGAAGTGGTTTTTTTCAACTGATTAAACTGAGACATGCCATTCTCAGGCATTTGTCTGTTGCTGTATTGAAGCATTCTGCAGATTGAAAACATGTGGGCGAAAACCAATTCAGCAACGGAAGTCGATGATGCCGCAGGGGTATTAACCACTGCAACCCCTTTTTCTTTTGCATAATTGGTGTCAATATTATCAAGACCAACACCTGCGCGACCTACCAATTTTAAATTTGGAGCTGCGTCGAGAATTTCTTTCGTCACTTTGGTGGCACTTCTAACCAACAAAACATCGTAATTGTTGATTTTTGAAGCCAATTCCGTTTGAGGAATATTATTGGTGTCTATAGAAAACCCATGTGCTTCTAAAGCTATTTTAGCTGAAGCATCTATTCCATCATTTGCTAATATTTTCATTAATTTGATTGACTGCTAGCGTTAAATGTTCTCATTACGTTTACCAACGCTTCTACACTTTCTAATGGCAAAGCATTGTACATACTGGCTCTGTATCCACCGGCAGAGCGGTGTCCTTTAATTCCAGAAATACCTGCTTCTTTCCAAGCGGCATTAAATTGATTTTCCATAGACTCATCACTTAATAAAAAACAAGCATTCATTTGAGATCTGTCTTCTTTATCGATGGTGCCAGTAAACAATGGATTATTATCAACTTCATTGTAAAGTAAAGCCGCTCTTGCAGCAGCTCTTCTTTGCATTTCATCAACGCCACCAACCTTTTTAACCCATTTTAAATTTTGTAGCATAGAAAAAATTGGAAAAACTGGAGGCGTATTAAACATGGTTTCTTTTTCTATGTGAATTTGATAATTCATCATACTTGGAATTCTACGGGTCACTTTGCCTAGAATGTCTTTTCTTACAATCACAACGGTTACACCTGCAGGGCCCATGTTTTTTTGAGCACCAGCGTATATTAGACCAAATTTAGATACATCAATTTTTCTGCTTAAAATATCAGAACTCATATCACAAACCATGGTTACAGGACATTCAGGAAAACTTTGCATTTGGCTACCATAGATGGTGTTGTTGCTTGTGCAATGAAAATAATCAGCATCATTTGGAATAGAATACCCTTTTGGAATGTACGCATAGTTTCTATCTTCTGAACTGGCTACAACTTCAACATTTCCTAAATATTTGGCTTCTTTAACAGCGTTTGCAGCCCAAACACCTGTTTTCAAATAGGTTCCTTTTGTTTCAAGAAGATTATAAGCTACCATTAAAAACTGTGTGCTTGCACCACCACCTAAAAACAAAATTTCATATCCATCTGGAACCCCTAAAAGTTCTTTAATGATCGCTTGAGTTTCTTCAACAACAGCGACAAATTCTTTGCCTCTGTGAGACACTTCTAAGATAGACAAACCAGTGCCAGCAAAGTTTCTAATGCCTTCCATGCTCGCTTCAATGGCCTCTTGTGGAAGAATAGATGGACCTGCCGAGAAATTATGTAGTTTTGACATACTGAATATTTTTTATGTTGCGAAATTAAGCTAATATTGAAACAATAAAACAATGAAATTCAAAAACATTTTATTTTTTACTGCACTCCTGCTCAACTTATTAGACGCCAGGGGTCAAAATCAAAAAACCAAAGAGGATGACCTTTCAAAATTGAGTTTTAAGGAACGTTTAACTTATAATGTTGGCGGGGGTTTAATGGTTGGCAACAACTACAGCAACATTAATGTTATGCCACAAGTTGGCTACCGGATAACGCCTAAATTCACGACAGGTATTGGCACTAATTTTCAATATTACAAAAACAACTACCTGAGCAACAGCGCATTTCTTGTATATGGTGGCAATGCCTTTGCGCGGTATAAAGTAAATGAGGTATTGTTTGCACAAACAGAATACCAGATGCTGAATTTCCAAAACAATTGGGGACAATATGCTTTAATTGGAGGGGGTTATACGCCTACAGCAGGTTTTTATATTTCTGCTTATTATTTGTTATTGTATCCCAGCAACAACATCTATAATGCGCCTTATGTTTTGCGTGTCGGATTTATGCTCTAACCTAAAGAAGAGAGTTTATTAACCGAAAATATAAAAACTGAATTCAGCAATGAATTGCAAAAAGAAGAACTTTAAAAAGCGAAGATTAAATTAGAAAATGAGTGACAGAAAGTTAATTGTTGTATCGGGGCCAACCGCGGTTGGTAAAACTGCCTATGCGTTAGAATTGGCAAAGCAATTGAACTCCCCAATAATATCGGCTGATTCAAGACAAGTTTTCCAAGAATTAAACATTGGCGTGGCCCGACCTAGCGATGAACAATTATCAGAAGTTAAACATTATTTAATTGCACATACCAGCATCCACAAACCTTACAATGCAGGGATCTACGCTCAAGAGGCCCGCAATTTAATAAACGAACTTTTTGAAACGCATAAAACGCTGGTAGTTTGTGGTGGAACTGGTTTGTACATTAAAGCCTTATTGAGTGGATTTGACCCTTTGCCTCCGAGTGATGAAAAACTCCGCCTTGAATTAGAAGAAAGTTACAGTTTACATGGAATTGAATATTTACAAGAAAAGCTGAAAACTTTGTCGCTTAAATTGTTCGAGAAAACCGAAAAATCTAACCCTCAAAGACTTATTAGAGCAATTGAAATTGGCCGTGCAAATGAAGTCCCTAAAAACGACATCCCGGATTTTAATTTTGAATTTGAAACGGAATACAAAGTACTCAAAATGGCAAGGCTAGAGCTTTATGATAGAATTAACAAACGTGTAGACGAAATGATAGAAATTGGTTTGGAAAAAGAAGTAAAAGATTTGGAAAATTTCCAAAACTTAAACGCCTTGCAAACCGTTGGCTATAGAGAATGGTGGCCATATTTTAGAGGCGAAAACCCCTTAGACTTCACCGTTGACAAGATAAAACAACACTCTAGGAATTATGCCAAGAGACAGGAAACATGGTTTCAGCATCAAATCACCAAAGCAAAAGACTCACAATAGAGTGAACAAAACATTGCTCAACATTAAACTGTAATTTTAATACATTTGCAACTTGAAAAAACCATTGTCAACTTTTAGAAAAACGATACAACACCCACTAGGATTGATTGGGTTTATTTTAGTATCATTGTTTTTTATAATGGGTATTTTGGGCAATGTCATTACCCCTGATAAAACAAGCAATACCAACTTAATAAATTTACCTATTGCCTTACTAAAACCTATGAGCAAGGTTGATTTTTTCAGGGTTGAAAACCCCGTTCAAAAGTCAGTTTTCGAAGCCTGGTTAAGTGGACAAAATGAGCCTATTTACAATACGGCGATTAACTCATTTTCAATAAAAAATGACAGCATTAATTTAAATCTGTATTATCCCGAAAAAACCATCACAGAAAAAATAAGTCTGTCTTCTTTACCCTCGCCATACACAATAGAAACTCAAACTTTTTTATTAGGCACCGATGGCTTTGGCAGAGATGTATACAGCCGCATCGTTTTGGGCAGTCGTGTCTCATTAGCCGTAGGCTTAGTGGCGGTATTGGTTTCTCTTTTTTTAATTGGCAGCGCCTTAGGCTTGATAGCTGGCTATTATCGGGGCAAAACAGATCTTGTTGTCTCTTGGTTTATCAATGTCATTTGGAGTTTACCGACCATGCTATTGGTTGCCGCAATTAGTTTCGCTTTAGGCAAAGGATTCTGGCAAATTTTTATTGCAATAGGCATCAGTTCATGGGTTGAAGTTGCAAGGGTGGTGCGTGGTCAAGTATTTAGTTTGAGAGAAAAGGAATTTATTCAAGCCGCAAAAATATTGGGTTATTCGCCTTTTCGAATCATGTTTAAACACCTATTGCCTAATTTAAAAAGCACATTAATTGTATTGGCCATATCTGTATTTGGGTCTGCCATCCTTTTAGAATCCGGATTAAGTTTCCTTGGATTTGGAATTTCGCCTCCTGCACCAAGTTGGGGCATGATGGTAAAAGAAAATTACCCTTACATTATGTGGGACAACGCCTACTTGGCTATAGTTCCGGGTTTTGTTATTATGCTCTTGGTGATGGGATTCAATTTCTTAGGCATTGCTTTAAGAGATGCCTTGGATATCCACCTTAAATAATTTTGTAGTTTTTATTCTCCCCTACCCGCCATCCACTTATCTTTTCAATAAAGTGTAGAATTGTTTTTTTGAATCCTAAATTCTTGATTTTAATGTTGTATTCAAACTTCCAATTTTTCTTTAGAATTCGTTCTATCATTACCTTTGGATGAGATTCTTTAAATAAAGACAAAGAGTCTACCGTACTGAAATCATATTCATTGATGTCTGCATATTCATTTTCAAGGTAAGCGTCTGAATGCCATAATTTCCTTGCTTGTTTTAATTTTTCAAGTTGTTGCTTTGGGTGTTTAACCCATCCATAGTGAAATATGCTAGCATCGGTTTCTTTAACCTTTAATTTTTGATCGTTTTTTCTAAACCCTTGAGCATCCTTGTAAGAACGAATTTGAGAATTATTTCTGATGATTCTAATTTCTTTTCTATACCAATGGCGGCTGTCTGCAACATAATCGTAGCTCCCATAAAAGTGCGTATAATTAAAAAGCAAACCATCTATGGCCAAATCATTTTGGTGCTTTTTCATCAGTAATTTTAGAGGTTCAATATATTGCTCATGCAAACATTCATCTGCTTGAATATAGAAACACCAATCAGCATCAGGGCAAATGGCATCCATTGCTTTATTGGTTTCTAAAGCCAATACTTTTCCTCCTTCTCTAAGCGAATCGTCCCAAACAGTTTCAATAATTTTGATTTTAGGTGAGTCAAATGATTTGATGTAGGCCAAAGTGTCATCATCACTTTTACCAACCGCAATAATCATTTCATCGCATAGCGGTAAAATAGAAAACACAGCTTCCTTAATTGGATAATCAGCTTTTACAACATTTCTGGCAATGGTGAAACCGGATACGAACATTCTACAAAACTAAAAGAAAAAGCTTACTTATATTTCTTCTTGACATATTTTATTAGCACCAACATGTCTTTTTTCCATTTAGCAAAGTGGTTAAAGGAATTGAACATGAAATGAATCATTTCAACATCGTCTTTTGGTGCACGTTTGTTTTTTTCGATGAATTTTGCTTCAATGGACTCTATATATATTTTAAAGTCCAGCATGCATTCAAACCAATTTCGGTAAATTGCATAGTTGGTATTTGTTGCCCCAATGGCATATGTCCTTCGCACCCGAGGGAAACGCATTCCACATAAATTGTAATGGGTATAAGACAACCAACTGTAATGTCCATTTGCACCGCTCTCCTCCATTTTAATTGCTAAAAACAGATAATCCCAACGCCCCATATACTTTTGGGCAACCTTATGCAAGGTATCCATATTTGGAACACGTTTTAAATTTAAACCTTTCAGTACATTGGTGGTATCCAAAGACTTAGAACTCGTATCAGCGTGATTAGCCGCAAAGCCCTGCAAGGTAAAAATCAATATAATCGATATCAAAAGTCGACGAATGATTTTCAAATGATAATTTCAAAGATATGCCCAAAGATTTTTAGCTTTTCAACAAGTTATTGCCAATGCACATCTTGCAAATAAAATCCACATTTTTTATTACATTTGAAGTTTAATAACTATGAAACGCGTTTGCAAGATTTACTATTTAACTCTTTTGGTATGTATAAGCCTTTCAAACATAAATGCGCAGAGTTTTACTATTTCTGGTTTTCTAAGCAATAAAGAAACTGGAGAAGTTTTAATCGGGGCCTATGTCATTTGCCCGCAAACTGGATCAGGATCAGTTACTAATAATTATGGATATTATGCCATCAGCGTTCCCTATGGCACGAAAAACATCCTATATATTGGTGAAGGTTTTTATGCAAAAATAGATACCTTACGAATATCATCAAATAAGCAGGCTGATGTCGAATTATCAGAAATGCATGAAAATGCAATTCAAATTAATCCTTTTGGAAACATTCAAATTTCAGGTGAAACTGAAAATGCACTTGATGAAATCGATAGCAGCGGTGTGCCCAAGGTAAGCATCAAAAACAGCGATGAAGTTAACAAGCTTATAGCCTATGCTCTTCAGCACAACATGAAGATAATAGACAGAATTGAAAATGGTTATGTAGAAGTGCCTGGTTTTCAAATAAGCCAAATGCCCTCTTTGGCAGGAGAAATAGATGTGGGAAGGGCTATCAAACATTTGCCCGGCGTAATGCCAGGAACCGAATTAACCAATGGCATGTATGTTAGAGGTGGTAGCCAAGACCAAAACCTTGTTCTTATAGACGGCATACCCATCTACAACACCAACCACGTTTTTGGGTTTTATTCTATATTCAACTCGGATGCAATTAACAGCATTAACCTCTCTAAGAGTGGATTTTCGGCAAAACATGGAGGCAGACTTTCTGCTATAACAGATGTGGTAATGAAAGAAGGCAATTCAAAAGCCATTCATGGTATTTTTTTAAACAGTTTATTTTCTTTTACACTCGATTTAAATGGGCCTCTTTCTCGAGACGGAAGGACTACTTTTTCTGTTGCAGCAAGGCGATCAAATTGGGA
>CAMDAF010000017.1 GCA_945888525.1 Chitinophaga pinensis
TTATTAATTTTCATATTGTGAAATTATAGATTTACCATTAACCCTGTTGAATAACTGTAATAAAATGTTTGTATAGGAACCACCCTGTAAGCGTCTGAAAAATGGTCCCAATGCACAAAAAAACTAAACTTATCTGTTGCCCTGTAATACACATTGGCATCTAAAAACCAGCGCAAGTTTTTGAAATTGGAATTCACGGGCATTTGCAAATAGGATACGATTGAACAATCGACCGACTTTGACAATTTAAAAGACGACTTTAAGTAGGTGTTTAGTCTAAACATTTGCCTTTCTTTTTTGCTCGTATTTTGAGCCAATACATCATCGGCTACACCAGAATAGTTCCAACGTTCATTTTCGTGAAACAAACCAATACCTGCATAAAAATCAGACTTGTTTTTATCAAACAGTTTAAAACGCAGATTACTCCCGTACAGGTAACGGTATTCCATACCCCAAGCCCCATTCCATTGGTACTGGGCATAAAGCTCTGTGCTAAATTTTCTTTGGTCATTGTCGCGGTAGCGGATATGCAACATACCCTCATTCTGAATCTTACTCATGCCACTGTATACCAAGTCATTTTTAAACATGCCCAGCAATACATGTTTGTTTTTGAAGAAGCGGTCAAATTCCAATGAGGTGTTGAGGTTTAAAATATTTTTCTTCTGCTTGTCTGATGAAAAATTTATACCGCCACAGAAGTCCCAATTCTTTCGCAATGAATCGGCAGCAAACTCCCTATCGATGTTCAAAATTTGAGCATCTAATTTGTTCCAAATAAAACAAAAACAAAGCAGAAATAAATTGAGTCTATTCACAGGAATCTTAACGAATTTGTAGAACATCTGGATAAGGAATTAAAGCGGTAAAGAACAAACAATGAACCGATGCCGATAACAAAGGTCAAAACGACTTGAATTATAATAATTAATTTCATGATTTAAGGTTGATAATATAATGCGGTGGTTTCCCATCTTCATTCAAAATCACTTTCTCAATTCTGATGGAGAAATTTGCAAGTACTCTCCCTTTTTCGTGCGGACGACATACTTAATGCTATAGTCCGTGGCATTACCAGCAATGCTAAGGGAATTAATCACAACGGGTGTGCTATCTGGCATTACCATAGCTGATTCACCAAATTTAAAAGGCAGCAGAGAATAAATCGAATCCCTAAGCGATGCAGAACGAATAACAGCCTTATAGGGCAAATATTCTCCAAGCTCTTTTTGGGTATTATTGAGCTGCATCTGCAACTTATTTTGAGCTTCGTTTTGCTTCGCTATTTGGCTTTGCAATTGAGATAGTTCACTTGTATGGCCATTTTTAGCCTCGCGCAATTGAACGAATAAATAGATAGTTAAACCAATAAGTATAACATAAATGCTTATGGTTTTCCAACTGTATTTTGAAGGATTGGTAGTGTCTGTTGTCATGATTGTCTATATTTTAATTTGGGTCGAAATTATGAACTGGATGTAGATTAACGAGTTAAATTTTTCTTTTTAATTAATGCTAAAAAGTATACCTCTTAGCGATGATACCAAGAATGAGAGCCTTTATTGGCACCGCAGCATGTTGATGCACTTGGGGAACTTCCTGCTAAGTATACCTCAGCATCACAATTACGACAAGTATAATTGTAATCCCCAGCTTTGCCACAAAACCAATAATTATGCATACCACTAGACGCTTTCTTGCAGCCATTTTCCCAAGGCGCTGTTGTGGCTTTTTTTGTTTTGCAACAATTGACGCAAATGTACCATGCCTCATCAGCGAAAGCAGACTTCGTGCTTGCCATTTCAGCATGAGAATTACTGTTTACTTTTATTGTATATGTAAATGCAAATAAAACAGAAATAGCAATAACTAAAAGGCTAATTAGAATCGGTTTTTTCATTTGATTTTTTTTATTAATTTGACATAACGAATATAGAACAAATTTAATAAAATGCAATCTATTAATCAAAAAATAAGGCCTGACAAGAGATAAACATTCCCCTGGTAATTGTAATTCAAAGGGTTGTAGTCTTTGGTAATGAAATTATTGCGTTTTATAATTTGCTTCACAAAGCGACCCTTCTCATTTGTAAAGGTGATTGTATAGGCTTTATAAAAATAATCGTAGGCGATTGTTGCATTCTTAGCAAAAAGAAGACCATTCTTATACACATAGAACTTAGGCACTAAATTGCCATTTTCTCTTAATTCACGAGATTGAATAAGGCCCACTTGCATCATGCCTTGGAAAGCCAAGTCAGGTTCATTTGGCGTTAAAGCAAGCAAATCATCTTTAACCAAGGAATTACTGGAATCAGTTGTTTCGGTGCTTTCAACAAGCCGATTGACAATGTTTTGGTCTATACCCCTTTCGATACAGTGAGTCCATTTGGTCTGAACGAAGGGGGGGGGCAATTTGACCGGATTTTACGCATTTAGCAACAGATTAATAGATTATCTACATTCACCTAAATAAAGTATTTTGAAACCTTTTTAGATGTGAACTTAAGCCTTTAATTTTAGTATAAAATCAAACACTTTAAGTTTTAAAATTTATAAAAAGAGACGATAAAATTATCTTTGTTTTAATATTAAACCCAACTTAGGGGTTAGGTTTGATATCCTACTTATTTTTTGATTAGATATTTAAGCAAACAGAAAAAGTGGCATTGCTTTGAGAATATGCAGCATTGCTTAATGAAAAAAACAGCCAAAACAAAACGCCAAACAAGAAGCTTGATTGAGGTGGTGTGTTTTTATGCTTGCTCAAAATTATGGAATACAACAAATTTACGTTATGGTAACAAGCCCTCAAGGTTTTAAAGCAAACCAAAAGTGTTACAAAAGCGTTACAAAAAATGAAGAATGAGAGGGGAAGGGAAGTTATAGTGTTTGGATTGAAAACAAAACGAAATTTAATAAAAACTTGTACTTTTATTCAGACCCAATCCACATTAAAACATAAAATTAGGCACTTTTAATACGAACGTAACCTTTAATTACTATTTTTTAATTAATTTTGAATTTTGGTATTCTTTTACTAAAATAAAGAAATCGATAAGAACAATATGAAATATTACAGTCTCGCAATTCAAAACTACCACAACATAAAGGGAAGAACACGTCGCAGTGAGTATTGGTTATTTTTTATCTATAATTTTATGTTTATGGTTCTTTCAATTATACTCAATAGTATCATTGGAACAAGTTTTTTTGGTGCCGGTTTCGGATATATTTCCCTAGTTTATTATCTATGGATATTAATCACTGTTTTCACTATTTCAGCAAGAAGAATACATGACACAGCTTCAAGCGGCCGTTATCAATTAATGGGTTCCCCCTTGCCGGCGGGATTTAATGTCCATAAAACTGTTTACTGAAAGCCAATTTGGTAAATATCAATATGGTAAAAACCCAAAGCAAAATCTTTATAATTATTGATATTATACACTCAACTAAAAAAATTAATATATACCCAAATTTAACAACACAATTTTATGAAAGGATTCAAAAAATGCGACATAGGTCACTTCTTTAAAGACGACCTTGAATTTTGCCCTTATTGTCCTGGTAACAATGCCAATAATGCGACGCAAATCAACAACCCAATAAGCGATAAAACACAAATAAGTGGAGGGGATAGCAGCGCAAGCGATAAAACTCAGATTATCGGTGGTGGAGGTGAAATTAATCAATCCACTCAAATTTTTGGCGGTGGCAGCAACAATCCCCAAAGCCCTAAAAGGGATCTAAACAGAACCTTTATCCAAGGGATAGAAATCAATGATGAAGGTAAAAATGTTGTAATGGAAACGGCCAGACAATCACGTAAAATTGTAGGATGGATAATTTCTTATTCGCTGGATGCTATGGGGCTTGACTTCAGAATATACGAAGGGAATAATACCATTGGACGTGATCCTGAAAATACAATAACTGTAGCCAATGACTCGGCAATTTCTGGCAAACACGTCACTATTTTATTTAGAATGAACAAATTCTACATTAAAGATGAAATGGCTGTCAATGGAACTTTCATTAACGAAGAACTTATCGAGATAGGTAAACCATACGAATTAAATGATGGTGATACCATTCGATTAGGTGGCACATCCTTGTTTAAATTCAAATCTGCATTATAAATTCTATGACTAAGTTTTCTTCAAAACTGTTAATTGCTTTTTTTACGTTAACATTTGCAATTAATGGAATTTCTCAGAAACTATTAAAACCTTCAACGCCAGTTGCAGATTCATTTCCAGTTGTAACTGGTGAATTATGGTACCGTGGATCTGGGAACACGGCTTTAACAAAAGACCAGTTAAGCATTTCAGAAAACGGCAAAAAAGTTGAATATACGCTTGCGCTAAAAGAATTCAAATCAGCTGCACCCAAAAACAAAAGAATTGTTTTTCTAATAGAGAACCATTGGCTACCTATTGGAGTTGCAGAAAGGAAGTTCTTTAATGAAGTTATTTCAAGGGGAATTCGCAATTCAATAAACCCCGGCGACCAGGTAATGGTTGCAAGTTTTGATTGGTACAGAGATGGGAAATATATGTACCAGGAAACCAATGGGTATACCGATGACATTTCTGAAATTTTAAGCGCAGTAAGCTCTATTAAGGCCAAATCAAAACGAAATCAGCCTCAAACAGGTTCAGACATCAATCAATCTTTGATGGAAACACTTCGTTTCATGAATCAATCAAACGATTCCATACTCTCTGCAATTTTTCTTTTCTCTGACGAAATGGATAACATAGTTGGAAAGATTCAGTCCATTGATGTAAAAATCGAGTCCATCAAGAGTAATATACCAATTTATGCACTATCCTATTATAACGCCAGCCGCTATGGTCAAATCATTAAAAATGAAATATGCGAACCCAGTTATGGCGATTATTATGCAAGCAAATCAAACAATGTAGATTCAAGCGCTGTAAAACTTTCAATGTTTTTGGATGATATGATAGAAAAAAACAGAGGCAGTTTATACACATACACCTATACATCGCAATTAAATAAAGATAAACAATCTGCTGAATTGAGTTTTGAAGTTAAATCGCTTCCAAATGCAGAAAAAGTCACTTTGCTTATTCCTACTAAATCGTTAACAGAATGGGTTATTGACAATAAAATTGCATCAATAGCCTGTGCTCTTGGTTTCATCCTGCTTATTATCTTGATTGTATTTTACATTAAGCAATCAAAGAAAAAACTTTTGCAACAAAAGGAAGAATTACAAAAAACACAAGCAGAATTGCAAAATCAAGCCATTAAAGCAGATAGTGAGAAAAAAGAAACCGATGCCCGTTTATTAAAAATACAACAGGAACAAATTGAAAAAGAGAATGAAATAGAACGCGCCAAAGCTTCTGAAACAGCAAAAAAAGAAGAAGAAAGATTAACTAAGCTCATGCTTTTAAAAGGTGCTTTCCCGAAATTAAACTATTCTTATCAAGGAAACAATGGGAGCATAGAGGTGAACTGCCCTGTTTTTACAATAGGTCGAGAAACCACTAACATGTTTTACATTCAATTGAATACCGTATCTAAAAAACATGCTGTTATTAAATTTCATGAGAATGGCACTTATAGTATTACGGATACGGGCAGCTCAAACGGCACCATGGTGAATGGTGCAAAAATTTCAGAAACCACATTAAAAAGTGGAGACTTCATACAAATTGGCGATATAGGTATTACATTCCAAAATTAAAAAATGACATTAATTAAAATTGAACAAACAGGCCTAACCGACATAGGCAATGTAAGAAAAGCAAACGAAGACAATTTCGGTTTTATCGAAGGGAAATTAGGGCCCATTTTTACCGTTTGCGATGGTATGGGAGGCCATGTCGGCGGCGCAACAGCTTCTCAAATTGCGGTTAAATGCATTTTAGAATACCTTGCATCATCCGATTTGAGAGTTCCTGCAGTAGAAATCAACAATGCAATTGTACTGGCCAATCAAGAAATCCTTGAAACTGCCGCAGCCAACCCTGAATTAAAGGGAATGGGAACTACTTGCACGGTCATGTTGGTGATCAATGATAGCATCCATATTGGACATGTTGGTGATAGTAGAATTTATTTGCTCAGCGACAACAAACTTCATAGAATAACCAAAGACCATTCTTTTGTTCAAAACCTTGTCGATTCAGGTGCAATTAGCGACAGTGAAGCTGAAAGCCATCCCCGCAAAAACGAACTTACCAGGGCATTAGGGGTTAGAAATTTGGTTGAACCAACCACCAACTCTAATCCAATTTATCCAAAGCAAGGAGATGTATTCATGCTTTGTTCAGATGGCTTATGCGGTCTGGTTAATGACAGCGAAATGCAAAACATACTGAACCAAAACCCGCAATTAGATTTAGCTGCACAAGCACTGATAATGGCGGCCAAACAAGCTGGAGGGCATGACAATATCACAGTTCAAGTTGCGAAGATTACAGAAAGCCCTTACAAAGTATCCACATTCCCTGATTTTTCTCCTAAAGAAAATCTTAGCAAAACATTCTATCAAGTACCTTATGAGCCAGAGGTAAAAATCAAAGCAAAATTCCCTAAGAATATAAGCAAAACACATTGGCTTGTTTATTGCCTAATCGTTCTTTCTTTAACTTCGGGAATTTATCTTTATAAAATATGGAAAGATAAACAAATTGAGATGGCGGATGCTGATGGAGGCTCCAATCCGAAAGACCCTAAGGATGGCAAAGGCAATGATAAAGTTAATGATAAAGAAGGCGAACGTGATGAAGGAGAGACAACAGTTTTCTATGAAGATAATGATTTATTGTCTTGTGACTCTACTTTAAGTGACGGTTCTTTGGTGCACTTGGTGGCTAAGGATGAGGTCTATGGTAAAGTACTCAACAAGCACGAAGCACATTACGAAAACGATTATATTTTTACGGAGGTTATATATGAAGACAAAACTAAAGTAAATAAAAATAATATAACGAGAGACAAAAAGCTCAAATGGAAAAAGAATAAAAAAGCTGAAACTGTGGTTGAGAAAACAACTGAAGAAAGGAAAGCTAAGGCCCCTTTAAAAGCTAGAGCTACGAGAGACTCGCTTAACCAAGTTAAAAGAGATACAACAAAAAATTCCAAAACGCCCAATGTTTAATTAAACAATGACTCCAAAACGCATCAACCATATAGAAATCATTGATGAAATAGGCTCTGGAGGCACCGCAAGTGTGCTAAAAGGGGTCGACTTAAACAATGGTCGTCTTGTGGCTGTAAAAGTTTTGTGGAGCAATTTGTTTAAAAGTGATGAAATAAAAAAGCGCTTTATTTTTGAAGCCAACCAGTATCTTTACCTTAACCATCCCGGAATTGTTGCCCTTAAAGATTTTATTATCAAGGACGACGCCTATTATTTGGTAATGGAATATATTGAAGGGCAAAACCTAGATGAATACATCAATAAAGTTACTGGTCCAATGCCTGAAAAAAAAGCCGTTTCGATTATGCTCGAAATCTTAGATGCTGTTGGTTATGCCCACAAGAACAATGTGCTGCATTTAGACATTAAGCCAGCCAATATTATGATTGATGGCAACAGCAAAATAAAGTTGCTTGATTTTGGCATCTCGAGTGAAGGTCAGCAAGACACCAATGGTCAGATTATGGGCAGCCCCTTGTATATGAGTCCAGAACAGATAACTGGAAAAAACATAGACAAACCATCTGATATCTATTCATTGGGTATCACATTTTTTCAGATGCTTACTGGCAATACGCCATACAGTGGAAATATGTCTAGAGAAGAATTGTTTGCCAAAATACAAGAAGGCAATTTGCCAAAAGCTAAATCAATTTATCCATTTGTTTCCGATAAAATCCAAAGCATTATAGACAATGCAACACAAACAGACAGAAATAAAAGATTTCAATCAACAGAGGAATTTTCATCACAACTAAAAGCCATATGAAACAATTATCAATAGGTAGGTCAAAAGAATGTCAGATTTTAATCGATGATATTTCCGTATCAAGACTGCATGCTACGCTTATTATCTCGGAAGGTACTTACCAAATCATTGACAACAATTCAACCAATGGTACTTACGTTAACGGAAGTAAAATACAGGGTTCAAGGGCACTACAGCACAATGATATACTAAAAGTAGGGAATGTTATTATTCCATGGAGAAATTACATCAATGACAGCAATAGGCCAAATATGGAAAGAGGGGGAACAAAACCGCTTCCTATCCAAACGCCTACCCCTATGATTATACCCAAAAGAAAGAGCCAAACGCCTACAATCATTTTAAGTATTATCATAGCAGTGGTAATTATTGGTAGCGGCCTCTTCTTTTTCAAGAAACAAAATTCAGACAGTAAAAAAATCATTGGTAAATGGAGATGCATTGCCAATTGCGGTGAGATTACTGAAATAATATTTGATGATGACCATAAAGAAAATACCGTAGAATATAAATTAGATGGCATAGAATCTATCAGAGTCAAAGGTAAATGGAGAATTATTGAATCAAGAAAGCGTCTGGTTATCACCATAAAAAGTGGAGAAGAATACAGTGAAAACGATGAGGAAAAATACGACTATTTTTTCAGAGACGACATACTTGTTCTTGAAAAAGCAGATGAAAGTGGCGCTAAAGCAACGGAGTTATTAAGGGATAAATAAATCAATGGCTAAAATTCTAAATATTGGACGAAGCGCAAATAATGATATCATTATTAATGAAAATTATATATCAGCACAACATGCACAATTGATGTCTGATGATGATATGGTAATTTACATCAATGATTTGGGTTCTGTTAACGGCACCTTTGTTAATGGAATGAGGGTATATGGCAGCCAAAGGATACAATTCGGAGATACCATATTGCTTGGCAGTAGCAAGTTAAATTGGGAATCCTATTTTCCTGGTCTTCAGAATAGCACTAAAATTCCTGCACAAATGAGCAGCCTCAAAACCTATGGATTGAGTGCATTAGCTGCTTTAATTTTTGTGTTTGCTATATTTGGCATTAACGAAATTGTAAGTTCTTCGGTTGAGCATGAAAAATCAGATACAACAAAAAATGGTAAAACGCAAAAAGGCGGCGACAAGACTTCAGATGAAGAAAACGGGCAGGTTCCAAAAGAAATTACCTATGATTTTTCATGCGTAGTAAGTGAACAAAATCGCGAGGCCAGCGAAGCCACAGATGTCTTAGACGAAATGAGATCCGGAGTTATAGACGCCGCGGGGGTCGAAGTTTCTGTGCAGGAAGAAATGGAGTTTGGTGACCAGAACCATAATGAATTGCTCAAAGGCAGCACTATTGTATATGATGATAGAAGCGACAAACTCGAGCAAATACTTAAAGAGCTTGTATCTAACATAGATGCACCCAAAGGTTTCAATTATAAAATATTCTTAATACAATCTGATGAAATCAATGCTTGGACCTGCGGTGGAAGAATTTACTTTACAACAACCATGTATGCCTTTACTGAGACCAATGATGAGATGGCAGGAATTATAGGCCATGAGATTTACCATAATGAATTGGGACATATCAATAAAATGCTCAAAGTACAAAAGATCAGCGAACAAACCTATGGCCCTGATTTCGGAGGAATTGCTTCAACAATTGATGGAATATTAAGAAGTCCCTTTGGCAAAAAAGATGAGGCCCACTGTGATTTTAAAGGAGCCGATTTGTGCATCAAAACCAATTATGAAAGCTGTGATATTGTTGAACTATGGGAAAGAATGTCGCAAAATGAAGGAGAGTCTGATGCCCTCACTGAGTTTTTAAGCAGCCACCCACTTTCTTCCCAAAGAAGAGATTGCCTCAAAAACCACATAAGAAACAATTATCAAATTAATTGCGAAAACAAATAACAAACCCAATGAAAAGAATCAATATTAAGAAAATACTTTTATTCACATTTATAAATGCATTAGTGCTTTTTAGTGTGGCAGGTATATTTTCAGGGAAACCTCGACTGGTTAAATTTAACAACCTAGAATTCTTGAAAAAGAAAGGCGATTCAATTGCGGTCTTAATGACCATAACAATTGAAAATCCTAACTTTTTTTCAATCACTGGCAAAAATGTTGAAGTCATATCCTCCAACACTTTAGGTTTTATTGGAAAAGGCACTATGGAACCTTTTACAATAAAAGCGCATTCTTCAGATTCCTTAAAAGTTCTTATGATGCTGAAGGCAGATAAAATGATGGCTGCATATACCACCAATGGGGATAATTTTGAAAGTACAATCACCATCAATGGGAATTTCTCTCCATTATTTTTTATTCACTCGGTGACCATAGAATCAAAGGTTCCTAAAAAAGAAATAAATGGCCTTATCCTAACATCTTTTATGGCAGACAACAACATTTCATTTGACTCGCTCAATTACCGTCCATTGAGTCCTGTTGAATCTGTTATGAACTTTAACGTTAAGCTTAAGAATAATTTCGATTTTGACTTTAAAATTGAAAAAGTAGAAATTGAGCTATACCCTTCCGAAAAAAGTCAAATATTATTAGGGAATTGGACATTAAACAAAGCCGTTGCGATGACTCCAAAATCAGAAATGAGTTTCCCTGGAACGCTCCATGTGCATCACATTGCGATGATGATGGCTGGTATAGAAAAAGCAGGGAAAGATCTAAATAAGGCGTATTTAAGAGGATATGCAAGCATACTTATCGATTCTGAAGTTATAAGAGTGCCATTTAGTTTTGCTGTTTCAACCGATATGTCAAAACTTAAAATTCAGACTCAGTAATTAACATGGAACCTTTAAAATTTCAATTTTTTCAAGATGGTCAATTAATCAAAAAGATTGTTTTTGCTGGTCATCAGCAAGTTTCCTTGTCAATTGGCAAAACCGACACAGATATCGTCTATAATGTTGCAGATGTTTCAAGAATGCATGCCCAAATAGTTTATGATGGGAACAGGGTATATATTCAAGACTGCAACAGCACCAATGGAACCTATATCAATGGTGTTAAAATTTCTAGCGGGCAACTTATTCAAGTAAAAGCGGAAGATGAAATATCTTTTTCTCAGTCAAAATCCGCTACCTTAATTGTAGGAGAAAAAGTCGCTGAAAATATTTCACAGAATAAAAAACCTTCCAATTCAGCTGAAGGAGTAAAATCACTTTTACAATACCTTTCGGGAAAAGACGAAATAAAAATCGGTCGTTCTCCAGAATGTGATGTGGTTCTTGAGCACACCTCAGTTAGCCGTGTGCATGCCACTGTGAGAAAAACATCCTCTGGGAAATACCTCATTACTGACTTAGGTTCTCTCAACGGCACTTTTGTTAACAATAGGAAAGTCACCTCGGCTGAAGTGAGCGCTAAGGATAAAATATTTATTGGCCGTTTCCTATTAAATCTTGAATCTAGTGGAAGAAATTTAAGCAATGAATCTGCAGTCAGAGCTACAAATATTTGCAAACAATATAATAATGGATTTTTAGCACTAAAAAGCACATCATTTGATATACCTTCAGGTGGATTAATTGCAATCATGGGGCCTTCGGGATGTGGTAAGTCTACTCTGCTAAAAGTACTTAATGGAGACTCCCCTGCCTCAGCCGGAGAAGTTTATATCAATGGTCTTGAATTAATAAGCAATTATGGTTATTTAAAAACCCAAATTGGTTATGTCCCCCAAGATGATATCGTTCACAGAGAATTAACGGTAGAACAATCTTTATTCTATGCTGCACATATCCGATTGGATGGGGTAAGCGATGAGTTTGCTCAAGCTAAAATAGAGCAGCTCTTAAACGAATTAAACATCAATGAAATAAGACATAGCCTTGTGTCAGCAATTAGTGGTGGTCAGCGTAAAAGGGTATCTATTGCAGTAGAATTACTCTCCGATCCAGCTGTCCTATTTCTTGATGAACCAACCTCTCCACTTGACCCTCAAACAATTGAGGAATTTATGGGCATCCTGAGAAATTTATCAGAAAAAGGCACAACGGTTATTTTGGTTACCCATAAACCCGACGATCTTGCCCATATGGATTCGGTTATGTTTATGGCAGAAGGTGGTTATCTAATTTTTTATGGGCGTTCAAACGAATACAAAGACTATTTCAAAGTAAATTCACCGGTAGAGGTATACGCCAATATAGCTGGCGAAAAAGCAAAATATTGGATCAATAAAACCTCAAATCCAGGAAATTCATTACAAATATCCCAAAATTCAGTGCGGAAAATTGACGATGATGTCAATCCATTGAGACAATTTTATTGGTTGTTAAGTCGCTATTTTAAAATCAAAACAAACGACCGTTTAAATTCGGCCATCATGCTTTTACAAGCGCCCATTATTGCAGTACTCATTTGTTTTATTTTTCAAGAAATTCGAGGGGCAGTTCCCTTTTTAATGGCAGTATCTGCTATTTGGTTTGGTGTCAATAACGCCGCAAGAGAAATAGTTGCAGAAGCGCCTATTTACAAGCGGGAAAGAATGTTTAATGTCTTAATTGCTCCTTATATTTTTTCTAAAGTATTTGTCCTTGGAATATTTGCATTAATTCAAGCATTGCTCTTCAATAGTATTATTTGGGTTTGGTATAGCAATAGCACTATTGGTTGGCAAGACCCGCTATCGGCTGCAGGATGGATGTTTTTCCTAACGGTTATTTCCTCTTTATTTGGATTGTTAATTTCCGCTATTTCCAACAGCACAGAGAAGGTGATGTCGATTGTTCCAATTGCAGTTATCCCTCAAATTATGCTTGCTGGGATAATCGCAAAAATACCAAATGTTACGGTTGAATTTTTTAGTTATTTAACTTTCTCAAGATGGGGCACAGAAGGGTTTGACCATATCCAAAAAGAAATTGTTGAGCCAATGCCTAAAATTGACCCTTCACAAAACCCTGAGGAAGTGCCAAAAATCGTTCAAGAAGATTCGGTAATTGATGCCTATGAGCAACTTGAAACGAATTTTCACAGCAGCTATGATTCGAATTTTGGCGATCTGGCGGGTACATTAACTTTAGACTTTTTAGTCATTTTAATCTTGGGCTTTATCTGTTTACTCGGCATTTGGTGGTCGCTAAAGAAAAAAGATTCTATCTAAAATACTCCAAATGATCGGCCGTAAAATACTTAACTATGAAATAAAATCGCTCCTCGGCGAGGGTGGCATGGGCAATGTGTATTTGGCAGAACACACGCATTTAGGCAGAAAGGTTGCCATTAAAAGTCTGCACCAGCAACTGGTCAAAAACGAGGGTTTGCGTGCCCGATTTAAAAAAGAAGCTTCAACCATGGAGCTCCTAAAACATCCTAAAATAGTAGATTTACATGACTTTGTAGAAGAAGCCAATGGACTTTATTTGGTAATGGAATATGTAGAAGGCTTGACTTTAGATGAATATATAAGAAAAAAGAGCGGACCTATCCCTTATGAAATTGCCATACCAATGGTGTTACAAATATTGGATGCCTTTTCTTATGCCCATTCAAAAGGCATTGTACACCGAGACATAAAACCTTCTAATATTTTAATCACAAACAATGGAGATGTCAAAATCCTTGATTTTGGCATTGCCAAGATTCTGAATGAAGAGGCAAGCCCATTAACCAGAACCGGAATCCAGATGGGTACCGTTTATTATATGAGTCCTGAACAGGTGCAAGTCAAAGAAATAGACATTAGATCAGATATATATTCATTGGGCGTAACCCTGCATCAAATGCTGACAGGATCCAGGCCATATGATGGCATTGTGAGTGAATATGAGGTTTATTCCAAAATAATCAATGAACCTTTGCCTGCTGCCAGTAAATTGTACCATGGTGTTCCCGATTTTCTTGACAAGGTGATTCTGAAGGCAACACATAAGAACAAAGCAGATAGGTTTCAGAGCTGTGAGGAATTTTCAAAATATTTATCTGAGGAAAAACCGCCTGTTATTGAAAACAAAACCATAGATAATCCAATAAGTAAAACAAACCCTCTAGTAACAGAATCAGGTATAGTTGAAATTAATGAAACAAGTAAATTAAAAAACATTCTAGTTATCGTATGGGTGGTTGTAGTATTTACAATCATATTGCTTTTTAATTACGTTTCTGCAGAGTCGGCTAGTCGTTACGATTCGGGTCCAATTATATCCCATGAAGATTCGGCTAAAGCTGGCTTGATAACTGACCCTGAATATTATTACGAAGAGACTGCACCAGCTGAAGATTCGATTAATGCTGGATTATCAGTCCACCCTGAATACAATTATAACTAACCGTAACAAAAAAAAACTAACCACACAAATACAGACATCACCATGATAGGCAAAAATATCCTTAACTACGAAATAAAAAAGCTACTTGGCGAAGGTGGCATGGGCAATGTGTATTTGGCAGAACATGCGCAGATAGGCAGAAAAGTTGCCATTAAAAGTCTGCATCAGCAATTGGTAAAGAACGAAGGCTTGCGTGCCCGATTTAAAAACGAAGCCTCCACCATGGCCCACCTTCAACATCCTAAAATTGTTACGTTGTATGATTATGTAGAAGAAGCCGATGGCCTTTATTTGGTTATGGAATATGTAGAGGGCTTACCTTTGGATGAATACATCAAAGAAAAAAGCGGACCTATTCCCTCTGAAAAAGCCATTCCAATGATGATACAGATTTTGGATGCGTTTTCTTATGCCCATTCAAAAGGAATTGTGCACCGAGACATTAAACCATCTAATATTCTAATCAGCAGCAATGGTGACATCAAAATTCTTGATTTTGGTATTGCAAAAATGATGATTGAGGCAGGCAACAAACTCACCAAGACAGGTACGCAAATGGGCACTGTCTTTTATATGAGCCCTGAACAGGTGCAAGGAAAAGACATCGATATTAGAAGCGATATTTATTCGCTTGGCGTTACATTTTATCAAATGCTAACCGGCATCAGTCCATATGATGGAATGACTACCGAATATGAAATCTATTCAAAAATTTTAGCTGAGCCCCTACCCGCTGCCAGAAGTTTATACCCTGGTGTGCCCGATTTTCTTGATAAAGTTATTCTGAAGGCAACTGCAAAAAACAAGGAAGACAGATTCCAAAATTGCGAGGAATTTTCCGCCTTTTTATTAAAACGAGAAAGTCCAGTTATTGAAAATAAAACGCTTGTTCATACAATTGACCCAGTAAAACATAAAACTCAAGAATCAGAAAAACCACAAGGTGAAAAAAGCAAGGCAAAGCTTATCTTTATGATCCTAATTGTGCTATTGGGTTCAATTTTAATTATTGTATTGGTTAATGGTATGAACAACAAATCGACGTATAATTTACCCGGCGATTCTGCATTTATAGAACCAGACCCCATTAATGAAGTTGCTGCCCCAGAAATGACTGATGTAGAATTAGCGCCCGCAACTGAATCGGATGCAGCTCCCGCCTCAAATTATATTTCATACAATGATGCACAGACGCTTTATGAGCGTTTTGCCAATGCCATCATCGCTCAAAATGATTATGAAATATCGGCTTGTTTGGCTCCTACACTTAGCATTTGGCATAATAGTCAAAACAAAGACAGAGATCAAATCATTACAAATTATCACAATAGGTATTTTAACAAATGGACAGTTATTGAAGACGAACTCATGGAATTAATAGAGCAAGCCAATCCAGGAGAATTTAGATATAAAAAAAGATATACGATTATATCAACCAGCGATTCTGATAATAAAAAAGAATATGAAATCTCTGGATATTTTGTAGTCAATTCAGATGGCCAATTTATTGAAATGAAAGACCAAGAAACCACTCAAGTAAATTAAAAACAGATAAAAAATAATATGATCGGTAAAAAAATACTTAATTACGAAATAAAGTCATTACTCGGCGAGGGTGGCATGGGCAATGTTTATTTAGCAGAGCACACGCAACTAGGCAGAAAAGTTGCAGTAAAAAGCCTGCACCAACAATTGGTAAAAAACGAAGGTTTGCGCGCTCGATTCAAAAATGAAGCTTCAACCATGGCCCACCTACAACATCCTAAAATTGTAGCTTTGTATGATTATGTGGAAGAAGCCGATGGACTTTATTTGGTTATGGAATATGTAGAGGGCCTGCCCTTGGATGAATACATAAGGGAAAAAAGTGGACCAATTCCATCCGAAACCGCTATTCCAATGATGATGCAAATTTTGGATGCATTTTCTTATGCCCACTCAAAAGGTATTGTGCACCGTGACATAAAACCTTCTAATATTTTAATCACTAAAAGTGGAGAAATTAAAATATTGGATTTTGGTATTGCAAAAATGATGAGTGAGGCAGGAAACAAACTCACCAAAACTGGCACGCAAATGGGTACTGTCTTTTATATGAGCCCTGAACAGGTGCAAGGAAAAGACATCGACATTAGAAGCGATATTTATTCTTTAGGTGTAACTTTTTATCAGATGTTAACGGGTATTAGTCCTTATGATGGCATGACCACGGAGTTTGAAGTGTATTCAAAAATTGTGGCAGATCCCCTCCCAAATGCAAGCAGTTTATACCCTGGGGTACCCGTTTTTCTTGACAAAGTTATTCTGAAAGCAACTGCGAAAAAAAAGGAAGAAAGATTCCAAAACTGCGATGAGTTTTCTGGTTATTTATCCAAACGAGAAACGCCAATTACTGAAAGCAAAACAGTTGTTGAAACAAAAAACCCTGTAAAAGATCAAGTCCCAATCATTCAAAAGTCTGTAAAAACACCACTGATTGGATTGCTTATTATTATAGTTATAGTTGTATTAATAAAATTAGGTGTAGGAGGAATTAACAACTCATCGTCTTCTGATGATGGCTATATTGATTCAGACACTGAGGCTCCAACTCCCGAAGAGGCACCGGCGACAGAGACGGCACCTTATTACCCTTATGCTACAGATTCTGTTGAAGTAGCACCCGCTACAACTGAGGCGCCAGCAGAGAATAAAATTGTCGAATTTAAAAACAATTATGGATATACTATGTATCTGGCTTACGCCTATTATGACAACGCATGGAAAACAAAAGGATGGAAAAGAATTGCCCCAGGAGAATGGGCAACGATAACTTTACCAAATACTTTCAATTCAAATGAGATTTATTGGTATGCATCAGATTTAGATGGATTCAATCTCGAAGGGAATGATGATGGCACCAATATTAATAGATTTTGTATCTATACTGCAGATGACTTCTTTTTTGACAGTTATGATGCTAATTGTAACCAAAGCAAATTATTTACCAAATTGTCTGTTATTGATAATTACAGTTATGAATACATTGGCGCTGAATTTTCTGCGCACTAAATCTATTAGCATTTAAAAATTAATAAAATTTCATTCGACGCAAAAACATATTTTATTCATCGAATCAAAAAACTTTTAATTTATTTAAAACAATTAAAATTCAACTTAAAAATCTACACCAACTCAAATTCAGGTATTTAATAATAAAGAAGTGATTCAAAAACAATCTTTTTTTACTATTTTCGCAAACTTAAGATTATTATCAATAAAAATATGGAAAAAAAACAATCAAAATTAAAGATAATTGGAATTATTGTTCTGGTTTTAGCTTTAATAACCGCAGCATTTTTTATTTTTAGATTCCTCAAACAATCTAAGGATATCAGCATCACCCATATTCCTATTCGAATAAAAGAAGATGGAAATTGGAGTCTTTTAGACATCAAAAACGGTAAAATTCTTTTTGAAGGAGAATTTAAGAAAAAACCGTCTATCGTTACTGAAGGCGTATTCATTACCAGCAATGAAGATGGTAAAATATTTTACAACAAATTGGTTGACGATAAAAAATACAACCAAATTGCGGGTCCTTTTAAAAAGGGAGAAAACTTTACGGAAGGCATCGCTATTGTATGCAAAGAAGATGATTACGTTTCTGCCATAAACATTAAAGGCGAAGAAATTTTTAAACTTAAACCACAAAGCGGCACTGAATTTCTTAATGTTGGACAATGCTTTAACGGAATGATCAGGTTCCAAGACCAAAATGGTTTTTATGGATTCCTAGACAAGGAAGGCAAAATAGCCATTCGAGCTCAGTTTGATTATGCAGATGACTTTAATAAAGAATATGCCCGTGTAGCAAAAAACATCAAAGACAAAGATAAAGTACAAATTATCGATAAAGCAGGTAAAACAATTTCTGAATTAGACCAATCATTGATAGGGAATCTTGATGGTGACCTTATCGCCTACTCAAACTCTGACGATGAATTTGGTGTAATGGAAATAAAAGATGATAAAGATAAAATAATTTCAGCTAGCAGTAAATATGAGAGGATCTTATTAGACCGCAACGATATTTTTTATTCATCAGATGACGAATGGGGTTTGTTGGACAACAAAGGAGAAATTAAAATCAGAGCCAAGTATGCGCTATTGTCAAAATTAACTGAAGACAAATACCTTGGTGTAAAGATTGATGGCAAAAATGGTAAAGATGTTAAATATGAAATATTAAACAAAGATGGCGACGTACTTAAGTCTGAAGATGTAGACTATGCTTTAAGCTTACACAATGGCAATATGCTGGTAACCGATGGGAAAGACATTGAAATAAAAAATGAAAATGGGGAAACCGTGGGCGACGCAGTATTTAAAAAATTAGATGGATATGATGATGTTGAAAGAATTCTGCTAGGTAAATCTAATTTTACTGAATCAGAATATTTTGATTGGGACAAAATCACTTCATCTTTAAAAGAAATAACCTCACAATCAATGTTTGGTATTCCGATGTCAGCAAATTGCACAACCGTTGATTCCAAACTAAAGAACCTATCTAATAACAACACATCATCTGAGGAGAAAACCGTCTCTAAAGGACTTGCCCATTATGGCGTTTCAATCGGAATGGTCTATGATGAACAATTGTATATTGGATCAGGGTATAAAGATGATAGAAAAAAATCAAGCGAAGAAGCAACTTCGACTGATGCTAATAATACAAGTGATTACGATAATTCCGCTGCCGCTGTTAATGAACCTGCAGTTTCAGACATTTCAGACAATGCTAAAGATTGGACCACATACCAAACGGTGTTATCCGAATCCATAGCTGCAGGTAAAAACAGCAACATCAATGTGGCATTTACATTTGATGATTACATTAAAAAGTCTATCACCGAGCAAGTCTCCGTTACCAGCTATGGATATACCTATTATGATACTAAAGTTGTTGGCTATGAAAAAAACAACCAAGCAAAAATATCTTATGTGCAAATTACTTTTTCTGTGGATAGCGAAAAGCAAGAAAAATTACAAGAGTATTTAGAAGACTTTTTCAAAAAAGGCAGTTTTAGACCAAATGACAATCAAAATGGATACAACACCTCATCTTATGGACGAGTATTCACAGATAGTGAAAATAATTATTGGGCCTTTAAAGACAATACCATCACTTTCCAATCAGATCTAATGTCTGCATATTAAATTAAATAGCTACAAACTCAAACTTATCAAACAACAAATGCGTATAATGTGCATTTGTTGTTTTTGTTTTTTATGAAACATAACGGCAAAATAAAACTAATCCTAATGGTGGTGTTTGTATTTTTACATACAAATATCTACGCACAGGCATCAATAAACTTAGAAACTTTAATTGGATTTAAAAACAGAGGCAGAGATTACACCAATCTTAGTTTAACTAAAACATACTCATGGCCTTCCGTTATTGGCCCATATTCTGGCTACCAACAATTTGGAAATATTGGTTACCAAAATAATACCTATAATTCCTGGCAGATCCGATTTCAGGTTAAAACCAATAATGGGCCTGCTGAAATTGTTCAAAAAATAGTTTTGTATGAATTGCCAAATAAGCAAATCATATTACAATATTCTACCAATAGCGAAAATGCTTACCAGCAAAAAGTTGCTAATCTAAATCCAAATAATATTGTCGTAAATCCAAGTGAGGACTTATTTAACCTAGGGGTAACCTACAATTTACCCGGCCGTATTTCGGTAAATACGAATGAGAGAAAAGACCAATATTATGAAAGCAACAATGAATTTTTAATCACAATTTATTCAACCGGCATTGTAAGCAACTACAACGCAAAATTGGCTTGGAATGAATTGGAACGAAATGGCTATGCCGAAGATGATTTGAGAGATTATATTAAAAATTACCCTTATGCAGACAACATACAAGAAGCTAAAAAGAAATTAGAAGAAACCGTATATCTTTCTGCAGTTTATCAAAATACAATAGAGTCGTATGATGCGTTTATCAATGAATTTAAATCATCAAAATACTTTGATGATGTTGTTAGGCGAAAAAAAGAAATTGAATTTGAGCGGTTATTAAATTCCAACGATTTGAATGAACTGAATTTAGCCTATTCTAATGAAAGCAACCAAAGCCGCAAGCAGTTGCTATTTAATGCAATACATAAGATAAAGTATAACTTATTAAATGATAGCTTATCACAACTGAATCAAATAAATGATAAAATATCTCTAATTAAAAAACGCATAAATGCATTTAATGGAAGTGAATATTTTGAAATATTCCAAGAAAAAATAAACCAATATGAATTTGAAAAACTGCCTGCAAGCAGTGAACTTAAATGTCAAGAATATGATTATTATTTAAAAGAGTATCCTAAATCTAAATACATAAATGTAGTCAAAAACAAGTTGCTGGAATGCAATACACTAAAAACAAATAGAGTTTTAGTAGATTCATTAAAAATCTTGTTAAATACTGCAGTATTAAAAAATCAATACCAAGAAATTATTAGATTGGGAAACGCCGTAATCAAAGTGTCGAAATTGAATGAGAAGGAAACCACGATACTTGTTGAAAAGACCTCAGAATTATTGAAATTTATTATTGAAAGACGCAGCAAGAATTATGATGTTGCAGCAATTGATCCGAACTACTATACTTCACAAAAAATTCAATTAAAAGACCTTGTATTCAAAGAATCTAGCAATTTGAGAAATCTGAATATTAGTTCTAATATTGAAGTGCAGTATGATACATTTGGAAAAGTATCAACATATTTTTTGAATAATTCAAGCAAGGATTTAGAACGAAAAATAACTAAACCCTTAAATGCAATGTGGAATCATGAAGTTTTTCAGAAAAACAATTATCCAATAATGGCTAAATCTGATTTATCTTTTAATTATTCAAACTCCTATACTGAATTTAAAGTCAAAAAACTTAAAAATGGAACATTTGAATTAACAGAAAACATTGGTCTAAATCCGGTTCAAAGAAGAGCCCTGAATGATTTAATTCAATCTGCATCAAATTACAAACCTGGCATTTACAAAATTGGGTTAGATCAAACAAAATTTAATTTAGAAAACAAGAATGCTTATACCATTGCAAATTACAAGTCATTCGGTGGTGTGCTATCTGCTGTCCCAAGTATTTTAATTCCAGGTTTAGGAACAAAACTCGTTACAGGTAAAAAAGGGAAAGCATGGATTAGTGTTTTAAGTTATGGATTAGTTGGTGCAGGCATCTATTATTATAGTCAATACAAAACCACCTATGATTTATATCTCTCTGCGACAAGTCAAAGCGAAAAAGACAAACTGTACGAGCAAGCAAACACTGAATATCAGAGCAGTTTGAGTTCATTTGCAATTGGTCTTGGCATATATACAGTTAATTTAACCTATGTCATATTCAAAGGCACAAGCAATACATTAAGGACAATTAAACTTAATAAAAAATATCAGAAAGTTAATGTCGAAATTTAAGAATCATAAATCGAAAAACTAGATAGCTATAATGAAAAAAACAACCCTCGTATTCACTTTTATTGTCTTGTTATTTGCTTGTAAAAAAGAGTTCCCAAAATGGAACTTAAAAAAGAACATTTCAACACCTAAAATTAGTACAAATAATGTTATACAAATAACTAATATTTCTGCTCAAATTGAATATGAAATTATTTCAAACGGAGATGCCAACATAACCAAGTGTGGAATTTGTTGGAGTTTGTCGGCAAATCCAAGCACATCTGATGGCCATACAACAGAGATCAATGAAGTTGGCAAATACATAAGCACAATTATAAATTTGGTTCCAAATACTACATATTATGCTCGTGCCTACGCAACCAATAGTGTAGGAACAGCATACGGAAATCAAATCAATTTCACGACGACAAATAGCAGCAATTCGATACCAACTTTATCGACTTCCAATATCAGTGGTGTTACTTATAATAGCGGTATCAGCGGCGGTAATATAATATCCGATGGAGGTTCAAATATCTCAAAACGCGGTATTTGTTGGAGTACAACTCAAAATCCAACTACTTCAGATTACACCACCGATGATGGATCTGGAATAGGTTCATTTTCTAGCGTACTTACTGGTCTTGATCCCAATACAACGTATTTTGTTAAGGCATATGCAACAAATAACATGGGTACATCTTACGGCAATCAAATCAGTTTTACGACATCCAATGTAAGCAATTCTGTTCCTACTATTTTTACCACAAGTGCTAGCAGTATTAGCAGTAATAGCGGTGTAAGTGGTGGTCTCATAACATCCGATGGCGGTGCAACAGTTTCCCAACGCGGCGTATGTTGGAGTACCATTCAAAATCCTACAATTTTTGACAACACAAGCAATAATGGAACAGGAACAGGCTCTTTTACAAGTTCACTAACAAGTCTTAATTCTAATACGACTTATTATGTTAGAGCTTATGCTACTAACAGCATAGGCACATCATATGGCAGTCAAATTAGTTTTACCACATCAATGCCTGCCGCTACCTTTGTTGGGAGTAATAACTGTTCTTCACTTAGTGGTGTAAGTTCTTCATTCCGCTATTGGAATGGCACATCATACACTTATGCCCCATGGAGTATTTCAAATTCAGGTTATTCAGGGTCATGTTGGGTTGCTCCTGACCCAAATAAAACATCAACAGCAAATGGTACCCATTACGTTCAATTCAATAGAACCTTCTCAAAAAATGGTTATATAGAATTCTGGGTTAATACCTCTAACCCTGGATATAACAATCTAACACCAAACATTTATATAGATGGTATAGCTCAATCTAGCCCAAGCATGGTTGGTGGACAAACATCTTCTTTCTATTTTATGCAAGTTAAATCATCCAATATATCTGCTGGAACCCATTCAATTAAAATTGAATTCAATGGTGCCAATTATGTATTTAAAATTGATGAAATAGCTTTTTTTGAAAATTAATGGTTGTTGTAGAATTTTTATTTATTAACAAACGTCAAAAGCTTTAAAATCCATTCAAGCGCTAAAAAAATACTACCATTGGATTTTCTGATGATTCCGTTAAAATAGAACTTTATAATTTCATGAATTAACTTTTACCAACTATTTTAAAAAAAAGGTCATTTTTAATTGATTACCATTCAATAAAATTTAACTAATAAAACAATATTCAGAAAAGTAATTTTAAAAAACCATGATCATTCAAAATTAAAACTAGATTAAGCCGATATAGAATAAATCATGAAATCAGAAAAAACAATTCATTTACAATAATTTTAGTGTAGGCCATTATAATAAGCTGCATGCAAAATAATTCAAAGGAAAAATTATCCGATAAGAACAATTCTTTGACTGATAGTATCGGATGTTATAAAATTATTCAAACTAATTCTTAAGCGGCAATGCCAACTTAAATATTTGACGATAAACAGCTATTATCTGAAAGCTCCAAATAATCAGCAATATTAGGAAACTGCTCAATAAAACATAAACATTTAGAACTTTAGGTGCCTCGAATCCAAAAGTTTCAATCAAAGCATTTGTTTGAGATTTTATAAATACAAGCACAATGACATTTATGGCATAAACAAGAGCTAATACAAATGCAATTTTATAAGCATACCATTGAATTATTTTATGGTGAGAAAATCCTAATTTTAATAGTGTTTCAATTTCAAATTTTGATCTAGTAATTGACAATTGAATATACAATATCAATGAACTAACAGATATGACAATCATGATTGCGCCAAAAAATGCAATTATTGATAATATGGCCTGTAATAAGTTGGCGATTTTACCATTTTTGAGCAACTCGCTATTTGCCTCATACCCCTTTTTTTCAATATAATTTTGGACATTTGAGAGCTCATTGTTTTTAGCTTCAACAATCAAACGCAATGATTCATTATTGTATTGACTCAGTCCATAAATTTTATTTGCATATTCCATAAAAGTATAGGGAACAAGAACAGAAGTAATTCTATTTGAAAAACCTACAATTTTACCTTTATAAACAGAATTGCCTCCGATTCCTCTTATTTCAATTTTGAAATTAGCCAATTTAATGGTGCTTTTAGAAATTTGAGGTAAACCTCTACCAGGCGCGTAGTTAAAATTATATAAGTTGATAAAATCATTCGGAAGAATTATAGGAATTTCATCCACTTTAGTATTCCAGTGCCAATCTTTGGGCTTAATGTCAAGAAAATCATCATCAACGCTTTCTAAAAACAAGTCAGTTCTTATTTCCGTATAGGTATTTTCAATTGGAAATTGAATTGATGCCTGGGCTTCAAATTTATTGGTTGTAAACTTGCCAACCTTTTTAAAACATGGATTAGATTCAATCTCCTCAATCTCGCTTTCAGTAAATGAGCTATTACCAATATTGAAGGTATTAAGTAAGGAAATCTTTTTATTGATAACTAAAAATTGACTGCCAATGGCTTGTTCAGAACCCTGAATTATATTTTTAAAATCTGTAAATAATTGAGATGAGGTTAATATTAACAAAAAACCCAAGAAAACTCCAAAAATCGCACTTATCAATTGACTGATTTTTTGAGTTTTATAGAGAATTTTAGAAATTAGGTTCATGCTAAATTGTAATTAGTTCAAAACCAGACATCAGATCCTTACTATTTAATGAAGTCATTATAATACCTGCATTTTGGGATTTCGCTTCATTGATAATTAAATCGATAGCTACAGAGGTATTTACTTCATCTAAATGACTAAAGGGTTCATCCATTACCAACCATTTAAACTTTCGATTCAAAGCTCTTAAAATAGCCACCCTTTGCATCTGGCCATGTGATAATTTGAAAATAGGCTGGTCCAATTTGTTTAAAATACCAAGTTTTTCTGCCCATTCTTTTACTTTATTTTTATTTAACTCGATTTCACTTTTTGATATTTTTTTTGTTGAACCTTGATTTTGAATTTCTAAGGGCAAAAAAATATTTTCAAATCCACTCAATTGAGGAAACAATAGTAGGTCTTGAAACACAGCGCTGCATCCATATGAACGCCATTCACTCCATTGCTTATACTTAAATTTAGCAGCATTAATTTCTCCGATAAATAAGTCCCCATTGAAATCACCACGGGTTCCAGTTATGATGCCAACAACTGTTGATTTTCCTTTTCCAGAGGGCGCAATAAGCTGATACCAATTACCACATTCAAAAGCAAAATCACTTTTAAATATACTCTTCTCCAAATGAACCTCAATTAAAGGTTTTGGAATAATGTTAGCAAATCTAATAGAGGGTTCTTTAGCGCTATTTAGCATCTGAGACTAATTCATCAATAGCTAAAATCATTCTCATGAGACTATTTTGATCATTCTCTTTTTTCATATGTAAACCTATTCTAGTCGATTTGAGACTGCCGTCAAATGAAAAAGAAGAAAAATTATCCATGAATTTTTTTGCCATTTTGTACTCTTTATCTGATTCTCCGTTATTGCCAAAGAGAGATTGAATTGGTTTGCTGCCATAATTATCAAAATCTAAACTAACATAACATGCAATTGGATTTTCTGAAAACAATTTTTGAAGATCCGGATTTATTGAATTAGACCATTTATTGTTCTGTTCAATCTCCTTAGCTGCAGCTTCGTCATTGGTAATTATTAGTCTATCATTTATATGCAAGCAATGAATGTCTCCGTATTCGGTGTTTGTAGGCACTACTATTTTGTTCCCAACCGGTGTAATTTTGCCTTCACTCAATTCGGATATCTTTGCAATCATCTTATCATAAACATTTGATTCTTTGATACCAATTTGAATACAATAAGTTGGAACAGGCTTTGATACCATGCGAGTTAGAAGGTCATAATCATCAATGTATTCGTTATATTCATAAGTTGTTTCCTCAACGTCTTTCATTTTAATTTCAGTAATGGCCATTGAAATATTTCCATTTAAAAGATTTTTAATTTCTGACTCGCTTAATCCAATATTTCGTTCTAATTCTGATATACTTTCATCGTATTTTGGAATGGTTTTTAATATATTGAAGACTTCTTTCATGTTAATAACTGCTGTTATTCCCATTAATAATTTACCATTCGAAGATATATAGTCGATTGCTTTGCTATCCAGTCCTTTTTCTCCTAGTATATTGAATTCCTCAGTCTTGCTCTCATCTTTAAAAAACTGCATACCATCTATACTTATGTGATTTGTATTGAAATTAAGCACAAAAGTTGATCCTTCTATATTGTTAGAGAAATCTTTGATTTTTTTAGGGTAAATGTTATCTAAATTTTGATTTTCAATCTCTTTTTCAATTAATTTATTAATGTTTTTGTAGTTAATATAAAGACTTGCATCGCCTCCTTTATCCTCTGATTTTACGTAAGACTCATTTGACAAAATAGATTCTTCACTTTCTTGATTTAACAAACGCTTAGATTTAGATAAAGACGCCTCATTACCGTAATAAATGACACAAGCATCTTCATTCCATACTATTGACATTTTGGTGTTATTGTCTTCCTCAGAGGTATAAATAAATAAATCATCAGAGGTTTTATATTCTAGGTTCGCATCTGAGGCAACTTTTTCAATAAAATCTTTGAAATTATTTGCATCTGATATTCCTAAAACCACTCCTACATTAGATTTGTCATCATTTAATTCGGCAAACAAATACATATTGTCTTTGAAGGATATACCTGATTTTAATGGCTCTTTAAACAACTTTGCCATGTCTATGCCACCTTCATCCATTTGATCAACCATTTGGCTGTAAGACTTCATGTTTTCAATCTCATCAAAATCTAATTTACCAGCTAAAGACATAGGGTTTATTTTAAGAACAGCCATAGCATTTTTAGGGAGATATTTAGATAAATTGGATTTTCTAAACATAAAAAACCATACAGATCCAGCTGTTAAAAGAACAACCGAAACCACGACGGTTATTATAATATTTCTTTTATTCATAACTTCAAAAATAAGAAATTTATTTGTTACACAAAAAATATGTTCAAAAGTAATGGCCCCCCTTTGCGAGAGACTCCACTTTGTTGCGTCACCCTGTAATAGAAACTTCCTTCATCATTTCCATAACAGGGCAAAGCGAAACAGGGTAAGAGTGTAAAAAAAATGACAGAGTTGCAACAATGGTTGACCGAACCTCAAGAGAGACCGAGATAATAAAACGAGCGAACATAAAATCCAAGCAAACAAGCACACGAATAAGAAATAAACTAAGTTTAAGAAATAATTGCAATTAAAACGTGAATTCAGCATGCATGAAGCTTATAGAATCTCACGCGTATCAGCAAAAGCTACAAAACTTAAAAATGGCGATTTTAAAAAAACCGAAAGTACAAATTTTATACCTTGGAATAAAACGATAAATTGTAATATTGCACTTTATGGATTTAAGTTCAAAAATCAATTACAAAATTTTTTTCGAAACACTCGCCGCAGGGAGTATTGTGTTTAGTATTATTTGGTCTATACAAGTTCAGAAAAAACAAGACAAGTGGCAAAAGAATGTTGAGACCTTGCATGCACTTGAAAGCAGAGACCGTTCTCATATGAAGAACATAAGCCCAAAAATTAAAAATATTCAAAACAGCGACAGCCTCATCAACTTGATTGTTTCAGATAGTTCGCTTAAACACGAAATCCGTGAACAGCTACTCATCTATGAAGACATCAGTATAGGAGCCAATATTGGCGTATATGACGATGAAGTTATAACTCGATTTATGGGTCGTACCTTCATCAATTTCAACCAAAAGATGAAGCCATATATCCAGTACTTAAGAACAAAAAACAATACCCCAAATACCTATATCGAATATGATATATGTGCAGAAAGATTGAATAAGACAGGCCGTTAAAGCCTACTTTGAATAACAGCATTCAAAGTGTTATAAAAAATTTTAACCCTCTTTAAATAAGTCGCAATGGCAATTGGGGCATGAATCTCCACTAGGCTTGCATAACCTCACTCTTTTTAAAAAACACCCTACTCTTAATTTTATGCCGCTTAATGATGCCTTCCTTACGCCATTGATTAAGCGTTACTAGAGACACACCAAATAGCTTAGCGACCTCTGTCCGTTTCAACAAAGTGTCTTCTTCTATTTTATCTTGTTCTTGCGCTGTATTGGCGTCTTTTATGCAATCTTCAATGATTCGCTTTAACTCCTCAATGTCCAATGTTACAATTAGTCTTTTTTCCATAAATATTTAATTACAACAAAATTAAGACTGATATTTTTAAAGCATTGCCGACTTTGCCGAACGGCTTCATTTTCCGATTTTTGAAAAAACTGTATCCAATTTTGTATCCACTTGAGTGAATGTGGGTGTGAAAAACATCAAAATTAATTCTGCAAATTCTTAATCATTGAATACAAGATTCGTGATAGTTCATCTGCATTTTTTAATTGCGATTGGTAATAAAGCTCATTGATTTTCTTTTCCTCATGAAGAATATCCAGTATCGCAATACATTCATATAATGAAGCTCTTGCGGTAGTGTAATAATTTTTTCTGTCAGCTTTCGAAAACTTACCAGATCCTTCCGCAAGATTTAGTGGAACACTAAAAGCGGCTCGTGATAATTGGTCTTTTATGTAATTATCTAATTTTATGGTATGAATTATTTCTTTTGTATCAATGTAAAATCTCTTAGACTTCTGATACACATCTAATTTTTGAAAATCGAACATAGTAATTTAGTTTTAAGTTAAAATTACTGAAAAAACTTGATTTTACAAACAAATAAGAGTGAGAGTTAATGTGAAGGTGGGTGTGAAAAAAAAATGACAGAGTATGTGTCGCATTCGCTTTCACATTCACTCTGTCATTTGTAGTCCGTAGGGGAGTCGAACCCCTCTTGCCAGGATGAAAACCTGAAGTCCTAACCGATAGACGAACGGACCATTTGTTTTTAACTAGCAACCCCGTTTTGGGGAGTGCAAAAATAATAAAAAAAATTAAAATACAAATACTTCTTTTAAAAAAAAATAAAATTACCTTTGCAGCCACATTTAATAAACAACAATTTACAACATGATACGCGTAGCAATTAATGGTTTTGGCCGCATTGGCCGTATGGCATTCAGAGTAATGAGCCAAAGAAATGACATAGAAGTAGTGGCCATAAATGACCTTACCGACAATAAAACTTTAGCCCACTTACTAAAATTTGACTCAGTACACGGCAAATTTAATGGTACGGTTGAATATACTGAGGATGCCCTTATCGTTAATGGCAAGTCTATCGCTGCGCTTGCTGAGCGCAACCCTGCTGCATTGCCTTGGGCTTCAATGAATGTTGACGTGGTACTTGAATCTACAGGCCGTTTTACCGACGTTGAATCAGCTGGTCAACACATGACTGCTGGTGCGAAGAAAGTAGTTATCTCTGCGCCCGCAACAGGTGAGATGAAAACAATTGTTCTAGGAGTTAACGACAATACTTTAGATGGTACTGAAACAATTTTATCTAACGCTTCTTGCACAACCAACTGCTTGGCGCCAATGGTAAAAATATTAGATGATCTTTGTGGAATCGAAAATGGTTTCATGACCACCATCCACGCGTATACTTCAGACCAAAACTTACAAGACGCACCTCATAAAGATTTGCGAAGAGCAAGAGCTGCTGCATACAGCATCATCCCTACCAGCACCGGCGCAGCTAAAGCTGTTGGTTTGGTAATGCCACACTTAAACGGCAAACTTAACGGTAACGCAATGCGTGTGCCTATTCCAGATGGTTCTGTAACCGACTTTACTTGTAATGTTCGCAATCCAAAAACCAAAGATGAAATCAATGCTGCATTTAAAGCTGCTGCCAATGGCGCATTAAAAGGCATACTTGAATTCTCAACTGATCCATTGGTATCTATAGACATCGTTGGAAACCCACACTCTTGTGTATTCGACAGCGACCTTACTATGGTTATTGGAAACACCATTAAAGTTGTAGGTTGGTACGACAACGAAGCTGGATACAGCAACCGTATCGTTGACCTAATGGCGAAGATTGCTTAATCCATATATTATTTAAATTTCATAAAAAACGCGGCCTTGGCCGCGTTTTTTATGCGCTGCTTTTTTATCCATAAAAAAAGGAGAGCATTTGCTCTCCTTTTTAATTTATTGGTTATGGGACGAAATCAAGTAGCATTTTTCACATACTATACCCTAGACGCTAAACCCTAGACCCTAACAAAATCCCTAGACCCTAATTATTCCCCCAACTTCAACCCAATAACAGCATCCGTTCCATCGACATTCTTTCCTTCTATCAGCACAGCGCCATCGGCTTGAGATAAAATGCTTTTTGCATTTTGTATGCTGTAAATGGCTTGCTTGTCAATTTTAGTAATGACAAAACCGACCTGTAATTTTCCTTTAAACGGCCCCTCGCCCACTGCCACAACTTTAACGCCATTCTTCAGACCCAGTTGGTCTTTTTCTTCTTTGCTTAAATTTCCAAACTCAACGCCTTTAATGGTGTTCTCATCATTTTTATCGGCCATGCTCAAACTTTCTTTTCCATCTAGGCCTTTTAAAGTTACCTGTATGACTTTGGCCTCTCCTTTTCTATTCACTTGAACATTGATTTTATCGCCGGGACGGAACTTGCCTATTTCTTCTTGCAAACCAGATACGCTGTTTATTGCAACTCCATTTATCTTTTGAATCACATCTCCTTTTTTAACGCCAGCTTTTTGTGCTGATCCGCCTTCGCTAACCTCTTGAACCAATACCCCGTTCAAATCTTTTAAGCCTTCTATCTCCGCTATTTCTTGCGTAATTTCTTGAATGGCAACACCCAAAACTGCACGTTGAACTTTTCCAAATTTCAACAAATCGTCCATTACCTTTTTAACCAAGTTAACTGGAACAGCAAATCCGTATCCTGTGTATGAACCGGTTTGAGAAGCAATGGCTGTATTAATTCCAATAAGTTCACCTTTTACATTTACCAGCGCCCCCCCACTATTTCCCGGGTTAATGGCCGCATCTGTTTGAATAAAATTTTCAATCGCATATTGGTTGTCTTCACTTCTTAACAAATCAATGCTTCTGCCTTTTGCACTAATAATACCCGCCGTAACAGTACTGGTTAAGTTCATTGGATTGCCAACGGCTAATACCCATTGCCCTACTTTGGCTTCATCGCTGTTGCCAAACGACATAAAATTCAAATTCTTTTCATCTATTTTTATTAAGGCCAAATCGGTGGTCTTATCAACCCCAATAACCTCAGCGATATAGGTGCGTTTGTTGTTTAAAATGACTTCTATTTTACTGGCATTGTCAACCACGTGGTTGTTGGTTACAATGTAACCGTCTTGGGTAATAATAACACCGCTGCCCGCTGCCATGCCCGGACCTCTTGGCATATCGAAGTCCATGCCGTGGTCTCTAAAAAATTCGAACGGGTCAATCTGCTGACCATTTCCACCACCATGCGGATTGCTCGACTTTACTTGTTCAAAATGTGATTTAATGTGCACCACAGCTGGTGTGCTGACCTCAGATACTTTTACAAAATCAAATCCGTAACCCTTGCCCCCATCTTCTATTAAACTGGCAAATTTGGCATGCTTAGATTGCATTTCTTCAAAGCTGCCTGAATCAGAGAATTTGTTAACGACTCCATTAATGCCTAAAGCTACTAGGCCGCCACAAAGGGCAATTGCAAAAATTCCAAATACTTTTTTCATACTGTTCGTGTAATTGATACGTTTTTTTATTGATTCAAAAGATGTTCCAATCTTTTTTTGATTACTTTTGTAACGCAATTTCGCTTTAAAAAGTTTTTGTCTGTTTACCTTTCTCGACAAAATTGTATTAAACATCCACCAAGGTGCTCGGAAGAAATAAATTAAATGATCAGCAACTGGTAGACGCCATAAAGAATGGCGATAAAGACGCTATGGTACAATTGTATAAGGACAACGCAAACAGCATTAAAAACCATGTTTTAAAGAACAACGGCAATGCCGATGACGCTGAGGATGTTTTACAAGATACCTGCATCGCCATTTGGGAAAAAATCAGGAACGACAAGCTAGAACTAAAAGCAAAAATTAGCACCCTTGCTTTCGCTATTGCCCGCAATCAATGGTTAAAACGTTTGAATAAGCTATCTAAAAATGTTCAAATGGATGTCATAAATACTGAAAAAATGGCAGCAGAATCTGACAGTTTTCAGTTTGATGACAAGAAAAAAGTGCAAGAGGTATTGGGCATGGTAGGTGAGAAATGCAAAGAGCTGCTGACGTATTTTTATTTTGATGGCTACGACATGAACACCATTGCTGAAAAAATGAATTACAACAATTCGGATACGGTGAAAGCAAAGAAGCATCAATGCTTTAAAAGTTTACAAGAACAGTTTTTGAAAAAATACAACAGAGAAGATTTTATATAATTTGAACCAAGACCATTTATATACCGAAGAAATTGATGCGTACCTGCAAGGCAAAATAAGCCCTGAGGAGATGGCTGCGTTTGATGAAAAACTAAACACAGATCCTAGTTTTGCTGAGGCATTTAAAAATCAAAAACTTTTAAGTGAACTCATCAAAGAAAATGCGCGTTTAGAATTGAAGGACTATTTGAAGACCCACGGGCAAACAAAAGTTGTTTCTTCCAAGAATTGGTTACAATCGAAAGTCTTTGCTATTGCAGCAACAGCCATTATTCTTATTGGGTCATTTGTAGTATTCCAATTTTACAGCAATACCAAACTAGAGCAAAACATAGCCCTTGAAGAAACCGGACCAATTACCGAAACAGAAAAACAAGAACCGGTAGTGGTAAGTCCTGAATCGGATCAAAACATGCAATCTGAGTCCTATAATGACAAGGCCATGCTTAATGAAGTGCCGCCGCCGACAATCGAAGAACTAAAGGTGCTTGAAATGGAAATCGATGATGCACCTCCTCCCATAGATCAGGATTCAGAAGACCTCTACTATAAAAAAGAGTCAGATTACAATGTCGCTCAAGAAATAAACATTAAGGATACGTTTTTATTTGCAACAAGCTTAACCATGCTCGACCTAAACGGCAGCAATGAGAGCTATGGCTTTGGTAAAAAATCTCAATCAAAAAGTGCTCAGTTACCTGAAGCCGCCTCTAATTCTAATCAGGCAAAAGCCTTAGAGGACAAGAAAAAATCATTTGACACCGCGGGGCTTTCAAAATCAAAAATAGCCAATAAGCAAAACATTAAAACTAAATTCATTGTTGAGTTTTGGACTTCGCCAATAAATTTCAAAGGGTATAAATACGTTAATAATATAATTCAATTGTTTGGCCTAAACAACTACAATTGCAAATTATACACTGTAAATGGCAGCCTATACCTTAGACACCTTGATAAGGTTTACCAACTTCTACCTTGCATAGATGGTTGTGCATACAAACTAGAAGTTGACCCTGATATTATTCAATTTATTTTAAAACAAAACTAATGCAGATTCCATTTATAAAATACCAAGGCACTGGCAATGATTTTGTTCTAATAGACAACCGTGCGCGTTTATATGATAATTTGGATGTGGCAGTTCTTTGCCATCCAAAATTTGGAATTGGTGGCGATGGTTTAATGCTTTTGCAAAACAGTGAAGGCTATGATTTCGAAATGGTTTATTACAACAGCGATGGTCAAATCAGCAGCATGTGCGGCAATGGCGGACGTTGCATAGTCGACTTTGCAAAAATGCTCAACGTATTTTCTGGAAACAATTGCCACTTCCTAGCGGTTGATGGTCCGCACAATGCCATATGGAGCCAAGGCATGGTGGAATTGCAAATGAAAAATGTGGATCAAATCGAAAAACGAGGCAACACCTATATTTTAAATACTGGCTCTCCGCATTTTATCATTTTCCAAAACGATATAAAAGAATTTGACCTCATTGAGGGAGCCAAATCCATACGCTACAGCGACGAGTTTAAGGCCAAAGGCATCAATGTTAATTTTATTGAAATAATGGGATCTGCCCACATAGGCGTTAGAACCTATGAGCGTGGCGTTGAAAATGAAACTTTGAGCTGCGGTACGGGCGTTACGGCAGCTTCAATTGCCCTGTCAAAACATTTGGAATTCGATAATGGCGACTACCAGGTTCAGATTGAAACACCTGGAGGACATTTGATGGTAAAATACCATAAACTTGAAAACCTCTACAGCAATGTGTGGCTATGCGGACCTGCAAAGAGTGTATTCAGTGGCCAAATAGATTTGTAAAAATCCTTTTTGACATGCGGCTCCGGTATCGCCAATTTATTCACATAAATTCAGCAAGGCATAACTAAATACCAAATCTAGCTTTTCAATACCATTGATGCTTACCCACAAAAATCTATTTCTTATTTTATTCTAATAAACAAACAAGTTTTTGCGTTAAAAAACAAACACCCCTTAGAAAATAGATGATTCTCGAAACCAGATTTAAGTGAAAAGCAATTTACAGATTAAAAAAAAATGCGAATAATTGAAAACAATTGGACTTAAATTTCAACTATTGGACATCATAAAAACACTGAAAATTATTTTTTTTACTATGTAGTTTTTTATAGAATCTGCGTATAAGATAAAAACCATCAATCAAAAAAACATTTAGATTTGTCCTTGCAAATATTTTGAAGTTACGTTAAAACAAAACTCCATACTATTTCAAACAAATAAATTAGAATCAATTAAATAAAACGCAATAAAAAAACAACCATAATACATGCTATTATCTATTTTATTACAAACAACTGCCTTAACAGATTCAGCTAGCGCTGCGGCGGCGGCAAGTACCAGTGCAAACATGCCAGGAAACCTTTGGGATATGGCTATTAAAGGAGGAGTCGTGATGATTCCAATTGGAATTTTATTTGTTGCATCGCTCTACATTGCAATTGAGCGCTATTTAGCCATTAACAATGCCGCAAAAATTGATGCCAATTTCATGATGAACATCAAAGACATGGTCCTAAACGACAATATTTTGGGCGCTAAAACACTTTGTAGCAGAACAAATGCGCCAATTGCCCGTATGATAGAAAAAGGGATTTCGCTTATTGGAAAACCAATCAATACCATTGAGTCTTCGATTGAAAATGTTGGCATCATGGAAGTATACAAAATCGAAAAAAATGTGGGCTTTTTATCTATGATTGCTGGATTAGCACCAATGTTTGGTTTCCTAGGAACAATTTTCGGGGTTATTCAAATGTTCTATAAAATATCTTTAGCCAACACGATTCAAATTGACATCATCTCTGGAGGTTTATATGTTAAAATGGTATCGAGTGCTGCTGGTTTACTATTAGGTATCATCGCCTTTGCTAGCTACCACTTTTTAATGCTTAAAATCGACCATGTGGCCAATAAGTTTGAATCTAAGAAACTTGAATTCATCGATATTTTGCAACAGCCAGCATAATTTAAAACCCCAATAATTATGGCTATTAGAAAAAGGACAAGATCGAGTGGAGAGTTTGGGTTATCAGCAATGACCGACATTATCTTTATGTTGCTGATTTTTTTCATACTTACCTCCACTGTATCACCTGAAACAATATTGAAGGTGGTTTTACCAAAAGGGGTTGAAGACCAACATCTGCCAGTGAAACCAATTCGTGTGTTTTTAAACGCCGAAGGTCAATATGCCGTTAACGAAAATAAAGATGTTACCATCGAAACACTTGAATCTGCTATTGAATCTGAATTGAGCAAAAACTTAACTGCGCCAATTAGCATTCATGCAGACAAAACAGTGCGCTACGAGCAGGTAATGGAAATGGTGCGTATTGCCAATAAGAAAAGCCGAAAAGTCGTTTTGGCTTTAGAAAAAGAATAATTGCTTCACAGTTCTTAAATAAAACGGCACTTGCTGTGTTTTTTTAAAGTCAAAAAATAACGCTGAATTTGCGCGCATTCTTGCAATTTGGCGTAACAAATACCATTTATTGACGTTGTTAGATAAAATAGTTTAGCACAGCTATAGGCACAATCTAATTAAAAACAATAAATTTGCCTTTGGCACAATTGTAGAATACCCATTCAATTAGAGGCCCCATAATTTTAAGTCAAACCATTTGGAACAATTTCCCCTACCGGACGATACTAACATTGCTGAACATGGCATGGATGATATCGTTTTTGAAGGTCGAAATAAAAAATATGGCGCTTTCATTCTAAGAAAAGCCTACCCCAAAAACCTTCGAAATGCAGTTATTATAGCCTTTTGCAGCTTTGTTTTGAGCCTACTAACGCCACAACTGATCAAGAAAATATGGCAGGAGACAGAAGAAGAACCATTGGAATATGTGCACTACAATGTTACCCTGCTTGACCCTCCTTCCAGCGGCTTTAAATCGAATGTTGCACCCAAACCAAAAACAGAAGACCCAGCTGAATCGTCTGAAAACAAAGAAATGGAAGCGTCTAAAAACCCTGTAAACAGCCCCGATCCCAAAGACAAGAAAGACAATAAAAAGGATTTAGGCACCGATAAATCTGACAGTACAAATACAGACAATCAAAATAGCGAAAATAATGACAACTATGTTCATACATCAGTAGACCAGGCGCCATACTTCATTGGTGGTGAAGATGCATTCCAAGATTTCTTAAGCAACAATTTGGTGTACCCAGAAAAGGAAAAGAACAACAACGATCAGGGCGTATGTTCTGTAAGCTTTGTTGTAACCAAGGAAGGTCTTGTAGAAAATGTGAAGGTATGGAGAACTTCAGGTTTTCAAAGTTTCAATGAAGAAGCCTTGAGGGTTATTAAATTGTGTAACACCAAATTTAAACCCGCTTTAAAAAGAGGTAAAGCCGTAAAATCAATTTGCCGAATTGACATTACCTTCAATTTGAGATAAGGACTTAAGAATTTATAATTTAAACCCTTAAGTCTGTTTGACAGCCATATTTTGCCTTAATTAAAATACTTTTATTTAAGGCATATTCTTAAAACAAGTCTCAATTTTTAAAACAAATTAAAAATAAAGCGCATGAAAAGTTGATAATGGTCAATTTTCACAAATAAATTATTATTTTCGCAGGCTAATAAAAGTTTGATATAAAGTAATATAATGAAAAATAAAGGTTTAATAATTTTTATTGCTATCGTTTTTGCACTTACATGCACTTACCAGCTATCTTTTACCTGGGTGGTAAAACGATTTGAAGCAAAAGCAAAAACATTTGCAACAAAAAATGGTGTTTACGATGGCGATGTGTACCGCAATTACATTGATTCTCTTGGAAGAAAGCCTCTTCTAAACTTGGGTATTATCAAGAAAGACTATTTCCAATGTAAAGAATCTGAGCTGAAATTAGGTTTGGATTTACAGGGTGGAATGAACGTTGTTCTTGAGGTAAATAAAGGCGAAGTGGTAAAAACCTTAGCTGGTCAAAATCAAATAGACAAAGATTTAATTGAAGCTGTTCGCTTATCGGACATCACATACAAAAAGAGTGGAGGCGACTTTATTGATCTTTTTGCACAGAATTTTAAAACCATTGCCCCGAACAAAACTTTAAGTTCGCTTTTCAGCAACAGAGACAATAAAAGAATTACCTCAGCATCATCTGATGCCGATGTGGTGAATTATTTAAAGAATGAATTAAAAGACAAATCGGATAACACCCGTCAAATTATCGAAGCGCGTTTGAATGCTGGTAACATAAGCCAACCAAACGTTCAACAATTAGATGGTGGAAGAATTTCAGTTGAATTACCTGGCGTCGACAACCCAAGCAGAATAAGAGCTTTATTAGAACAAAGCGCACGTTTGGAGTTCTGGCAAGTGTATGGCAACAACGCCAAAAACCAATTCATCGGTTTCAAAAAGATTTACGAGCCAATGAATGCTGCTTATGCGGCTAAGCTTAGACTAAGCAAAGGCTATTCTGAAGAAGACTCTAACAAACTTAAGTCAATTGCCTTAATTACAGATTCTCTAAAAAGAGATACTGCACAAAGAGCATTTATGACAGAGAAGAACGCTAAAGATTCTTCTAAGTTCCCATTTGCTGAGGCAGGGTTAGTGCCTTTACAAGACCAAAGTGGAAACATTGGCGAAAGCAGTATTTTAGCCAGAGCGCCAAAAGAAGCCATCAACAAAATCAACAAAATGCTTCAAGACGAATACGTTTTAAAAGCATTGCCAAAAGACGTTAAGTTTGTTTGGAGCGCCAAACCAGAATCTGTTTCTGATCAAATATTCGATTTATACGCTTTAAAAGCCAACAAAGATGGCGTGGCTTCAATGGGAAGCGGCGAAGAAAACATTATAGCAGACGCATTTGCTACCAACAACCAAAATTCCGGCCAGGTAGAAGTAAGTATGAGCATGACCCAATCCGCTGCACGCGATTGGAAAGAACTTACTAGAATTGCTGCACAAACCAACGACTTCATAGCCATTGTTCTAGACAATAAAGTATTTTCTGCTCCAAGAGTAAACGAAGAAATCCCAAGTGGTAATTCTTCTATCTCTGGTGGATTCTCTGTACTTGAGGCAAACGACTTAGCAAATATTTTAAAAGCGGGTAAATTACCAGCTCCAGCTGATATCGTTGCGGAAGATGTGGTAGGACCAACTTTAGGTGCTGAATCAATCAAAAAGGGTATGAACTCTTTAATCGTTGGTTTTATCGCTGTATTGGTTTTGATGTTATTCTACTACCAAAGAGGTGGTATCATTGCAACGATTGCAGTATTCGCAAACGTATTCTTCATTATTAGCATATTGGCTTCTTATGGTGCAGCATTAACCCTTCCAGGTATTGCTGGTATTGTATTAACCATTGGTATGGCAGTCGACGCAAACGTACTGATATACGAACGTATCAAAGAAGAACTTCGAGAAGGTAAAATATTAAGAAATGCCGTTGCCAATGGTTTCGCCATGGCATTCTCTTCAATTATAGATGGTAACTTAACAACATTGATTGCTGCGATCATTATGACCTTCGTTGGTGCTGGTCCTGTTTACGGTTTCGCTATTATCTTGATCATCGGTATCATTACCTCTTTATTTACTTCAATCTTCATCTCTAGATTATTGATCGAACGTCGTGTCGACAAAGGTTTGGATGTTACTTTCTCTAACAAATGGACAGCTAATCTAATGATTAATGCGAGTTATGATTTCATTAGCAGAAGAAAACGTTTCTACTTGTTATCTGCTTCAATCATTGTGATTGGATTTAGTGTTTTAATCTACAAAGGCGGTTTGAGTACTGGTATCGACTTTAAAGGTGGTTACGGTTACCAAATGCAATTAAGCTCTGGCCTGCAAGCTGAGGACATTAAAGCAGCGCTTGACAAAGGACTACCTGAAAGCAGCAACGAGGTAAAGACCATTGGTTCTGAAGGCCGTTACAAAATTGTAACTACCTACAAAATCAATACACCAAATGCAAATGCAGATTTAATTGAAGCCGATGTAGTTGCAGCTTTAGCGCCTTTCAAAGCGACCAAAGCAAGCATCTTAAGTAGTGCTGAGGTTGGACCAACGATTGCATCTAACATTAGAACCAAATCAATGTGGGTTGTCATTGTGTCAATCATAGCAATCTTCATTTACATTTTTATACGATTCAAAAACATTGGTTTTGCGGTTGGTGCGATCATCGCCCTAATACATGACGTGCTAATGGTGTTTGCAATTTTCGCTCTGTTGAGAGACATCGTGCCTTTCCCATTAGAATTAGACCAAAACTTTATTGGCGCTATTCTGACCATTATAGGTTACTCCATTAATGACACGGTGGTAATTTTTGACAGGATTCGTGAAAACATGAACGAATACCGTACAGAAAATGACAAAGCAAAAATCATCAATATTGCAATTAACCAAACATTAAGTAGAACCATTATGACTTCGGTAACCGTTATCGTGGTTATCTTGGTATTGTTCTTATTTGGCGGTGCTGCATTGAAAGGTTTCTCATTGGCATTGTTAATTGGTGTAATTATGGGTAGTTATTCAACCATCTTTATTGCCTCTCCTATTGTACTTGACTTGTTCAAGAAAGACAAATCTATTATTAAATAATTCTAAGCCGATCGCTTTATGTCAGTATGGAGAAGAAAACCAATAGAGTCCTTTCATTCTGATGCAAAGAAGAGTGAGCTAAACCGTGTTCTAACTAAATGGGGCCTCACTTCCTTAGGAATAGGCGCCATTATTGGTGGTGGTATATTTACGCTTACAGGTATTGCGGCGCACGAATATGCCGGTCCAGCACTGGCCATATCCTTTATGTTGGCTGGTATCGCTTGTACTTTCGCGGCCTTGTGTTATGCTGAGTTTTCCTCAATACTTCCAGTAGAAGGATCTGCCTATGCCTACTCATATGGAACAGTAGGTGAATTGTTCGCTTGGTTTATCGGTTGGAACCTTATACTTGAATACATGATGGGTGCAACTACGGTTGCCGTTAGTTGGTCTGGATACTTTGATAAACTCTTGCATTTGTTCGGAATCAACTTGCCGCTTTGGTTGGTAAATGACCCAACAACTGCCATTGAAAAAGCCCACGAACTTGGAATAGATCCTCCTGCCTTTGCTTTCAACCTTCCTGCTTTTGTTATCACTTGGTTGGTAACTGCAATCTTGGTAAGAGGCATAAAAGAAGCTGCCAAAACCAATAACCTTATTGTTATACTAAAAGTTTCTGTGGTAATTTTTGTTATTGTAATGGGTGCTTTCTACATCAATGTAGACAACTGGTCGCCATTTATTCCTGAACAATTCATCGATGCAAAAGGTGTTGGTCACTTCGGATGGTCTGGTATTGGAACTGCCGCTTCAATTGTATTCTTTGCCTATATAGGTTTTGATGCAGTGTCAACCCAAGCGGGTGAAGCCATAAACCCCAAAAAGGATGTTCCTTTTGCCATCATCATGTCATTGCTTATTTGTACCGTTTTATACATCTTGGTTTCCTTGGTATTAACCGGTATGGTAAAATACGATACCTTAGACATCAAAGCGCCAGTGGCCTCTGCATTCTCAAGTATTGGACAGCCATGGGCTGTTTATATTATAACCATTGCTGCCGTGGCTGGATTAACCTCAGTTATGATGGTGATGATGTTGGGACAAACCCGAATATTTTTAGGTATGGCCAAAGATGGCTTATTGCCTAGAAATTTATTTGGCAGTGTGCACCCTAAATTTAAAACGCCGTTTAAAAGCACCATACTTGTTGGCGCTATTGTTTCAGTAATTGCGGCTTTTACACCAATTGATAAAGTATCTGAAATGTGCAGTATGGGAACCTTACTTGCCTTCTCTATGGTTTGTTTGGCTGTATGGATTTTGCGTGTAAGAGAGCCTAATTTAGAAAGACCATACAGAACACCCTATTTGCCAGTGATTGCCACACTTGGTATAGCGGCCAACATCTTGTTGATGTTGCAAGTTAGAGTTGGCACATGGTACACTTTTATAGCATGGGGTATCTTGGGTATTTTGGTGTATTTCTTGTACAGCAGAAAGAAAAGCAATCTACATCCAGGCAACGAGCACCAATTGGACAAATAAAAACAAAACAATATTTAATAAAAAGCCAAGTCATACGATTTGGCTTTTTTATTGCCCCATTGTATTGAATGCTTATGCTGGCTTAAATATGTATTTGAGATGACATGGATTCTTCCATCCCGTGGCGCTTTGCCGCGCTCTTTAAGGTGTGCAAATAAAATACTAATGAAGATTGGGTCAGACTGGGATCATTTCATCCATCCCGTGGCGTGAATGCAGCGAAGCGAAATTCTCTGCCACTGGGATCATTCCCTCAATTTATCCATCCCGTACCGTGACGGAACGAAGTGGAGTCTCTGGTACTGGGATCAATCCTCATCGTCTTCCGGATCTATCTCAATAAGCGTAGTTCCCAATTCGGATTTGGCATTGATGTGCTTTTCTAAAGACAATAAGATGCTAGGCAATAGAATTAAGTTCATAAACATGCCAAATATTAAAGCCAATGAAGTTAATATACCCAAGGCCACTGTGCCCCCAAAATTAGATGCTGCGAAGATGATAAACCCACCAAACAAGGCAACTGCGGTGTAAATGATACTCGGACCAGCATCGGTAACACTCTCGGTTATTGCTATGCGCATGTCCCAGTTGTGTTTCTTTAATGAATGTCTGTATTTCGCTAAGTAGTGTATGGTAAAATCAACAACAATGCCATATGCAATACTAAAAATAATAATGGTGGATGGCTTTAATCGGATGCCAAAAAAGCCCATAATTCCAAAAGTCATAATCAAAGGAATGAGGTTTGGAATAAGAGAGATAAGCACCATTCTCCAACTAAAGAATAAGAATGCCATCATTACTGATATAATTAACAATGCGGCAATCATACTTTGGATAAGATTCTCAATTAGGTAGTCATTGCCCTTTAAAAATATGGCACTGGTACCTGTTATCTTTACTTTATAATCTTCCTTAGGAAATATCGAATCTATTTTCGTTTGAACAATCTTGGTGAAGACTTTCATTTTCTGAGAGCCAATATCAGCCATTTGCACGCTTATTCTCGCTACTTGGTAATTGCTGTCAACCATCGACTTAATTAAGCTTTTGCTGTATTCTTGCTTAGGCAAGTAGTCGACGATATTTGAAATATCGATGACATTCGGAACCATGAAATAACGCTCATCACCGTCGTGCATGCCTTGGTTTGCAAATTTCAGCACATCAACAACAGACATCGGTTTTGAGAACTCAGGTATTTTGTACAATTCCTTTTCAAGTCTGTTTATTTTCTGAAGGGTTACATAGTCTTTAACCCCATCTTTTGTCTTCGTATCAATGCTTATTTCAAAAGGCAAAGTGCCTTTAAGGTTGCGTTCAAAGAACTTAAGATCCATAAATACCGGATCGGTTTCAGGAAGATCGTCAACCACATAACCCAAATTTTTGACTCTGAAAGAGCCAATTAGCGACACAACAACAAGTACAATGGTAACAATATAAATACTTTTTCGCTTGTTGTAAATTAAAAAATTACAGTAGTCCAATACCTTGTTTAAGCGCTTTGCATCAAGGTGTTTGGTGTGTTTGTTTTTTGGCGGCGGCAAGTAACTGTAAACAATTGGAATAAACACCAGAGAAACCACGTACACCAGCATAATAATAATACCCGACACCACAGAGAATTGGTCAAGCATTGCACTACCCGAAAAGCTAAACACCATAAAACCAACAGCAGTGGTTACATTGGTAAGGAATAAAGGCAAGCCGTTCTTGGATATCAAACGGGTTAATGCTTTCATCTTGTTGCCGTGCAAAGTGTATTCCTGGTGGTATACATTGAGCAGGTAAATACAATTCTGGACCCCAATAATTACCATTAAAGGTGGCAGTATACCCGTTAACATGGTAATTTTGTAGTCGAGCATTGCCAAGCAACCCAAGGTCGCAACAACGCCAACCGTCACCACAACAAGCGACAAGAGCACAGCGCTAAGGAATCTGAAAAATATAAAGATAAAAATAGCGGTGATTAAAATCGATAAAAACGTAAAAATCTTAATCTCGTCGGCCACCTTAGAACTCATGATGGTTCTTACATAAGGCAAGCCCGAAAAGTGCATTTTGGTGTTGTACTTTTTGCCAAACGCATTGGCTCTGGTTTCTATGTCGTTAACCAAAGGAATGCGGGCCTTGCTGTCCAATTCCTTTTTCTTTAAAGTAACGGCTATAAGGGTAACATTGCTATCGGCATTGTACAATAGGCCATCGTAAATTTTCAAAGACCTTAAGAAGGTTTGAAACGAATCTGCCTCCGCTTGATTGGCCAATGGCTTTGTTAAAACTGGCTTAATTTGCAATGCCTTTAACGAATCGTTTCTAAAAAGTGTATACGTATTGGTAATCGACACCACCTTCTCAACCCCAGGTCTTGATTCTAATTCTTTGCTTAATTTATACCAATCGTTTAAAAAATCTAATTTGAAAAGATCTTCACTTTTAACACCTATCACTAGAATATTGCCATCTTCGCCAAAGGTTTCTTTGAATTTGATGTACTCTACAAAATCAGGATCGTCTTTTGGAATTACTTTAGCATAATCATAAGTCATTTTAACTTTTGTTGCATAAAATCCAAAAACTACCGTAATAATTCCTAGGGCTATTAAGAGCCAGAATCTATTCCTAAGACAAAAAGTTGCTATAGCACTCCACATTTTCTGCAAAAATAAGCAAAATAATGGTGTTCGTATATTAAATATAATGGATTTTAGAACTTAGTAAAATAATACTTTAACCAAGCAAAAACCTTTACAAACCCTTGTTTTACAAGAGTTAAAAAACATGGATCTATTTTCTTCGCTAACACAGCAATTCCATTTACTGTCGAAATCATAGATTGACATCCATTTATACGCAACATAAGCGAGATCCTACCCTATATAAGTTAATGAAAAAACCTGAAACTTTACACCCAAAATCTTTGTGTATATCTTAACTTTATTGTGAATAAGCCCCAAACTTTTTTTGGCTATTTTCGTACTATAAAGTTATGGCAGAATCAAATGCAGAAAAATTAAAAGCGTTAAAGCTTACCATTGACAAACTTGAAAAAAGTTATGGCAAAGGGGTTGTTATGAAAATGGATGATAAGAATGTAGTGCCTGTTGAGGTTATTTCTACTGGTTCATTCGGGTTGGATATGGCTCTTGGTGTAGGAGGTTTTCCTAAAGGAAGGGTTGTTGAAATTTACGGACCTGAAAGCAGTGGTAAAACAACTTTGGCGATTAGCTGCATTGCAGAAGCTCAAAAGAAAGGTGGTATTTGCGCATTTATTGACGCAGAGCACGCCTTCGATCAGTTCTATGCACAAAGACTTGGCGTCAACATCTCTGACCTTCTAATTTCTCAACCGGATGACGGAGAGCAAGCATTAGAAATAGCAGACAATTTAATTCGCTCAGGTGCAATTGATGTTATCGTTATTGACTCGGTAGCGGCTTTGGTGCCTCGTGCGGAAATTGAAGGCGATATGGGTGACAGCAAAATGGGCTTGCACGCGCGTTTGATGTCTCAGGCTTTGCGTAAACTAACTGGCACAATCAACAAAACTGGTTGTATCTGTATTTTCATTAACCAATTGAGAGAAAAAATTGGTGTGATGT
>CAMDAF010000018.1 GCA_945888525.1 Chitinophaga pinensis
GTCGGTTTGTCGTTGATGTAAAAATTGCCGGCTGCGTGTCTTAAGTATTCGGTTGCTTCGGTTATTGCATATCTATCTTGGGCAATTACAGCTCCAGTTAGTGCATATTCACTTGTGGTATTCACTAATTCTAGTGCTTTTTCAAATTCATTTTCTTCGTAAACATAGATGCTTAAAACCGGGCCAAATAATTCATCGCACATGGTAATATAATTAGGCTCTTTTGCAAGGATAATTGTAGGGTGAATAAAATATCCTTTTGTTTTATCGCTTTCTCCACCGCATATGATTTCTGCATTACTGTCTGATTTTGCTTTTTCGATATACGAAGTGATTTTGTCAAATGCCTTTTCATCGATAACTGCATTGACAAAGTTTCTGAAATCTTCTGTTGGGCCTACTTTCATCGTTGCAACTTCTGCTATTAATTTAACTTTAACTTCAGGCCATAAATTCGATGGTATGTAAGCTCTAGATGCCGCTGAGCATTTCTGCCCTTGGTATTCAAAAGCGCCTCGCGCCAAGGCCGTTACAGTTGTATCAACATCTGCACTTTTGTGAACCAATACAAAGTCTTTTCCTCCGGTTTCTCCAACAATTCTTGGGTATGTTTTGTATTTATGGATGTTGGCTCCAATAGCATTCCACATGCCTCTAAATACACCAGTTGAACCTGTAAAATGAAGGCCTGCAAAATCAGGATGGTTGAAAATAACATTTCCTGTAACAGGTCCATCTGTATAAATTAGGTTAATCACTCCGGCTGGAAGTCCGGCTTCCATAAAAATTTCCATAATAACTTTTGCCGAATATATTTGAGTAAAGGCAGGCTTCCAAACCACAACATTGCCCATCATGGCCATGCTGCTGGGCAGATTTCCTGCAATAGCTGTGAAGTTAAATGGCGTCAAAGCAAATGTGAATCCTTCAAGTGGCCTATGCTCCAATCTGTTCCAAATAGTCTTGCTGTTTGCACTTGGTTGATCAGCGTAAATTTCGGACATATATTGAACATTGAATCTTAAGAAGTCTATTAGTTCGCAGGCAGAATCTATTTCTGCTTGATACGCGTTTTTAGATTGTGCCAGCATCGTAGCTGCATTCATTTTTGCTCGGTAGGGTCCTGCTAACAATTCACCAGCTTTTAAAAAAATCGCTGCTCTTTGTTCCCAAGGCATGTTTTCCCAAGCTGGTTTGGCTGCTAAAGCGGCTTCAATAGCCATATGAACATGAGCCTCTTCACCACGGTGAAATGTACCAATTTGGTGTTGTAAATCATGTGGAGGGAAAATTGCTTTGGTTTTTCCAGTTCTAATTTCCTGTCCGTTGATATACATAGGAATATCAATTATTTGAGCCCGTGCATCGGCAAGCGCCTTCTTGAGGTCTAATTTTTCCTTGCTATTTGGTGCATAATCGAGAACTGCTTCGTTAACAGCATTGGGAACTTTAAAAAATCCATTCATATATATTCTTATTTGAGACTGCGAAAATACAAAAAAAATATCCTGAAAAGGGCAACTTTGATTGCTGGTATTTATTTAAAACAAAAAAAAATGCGATTATAAATCGCATTTCTGAATATTAAATTAATGGAAAGTATTAGTACGACTTGCGTTTGTATCCGCCACCGCCACCGCCACTGTTTCCACCACCACTTCTTCCTCTGTTTTCAAAGCGTCTTTCTCCGCCGCCGCCACCGTTGCCTCTGCCACGGTCTCTATCACGGCCACCACCACCACCGCCACCACCCCAACCTCCACGGCTGTTGCGGCCTCCACCTGTGCGGTCGGCTGATACTTCGATTTTGATTTGTCTGCCTCTGAATTTTTTACCTTCAAAAGCTGTCATGAATTCTTGAACGATGTCTTTTTCAACTTCCACAAAACTGTAAGCATCCATTAGTTCAATTTTGCCTAATTGTGCTTTAGTATGTCCAGTTGTATCAAGCAAGAATTCTAAGAAGGCAGCTTTGTAGAAGCCATCTTTTTCACCTAAGCTGATAAACAATCTGCTGTACTTGCCATGGTCGCTGTTTCTAGAATCACCAGCATTCAAATCGCCGGCTTTTTCGTAGTACTTTAAGAATCTATTAAATTCAAGTGAGGCCATTCTTTTGATGATGTCTTCTTTGCTCATCTCATCAAATTGCTCCTTTAGATATGGCAGATAATTTTCATAATCACCATGGCTAATGTCTGCTTGCTTTAATTTTTCAATAAAAGCAAAGAATTGTTTTTCGCAAACTTCTCTTCCGCTAGGAATATCAATTTTTTCAAATTGAACTTTCATCATGTTTTCGACTTCTCTTAAACGGCCAGTTTCTCTGCTGTGAATAATGCTAATACAAACACCAGTTTTCCCTGCACGCGCTGTACGACCACTTCTGTGCGTATACACCTCTGGTTCATCTGGCAAAGCATAGTTGATAACGTGGGTAATGTCATTCACATCAATTCCTCTTGCTGCAACGTCTGTTGCAATAAGTAACTTGATTGTTTTTTCTCTAAATCGGCCCATAACTTTATCACGTTGTTGTTGACTTAAGTCGCCGTGTAAAGCATCAATTTCATAACCTTCTTTTAAAAGTTTTTCAGTGATATCTTGAGCCTCTAATTTGGTACGGGTAAATACGATACCGTACATACCCGGATTAAAGTCAATTAATCTCTTAAGTGTTTCATACTTTTGAGATGATTGACATTGGTAGTAGACGTGTTTAATGTTTTGAGCAGTAGCAATCGAATTTACTTTGATTTCTACTGGGTTTTCCATGAAAGTTTGCGCAATTCTGCGAACTTCTTTGGGCATTGTAGCACTGAATAGCCAAGCGGCTTGTCTAGCTGTAGCATGGGATAAGATAAATTCTATATCCTCTCTGAATCCCATATTGAGCATTTCGTCTGCCTCGTCCAATACCACGTGGGTAACGGCATCGAGTTTTACAGCTTTACGTTCAATAAGGTCAATCAAACGACCAGGGGTAGCTACTACAATTTGAACACCTTTTCTAAGGTATTTAATTTGATTGTCAATGCTACTTCCGCCGTAAACGGCGACATGATGGAAGTCTTCTAAATATTTGCCGTACGCTTTGAAATCATTTGTGATTTGAATACACAATTCTCTCGTTGGGCAAATAACAAGACCTTGGACCTGTTTGTTTGAAGTGTCTATTAAAGACAATAATGGTAAACCAAAAGCGGCGGTTTTACCTGTTCCGGTCTGAGCCAGACCTACGAAATCCTTAGTTCCTTGTAAAAGAACTGGGATGGCTTGTTGTTGGATGGGAGTGGGGCTGACGTAGCCTAGATCACTGATCGCATCAAACACAGGTTTACTTAAACCCATGTCTTGAAATGTTTCTGTCATAAAGAAGCTGCAAAGGTACAATAAATTATCAACATTATAGCATTTTTAATTATTTATAAGTTAAAACCTAAGTAAAGATAAGCTTTTGACTCGTTTTTTGATTTAGATAAATGTGGAGAAAAAACCTTTCTAAAAACAAAGGTTTATCAAAACAAAGTTTTAACTGCGGAGTTAAATGTTTTGTGTATAATTGTTGCGGTTTTTATGTCTAGTCCGAGATCTAATTCAGAATTGGTTAAAAGTTTGTCGAGGCAACTTGGTTTTTTAGATTGTGGAATATCAAAAGCTGATTTTTTAGTTGATGAGGCTTCAAGATTGGAATTGTGGTTACAAAATAAATTTCACGGTGAAATGCACTACTTGGAAAATTATTTTGACCAACGACTTGACCCAAGATTGCTAGTACCCGGTGCAAAAACAGTCATCAGCCTACTCTATAATTATTACCCTGATACCAAGCAGAATTCGGATACATTTAAAATAGCGAAGTATGCGTATGGAGAAGATTACCATACAGTTTTGAAAGACAAGTGCAATCAACTCTTGGCTGAACTTCGACTGGCAGTTGGAGAAATTGATGCTAGGGTTTTTGTTGATTCTGCGCCAATCTTAGAAAGAACTTGGGCCGAACGATCTGGAATAGGATGGGTAGGAAAGCACGGTTTATTGATTAATAAAAACCATGGTTCTTTCTTTTTTTTAGCAGAATTGGTCTTAGACTTAGAATGCGAACCTGATGGAAAAATAAAGGACTACTGCGGGAATTGCACAAAGTGCATAGATTCCTGTCCTACCGAGGCGATTTTGCCCAATAAAACCTTGAATGCTTCAAAATGTATATCCTATTTAACCATTGAGTTAAAAAATGAAATCCCTACCGGGTTTAAAGACAAAATGAATGATTGGATTTTTGGGTGCGATATCTGTCAAGATGTTTGCCCTTGGAATAGATTTTCTGCTCCGAATCAAGAGCCTCGGTTTGAAGCCCATTCTCAGATTCTCAATATGGAAAAGGCTGATTGGGTCGAGTTGTCAGAGGCAGCTTTTAAACAAATATTTTCAAAAAGTGCGGTTAAAAGGACCAAATTCACTGGATTAAAAAGAAATATACAATTTCTTGATGAATCTTAATGACCTTTAATATAGCTAAATCATAGTTGGTATTCAACTTTTTTATTCTGATTTTAATGAATAATTTCGTTTAAAACTATGAATGAATTTGTATCCATAAAAAATTGGGGAGAGGATGAACGGCCAAGAGAGAAACTCATAAAAAAAGGCAGATCATCCTTAAGTAATGTCGAATTGTTGGCTATTTTAATATCAAGTGGAACAAACAACAAAACAGCACTCGATATAGCAAGAGAATTGTTGCATAAGGCTGGACAGAATATTCAAGAATTGGCAAAATGGACAGTTCATGATTTTTGTAAGATTGACGGAATTGGTCCAGCAAAGGCAGTGACAATAATTACAGCAATCGAGCTTTCTGCTCGCAAACAAATATCGGAAGGGAAAGCAAAATTAGTTGTACAGTCGAGCAGGGATGCTTATGGTTTGATGCGGCATTTAATGGAAGATTTGAACCATGAAGAATTTTGGGTCTTAACCTTGAACCGAAAAAATGGCGTTATTTCGGAGCATTGCATCAGTGTTGGAGGCATTACAGCAACTATTGTTGACCAGAGAAAAATTTTCAAATTGGCGCTCGACGATAAAAGCACCGGAATAATTTTATTTCACAACCACCCAAGCGGCAATCAATTTCCAAGTGAGTCGGACAATCAATTAACCAAAAAGTTAAAAGAGGCCGGAAAGTTGTTGGATATTAATGTATTAGACCATTTAATTATAACACAGAACGGCTATTACAGTTATGCCGATGAGGGTTCAATTTAACTAATTTTGACTTTGTCCGTTTATTGTATTACTTTTGCGGATTCCATCAACTGTGAACAAACTTTTCATCTATAGCCTATTGATCTTGCTCGTTTCCTCGTGTTCCGAGTACAGCACTGTTGTTAAGAAAGGTAGCAATGATGAAAAATATGATTTAGCAAAAAAACTTTACCTAAAGAAAGACTACGTAAGGGCATTGCCTTTATTTGAAGATTTGCTGGCGGTTTATCGAGGCAAGGAAAAAAGTGAAGAGATTTATTATTATTACTGTTATTCTTATTATGGCTTGGGCCAATATGAGCTCGCAGCATTTCACTTTAAAAATTTCACAGAGAATTATTACAACAGCAAACATATTGAAGAATGTAGCTTCAGATACACCAATTGTCTTTATAAAGATGCACTTGAATATTTTTTAGACCAAACCTCTACTGTTAAGGCAATTTCAGAAATTCAATTATATCTGAACCAATACCCCAATTCAAAATCGATATATGAAGTTTTAGATAAGGATAGAACTGTTGGCGGGCAGACAATAGCTTTCAAAGACACCATAACTTTCAAAGACAAATGCAATGATCAGATTGATGAATTGAGAGGTAAATTGAAAACAAAAGCATTCGAGAATGCCATGTTGTTTTACAAAATTGAAGATTATCTAGCGGCTATAGTTTCTTTCAAAAATGCCATCAAAGATTTTCCAGATATGGACAACAAAGATGAGATAGAATTTTTAATTGTTAAATGTTCCTATTTGTATGCGAAATTTAGTATAGACGAAAAGAAAGAGGAGCGATTAAATATTGTTTTTGCCGAATATTCAGAATACGCTAGAAACAATAAGCCGTCGAATAAGTGGCATGATGAAGCCACTAAATTAAATAAGAAAGCTCAAGAAGAATTAACCAAACACCAAAAAATCCATAAAATTCAATAATATGAAAGAACAAAAATTGTCTCCCAGTGCTGAAGCCCGTAATTTGAAAGACATTGAAAGTGTAACTGGAAACTTATACCTTTCAACTGTAATCATTGCTAAAAGAGCCAATCAAATTTCACAACAAATGAAAGATGAGCTTACCAATAAGCTTTCTGAATTTGCTTCAGACCATGACAACTTGGAAGAAGTTCATGAAAATAGGGAGCAAATTGAAATTAGTGCGTTGTACGAGAAAATGCCTAAACCAACACTTGTCTCTACTCATGAATTTTTAAACGGTAAAGTTTATTATCGTCTACCAGACAATGAGTCTCAAGGGTAAGCATATCTTACTTGGAGTTTCTGGCAGTATAGCTGCATATAAGGCAGCATTTTTAACCCGACTTTTCGTAAAGGAACACGCAGAGGTTAAAATCATCATGACCGAATCTGCGAAGTCATTTATAGCCCCTGTCACCTTAGCTACTTTAAGCAAAAACCCTGTATTAAGCGATTTTTTTATCGGCAAAACTGGAGAATGGAACAACCATGTTGAGCTAGGTTTATGGGCCGATGTTATGCTTGTTGCTCCTGCTAGTGCCAATACCATTGCAAAAATGGCGAATGGGATATGTGATAATTTACTTTTGGCTACCTATTTGTCTGCAAGGTCAAAAGTTTTTTTTGCGCCTGCCATGGATTTGGACATGTACCTACATCCCGCAGTTCAAAATAATATTTCTAAACTCCAGACTTATGGAAACATACTTATAGATGCTGAACAAGGAGAATTGGCAAGTGGTTTGGATGGGAAGGGAAGAATGGCCGAGCCTGAAAATATTTTAAAATTATTATCTGAGCATTTTGCTTATTGATTATTATTCTGGTAAAAAGATTCTCATAACCGCCGGACCTACATACGAAAAGATAGATCCTGTGCGATTTATTGGCAATTATTCAACAGGAAAAATGGGTTACGCCATTGCCGAGGAGTTAGCCAATCTTGGCGCAGATGTGCATTTAGTATCTGGTCCGGTGCACATTCAAACTCAGAATCCCAAAATTAAACTTTATAAGGTTGAATCTGCATTAGAAATGCTAGAGATTTGCACAAATCTATTTGCTGATTGTGATGTTGCAATTATGGCTGCAGCAGTAGCTGATTATAGGCCTGAAAGTTTTGAAACAAATAAAATTAAAAAGAGTTCGGATGATTTGGTTTTGAAATTGCTTAAGAATCCTGATATACTTGCAACTCTAGGAACAATAAAGAAACAAGGTCAATTCTTAATTGGTTTTGCCCTTGAAACCAACAACGAAATTAACAATGCCAAAGAAAAGCTTCTTAGGAAAAATGCTGATGCCATTGTCTTAAATTCACTAAATGATCCTGGCGCTGGCTTTAGCCATCAAACCAATAAAATTACAATTATTCTTCAAAAAGATGTTATTTTTGAATATCCATTAAAAGATAAAAAGCTTGTTGCAAAAGATATAATTACATGCATATCAGAAAATTTAAAAAACTAAGTTACGTATTATTTTGTCTCTTTATTCTTGCAGATACTAGGACGTATGGTCAAGATGTTGAAGCTAAAATAACCATCATTCATCCAAAGGTTCAGATTTCAAATACCCAAATTTTTAAATCATTAGAATCTTCAATTTCTCAATTTGTTAACCAAAGACTTTGGTGTGCAGATAAGTTAACATCTGTCGAGCACATTAAGATGACTTTTTTGATTGATATAACCGGATATGAGCTCAATTCAAATGACTTTACAGGAACCATTCAGGTTCAAGCTACAAGACCGGTATTTGGCAGTACTTACAATACTGTAATTTTTAATCAATTGGATTTAGACTTTAATTTTCAATATCAAGAATTCCAAGCAATGGAATTTCAGCAAAATGCGAATGTATACAACTTGACAGGGATGCTAGCCTTTTACGTTAACGTTGTATTGGGCCTTAATTACGATACCTATTCTCTTGATGCCGGAACCCCATACTATCAAAAGGCAAGAGAGATATTAAATGTAAGCCAAAGCATGTCAGGTTGGAGATCAAATGATGGTCAGAGTTTGAAAAATAGATATTATCTAATTGACAATTTGACCAACGACCGCTATTCACCTGTAAGAAAAAGTCTATACAATTACCATATGTCTGGTTTGGACATTATGCACAAAGATATTGCCAAGGGTCGCGATGAAGTTTTCAAAGCGTTGGAAAATTTTCAAGAGTTAACTAAAATTTACCCCAATTCAATGTTGGTTAAGGTATTTTTCAATGCAAAGTATCGCGAGATAATTGAAATTTTCAAAGGAGCCCCAAGCGCAGAACAAACAAAAGCAATTGAGTTGCTTTCAAATATGGATCCAGCCAATAAATCGTTTTACGATCAAATTAAGACCTGATGCAAATGCCAGAATTGGTTTTTACAAAAACCATCTCGGAATCTTTGAGGCAGTATTGCGCACTAAGTAAGATTACAAATGCAATAGTCTTATGCGACACCAATACTCAAAGGTGTTGTTTGCCACTTATTGCCGAATTGAACCTTCCAGTCATCGAATGTGAAGCTGGCGAAAATTCAAAATCTTTTGAAGAAGTTATTCGAATAATCGATAAGTTAATTGATTTAAAGGCGGACAGACAAACCGTATTGATAAATCTTGGAGGTGGCATGGTAACTGATTTGGGCGGCTTTGTAGCTTCAATCTATAAAAGGGGTATTCCATTTATAAACATCCCAACAAGTTTGTTAGGAATGGTAGATGCAGGCATTGGGGGTAAAACAGGCATAGACTATTTGAACTATAAAAATATTGTAGGGGTATTCAAACAAGCCAACGCGATTTTTATTTCTACAGAATTTTTGAAGACATTGCCGGAAGAAGACTATAAGAGCGCTTGGAGTGAGATTATTAAAACTGCAGCTGTTGCCAATGAATCGCTGTTCGAATTAATAGAGTCAGATGGCAATTTAGATGAGATCATAAAACAATGTGCTTTAACAAAATCAGAATTGGTTGAAAGGGATTTTATGGATCAAAATGTAAGACAATTGTTGAATTTTGGGCATACTTTCGGGCATGCTTATGAATCATATTTCTTAGAAATTGATAAACCAATTAAGCACGGTTTTGCTGTTGCATATGGCATGCGGATTGAGCTTAAGATTGCATTGTTTATTAACAATATTTCAGCAAATGAATTTGAAAGAATAAATAAATTACTGAACGAGAAGCTTGGAGTAGTCGAAGATGGTAATGATTTATTTAATCTCTATTTAAAATACATCGCTTCAGACAAGAAGAATGTAGATTCTAATGTCATTTTTTCATTGCCAAAATCAATCGGAAAAGGACAATACCAATACAAAGTTTCTATTGAGCAATTAAAGAAATGGAAAATTGAGGGGATTATATAAAAAAACATCTTTAATTTGCACATTTAAATTTTATGGGTACACAGACTCAAGAAACTATGAATAAAAGAGAAATACTAGATCAAAAACGCCAAGAATCTTTGCTAGGTGGTGGTGAAGAAAGAATAAAATCACAGCACGCAAAAGGTAAGTTGACGGCTAGAGAAAGAATCCATTTTCTAATGGATGAGAATAGCTTCAATGAAATCGGTGCTTTTGTAATGCACAGAAGCAATGACTTTGGAATGCAAAAACAAAAGTTTGCTGGCGATGGAGTTGTTACAGGATATGGAACCATCTCAGGGCGCTTGGTTTATGTTTTTTCTCAAGATTTTACTGTGTTTGGAGGTTCATTGAGCGAGACACACGCAGAGAAAATTTGTAAAATAATGGATTTAGCCATTCAAAATGGTGCTCCAGTTATAGGGTTAAATGATAGTGGTGGTGCAAGAATACAAGAAGGAGTCGTTTCATTGGGTGGCTATGCAGATATTTTTTATAGAAATACTATAGCCAGTGGAGTAATTCCTCAGATATCAGCAATTATGGGCCCTTGTGCTGGTGGGGCTGTATATTCACCTGCTATCACAGATTTTATCGGAATGGTTGAAAACACAAGTTATATGTTTGTTACAGGACCAAATGTTGTGAAAACTGTGACTAATGAGGAAGTAAGTAGTGAGCAATTAGGCGGCGCATCTGTGCATTCTTCAAAATCTGGTGTCGCTCACTTTTCGTTTGCCAATGAAATTGATTGTTTAAGCAGTTTGAAAAAATTACTTAGTTATGTTCCTCAAAATTGTGAAGAAAAAGCACCAATGCTGCCTTATCAAGCGGCCAACGAGACCAGGGAGCAATTAAAGAATATAATTCCTGAAAATGCAAATCAACCATACGATATGCGCGAGGTCATTGAAGGTTTGGTTGATGAAGCAAGTTTTTTTGAAGTACACAAGAATTTTGCAGAAAACATATTGGTTGGATTTGCGCGTTTAGCCGGAAGAAGTATTGGCATAGTGGCAAATAATCCTTCCTCTTTGGCGGGTGTTTTAGACGTTAATTCATCAACAAAAGCAGCAAGATTTGTAAGATTCTGTGACGCCTTCAATATACCTCTTTTGGTATTAGAGGATGTTCCAGGCTTTTTGCCGGGAACAGATCAAGAATGGAATGCAATTATTACCAATGGCGCTAAATTACTATATGCTTTTAGCGAAGCCACCGTGCCTAGAATTACAGTAATAACCAGAAAGGCCTATGGCGGGGCTTATGATGTAATGAACAGCAAACATATTGGTGCTGATATGAATTATGCTTGGCCAAGTGCTGAGATAGCAGTAATGGGAGCAAAAGGTGCAGCTGAAATTATCTTTAAAAAGGAAATTTCAAATGCAGACAATCCTGATCAAGCTTGGAAAGAAAAAGAAGCTGAATACGCTGAGATTTTTGCGAACCCATATAGAGCTGCTGAACGCGGTTTTATTGATGACGTTATTTATCCAGAAGAAACCAGATCAAGATTAATAACAGCGTTTTCTATGCTTGAAAATAAAGTTAAAAATCTACCTAGAAAGAAACACGGCAACATTCCATTATAAATTCAATGAAGTTAATATCAATTGTCGTCCCTTGCTTTAATGAGCAGGAAGTTTTTGACGAAACCTACAAACGTCTAACAGAAACTTTCGAGCATTTAGACAAAAGTAAATATACTTATGAAATCATATTTGTAAACGATGGAAGCAAAGACAATACAATTGACTTAATTCAGAAGGTTATTAACTCAGATTCTCGGGTTAAGGGAATTAATTTTTCCAGGAATTTTGGACACCAAATAGCAATTACTGCTGGTTTGGATAATTGCAAGGGGGATGCAGCGGTGGTTATTGATGCTGATTTACAAGACCCCCCAAGTGTTATATTAGAAATGGTAAAAAAATGGGAAGAGGGCTATGATGTTATTTTTGGTAAAAGAAGAGAAAGGGCTGGGGAAAGCACTTTTAAGCTTTTAACTGCTAAATGGTTTTATCGTTTCATCAACCGCTTAAGCGATGTTGATATGCCCCTTGATACGGGTGATTTTAGGTTAATGGATCGCAATGCCCTTAATCAATTCTTGAAAATGCGGGAAACTTATCGTTTTGTAAGAGGTATGGTCGCATGGATAGGGTTTAGGCAGACTTTTGTTGAGTACGACAGGGAGAGTAGATTTGCCGGAACGACTAAATATCCATTGAAGAAAATGTTGCGCCTAGCCAGTGACGCAATATTGTCATTTTCAAATACACCATTAAAAGTTGCAACTTTTGTTGGCTTTATAACCTCAATTGGCGCATTTTTTGGAATAATATACTCCTTGTATATGCGGCTGTTTACCGATGATTTTGTGGAAGGTTGGACCTTGCTTATGATTTCTGTTTTGCTCATAGGAGGTATTATTTTATTGGTTTTAGGCATTATCGGCGAATATGTTGGTAGGATTTACGGAGAGATAAAACAAAGACCGCTTTATATTATACAAGATAAGTTAGGATTTGATAAATAAATAGAATGTCAAGGAAGTCAATAATTATAGTTGGGGCAGGATTTACCGGCCTAAGTTTGGGTTATTATTTAGCTAAAGCAGGATGGAAAGTTGATATTTTTGAAAAAGATTCTGAGCCAGGAGGATTGGCAGGTTCTTTCAAAGTTGAAGGCGAAAATTTAGAGAAATTTTACCACCATTGGTTTACCAATGACCTACACATAATGAATTTAATCAAAGAATTGGATTGTGAAGACCATATTGTGATTAGACCGACAAGAACGGGAATGTATTATGCAAATAATTTTTTCAAATTAAGCTCTCCATTAGACCTATTAAAATTTAATCCTCTAAGCTTTATTAATAGAATTAGACTTGGCTTTGTTGTATTGGCGGTGCGGATTGTGAATGATTGGAAAAAGTTAGAAAACATTACTGCAAAAGACTGGCTGATTAAGATTTGTGGCAAACAAGGATATACAGTAGTTTGGGAGCCTTTGCTAAAAGGGAAATTTGGAAGATACGCTGAGACTGTTTCTGCAGTTTGGTTTTGGAATAAATTGAAATTAAGAGGCGGAAGTAGAGGAGAAAAAGGAAAAGAAAATCTAGCCTATTATAAAGGAGGATTTGCTTCTCTAGCTGAATCAGTAGCAAATAAAATAGTCGAATTTGGTGGCACAATTAGATACAACACTGAGGTTTTATCTGTAAATAACGAATCAACTTTAATGTTAGCAGATGGAAGTGTTGTAAGCGCTGATAAAACAGTTTTAACAGCTCCATTGCCAATTATTGCTAAGATATTGGATGGTTCTGTAGACCCATCATATATTGAACAAATAAAGCAAATACAATATATTGGAAATATATGTTTGACTTTGGAGTTAAATCGCAGTTTGAGTGAAATCTATTGGTTAAATGTAAATGACCCAGGATTTCCTTTTGTCGGGATAATAGAACATACCAATTTTGAGCCAATAGAGACTTATAAAGGACGTCACATAGTTTATTTGTCTAAATACCTGCCAACCGATGAAACATTATATAATATGAGTGAGGAAGAGTTTTTCGAGTACGCCATTCCTTACATTCAAAAAATGTTTCCAGACTTTCAAAAGGATTGGGTTTTGGATTATCATGTATGGAAAGAGGCTTATTCTCAACCATTGGTTACAAAACATTACAGTAAAATCATTCCAGGTTTTAAGACTCCATTATCAGGTGTTTATATCAATACAATGGCCCAGATTTATCCAGAGGATAGGGGCACAAACTATGCTGTAAGAGAGGGTAGACTTATGGCAGAACGTTTTTTGAATAAAGAACTGGATTGAGAATTTCTACCATGAATATTAAAATACGAATCTCAAATTGAGTTTGAGATTGTCATTAAATGTTCATTTTTCAAATAATTTTTGAAAACCATGAAACGTTTTTGAATTTAATACGTCTAATATTTAAATAAGGCACAATAATTGACTTATTAATTGTGTTAAAACTATAAACATGAGCACCGAAAAAAAATATCCGAAAGTGCGCAGCCGTAAAAAAGGCTTAGAAAAACCTGTGCGGAAAGACGGCAATGGCGTTAAACAAGGTCCTGCAGGCGTTTAATTAATCTACGCTGCCTTCTTGCATTCTATCTGCATTTTCGGCCACTTTTAAGGCGTCAATCATGTCTTGTATTCCGCCACCCAGAAAACTATCTAAAGAATAGACAGTCATATTGATCCTATGATCTGTCACGCGGCTTTGAGGAAAATTGTATGTTCTGATTTTTGCACTCCTATCACCACTTGATACCAATGTTTTTCTTTTGCTTGCTATTTTCGAATTATGCTCTTCCAAAGCACGTTCATAAAGCTTAGTTCTAAGCATCTGCATAGCCCTTTCTCTATTGCCTAATTGAGACCTTTCAACTTGACAAACAACGACAATTCCTGAGGGTCTATGCGTTAATTGCACTTTGGTTTCAACCTTGTTCACATTTTGACCGCCTGCACCTCCACTTCTACTGGTTTGTAAATCAATATCAGCCGGGTTTAATTGAACATCAACTTCTTCTGCTTCTGGCATCACAGCAACCGTTGCTGCTGAAGTATGCACTCTTCCGGCGCTTTCTGTTTTGGGTACCCTCTGAACGCGGTGTACACCACTTTCATATTTCATGTCACCGTATACATTGCTGCCGGTAACTTCTAAAATAACTTCTTTATATCCGCCTGCAGTGCCTTCACTTTCATCTAAAACTTCTACTTTCCATCCCCTGTTTTCACAATAGCGCATGTACATTTTCATAAGGTCTCCAGCAAATAAACTTGCTTCATCTCCACCAGTTCCTGCCCTAATCTCTACAATCGCGTTTTTAGCATCTTCTGGGTCTTTTGGAATAAGGAGTAATCTAATTTTATCTTCTAAAGGCCCAATCTTAGCTTCCATTTCTTCAGCCTCCATTCTCGCCATTTCTTTTAGTTCTTGGTCCTTTTCATTGACAATGATGTCCTTCGCCTGTTGGTGGTAATTTAAGACTGTTTTGTATTCATTTGCTGTATCGACAACTTCTTTCAAGTCACTGTACTCTTTGTTGAGTTGAGTGAATCTTTTCATGTCTTGCATGGTTTCTGAATTACTTAGAAGCAATTCAACTTCTTTGAATCTCGCCTCTATGGCGTCAAATTTATCTAACATTTTTATTTGGACTTCAGAATGCTTTCATTCTAAAATGGAGCGCAAAATTACGAATTCATCTTTTAAAATGAACAATCTTTCTTTTTCAATTCGAATGCCTTTTGTTCCAAATGGAAGAGTTTGGTTAATTTTCTCCATTTTTAGCATTGATTTGTTGTAGACATAAATGGAATTGTTTTTTAGAAAGACGATTTTACTGTTTAAGACTTGGAATGACTTTAAGGTATCTATTAAAACAGTTTTGTTGAAATTAGCATATAAATCAAATTCAAGCAAATTGAAATTATTGAGTAATAATATACTTGAATTAATGTCTAATATTATACTTGGATTAATCTCATTTCCAACAGTGAAGTTATTAAGCGATGCACTTTCATTTAGAAGCTTAAGATCTTTGCTGTATTTTTTTAGTTTCTGATCGGACATATCAAACAGCCATATTTGGTTGTCAGAACTCCGAGCTATGCATGCTATTTGTGAAATGCCTATGCTTTCTAAATCACATTCACCTCTAATATTTAACATGTTATCTAAAAAGATAATTTTATTCTGATCACGGTAAAAAACATATATTTCAAAGGGGTTTCCAGCATCAAAAGAACTAATATTACCTAGGACCTTAAAATTGACAGTAGCTAACTTTTGTCCATTCTTATTATATTTAACAATGTCGTTTGTGGGCGTAATAATGTAAAGATTTTCTAAATTGTCACTGCTAATGGTGCTTCCTAAGGGGATTTTGATTGTATCAGTCGATAAACTTTGTGATTGTATTTGAGAAATACATAGAAACGAAATGCAAACAATTAGTTTATTGATAAATGTCATTGGAATTGTTTTAATTCAAGATTTATGCCATCAAATTCAGCATAAGTAAAATCATTCACCCACTCGCCCAAATTAATGTATCTTGAGTTGTTTTGAAGCTGTAAGTCTTGCGCCAAATGCCTGTGCCCACAAATGAAAAAATCAACATGCTTTTTCTTTAACAGCTCTTTGCAATGAATGATTATAAATTCGTTGTCCTCGCCTAGGTATATTTTATCTTTATTTCCTTTGCTTATGCGGCTTCTACGCGATAAAAAATTGGCCAATCCAACGCCTAAATATGGATGAAGGAAGCCGAATAATTTGACTGAAAGTTTGCTTCTAAAAATTTTCTTGATCATTTTATATCCATTATCTCCTGGTCCTATTCCATCGCCATGGTGGATATAAAATCGTTTGCCATTTCTTTCAATTTCTAGCTCATTGCTCACGATTTTAGCACCTATTTCTTTTTCAAGATATCCAAAGGTCCACATGTCGTGATTTCCTTTAAAGAAAGTAATTTTAATGCCTTGGTCAGACAAATCAGAGAGTTTGCCTAATAAGCGGGTATAACCTTTTGGAACGACGTGTTTGTATTCAAACCAAAAGTCAAAGACATCCCCTACCAAATATATTTCAGCTGCATTGTGTCGAATTGACTCCAGCCACGCACATATTTTCTTTTCTCTTACCAATGAAGACGCATAATTTGGTACACCTAAATGGAAATCTGAAGCGAAGTATATATGTGTTTTGTTATTCTCCAATTTATATTTTTGTTCAAAGGTTATTGTTTTTACTGAGAAATCCAATTTTCAATTGCATTAAGCCGCTTATGGATCTTGTGTTTTTTGGATCTAAAGGCAATTTTAGGTATTTATTTACTGCGGAAGAAAATATAACGATTTGTTGAATACCGTTAAAGGAAGGGATTATTGACATGATCCGTAAGGGGGCAGTCCTTCAAGAAAAAATAACGATTTGTTGAATACCGTTAGAGGGAAGGGATTATTTCATGATCCGTAAGGGGGATTAGAATTTATTTGATTTATTTGACAATTTGATTATTTAAGCTAAGCGGTCGTTTTTTTGAAATATCAATATAATTCGACTTACAGGTATTTATAGATTTGTATCAGCTTATTTTGAAAAAATTTGAATACGCTAAAGATTTTCCAATTGAAGTAATGCTCACATATCTGACGTCTGTTTGAGTAAATCCATTTGTTGTAGCCAACAATATGAAAAATATTGATAGAACTGTTTTTAAACTTTTCACCAAGATTGGTGGCTAAAGTTTAAAAATTATTCTTTGAGTTTCATACAATATTGCTCAGCACATGGTACAGAACAAAATATAGTTGGCGCTGAAGTTTTTCCCCATAAACCACCATCCTCAATTTCCGTTGAACAAATCTTATTGGATTTTATTTTAACAGCCGACCCAGTAAACTTTTTATTACAATGATCACACTCTTTTTCTGATGCCAACCATTCTGCTCTTCTGTTTGTTATATCTTGTAACCTTTCAGTTAGCAGTTGCTCATCAATAATACCATAAGTAAACTTATAATATATAGCCGTATAAATAAAAATCGCCTTGAATGGATCATAATATTTATAAGTGCCAATTGGCGAATTATTCGATTTTTGATTTGCCGTTAAATCATAGATTTTTCCACAAGAAAATCGAGCAAAGGGTTTAAAACCTTCATCTTTCTTCATATTTTTCGATATCGCTTTAAAAGTATCAATATTATCAATTTCATTCAAATAAATCACAGAATCTACGATTAAAAACAAACTAAACTTTGCGCCATTAGGATAGTCGGCGTTATAGGGTTGCCTTTCTATTAAATGTGAAATTACAATTGCAGTATCGTTTAGGCGAAAATAGCCAAAACTGTAGTCACTCCCTTTTAATGAACTCCCAGCTCTATCCTGTAAATATATGTCCTTATAAACCGAAATAAATTCTTTGCCACCTTGATTTATCTTATATTTAACATCTCCATTTTCAATTGCTGATTGAAAAGCAAAAGTTGTCCCACCTATTGTTAAAGACGTATTTTTCAATGCAGCGTCTATACCCTCGCTCAAAGCTTTATCAAGTAATTTTATGCCCACATTTTTTAATAGTTGAGCATTTGAAAATTGTATATTCAAGCAGAATAATGCAATTGTGATAATTTTTTTAATTTCCATATTTTTTAAAAGTAGGCACATTCAAATATAGAATGTATTAACAATATTAAAACTTTTAGGGGATATTTAAAAGTATTAAATTGTTTTTTTGCAAAATATTTACCGATCTAAAAATAGTGTTCATTAAATCATTGACTTTTTGTATGTTATAGACGACAGGATACATCCGTGAGGGGGTGGTCCGACAAGAAAAAATAACGATTTGTTGAATACCGTTAGAGGGAAGGGATTATTTCATGATCCGTAAGGGGGTGGTCCGACAAGAAAAAATAACGATTTGATCTTTGATCAAATCTATTTTTTTGTCTCAAATTCCCTTACAAGCGAGCTTGACGGGATTTTTGAGACAAAAAAATAAGACTTCACTGTGTGAAGTCTTATTTTTTCTTGAGGTCGGAAGCGGATTCGAACCGCTGTAGAGGGTTTTGCAGACCCGTGCCTAGCCACTCGGCCATCCGACCTTTTTTTCTTAAGAGAGGTGCAAATTTAAGTGATTTATAATATAAATTCAAATAAATGTACGTTCCAAAAGAACTTAAGTATTTTGATTAGGCCATCTTGCGGATGGTTCCTACAGATTTACCTTTGCTTTTGCTGTCGCCTTTAGGGCCAGCATTTTTAACAGGTTTTTCTATTTTGGCTTTTGCCTCAGTTTTAGCTTTTGCTTCAGACTTTTGCTCATCTGTAGCATTGTTTTCTTCATCTAGAGATTTTCTCAGCGCATCAAAATCAAGTTTGTCAGAAAGAATAATATACCAATTGGCTAATTTCTTCATGTCAGACAAGTAAATCCTCTCATTGTCATAACTAGGAAGTACTTTTCCTAAAAACTGAGGGAATAAATCATCATTGGATTTTTTTTCCGGAACCACTAAACCTTCTTTAACCTTTTCGTTAATTGTTAGTAAAATAGCAGCAAGCCTTTCTTCGCCATCCATGGTGAACATGGCGATATCAGACAAAATAGAAACCTTTGTATTGGCAGAGGTAGGGATTTTTTTGCCTGTGCCATCTAAGGCTTCAACAATCAAACCATTTGTTCTTTGACCAATTACATGGTATAGGCCGGGCTGACCAGCAATAGCGACAATATCTTTCAATTCCATAAACTGTTGCAAATTTTCTATAATTAATTGACAAAACAAAGCGTTCAAAGCTTTTTTTGTTATAGTTTTGTGAACATTTCTATATGAGCAAAAAAATATTGATTTACGGACTCGCTTTTGGGAGCGCTGCTGCAGCCCTGAGCTACATATACATGATTTATGTGGCGTTTAATCCGAATCTATCCATTCACCTAATATCAGTGTTAGCGGAGTTTATTATCATCCCAGGTACTGCTATTTTTCTTTTTTTAAGGTCAATGAAGCAAAGCAAGCAAGATGAATTCTTCATTGGAAGGGCAATTTTTTTCGGATTTTTCCTAAGTTTGATCATTTCTTCTTCCGTATCTCTTTTCTTTTCCTACATCGCTCAATTCAGACCAGAAATTATCAATGGTTTTATCGACTTGAAGGTTAATCAATTGCTTAAGTCTGATTTTTTTGCAAAACTTTCATCTAAAGATCAACTGGACAATATTAATGCAGTTAAAGATTCATATTCTGTTGCAGGACAATTTAAATACCAGTTGTATTTAGGTGCAGCAAGAGGCTTGTTTTTGAGTGCAATTATTGCATTTATTTTAAGAGCGAAAACAAAAAGAGATTGAGAAAGATTTTTGGAAAAATAGGTTTTGTATGGTTTGCAGCAGTATTTGCAGGCACATTCCTGCTGCTTTACCCTTTCTTTTTTATTCTCTTAAGCCGTCCAGCTTGGTATCCTTTGGCCAACCGTTTAAGACGGGTTTGGGCTTGGATTGCCGTTTTGCTTACTTTCTCCGTTCCTAACATCATTAGGATGCAGAATAAATTTCCCAAGAAGTGCATTTTCGTAGCCAATCATACTTCTTATTTGGATATTATTGTACTTGGATTGTTTGCACCATCTAAGATGTCATTTATCGGAAAGAGAGAATTGGCAAACATCCCTTTGTTTGGAATATTCTTCAGAACAGTTGATGTGGCCGTTAATAGAGAATCCATGAAAGATGCGCACAAAGCCTTTCATCAGGCCAAGGAGAAACTTGATGCGGGATATAGTATACTTATCTTTCCTGAGGGAACCATTTGGAACAATACCCCTGAACTTAAAGCGTTTAAAAACGGAGCATTTAAAATGGCTATCGAAACTAAGTTGCCGATTGTGCCAGTGGTTTTTTATAATAACTTCAAAATACTTCCTGATGAGAAAACAGAATATTATCCTTCAGTCATAAAATGCAAAATTCATCGGGCAATTGAGACGGGTCATCTAAATATTGATGATGCCAACCAACTTAAAGATGAAATTTACACCCTTATAAGAACAGATTTAATAAAAAACAACGTTATACATGAAAATAACCAATGAAAAAATAGATCAATTGGCACATTTGGCACGACTTGAATTTGATCCAAATGAACAAATGAAGATTAAGGCGGATCTTGAGAATATACTTGTTTTATGTGAAAAATTAAACGAGGTGAATACCGATGGTATTGATCCATTAATTTATATGACCGATGCTCAAAACAATGTTCGTGAAGACATCGTCGAGCAAAATTTTAGCCGCGAGCAGTTATTAAGAAACGCACCTAAAAAAGATTCTGATTATTTCAGAGTTCCAAAGGTTATTGATCAGAATAAATAATCCATGGAGAAACTAATTGATATCAATGGCATTCAAAAAGTGTATAAAGTTGGCCAAGAGTCAGTTTATGCTTTACGAAACATTGATTTAGATATTTACCGCGGAGAGTATGTTGCGCTTATGGGGCCTTCTGGTTCTGGAAAATCAACTTTAATGAATATTCTCGGTTGTTTAGATTCTTTCACTGCAGGTAAATATATCTTGAATGGGATAGATGTGAGCAGTATGAGCGAAAACCATTTAGCCGAAGTTAGAAACAAGGAAATTGGCTTTGTTTTTCAAACATTCAACTTATTGCCAAGGATGTCTGCATTAGAAAATGTCGCCTTGCCACTTGTATATGCTGGTTGGAATAAAAAGGATAGGCTCGAAAAGGCAGAGGAAGTATTAATTCAGGTCGGTTTAAAGGATAGAATATCACATAAACCAAACGAACTTTCAGGAGGCCAAAGACAGCGTGTAGCAATAGCCAGAGGTTTGGTCAACAATCCTAGTATTTTATTGGCTGATGAACCTACGGGCAATCTAGACTCTAAAACCTCTGTTGAAATAATGGCTTTGTTTAAAGAAATTCATGCAAAAGGGAATACAATTATTTTAGTTACCCACGAAGAAGATATTGCATTAAATGCCAAAAGAATTGTTCGCTTAAGAGATGGAGTGGTTGAATCTGATCAAATAAATAATAAATTCGAACAAAATTCAAGTTTGCTTGTTTAAGACAAAATACAAATGAAAATTTATACTAAAAAGGGAGACAAAGGACAAACATCTTTGATCGGTGGTGATAGAGTTTCTAAACACCATATTAGGATAGAAGCCTATGGAACGATTGATGAATTGAATTCATATATTGGGATATTAAGAACATTTGTTACCGATGAGGTTAATTTAAATGTATTGCCAGAGATACAAGATAGATTATTTACCATTGGAAGTCTTTTGGCTCAAGCGCCAGGGAGTAAAATGATACTGCCAGATTTAATCGATTCAGATATTGTATTGTTGGAATTGTCTATAGATAAAATGAATGAGACTTTGCCTGCCTTAAGGTCGTTTGTTTTGCCCGCAGGAAATATTGAAATTGCCCAATGTCATGTTGCGCGATGCGTTTGCCGAAGAGCAGAAAGACAAATAGTGCAATTGGATGAATTGGAAAATGTTGAACCTGAAATATTAAAGTATACAAACAGACTTTCTGATTACCTATTTGTATTGGGTAGGTACGTAGGGTTTCTTAAAAATATTCCAGAAGTTTCTTGGAAGCCAAGAATGTAATCTTAGTTGCTTGGGTTTCTTAATTTTTCTTTAAAGTACAAAGCCTCTTGATAGTTCGGCTCTATAATTAATGCAGAGTCAATGTAGGCTAAAATTTGTAAAGGGTTTTTGGAAATTTTGGCTTTATCCATATAACACAAAGCTTTAATTTCGACCATCTGTGAGGATGCGTCGTCAATTGATACTTCAACCATTTCTGGTTTTGTTGAAGGGTCGTATAAAAAACCGTTTACAATTTTTGTATATTCTTCAATGTTTTTATCGCTAGCAAAAGTTGTTGCATACATGTATAAATGCTTTTTTAAGCCAGATAATTTATAGGCTTTCTGAAGCATTGTTCTAGATTCGTCAATCTTGTTGTCTGCGCTAAGAAATATGCTTTTAAATTCTAAAAAGTTATAGTTATTAGGGCTCAATTTTAGACCCTTTTCAACGATTGATTTACCCGCTGTGTAGTTTCTTTGTTTTTTAATGTAATAGAAAGCCAATGAATCGTAGTATTGAGCGCGGTTGCTTGAGTCAGAAATAATTAAATGATTTAACGCAACAACTGCTGTGTTATAGTCTTGGTTGGTATACGCGTTTTGATATACTTGTTTCCAATTATCAGAATTAGAAGTTTTGCTGTTGCATGAAAAAAGCAATGCCATTGAAGCAAGCAAAATGAAACAAAATTGTTTATCCATATAAAATTAGGGGTTTGTATTTGGTGCGAAAGTAGTATTTTTTCGATAAATTGCCATAATTTGTCGTATTTTTGCTAGCTCAAGTTTATATGAAGCGCATTAGAATTGTACTTTTTTTAATAGGATGCTTTGGCTTATTTCAAGGATTGAGTGCACAATGTGGCACTGCATATCTTACTTCAGACGATACGGTTGTTTGTGTGCCTAAGATTGTAAGATTTAAAGTTCATAAATTTCCTGCTGGCACTACATTTGAGTGGGATTTCGGCTCTGGATACGTGTCTTCAGATAGTACTTACACAAAATTATACTCAGCTGCGGGGAATTACAATGTGAGAATTAGGCTCACATATTTGGATGGCAGTACATGTTTATTTGACAATAAGAATATTGTTCAGGCCAAACCAATTCCGATCCCCAAATATACCATAACCCGAAGTATTTTATGTAAATACAACGACAGCTTTATTTTGACTGATATAACAAATAAAACAGTTCAAAGAGATTGGTTGGTTGACAACACATTGTATCAAGATGGACCTAAAAATTTGAAAGCAAGTTTTAGTAAGCCATATGGATATAAGGGTTTTACTATGTTCATGAAAGACAGTTTCGGTTGCGAAGGAAGGAAGAGCTTTGATAGTGTGGCCTATGTTGCTGATTCAATTTCGGTAGACTTTGATGCCGATCAGTTTTCAGGCTGTATTCCTAAGAAATTAAAGTTTTACAACAAAACGGATACTTTAGGGCAAATAATTTCTTCTTGGAATTGGTCATTTCCCGGAGCATCGCCCAGCTCATCAAATGCATATGAGCCCAGCAATATCATATATAATTCCAAAGACACATTTGATGTTCAATTAAGCATCACAACAAAAAGAGGGTGTACCTATTCAAAAATAGAGAAACAATTTTTAATGTTCGCCGATAGTGCTATTATAAGCGCTAATTTTTCTAAAACTGCCTTGTGTGCAAGTGAAAAACTTTTGGTCAATTTAATTGGAACAAGGGGGAAAAGTCCAAATATTTCAGTTAGTCCTAATTTTTTTACAGAAAATAAGCTAACATCTGTCCGCTACAGTTATAAGTTTACAAAGTTAGGCGTATACTCATTCAATATTTCTGATGAATTTAATGGATGTATATCAGAGAAAACATATACCAATCAAACACAAGTTAATGGACCAATTGCAGGCTTCAAAATACCATTCAACTATAGTTGTTTAATGCCCGATACATTCAAAGTCTTTGATACTTCTATTTTAAATGTTGGATTTACTAAAACATTAAAATGGGATTTGTTTTATGATTCTTTACCAAATACAAGCATACAGTCAGGGAATTCTTCACCTATCAATTTTACTTGCAGTAATTACGGGCGTTATACCGTTCGTTTAATTGTGACTGGTTCGAATGCCTGTGCCGATACCTCATTGGTATCAAGTGCAATTGAAATTAAACGTATTTTGCCTAAATTTATTTGGTCACCTAAATCTGCCTGCCCCGCAGAAACGGTGTATTTTGATGACATTACGCCGCAAGGAACCAGTAAAGCCGTTAACCGAATTCGGTGGACATTTTATAATCTGAATAAATCTATATTGCGAAGGGATACCATTAAAAGTCCTAGAATTATTTACCCTGACACTGGCAAGTATTCTGTTAAATTGTTAATTTTTAATAATTTAGGCTGTAGAGATTCAATTACGCTTGCAAAAGTTATTATTTCCAATCCTACACCCAAATTCAAAGTTTATGATTCAAGTGTTTGTTATGGGAAAACTGTAAAAATAAAAGCTTCCTACACGGACTCTAATTATTACACATCGTATATTCACAGATGGCTTTTTCAACATACAGATAGCAATTCGATTAAGTATACATTTTATGGGGATTCTATAATTGCTAATTTATTGCCGGGTAAATACAATGTCATCTATTCAAGATTTTCGGTTAGAGGCACTTGTTATGATACCTTCAATTTAAAGGTAAAAATCAGAGTCAGTGGAATTCTTGTTGATGTGAGCACAAATCCAATTAAGGTATGCAACCCCAATAAAACTGACTTAATTGCGAAATTTAAATACAATTATAATTTCATAAATAATAATACGGATCCGCTTGATTTTGCATGGTCTCACTACTATGATACTACAAAAGTGGCAATTTGGAATCCCAATGTGAATCCAAGTTCTGCATTTGTTAAAAAGTCTGGTTATTTCAACTTTGTTTTTAATTACAAACACCCATCTGGATGCAACAATCAAGTTGTTACAAGCACCCTCACATCTGGTGTAATAGCAGATTTTCAGCCTGGCAATTACGCCTGTGTTCTTAAGGTTTTAGATTTGAGAAATAGGTCAGACAAAGATGCGGTAAAATATAAATGGTTTATGAAAGATTCAGGAAGTGGGGCAGTATTCTTGCCCTCTGACACGTCTAAAAATGCAAAAGTAGTATTTAAGAATGAAGGTGTTTTTAAATTAGGCTTGGTTGTATACGGAACTGGAAATTGCTCGGATACAACCTTGAGGTTATTGTATGTAAATAATATTAGAGCGAGCTTTGCGAGCAACGATACCTTGAATTATTGTGCACCAATTATTGCTAGAGTGGCTGCTCAGCGACACCCTGCAATTTTTAATTACAAATGGTATATTGGACAAGATTCAATTACGAATAACGTCAGTACATTTGCTTATTTATTCCAAAAAAACACTGGGCCTGCAGGTGTGGATGTTAAATTAATGATTGATGCCTATGGGTGCAGAGATACGATGGATAAGAAAGCATTTATTAAAGTTATTGGACCAATCCCTAAGTTTTATTTAGGCAATAATTTTGGTTGCGAGACATTAAGGGTCAAATTTTATAATCAAAGTCAATATTTCAATCGTTTCTTCTTGGAGTACGGCGATGGAAGTACACTGGATTCTATCAACTTTAACAAACATAACTATCTTATCAAAGATAGATCTTTGCCCTCCCAAGTATTTCGACCTGTTGTTTCAGTTATTGATTCTTTTGGCTGTTTGGTACAGCATACTAAGGATACTATTGTGGTTTTGCGATCGCCAGAATCTAAATTTACAGTTAACAGAGATACTGGTTGCTCAAGCTTAGATGTAACATTTAGAAATAACTCAATTGGGGGCCTTTCTTTTAAATGGGATTTTGATGGCAATGGCACGATAGACAATGCTACTTTTGGGCCTAAACATAGCTACCCTGCTGGAGAATATAATCCTGTTTTAATTACAACTGCTATCAATGGTTGCCAAGACACCGTTAACAATCTTGTGTTTATAAAGTCTTATGCAAGACCAGATGCAAAATTCACTGCCAGTGTAGACACAATTTGTTATAATGGCAACATACAGTTTTACGGAAAAAATATTCCTTCAAGCTCAGATATAAAATCTTGGCTTTGGGATTTTGGCGATCCATATTCAATTCGCGATTCTTCCACGAAGCAAAACCCTTCCTATAATTTCAAAAAAATTGCTTTAAGCCAAGTAATTTTGCAGGTAACAGATAAAAACAATTGTACAGATACCTTTGATCAATTTATTTATGTTTATGATACGGTTGGACCGGTGTCAAATCCAATGAATTATGTAAGTGTAGCCAATAGCAAAGACATTGACATTAGCTGGAGTAAAAGTACTTTTAAAAATTTTGACTCGTATAATCTATTCAACGACAATTCAAACAATTATTCTCTATTATACAATTCGTCGAATTTGAATGACACCAATTTTAAAGTATTACAGTCTTCGGGTATTAATGTAAATACCTCCAGGTATTGCTATGTAATTAAAACCAAGGATGTATGTAAAAATCTTGGTATTGTAACTTTTCCTCATTGCACAATTTATTTAGAAATAAACAATGATTCTGCCAATGTTTTGGAGTTAAACTGGCTTCCTTACGAAGGCTGGGGTGCCGGTAAAGTATCAAAGTATAGAATCTACAGACGCGTAAATAATGGACCATTTACTTTATATGATTCAACTTCAAACAGCAACTTAAACTATAAAGACAAAAAGCTTTGTACCAATACCTATTGTTATTATGTTGAGGCTGTCTATATCAAAGGGTCTTGGACTTCAAAGAGCAACATTGTTTGCCAGATGCCGAAATATAAAGCGCCAACTCAAATGGTTAATAGCATTCGAACCACGGTTTTGCCAGGTAATTTAACTTATACGCATTGGGATAAATACAATTTCATTAAGGATCTTGACCATTATGTTGTCTCAAAAGAATATCTGGCTTCATCTGGAATAGATTATTATGCTTTGACAGACACCAATGGGTTTATAGATAGAGATCCGTTTTTGGAAACCGATAAATCATCTTATACCTATAAAATTAGGGCGGTTGACCATTGTGGCGCAGAATCTCCGACAGGCACTGAAAATACAACAATATTGTTGAAGGGAAAGAGTGAAGGCTACGTTGCAAAGCTTCAGTGGTCTGAATATAGAAAATGGTATAGTGGCGTAAAGAATTACAATGTACTTTTAAGGGATAACAATACGTTTACTATCGTTGGAAGTATTGGTTCAAGCAATGGTAATTTTTCTTTTGATTTTGCGGATACGAAGTTGGATGATTCCATATGTTTCAAAATCCAAGCCATTAAAGACACGAATCAATTTGTTGAAAGTTTCTCAAATATCTTGTGCTTGATTTCTGAAGCAAAAATATTTGTTCCCAATGCCTTTACACCTAACAAAGATGGCAAAAACGAAGTCTTTATCCCAAGAGCAATTTTAATATTTAACCAAACTGGCAACCCTATATTAGATTATAAATTTGAAATCTATAACAGATGGGGTGAGCAAATATTTGAAAGCAATGACTTAAACCTAGGGTGGGATGGAACCTATAAAGGAGAATTGTGCCAGGAAGGACATTATGTATACAAAGTCCGAGCTTTGTCAATTGATGGTGTTACAGCCTTTAATTTAGAGGGGGTTTTGTTTTTATTGCGATAAGCAACTTTCTATTTGGGATAAGCTTATTTTCATTGTATTTTTGAACCCTAAATAAAGGGAGTTTCATAAACAATGTTCGAAAATTTAAGTTTAAAGATTGAAAAGGCCATAAAGACTTTAAAAGGCCAAGGTAGAATATCTGAGATAAACGTCGCCGAAACCACTAAGGAAATTAGGAGAGCACTTGTTGATGCTGACGTTCATTTTAAAATAGCCAAAGAGTTTACCGATTTAGTTAAAGTAAAAGCCTTAGGTCAAAATGTTCTGACAAGCGTTTCTCCGGGACAATTGTATACAAAAATTGTCAATGACGAATTAACCCAATTATTAGGAGGAGAGCATAAGGAAATCGCAATAACTGGTAATCCAGCCATTATATTAATTGCCGGTCTACAAGGATCAGGTAAAACCACTTTTTCAGGTAAATTAGCCAAATACATTCGCTCAAAAGGAAGAAATCCCCTCTTGGTTGCCTGTGATGTATATAGACCAGCCGCAATTGAGCAATTAAAAGTATTGGGTGCGTCTATCAATACGGATGTGTACACCGAACTTGAGAATAAAAATCCGGTTGAAATTGCAAAGAATGCCATTGCTTATGCAAAAGAACACAACAACAATGTAGTTATTGTCGATACCGCAGGCCGTTTGAGTATTGATGAAGATATGATGCAAGAAATCTTCAATATCAAGCAAGCCTTAAATCCTTCAGAGATTTTGTTTGTGGTTGACGCAATGACTGGTCAAGATGCTGTTAACACAGCAAAGAACTTTAATGACCGTTTGGACTTTGATGGTGTTGTATTGAGTAAAATGGATGGTGATACGCGCGGTGGTGCAGCACTATCAATTAAATCTATTGTAAATAAGCCGATTAAGTTTGTAAGTAACGGCGAGAAATTAGATGCCTTAGATGTTTTTTATCCAGACCGCATGGCAGGTAGAATTCTTGGGATGGGTGACGTTGTCAGTTTGGTTGAAAGGGCTCAATCTGTTTATGATGAAGAAGAGGCAAAGAAATTAAATAAGAAGATTAGTAAAAATAATTTTGATTTTGATGACTTTCTTCAACAATTACAGCAGATTAAAAAGATGGGTAACATCAAAGATCTGATGGCTATGATTCCTGGCGTTGGAAATAAAATAAAAGATTTGGATATCGACGAAAATGCATTCAAAGGTATAGAGTGTTTGATTCAATCAATGACACCCTCTGAACGCCAGAATCCTGATATTTTAAATGCTTCTCGTAAAACTAGAATTTCAAAAGGCAGTGGAAAGTCTATTCAAGAATTAAATAAACTCCTGATACAATTTAATGAAATGAAGAAGATGATGAAGAATATGAACAATATGCGCGCTAAGAACTAATTATTTTAGTAAATGCGCATATGATTTTCTTATTTTATTGACTTTTGGGTCAATTACAACGGTACAGTAACTGTTTTTTTCTCTGTTTAAATTGTAGTAATCCTGATGGTAAGCTTCTGCAGGATAAAATGTTTCTGTTGGGCTAATTTCGGTAACTATTTTGTCTTCAAATACATTCTGATTTTCCAATTCAATAATATAGTTTTCGGCTATTGCTTTTTGATCTAAATTATGGTAATAAATTGCTGAACGGTATTGAGTTCCAACATCACCACCTTGTCTATTAAGTGTTGTTGGATTGTGCATGCTAAAAAATACGTTTAATAGCATATCATAGCTGATAATTTCTGGAACAAAATGCACTTCTACAGCTTCAGCATGGCCAGTTAAACCGCTACAAACCTCTCGGTAAGTAGGGTTTTTGATTTTCCCTGCCGTATATCCACTGATCACTTTTTCTACGCCCTTTAATCTGAGCAAAACTGCTTCTAAGCACCAGAAACAGCCTCCAGCTAATGTGGCAATTTCTAAATTGTTTTTATCATTCATGTTTTTTCAAATTATAAAACAAAATCAATACCACAAAGTTATATCAATTTAATTTATATAAGCGTTTTCAAATCAAAGTCCTGTTTTGTTCTTGTCTCAATTCTTTATATTTGCCAATTCATGTTAAAATATAAATATTCTTTTGTTGCTGTTTTGCTTATTTTATTAAGCGCTTGTGGCTCACACCTTAAAAAATCAACTGCTTTACCCGGCTATTACGATCAGTGGCTATATATTAAAACCAATGGTTCCAATGTTTTGCCGGATATGGGTAAATACAATTGGACTCAAACTTCTTCGAAAAGAGCTGTATCAAATGCCTTGTTAAATGTTGCGGAGCTTGGCCCTAACAATGTTGGCGGAAGAATTAGAGCCATCGTTATAGATAAGGCTAATATCAATCGAATAATTATTGGAGGTGCTTCTGGAGGGGTTTTTATTTCTGAAAACAAAGGTTCTTCTTGGCGTCCAATAAACGATCAGGCTATTTCACCTAGTGTAACCTATATGGATCAAAATTCTTTGACCCCTTCTGTAATTTATTATTGTACAGGAGAGGCCTCTGGTAATAGTGCAGATTTAACAGGTGCTGGAGTGTTTAAATCAGTTGACGGTGGAAATACTTTTTCTCAATTGGCTTCTACGAACAATACCAATTTCTCGTTTTGTTGGTCTGTTAAATGTTCTCCAATTGATACCAATACACTTTATGTAGCAACGCACAATACCGGATTATGGAGAAGCAACGATGCAGGCTTAACTTTTAGCCGCGTTTATAACACTGGCACTCAAATAAATGATTTAGAGGTATTGCCAGATGGCGCTGTTTTGTTTACCATTAAAGGTTCAGGCGTATACCGTTCTGCAACAGGAGCCATTAATACTTTTGCTAAAGTAGCTTCAGTAAATTCTGCGTCTTCTGCAAGGGCAGAAGTAGCGTATTGTAAGGATTTTCCAAACGTCGTTTATGCAGCGGTATCTGGACCTGATAATTCATACAGCGGTGTGTTAAAGGCCTTTTATAAATCGAGCGATGGCGGGAAAACCTTTATGGAAAAGGGCAATCCTAATGGAACAGTCAATTTTGGGTTTACGTGGTATTGCATGGGCATGGCTGTGAAAGACAATGATTCTAATTCTATATTTATCAGTGGAGTGGATGTTGGTTACAGTAAAAACGGTGGTGTTTCTTGGAGTGCAGGCAATGAGATGCATGCCGATAATCAGGTTTCTGTTTTCTCGGGTAATAACCTATACTTGGGCAGTGATGGTGGTTTGTGTGTTTATGATTGGTCAAATCCTAATGTCTACACAAGTCTAAACAATGGAATTAACATAACACAGTTTTACCATGGGGATGCTTCGCCTCACAGCAATGCCATTTTTGCAGGAACTCAAGACAATGGCACCAAGCAGAGTATCAATTCTAATAAAACGTTCTCAAATGTATATGGAGGTGATGGCGGTTATTCATTTTACCATGCAAACGATGCAACCATAAGGTATTTTGCGACCCAAAACGGAGCTGTATATAGAAATGGTGTAAACATAAGCAACAATATCCCTACAACCGATACAAAATGGTTTATTCAACCATACCATGTGAATGCGTTTCAAGGGAATTATGTGGTTTATCCGTCCAGTACCAATTTGTATTTTTCAAAAAATGCTGGAAGTAGTTTTACGTTGGCGGGCAGTATTAAGGTTGGTCGATTTTTCTCGGCTGCGTCTTCAAATGACGCCAATCCTTCTGTTTTTTCAGGTGGCAGTGCTGCGTTCATGGCCATTGATTCGATATTGAATGCTACCCCAATTGTGAAAGATTTGCGTTTAGCAATGCCTTCAATTTTGAGGTCATCTTTCATTGGCGGGATAACAGTTTATCCAGGGTCTAGAGACAAAGTTTTCCTAGCGTTGAACAATGTATCTGATTCTGGCCGTGTTTATTTGGCTTCTGATTTGTTTGGTGCAAAACCAGTATTTAAGAACATTAGTGGTAATTTGCCTAAAGGCCTGCCAGTTAATTGGGTGGAATGTGACCCATTAAATCCTGCTAATGTAATATTTGCTGGAACAGATTACGGTTTGTATGTAACAGAAGATGGAGGTTTAACATGGATAAAAGACACCCGATTGCCTTCTACGGTTATTAGCAGCATTAAGATTCACAAAAATAAAAAAGATATTTATTTCTTTACCCACGGTAGAGGTATTTTTAAAGGTCAGATAAACAATGCGGGTATCAGTTCTATTGATGAAAATACTTTATCTTCATTAAAGGTATATCCTGTGCCTGCCGCGAAACAGATTAGTGTTGAATTTAAGACTTCAATTGTTGGTTCATATGAGGTAATCGATTCAAAAGGTTCTAGCCTATTAAACGGCGAATTTGAAGGCAATTTAGTTCAGATAAATACTTCAGCTTTATCAAGTGGTGTTTATGTTTTAATTTGCAGAACAAGTGAAGGAGACATATCGAAATCCTTTACAATATCTCAATAAATGTCATCGCACCATATAGTTCGCGAAGGCCAAGAGCCAGCCTTGCTGATAGCAAATGGAGAAGCTTGTAGCAGAGAACTATTAGACCAATTATTGGAGTGGAGTCCTTATGTTTTGGTTTTGGATGGTGCATTGAAGCGTGTGCTAAACTTGGGCATTAAGTTTGACGGTATTTTAGGCGATTTCGATACTTATACGCAAGAAGAAATTATTGGAATGGTTCAGCCAAATACAGAAGTTGTTTACACGCCCGACCAGGAAAAATCGGATCTTGAAAAGGGCTTGGAGTTTTTAATTTCAAAAAAGTTTGCAGCTGTAAATATAGTTTGGGCAACCGGAATGCGCAGCGACCATTATATGAACAACATTGCAACTTTGGCTAGGTATAAAGACCAAATTAATTTGGTGATGTTAGACAATTATTCGAAGATATATCCAATCAACTCAGGCTTTAAAAAGCACTTCTCTGAAAATACCAATGTTTCGCTTATTCCATTGAATAAAGTTGAAAATGTTAAAACGGGTAATTTGGTTTGGAATCTAAACAATGAAACACTTGATTATCCATACCGCACAAGCAGCAGCAATAAAGTTTTAAGTATGGGGATGGTTGAAGTTCAGTTTGATTCAGGTATTTTATTGATGATGGAATGTATTGATGTCTATTGAGGCATTTAAATGAATTTTACAATATTTTCAAAGTGTCCAATTCTATTGGATTTCAGTTCATTATGTGAAAACATTTTGATGCCGTTATTCTACAAAATGTTATAAGTTTGAAGTGCTTTTTAACTTCAAGTCGGCTTGGACGAAAATTAAGTATTTATATATGACATCAAAAAGACACTTTATCTCCGAAAACTTTAAGGTTACGACTTGGGAATTATTGCTACCATATTTTCAAAATTGCGCAGATCGAAGCATTTCTACTCTTCAAGAATTTCAAGCTTTATTAAAAGATTTAAGCGAGCTTGAAAGTGTTGTCAGCGAAGATTTAGCCTGGCGTTATATCCGAATGACCTGCGATACCGCAAATAAAGAACTTGAAGATTCATACATCAATTTTGTTACCGAAATACAACCAAATATTGCGCCGTTTGAAGATCAATTAAATCAGAAAATTGCAGCATCTAATTTTGTAAATGACTTGTCAAAAGACCAAGCATATTTTATTTATTTTAGATCTATAAAAAATGCAATTGAATTGTTTAGAGATGCAAATATTCCATTGAATGCAGAAATGCAGACTCTGTCTCAGAAATACGGGACAATTACGGGTGGAATGTCTGTAGAAATTAATGGAGAAACCCTAACATTGCAACAGGCTTCTAACCATTTAAAATCGACTGACAGGGGTATGAGAAAAATGGCTTATGAAACGATAAATAATCGCCGTTTGGAAAATAAGGGTGAATTGGATGAGCTATTTGATTCATTGGTTAAATTAAGGCATACAGTTGCTTCAAATAGCGGGTTTGCAAACTATAGAGATTACATGCATAGTGCTTTGGGCCGTTTTGATTATTCTGTAAATGATTGTTTCAGTTTTCATGAAGCCATAGAAAATGTCGTTGTTCCACTTTGTAAAAAAATTGAATTAGAACGCAAGAATAGTTTAGGTTACTCGGATTTGATGCCCTATGATTTGGCTGTAGATCCATTAAATAGAGAACCACTGCATCCTTTTACAGATGGAAAAGACTTATTAGAGAAATCTATAAAATGTTTTGAGCGCATTGATCCATCCTTTGCTGACAACCTGCGCATTATGGCCAATAAAGGTTTCTTAGATTTAGAAAGCCGATTAGGTAAAGCGCCAGGAGGATACAATTATCCATTGGCTGAAAGTGGTATTCCTTTTATTTTTATGAATGCTGCGGGCAGCTTGCGCGACGTAGAAACGATGGTGCATGAAGGTGGACATGCCATGCATTCGTTTTTAAGTGAAGAACTTGAATTAAATGCATTTAAGAATGTACCTATGGAAGTGGCTGAAGTTGCGAGTATGGCTATGGAGTTAATCAGCATGGAAGCTTGGGATGTCTTCTTTGAAAATGCAGAGGACTTAAAACGCGCAAAAATTGAACAGCTAGAGGGCGTAATAGCTACCTTGCCTTGGATTGCTACCATTGATGCTTTTCAGCATTGGATTTATACGAATCCACAACACACCAAAGAGGAGAGAACAACTGCATGGATTCAAATAGCCGGCAAATTTGATGCAGGTGTATGCGAGTTGGGATTGTATAAAAATTTCTTAGCGAATAGTTGGCAAAAGCAATTGCATGTCTATGAGGTTCCGTTTTACTACATAGAGTATGGGTTTGCCCAACTTGGCGCTATTGCTATATGGAGAAATGTACTATTGGATAAAAAGAATGGTCTTGATGGGTATAAAAAAATGTTGAGTTTGGGATACACCAAAGCAATTCCAGAATTGTTTGAGGCAGGTCAAATTAAGTTTGATTTTTCAGCAGAGTATGTAGGTGAATTGTTTGCCTTTGTTTGGGATGAATTACAAAAATTAAAAGCGTAATAATGAAAAAATTTCTAATTGTTTTATTGCTCATAGCCGCAATAATTGGCGGGTATTTTTTATGGTTAAAATGGTCTCCTAATAATTTTGTAGACGGCTATTATTTGGTGCCTAATGATGCTGTAATGGTTGTTGAAACAGAAGACCCGATTAACAATTGGCAAACTATTAGTGCCAGTAATATGTGGCAAGGAATTAAAACATTTCCAGCTTTTGCTGAGCTAACACAAAGCGCCGACATGATGGATGATGTCATAAATTCCAATCAACAGGTTTTTGCATTATTGGGGCAAAAGCATTTGTTGATTTCAGTTCATATGACAAAGGCTAAGGATTATGATTTTGTTTATTATGCTGACATGAAAGAAGCTTCTAAATCGAGTGTTTTGAAAGCGTCGTTAACCAGCATCATCAAGCAATTGGATTATACCCATACCGTAAGAAATTACAACAAGATTGAAGTGAACGAATTCTTGGATCCGAAAAGTAGGGATGTTTTATCTATTGCATTTGTCAATAATTATTTGGTGTGTTCTTACAGCAAACAATTAATAGACCGCGTAATTGATGCAAGTTTAAATCCTAGTGCGCAAACTGGTTTAGATCCGCGATTTACTGAAGTAAATCAATTGACTTCGGCGGATGGCATGTGCCGTTTGTTTATCAATTACAGCACATTCCATCAATACTTGGGCGTATACATGGATGATGTTGCTGATGTAAAAGCATTGTTTTCTAGTATGTTTTATACAGGCTTAGATGTGAAATTGGAGGACGACTTGCTGTTGGCTGACGGTTATAGCATCGTTAACGACAGCATGAGTTCTTATCTCCAGGCCTTGTCAATTTCGGGTAAATCCAGTACCGATGCTGAAAAGGTTTTTTCTGAAAAAACATCCTTTTTTGTAAGTCTAGGTTTTAACGACTTCAATACGTTTTACAGCAACCTTGAAAAGACTCTGCAAAAGAACACCAAAGCCTATCAAGACCAACAGGCGGCCTTAAAGAAACTTGAACGTTTATTAAATATTAACATTCAAAAAAATGTGTTTGATTGGATAGGAACTGAAATTGCAATCGCTCAATATGAAACAGATGTTTTAATTGGCAATAAAGTGCGCAACGTTATGGCAATTAAAGCCTCGAATATTAATTCTGCTAAAGAGAATTTAGCCATGATAGAGAAGCAGATCCGCAAGCGCACACCAATTCGTTTTAACGATGTGGTTTACAATGGGTATGAAATCAAATACCTAGAGGTAAAAGGTTTGTTTAAAGCCTTCTTGGGTAAATTGTTTTCTAAAATAGAAAAACCGTATTACACGGTATTGGGTGATTACGTGGTGTTAAGCGACGATCCAAAGACATTGCTGTTGACCATTGATGATTTTATTGCCCAAAAGACCTTATCCAACAAAACAGAATACCGCGATTTTAGATCCCGTTTTGCAAACCAAACAAGTGTAATGGCCTACATCAGTCCTAACCACCACTTTGCTAATTTCAAAGGTTTGTTAAATCCAGAAAGTTGGAAGAGTACACAAAAGAATGAGGCTTATGTTAGATGTTTTGAGCATGTAGGGTTGAGTTTAAGCGGCGATGGTGACAGAATGCGCACCGTAATGGGAACTCAATATCTACCTTGGGTTGCGCCAGAGCTTGTTTTAGATACTACAGATAGTGAAACAGATACTTTAAGCAGCATGGACTTGTTTTTAATACAAAACTTCCAAGGAGACATGAACACTTCTTATTTTGAAAATGGCAATCCACGCGTTTCAGTTGAAATGGATGGAACCATTATGGATGGTGTTTATGTTGAGTATTACGAAAATGCGGTAATAAGCATTAAGGGACGCTACAGAAGCGGACAGAAGCACGGAACCTGGAAGTATTACAAGCCAAACGGCGAGTTTGACTATAAAGAGAAATATAACAACGGCGAGTTGAAGAAGCAGAATTTGCTGGATCGATTGTTTGGCAGCGAATCGGGTGATTGATTTATTAGAATAAATTAACTCAAGCATTTGATAAATTAATCAAATTAGTTACCTTTGCACTCCCGTAAGGGCCCTTAGCTCATTTGGTTAGAGCATCTGACTCATAATCAGAGGGTACTTGGTTCAATCCCAAGAGGGCCCACAAAATGAGAGTGAATGTGAAAGCGAAAGCGGCAACATTACTCTCTTTTTTTCTTCACACTCATTCTCACACTCACACCCACTCTAGGAAGAAATTTTCGAAAGCGGCAACATTGCTCTCATTTTTCGTCACACTATACCCTGTAATGTGACAGAGTAAAGCGGAGTCTCTATTATGGGGCATTCTCACATTCACACTCACACTTTTTGCCTAAAGAAAAATCTTCTTGAGGGTTTAGAACTTGGACTCAAATAGTCTAAAAAATCAGCTGTATTGGCAAATTTTTTCTTTAACCTCCTTGTAGGATACTTGGTGGTTTTTGCAGTTCTAAACTCACTATATTGTTGATGATAAATTACTGTATTTAGAATTTCCAATTTTTTAAAGTGCATCAAAAACCATAAATTCTCTGAGGTATTACTTATCCCCAACCTAAAACTTTTTTGGTTTGATAATAATTCAATATTTGTGATAAGTTGGTTCATTCTAAATTATTTATGTTTTAAACGCTGTAGGTTTACTTCCTATCTGCCCCCCAGCTAATTTTGAAAGATGCATCTCCCCCTCTGTAGTGAGTAGAAATAGCAAAAAATCATAAAAAAAGTAAATTTATTAGTTTCTGCTTCATTATTATATATCTAGCTAACGCAGGTTCAACTTAAAATGTTTAATACTTCTCCCTAATGAAATAGTATCCTTTGTTTCATTATTTTCAACAAGGGTAACAATAGAATCCATTTCAAAAACTATAGTGTTTTTAACTAGTTTTAGCTTACCTTTTCTTTTAATCCAATTGTAATTACCTGCTGTTTTATCATTAATTTGAATTTCTTTACTAATATTTAACTCTTTAAAGAAAAGGGTATCTAGAAAAGTAGCATCCTCCAATGACCACAAACCAAACGTTTGATAATTATCTCCTCCATTATTCATTTCACAACTAGTAAATAAATATTCTTTGTCTAAATGCTTTAATAATTTATGTTCAGGAGTATGCCCAAACTGACAATCATAAATAGTATCTACCAAATCCCCTTTCTTTACAACTAATTTACCAGGAGTGCCTCTCCAACCTGAAGATACTTCAATAGGAGTGATGGATACCTCTGTGTTGCATGAATAAAGAGGTAATAATAAAAATATATAAAAAAGTTGTTTCATTAATATTTAATCAGATTTGGAGTTGGTAAAATGTTAATAGACGTTTTGTTTTAAATCTCTGAATCTTTAGAATGAAGAAGTAGTCACAGGTTTCTTGTGTTTTCATCCCATAAGCTAAAGCTTTTATGGGTGGAGAAAAGTCCAATGTAGTTAATTAAATATGACTACATTTTAGCTGAGAATTTTTACAAATAAATCAAGAGTTCTCTTTATATACAAATTAATCCGTTCATTGTCTTTAAATAAAACTACAAGAGAAGGAGATGTTTTATAGTAGATTTTTATAAATATTCTGCCAAATAAATAGTTGTTGAGAATATTGTCCCTAAACTTCCTAAGCATAATAACATTTTCATGATTGTAATCACCATATGCCATTGTTGCAATGTAACAACCTCCTTTGTTTTCTGCCCCATTTTTAAAAATAGTTAATAAATATTCTCTACTAAGTTCTTTTTTCCAATTGTTTTCCAGAAATTTTCTAAATATTGGGCAGTACCAATCTTCACAACAAATTTCAAGCGTAACTTTTTTTTTGTTTTCAAAAAATTGAAGTATAAATAATGAGCCTTTTGAGTCTTTTAGATTTTTGACATTGTCTTCAATACTAATTATTGCATCAAGTGCCAAAAGTGGAATTAGCCCACCCGGCAAAGCTCCTCCCGCTTTTGAGGCAAACCTTAATGATTTAGAAGTCTTAAATGTTTTGAATTTAGTATTTTCAATTTCTTGGTAACCTACAATATCAGCTCTTTTGATATTAAGGAAAGCTGAACAATTATTTTTTTCTCTAACATAGTGTCTGAATAATCTCTTTTCAAAAAACTCAAATCCTATAATAATACTATTAAACGTTGAACAGAAAAAAGTAGCAGGGGAATTAAGTACTATGTTGTCAGGGTTAGTTTTAAAATGATTATTTGATCTGATATGTATTGTATTAATTACTTGTTCATCTTGCACACCTACTGTTGTTTCATCTAAAACAAAATTGTAATTATTTTTCTTAATCTCCATTAACAAAAATGAGATCTGATCATCTTGTGATTTTGAAAATTCAATCATTGGCTTTCCAGATGCTTTCTCAATCTCCGCTATTTTTTCAGGGTCATTTTCCATGGATTCAATAGATTCAATAAAAGCATCCAATGTACTTTGTTTTGTACAACCATTAATCTCAAGGTGTTTTTCATAAATTATTGAATCTGATTTTAATTTATTGATATCCAATATATTCGAAACAATATTACCTTCACTGCCCTTATTTTTTAGAACTTTATCATTGGGATTGTTTTTTCTAATTGGGTCAATTATTTTTTTATCCCTAAGTGCCCAAAAACAACGTGCAGTCGCCCTAATATCTTCAAGTGCATTATGTGCATTGAAAGACTCTCCAAACAGAATATCATACAATTCCTCAAGCTTTGGCCATTTATTTCCATATTGGCCTGAAATATTACAAAAGTCAGTAGAGGCATTCATAGTGCATATATGCTCTTTATCTTTTAAGCTATTTTCAAGACCGTTTCTTAAGAGCTCTGACCCCATAATATTATAATCAAAACTATAATTGTGGGCTACCATTAAACCACAGCTTTTAACTGAAGATGAAAAAACCTTTAAAATAGTTAATAAATCTACACCTGTTTCTAATGCTTTTTCTGTAGTTATCTTGTGCACAGCACTAGCTTCTGATGGGATTATAAAACCAACTGGCTTAATAATATACTCATGCTCTTCTAATAAATCACCTTCTTGATTGTAAACCTGCCAAGCGATTTGAACTAGTCTTGGCCAATTATCTAGCTGCTCTACAGGGGCATTCCAGTCTTTTGGCAATCCAGTGGTTTCAGTATCAAAAAATAATATTCTCATGATTTATTATAAAAACTTAATAATAGGTAAAATTGACACTATAATTTGACAATTCAAAATTTTAAATCATGGGCATGTCTTCCACTTTTAATTCAGAAACTTCAAGCCCTCTTAAATACGTCATACTCACTATTAAATTAGAGTGACCCATAACCAATTGTAGTTTTTTTAATGAACCAGTTCTTCTATATACCTCAATGGCTCCCGAATGTCTCTCTTTAAATACTCTAAATCAGAAAGTTTACCACTAACAACTTCCGTGGATCTATAATTAGTTAATATACCACCCAGTAATAAGTAACTGTATATTACAGTAGCTAGTACCTTGCCAATAGATTGTCTTTGGTCAATAGGGTAAGAATTAGGGTCTGTTGAAGAACCTATTCTTTTACCATTGTATAATCTATACCTCTTTTCATTTATGTAAAATGAAATAAAAACTTGTTGCTTTGAATCAACGTGAACTTTTGGAAATCGTAATGTCATTTGGCAGTGTTTAGTCAGTTAAAAATAATTTACTGTATAAATACGCGCTCCCCCTTAGCTCATTTGGTTAGAGCATCTGACTCATAATCAGAGGGTACTTGGTTCAATCCCAAGAGGGCCCACAAAATGAGAGTGAATGTGAAAGCGAAAGCGGCAACATTGCTCTCATTTTTCGTCACACTCATTCTCACATTCACGCTCACTCTAAAAAGGAAAATTTTTGTAAGCGGCAACATTGCTCTCATTTTTCGTCACACTATACCCTGTAATGTGACAGAGCTAAGCGGAGTCTCTATTATGGGGCATTCTCACATTCACACTCACTCTCAAAAGGACTTTCTTGAAAGCGTAAGCAGTGCTCTCATTTTTTTGTCCTCCATCCTGTATTTCAATTTCATTCATCCTTCGAATAGTTTTACCTTTGTACTTTAATATTTTGAGACCAATACAAGTTTTTGATATCGCTGCAAGTATTCTGTATGAAGACAACCATTTAATTGCTGTAAATAAACCAGCAGGGGTATTGGTGCAAGGAGATGAGACCGGAGACGTTCCTTTGTCGGAATTGGTAAAAGCCTTTATCAAAGAAAGAGATCAGAAGCCAGGCAATGTATTTTGTGGGGTCATTCATAGGATTGATAGACCAGTTAGCGGAATTGTTGTGTTGGCCAAAACCAGCAAGGGTTTATCCAAAATGAATGAGTTGTTTCGCGAGGATAAGATCCGCAAGACTTACCGCGCTTTGGTGAATGGAATTCCTGAACCTATAGAAGCTGAATTAAGACATTACTTAAGGAAGAACAGCAAATCGCACAAAGCTGATGTGTTCAAAAAGCCAGTTGATAATTCAAAAGAGTCGGTTCTAACTTATAAAGTAATAGAAAGTAGAGGCCATCAGGCGCTGCTAGAAGTTTATCCGATTACGGGTCGATTCCACCAAATTAGGGCACAGCTTTCAGCCAATAAAACGCCCATAGTCGGCGATTTGAAGTATGGAGCACCTCAGGTATTGAAAAACAAGTCCATATGTTTGCATGCCTATGGTATTTCGTTTGTGCATCCTATCAAGAATGAACCTGTTGAAATAGCTTGCCCACAAAGTTTTTAAGGTCAAATTTTTATTTAATGGGTTTTTATGGGAAAGAATCATTAAAATAATTAGCAATACATGCTTAATTTTGTGCCCGATGCCAAGTATTTCTTTTAATAACACTGAGGTTGCATTTGCTCATAAAAGCAATGCTGAACTTAAGAAAGCAAGACTATTATTTCAAAGTTTCAATTATCCACTATTAATTAAATATGGACCTGGCATTGCGGCTTCGGTTATTGAGTTTATAAGCCCAGTAAAAACAATCATTAAAAATACACTCTTCGCTCAGTTTTGTGGAGGTGAAAGCATTGAAGATTGTGCAAAGGCAATTTCTACTTTAACCGCCAATAATATTGGAACTATTTTAGACTATTCTGTTGAAGGTGAAGAAAATGAACTTGCTTTTGATTATACCTGCAAGGAGGTTATATTAACCATTGTAAAAGCTTCTGAGGATAGAAAAAATATTCCGTTTTCGGTATTTAAAACCACGGGCATCGGCCGCATGGAATTACTCACCAAAGTGAATGCCGGTGAATCAATCAATGAATCTGAACAGGCAGAATTTGAACGAATTAAAAATAGATTTTCATCCATCTGCAAGGCTGCATCAGACCATGATGTTAAACTGTTTGTTGACGCCGAAGATTCATGGATTCAAGATGTGATTGATGATTTGACCTATGATGCAATGGCCTTGTACAACCAGGAGAAGGCAATCATATTCAATACGGTTCAATGTTACAGGACTGGCAGAGTTGCGCACATTCAAAGAAAATTAAGTGAGTTGAATTGTTACTTAGGCTTTAAATTGGTGAGAGGTGCTTACATGGAAAAAGAACGTGAGCGCGCCTCGAAAATGGGGTATCAGAGTCCAATTCAGCCTGATAAAGTTGGGTCAGACAAAGAATACAACGATGCCATCTCATTATGTGTGGAGCACATAGACAGAGTTAGCATTTGTGCTGGTACCCATAACGAAGATAGTGCATTGTATTTAGTTGATTTAATGGAGAAGAAAAACATCGCTAAGTTTCATCCTCATATTTACTTTGCTCAGTTATTAGGTATGAGTGATCATATTAGTTTTAATTTGGCCCATGCCGGGTATAATGTTGCAAAATACGTTCCTTACGGTCCAGTAAAAGCAGTATTGCCATATCTTAGTAGACGTGCTCAGGAGAATAGTTCGGTTCAGGGACAGGTAGGAAGAGAATTGAGTTTGATTAGCCAGGAGTTGAAAAGAAGGAAATAATTAAGGATTTCGGTTTGGCTTAGCTGAAGAATTATAAGTTAATTATAGTGCTGTATACCAAATTATTAATGAAGAAATACTAGGACATTAGTCTTGTTTAACAATATAAAGGAACTTTATAAGTCCAAAATCCCGCAGAAATACGGGATTTTTTTTCATAAAAGTATTACCTTTGCAGAACTTTTATAATATCATGTCAACAGAAACAAGCACATACGTACCTTACAAAGTTAAAGACATCTCTTTAGCAGAATGGGGAAGAAAAGAAATTAAATTGGCTGAAGCAGAAATGCCAGGTCTAATGGCACTAAGAGCTGAATACGGTAAAAGCAAGCCTCTTGCTGGTGCAAGGGTTGCTGGTTGTTTGCACATGACCATTCAGACTGCAGTATTAATCGAAACACTTACTGAATTAGGCGCTGAGGTTACTTGGTCATCTTGTAATATTTTCTCAACCCAAGACCACGCTGCCGCTGCCATTGCTGCTGCTGGTATTTCTGTTTATGCTTGGAAAGGTATGACAGCTGAAGAGTTTGACTGGTGTATTGAACAAACTTTGTTCTTTGGCGATTCAAAACAACCATTAAATATGATTTTGGATGATGGTGGTGATTTAACCAATATGGTTTTTGACGTATATCCAGAACTTGCTGCAGGAATAAAAGGATTAAGCGAAGAAACCACAACAGGTGTTCACCGTTTATATGAAAGAATGAAGAAAGGCACCTTGATGATGCCAGCAATCAATGTAAATGACAGTGTTACCAAGTCTAAATTTGACAATAAATATGGTTGCAAAGAATCGTTAGTAGATGCAATCAGAAGAGCAACAGATATTATGATGGCAGGTAAAGTTGCCGTTGTGGCTGGTTATGGTGATGTAGGAAAAGGTTCTGCAGAATCTTTGCGCGGTGCAGGTTGCAGAGTTCTAATAACTGAAATCGATCCAATTTGTGCGCTGCAAGCAGCAATGGATGGTTTTGAAGTGGTTACCATGAACGAAGCTTGTACAAGAGCAAATATTTTTGTTACAGCCACTGGTAACGTAAACATTATTAAGGAAAGACATTTCAAAACAATGAGAGACAAATCAATTGTTTGTAACATTGGCCATTTTGATAATGAAATTGATATGAATTGGTTAAATTCTAACCATGGCGATACCAAGTATACCATCAAACCACAAGTTGATGTTTACACTGTAGATGGTAAAGAAATTATCATTTTAGCTGAAGGTAGATTGGTTAATTTGGGTTGTGCGATGGGCCATCCATCATTTGTGATGAGTAACTCATTCTCGAACCAAACATTGGCACAATTAGAACTTTGGAACAACAGCCAAAACTATGAGAACAAAGTATATGTTTTGCCTAAGCAATTGGATGAGAAGGTAGCCTATTTACACTTAGCACACATTGGTGCAACCCTAGAGACATTAGACGCTGAACAAGCTGAATACATAGGTGTTGAGATGAATGGTCCGTTCAAAAAAGACACATACAGATACTAATATAATTGATTAAATATTTAAACGTCCTTCTTTGGGTTTTGATCCTGCCTGTTATTTTGGCCATGGAGACAGCACCAAAGAAGGACGTTTTTTATGCCTCACATAGCGCAGTTAAGAACAGACCTGAACTATGCGATTCTTTAATAAATTACGCCAAACAATATTTGAATAAACCATATTGTTATGGTTCAAATGTTCCAAAATGCTTTGATTGCAGTGGGTTTGTGCAATTTGTGTTTTCTCATTTTGGAACCAAACTGCCCAATTCATCTGGCAATATTGCCTACTCTGGGAAGTTTATAAGTTTTAAAAACGCCAGTGCCGGGGATCTTATTTTCTTTAATGGCAGAAATACGGGCGAAACGGTTGGCCATATTGGAATCGTAACCAAAACGGAAGGGAATGCTATTTATTTTATACATGCCTCTGTACAAGCAGGTGTTATCGTTTCTAATTCCCTTGAATCCTATTATAGCAAAAGGTTATTATTTGTAAAAAGGGTACATATTTAATTTTTCTATCTTAATACATTAATTTTGCATTTTAAATTATTAGTATTTTGATACCAAGCACTGAACAAGACTCTTTATACCCAAATTTATCTTCATTAACAATTAAGGAGATTATTACAGCAATAAATTCTGAAGACAAAAAAGTTGCAACTGCTGTGCAAGATGAAATTAATTCAATTTCTAAGTTGGTAGAAAAACTGGTTCAGAATATGGAGAATGGCGGGCGCTTATTTTATATAGGTGCCGGTACAAGTGGAAGATTAGGCATTCTGGATGCGAGCGAATGTCCACCAACTTATGGGGTGCCTCAGGGCTTGGTTATTGGAATAATTGCGGGCGGCGATACTGCAATTCGAAAAGCTGTAGAATTTGCTGAAGATGACAGCGAGCAGGCCATTCTAGATTTATTGGATTACAATGTATGCGAAAAAGATTTTGTCCTTGGCTTATCTGCT
>CAMDAF010000019.1 GCA_945888525.1 Chitinophaga pinensis
GGACTGTTGGTGTTCGTTGTACGCATTGTGTTGCCACTGATGGTACAAAAGTTACCATGACCAGTAGAACTTGTAGCAGTCATTGAAGTTGAAGAATTTGAAAACGCTACATAAGCACCGCCTGAAGTTGTTGCAGAGGTTAATGAAGTAAATTCGATGATACCATTTGAAATGGTGTTGTAATCTGAACCATTAAACAATCTGTAACCTTGAACGTACTGACTTGTGCTGGTGTTTCTAACTACTACTTTATCGAAAGTAAAATAGTCGGCACCGCTTAACAAGATAACAGCATCAGATACACCAACAGATAAAATTTTGTTGTTACCATTAATGGTAACCTTGTTGGTTGATGATGTTCCAGTGATTGCGCCAAAGTTGATTTGAGCGGTCTCAGTGTTGTCGGTCATTACATTGACTGTAACAGCTCCATTGACACCATTTGTGGTAATGGAATTTCTGAAAGCAAGCCAAGTAGCAAAGTTGGTTCCGCTCGTTGCTGCTGTGTTGTCGATGGTGTAAGTACCAGACAACTGTGCATAAGCCGAGCTCATGAATGCCGCACAGAATAGTGTGAAGACTATTCGAAGGAATTTTTGTGGTTTGTAAATTTTTCTCATAATTAATAAAATTTATATTGATTTTTTATTATTTTAACACTCCAAATATATAAACGATTTTTGAAACGCCAAACAATTTCATAAAATACTCTACTTTTTTTGGTAATAATTTTTTAAAATCGACAAATGATTCGAAATCTATTTGAAATATTTATTTTTTTGCCATAAACATTGCAAAGCTCCTTGTTTATGCTTTCTCTTTTTCTCTTCAATATTTTATGGCTGATTATCAAATTATTAGCACTTATTTTTGGTCTATATAATTGTTTTTTTTCTTCACCTTGGATTATGCAATACACTTTGCTTTGTCCACTTAAGTGTGCAGTATTTTGCATTGTCACAATTCTGTCAAAAAATTGAAATCCAAGTGCTTGAATTGATCTAAAATTTGTTGATGTAAATGTATCTTTTTCTTGAATCATATATTTTGACTTTGTATTGTTTTTTAAAAAGAACCTATTTAAGTCATTTTTTATGCTTTTTTGGGTAAAACTCAAAGAATCTCCATAAACGAATGCTTTTTCACCATCCACGCAGACATAGATGTCTGCATTCTTAAAACCCATCAAACAAATGAACCTCTGTCTATTGCATTTTTCTTTCAAATAGTATTGATATGGTTTTAGAATCGAAAGCGCAAGAAGAATCAGAATTAAACTTGTTTTGGTTTTAAAGTAAAAAAAGTAAAGACTTAAAATGATTATGAGGTAAAGAATAATCAATTCAATGAATTCGATGTTTATATTTTCAATGACAGAATATGGCAATTGATCGGTCCACTGCATAAATTTATCGTTGTAGTAAATTAAACGGTCTATGATTTTGCCAATATTAAAAGAAATCAAAGGGATGCTTGAAAATGGGAATATGGCCAGAATGAGAAATATAATTAACGTGTAAACTGGAATCACAATCAAATTGCTCAATATGAAATAACTTGGAAATTGATTGAAATAGAATATGCTGATTGGAAACGTCAGTATCTGGGCGCACAAGCTTACATTAATTAAATCTAAAACGGCTACCATCACTTTTGATTTATGTCTGTATGCTGCTCTAATTTTTGAATATGATACAACAATTCCTAATACGGCTAAATAGGAGAGCTGGAATCCAGTGTCGAAAAAATAGTTTGGTTCGTATGCTAGCATTAAAAATGCTGATGAGAATATTGTATTCAGCGGGTTTGCGTCTTTGTTTACAATTTTCCCAATCGAAATTAAACTAAACATAACTGCGGCTCTAACAACTGAAGCTGACAGTCCTGACATTACAGCATAGAACCATAAGCAAGATAAAATTATCAGTGTTTTATACACCGCACCTCTTTTGATTTTATTCAAAAAGCCGAACAGAAAGTTTAGAATGCTAAAAATCAATCCAGCATGCATGCCACTAACAGCCAGAATGTGCAAGGTTCCTGTTCTGGTAAAAATTAAATTAGTTTCCTCGTTTAAATCTGATTTATAACCCAATATCAGGGCCTCAGAGATGCCGTATGACATTTTATTTGGAATGTTATTTCTAATAATTTTTAAACAGTAGTCGCGGTATTTATAGGCTGACTTTTTTATGTGGTAGGCGTATTCATTGGTTTTGATCAGTTTATTGCCTTGGGTATTTATGGTGTATAGAATTTGTTTTCTCTTCAGATACGTTTGGTAATTAAAAGTACCGGGGTTATCTGAATGTTCCGGCTTCAATAAACTGGCTTTTAAGATGAAGTTTTCGCCTATGCTTGGTATGCTATAATTGCTATCAATTTTTAAATTTATAAGGACTAGGCCACTGCAATTTATTTTTAAAAAAGAGGAGTCAAAAACCTGCTTAACCTCAGCCGTTATTTTGATCTTGTCATTTTTAGATTCTGAAACATCTGTAATTTCAACTTGTAAAGATCGAATGCCTTCGATTTTTGAATAATGGGTGTTTGAAACATTGGCTTGAGAAAAATGAGATCTGAATATCCCCACAGTGAGGAAAAGCAATGAAATGGCTAATGAGATCCATGCTTTTTGCTTGAATTTAAACTGAATTTTTAGCTTACTTGTTATAAGCAAATATGTACCTGCCAATGCTGTCAGCAAGTATGCGAAGGGTAGAGTTCCCGGAAAACAATTGTAAACGACTATACCAATGGTGAACGGAATCAATAACCTGGCAAATGGTATACTATGCCAGTTGATCATTTTAGTTTTTAATTAAATCTTCTTTTTATTAGGGCAAAAAATTCGGCAGCTAGTTGTTCGTGTTCATTCCAATCAAATTGATTGTTTATTTCATTTTCAATATAGTTGATCGCGCTAGGGTAGTTTTCAGCGCTTTGTATAGTATGGATGCAATTCTTGTATGCTTCACTGTTGCCATCGAACAAACCATTTATAAATTCAAATTTTTTGCCAATTGAAATTGCTTTTGCAAGATCTGAAATTGATGTTTCAGTAGACTTGTCTGCAAAATTGAGTACAGGTTGTTTGTTCTTAGAAATTTTTGAATTCACAGAGAATTCATCTGTTTCTTCTTCTTTGAATTTTGATGTTTGAATGCTTGGAGTCGTCTTTAAGGGTGTTTTTACAGCCTCTTCAATCATGCTTTCTTGATCAGGCTCTGCAAAAGTTTCAACTTCAATTTGAGCAATGGGTTCCTGAATAGGTGCTTCGGTTTTTTCAGCCCCTTTGATTGGCTCTGCGATTGGCTCAACGATTGGCTCAAGGATTGGCTCAGTGATTGGCTCAACAATACTCGCTGGTTCAATATCCGGAATCTGAGTTTCAACAACCGTTTCAACTTGAACAGTAATTGGTTCATGCGGTTTTTGTATTTCCAACTTTGAAGCAATGTTTGATTCACTGACCTTTGTGCTTTGTATCCGCTTGGATAAATTAAAGCAATCAATGTTGTTTTGTTGAATCAAGGTTATGTAAAAATCAATATTGGTTCCGTTTTGGATTTCAATAATTGCTTTTTCCGAGGAATTTAAAAGTGATTTAATTTGATCGATGATTTCTTGCTGATTCATGTAATATGGGCTAAATGCAATTCAATAATAATATTTTTTTCTCGATTTTGAAAATACTTTCAAATATTTTTTGAGGCTAAAATATTTTTGAGCAAATTTGCCTTCACATAGATGTCAAACAAAGGAAAACTAAGGATTTATTATGGCTGCATGTTTGCAGGAAAAACAAGTGCACTCATTCAATACATAAGTGAACGCAATTTAAAATCCAATGAATTTATCGTTTTTAAACCAGCGGTTGATGTTCGCGCTGGAAAATCCGTTATTGCTACCCACGACGGAAAAACACATGAGTGCATTGTATTTGAAAATGAAATGGAATTGTTTGATTTTATAACACCATTTACCAAATTGATTGCAATCGATGAGGCTCAATTCTTCAATAAAGTTATTTTAAGTGATATAAAAAGAATAATCGGAAAGGGCATTGAAGTTGTTGCGGCAGGTTTGGATAAAGATTATTTGGGCAGGCCATTTGGTTTAATTCCAGCTCTAATGGAGTTGGCAGATGAAAACATTCAGCTTCAAGCAAGCTGCGCATTGTGCGGGGGCCAAGCCGAATACACCTACAGAAAAGTAGACAATAAAGTTTTGGTGTTAATTGGTCATTCGGATCATTATGAACCAAGGTGCGAAAAGTGCTTTAAAGAAAAGCAATAAAGCTTTTTAATCAATGGCTACAACTGAAGTGACTTCAGGTAGAACTTTTTTAATGGCCTCTTCGATGCCAGCTTTCATCGTCATGTGGCTCATTGAACAGCCGCTGCAAGCCCCTAAAAGCTTTAGGGTTACAACATTGTTTTCATCAATATTGACAAGCTCAACATTGCCACCGTCCATTTTAAGGAATGGTCTTACTGAATTAAGTGCTTCTTCAATTTTTGATATTTTATTGGTCATTTTTATTGTTTGAATTGAGTATAGCTATCTGCTGAACCAATTTGCCCGCAATCTCTGCAAAAATTTTGACATTTTGAATTTCTGATATTTTTCCTGAATCTGCGTCTTCCATCATGTCTGTTCTAATTGGCAATTTGCCTAAAATCGAGGTTTCAAATTGTTTTGATAATTTCTCAGCCCCTCCTTGTCCAAATAGGTAATAGATCTCATCTGGTTTTTGTGGGGGCGTAAAGAATGACATGTTTTCAACTATACCTAAAATAGGTACTTTAACGGCTTCCATTTTAAACATCGCGCATGCACGGCCTGCATCAGCAACTGCCAATTTCTGAGGTGTGCTTACAATGACAGCTCCTGTAAGTGGAAGATTCTGCACCAAGGTCAATTGAACATCGCCAGTTCCTGGAGGCAGGTCAACAATTAAGTAATCTAATTCACCCCAATTGACCCCATTCATAAATTGTTTGATTGCAGAAGAAACCATCGGTCCTCGCCAAACGATTGCTTCATTTGGTTTTGATAAAAAACCTATCGAGAATAGTTTAATGTTGCTGGAAACAACAGGTCTCATGAGTTCTTTTCCATTGACCATATCCATTTCTATAATGCCATTTTCAACCCCAAACAATATTGGAATTGAAGGGCCGTAGATGTCAGCATCTAAAATGCCTACTTTGGCTCCAGCAGCGTTTAGAACTGTTGCAATACCTGCTGCTACTGTAGACTTTCCAACTCCGCCTTTGCCACTAGCCACTGCTATAATGTTTTTAACGCTAGGCATAACATCAGATATTCGGGTTTGTGTACTGACCTCCGAGGTCATCTTAATTTGAATTTCTTTTGCCTCTGGTATAAAATGTTGAATTGCATTTCTACAGGCATTTTCAAGCATCTCCTTCATAGGACAGGCAGGTGTTGTTAAATAAACCGAAAATGAAATATTGAATTCAGAAATAAGCAGATCTCTAATCATGCCTAAAGTAACCAGGTCTTTTTTTAAGTCTGGGTCTTCAACATTTGATAAAGCGCTAAGAACAGTTGCTGATTTAATCATTTTTTCTTTTTTTAAATAATCCTACAATTCTCTTGAAGAATTTTTTTTCAAAATCAAGGAAGAAATTAAATTGCCCAAACAAAAAACCGTAAGCCAAAAGCATGATATTGTATATTGGTAACACAGCCAAATAGAATAATACTCTATGCGAACTTGACGAGTCATTTGAAATGCCAATTAAATGTTTTAAAACCACAATTGTACTTCCTGTACACGTAAATACAATTAAAATTAGCAATACCTGAACACCAGATTTTACATTCCAACGGTTTTTTAATTTTTCAATGAAAGACAATTATAGAAAATTTGAGGCGCAAAACTAGGTCATTTTGCCTTAAATAGAAAATCATTAGAATACAGAAAATGTGACAAGTGAGAATAATTTTATTTGCTGTCCCTATTAATGTCAAGTTTTAGAGAAAAAATATTGCTGTACAAAGCCGGACCATTTCCTGAAACCGCACTTAAATTGGTTAATGCATAGTCTAAGGTGAAATTTCCAAATGTAAATCCAATACCAACATTGGGCATAATTGATGCTGTTTGTTTTCCCTTGCTGTTGGAGTAATGTTGGAAATTGTTAAAACCAGTTCTGAAATACAATCGGTTTGCATCGCTTAAATTATAAGTTACCTCCGCTCCGCAATATGGATCAATACTTAAGAGATTTGATTTGATCAAAGTATTTCTTTTGCCATCAAGGGTAATATTAGCATCTATTTCTGCTAGGAATGTCCAGTTGTCGCTTTCCCAAGTTTTTGCAAAACCACCCAATATTCTTGGCAGTGTAATCTCTAAAGTGCTTTTTGGTATGGCATTGCCTGTGGTAGCCAAAATGTCTTTTTGGGCATCAGTGAATGTGTATCTCCAACTATTAAATGTTGATGTTGCATCGCGAACAACAATGCCAAGTGACCAGTTTTTCTTAGTGTTGTCAAACTTTACACCTGCATCGAATCCAAAGCCTGTCGCTTTGGCAAATGGCCCTACTTTTCTGCTGATAATTTTCATGTTGCCTCCCCAAGAGAAATCTATATTTCTCATGCTTTTGAAATCGGCCGATTGCGCATAGGATACAATTGCCGCAAAATCTGTGGTGTTAAATGAACTTACGCGGGTGTAATCAATTTCTCCATTTCTAATCAAATCAAATGTGTTGGCAATGCCATCGACGCCAAAACGCACCAAACTGATGCCAATTGCGCCTTTGTCGCCCGCTTTAGTTGCCCATGAACCATAGTCGTAATTTGCAATTCCCGCAAAGTAAGAGGCGTGCATTAACGCAACTTGAGCATTGCTTTTGATGCCGACCAAACCTGCTGGATTCCAATAGCCAGAGTACACATCATTTGTTGATGCAATCATGCACCCTCCCATGCCAAGCGATCGAGCACCCACACCTATTTGCAAAAATTCATTGCTGTATTTAGTTGCATTTTGGCTAAATCCATTAATTGTAAAGGAAAATAGAATGGTAACTAGAAGCTGGCTTTTCATAGGTCTATGCAAATGTCTTAAAAATAATTCACTTTTCTTCATGTTTTGACTTCAATGGCCAAATCGTTTAGATTTTCTTTGATAAAATACAGTATTTCTGGTAGTTTTTTCTGCAGTAAAACATTGTCCTCATTGGTCCACTCATAATCAATTCCTACTTTTTGATACACCCTGTTCAACGCAAAACAAATTTTTTCATTGTGTTGGTATTCAAAAATAAACTTAGAATTGACAAACCGCTCAAATCCTATTTGGAAATTTTGAGTGTTGGGCAATCCTATCATTTTTAGAAAAAGACAAATTTCTTCTGGGTTAACGAGGGATAGGTCTTGGTAAAATTGCGCGCAAAGCCCATCATGCTCATCCATTAATACCCGGTCTAGTAAAATTTCCATTAGCAAGTGGTTTAAAAACCATTTGCGAGGCCAATTGCATTCTTTATCCAAAGTATTTGATAAAAACCCTGTGGTTTGTTTGAAAAATAGTGAATTGTGAAATTTTCGATCGCATTCAAGATGGGTTAAACTCCCATCTGCAAGCGCAATGAATGCTGGTCTGTTAAATTTGCCAATGGGTTTGATGCGGGTATTGCAATAGCTTTTAACCAAATCGGGTAATATTAGTCCAGTATTAAAGTAAGGGTTCTTGGTTTTATAGAAATAATAATGGGAAAGAAAATTCATCGTTGCTACAAACTTATTGAAAATATTTAATTTCGCTTGTTTCCATGTGAAATTGTTTTCTTTTGGTTTATCTTTGCCTCTTATATATTCAAACCTGTTACGTCAAGATTTATGAAGCCTAAGCACAATTTTATTGAAGAACTTCGTTGGAGAAATATGATACAGGACGTTATGCCTGGAACTGAAGATTTGTTAAACAGTAAAATCGTGAAGGGTTATATTGGTTTTGACCCAACTGCAGACTCCTTGGGCGTTGGCAATATGGTTCAAATAATGACTCTGTTGCATTTTCAAAGAGCAGGTCATAAGCCTATTGCATTGGTTGGAGGGGCTACAGGAATGGTTGGTGACCCGAGTGGAAAAAGCGCAGAGCGCAATCTGTTAAACGAAGACGTTTTAAACCATAACTTGGCTTGTCAGAAGGCACAGTTGCAAAAGTTTTTAGATTTTGATTGTGGAGAAAACAGTGCAGAAATCGTCAACAATTATGATTGGTTCAAGCAGTTTTCTTTTTTGGACTTCATTAGAGATGTTGGCAAACACATTACAGTAAATTACATGATGTCAAAGGACAGTGTGAAAAACCGTTTGGAAAATGGTATGTCATTTACTGAGTTCAGTTATCAGTTGGTTCAAGGCTATGACTTTTATTATCTCAACAAGAACCAAAACGTTCAACTTCAAATGGGAGGAAGTGACCAATGGGGGAATATTGTAACGGGTACAGAATTAATTAGACGCATCGATGGTGGAGAGGCGTTTGCGTTAACAACTCCCTTGATTAAAAAATCTGATGGCACTAAATTCGGGAAGTCAGAAGGTGGAAATATTTGGCTAGATCCAAAAAGGACCAGCCCTTATGCATTTTATCAATTTTGGTTGAGATCAAGTGACGATGATGTTCAGAATTACATTAGAATTTTTAGTTTAAGAACAAGAGAAGAAATTGAATCTATTGAGAAGCATTTGTTGCAAAAAGAACTAGCCAAAGAGGTTACTATTCGTGTTCACGGTGAGGAGGCTTATAATAATGCTGTTCGTGCAAGTGAGATTTTGTTTGGAAAAGGAACTACAGAAGAACTTGAAACAATTGACGAAGAAACTCTATTGTCGGCAATGGATGGTGTGCCACAAGCCTTGTTAAGCTTAAATGACATTAAAAACGGAATTCCAATTGTGGATTTTCTAAGTGAAAAAATTAACCTCTTACCAAGTAAAACTGAAGCAAAGAAAATGCTGCAAGGAAATGGGATAAGCATTAATAAAAACAAAGTAAGCGATTTGGAATATACCATCTCAGAAAAGGACTTAATCAAAGGCAAATATATATTGGCACAAAAAGGTAAAAAAGACTATTGTTTAGTCTTAATCAATCAATAAAAATAAAAAATCCATGAAGTTTATAAAATCAGTAAGTAAGCCGTCAGATAATGATCAAATGATTGTTATTTTAGATGCCAGCAAATTTAAAAAATCAACTTTTTTAGACAAGTCAGAAAATGAAGCAGTGCTTGCAGCGATTGAATCAAAAAGACCAATGATTCAATTTAATTCAGGGTTGATTTTGAAACTGGTTTTGCCAGTTTATGATACTGCCGGTTGGGAATTAAGTGAAAAGCTTAGAAAGATGGGCGCTAAGTTTTGTGCTATTTTGAATGAGCACAAAGCAAAACATGCTTGTATTGTCTCTTTCGACAAACATTTGGCTTTGGCTATGTCGGAAGGCATTATGCTTTCGAATTATCAGTTTTTGAAATATTTTACGGACAAAAAGAAAAGATCTAATAGCCTGCAAAACGTTCACGTATTAGCGGACACTGTTGAGGCGAAAGATTTAGAATATATAAATGCGGTTATTGATTCTACCTATATAGCGAGGGATTTAGTTAACGAGCCACATAGTTTTTTAAACGCAATTCAATTGTCTGAGGAGTTTAAAAAAATAGGCAAGGAAGCAGGATTTAATGTTGAAGTTTGGAATGAATCTAGAATTGCTGCTCAAAAAATGGGTGGTCTTTTAGCGGTAAACAAAGGGAGTAAAATACCGCCAACATTTAACATCATGGAATATAAACCTAAAAATGCCAGCAATAAGAAGCCGATAGTTTTGGTTGGTAAAGGGGTGGTTTATGATACCGGTGGCTTGAGCCTAAAGCCAACGCCTATGAGTATGGACCATATGAAATGTGATATGGCAGGAAGTGCAGTTGTTGTTTCTGTTTTAAGTGCAGTAGCAAAATTAGGACTTCCAATTCATGTTATTGGTTTGGTGCCTGCAACAGATAATTGGATTGGTGAAAATAGCTATGCCCCTGGCGATGTTATAACGATGTACAGCGGCACAACTGTGGAAGTTTTAAACACCGATGCAGAAGGACGTTTGGTTTTGGCTGATGCTTTGCATTTTGCGAAAAAATTAAATCCAATGTTGGTGTGTGATTTTGCAACCTTGACTGGCGCAGCAGTTAGAGCTATTGGACCCTATGCAACTGCATTTATGGGCAATGCTGACGATAAATTAAAACAATCTGTGTTTGAAAGTAGTTATTCTGTTTTCGAACGCTTGGTTGAATTTCCTTTATGGTCTGAGTATGCGGACGAGTTAAAATCTGAAATTGCAGATATGAGTAATTTGGGTAAAGGCGAAGGTGGTCAAATTAGCGCGGCTAAATTTTTAGAGCATTTTACAGACTACCCTTGGATGCACTTTGATATTGCCGGCCCTGCTTTCAACCACGCAGCTGATTCATATAAGCCAAAAGGTGGAACGGGTGTTGGGGTAAGGCTAATGATAGATTTCTTAATGAAGCAAAGTCAAAATGCAAAGTAATATGAAAAAACCAATAATAGGTATAAGTCAAGGTGATCCGAATGGTGTTGGTTTGGAAGTTATAATAAAAGCTTTTGAGCATTTTATGTTATTTGATCATTGCATTCCTGTATTGTATGCAAACCCGAAGTCATTTGCATTTTGCAAAAAAAATCTTGGACTTGAAGAACCTTCTTATGTTTTAATAAAAGATGTTTCTGAGGCCAAAGAAGACCAATTGAATTTAATTGCAAGCAGCAACGAAATTTTTGAAGTTCAATATGGTGTCCAATCAGATAAAGCCGGTGCTGAGGCATTGCTTGCTATTGACAGAATGCTGCAAGATGCCAAGGCGAATAAATTGGATGCAATGGTTACAGCTCCAGTAGACAAATCAAGCATCAAAACTGCCAGTGGATTTACTGGTCACACCTCCCATATAACAGCCGCTTTGGGTGTAGAGGAATCATTAATGGTGCTCTACAATGACAATATCCGTGTTGGTCTTTTAACTGAGCATTTGCCATTAAACCAAGTTGCCTCAGCTGTTAAGAAAGAACTTATTTTGTCCAAACTTAAGGTGGCAAATGAAAGCCTCAAACGCGATTTTGGTATCGTTAAACCTAAAATTGCCATCTTAGGACTTAATCCTCATAATGGCGATAAAGGAGCTATTGGTTCTGAGGAAAAGGATACAATTATACCTGCAATAGAGGAAGCTAAATCAAAAAATATTTTTTGTTTTGGACCCTACAGCGCGGATGGTTTTTTTGGAATGAAATCTTATCATAATTTTGACTTGGTTCTTGCAATGTACCACGACCAGGGTCTAATTCCTTTTAAATCCATTGCATTTGAAGATGGCGTGAATTATACCGCAGGTTTGCCTGTTTTGAGAACCAGCCCTGACCACGGTACTGCTTATGATATTGCCGGAAAAGGAATTGCCTCCCAACTAAGTTTTACCAATGCAGTATTTGCAGCAATTGATATTTATAAACAAAGAAATAATATTGATACTTTAAAAACAAATCCATTAGGATTTAGTGAATTAAGAAGAGAGCGTTTTAGATTGGAGCAAGGTTAAGAAACCTCCGAATAAGTGCTGTTTTGAGCTGTATTTAATCTCTAATTTTAAATTTTAACTAAAACAATATGTCTAAATTTGAGATACAATCGCCATTTCAACCAACAGGTGATCAACCTGCGGCTATTAAATTGCTGGTTAAAGGTTTAGAACAAGGCGCTCATGCACAAACTTTACTCGGGGTTACAGGTAGTGGTAAGACATTTACCGTTGCTAACGTTATTCAAGAAGTACAAAGGCCAATTTTGGTGTTAAGCCACAATAAAACATTGGTGGCTCAACTTTACAGTGAGTTTAGTAATTTCTTTCCAAACAATGCTGTTGAATATTTCGTAAGCTACTACGATTATTACCAACCAGAAGCCTTCATTCCAAGCACTGGAACTTATATAGAAAAAGACTTAGCCATAAACGAGGAGATAGAAAAGATGCGTCTTAAGACTATTTCGACTTTATTGAGCGGTCGTCGAGATGTGATTATAGTGGCATCGGTAAGTTGTATATATGGTGCAGGAAATCCTTCTGATTATGAAAACAGCATTATACGGGTCAACAAAGGCCAAATTATAGCTAGAAATGCATTTTTGCATGAATTGGTGAATAGTTTGTACAGCCGCACAACCGATGAATTTAAAAGAGGTAATTTTAGGGTAAAGGGCGATGTTGTTGATGTGTATTTGGCCTATAATGATTTTGCCTATAGGATTTCATTTTTTGGCAATGAGATTGAAGAGATACAATCATTTGATCCTTCAAATGGTCAAATTTTGAACACCTTTAGCGATGTTGCCATCTATCCTGCCAATATATATGTTTCACCAAAAGAACGCTTGCATCAGGCCATTTATGAAATTCAGGATGACTTGGTGCTGCAAATGGAATACTTCAAGTCACAGGGTAAAAATCTGGAAGCAAAACGTCTTGAAGAACGGGTTAATTTTGATTTGGAAATGATGCGCGAGCTTGGTTATTGCAGTGGTATTGAAAATTACAGCCGTTATATGGATAGGCGCCAGACTGGCGAAAGACCATTTTGCTTATTGGATTATTTTCCAAAAGATTTTCTATTAATTGTTGATGAGAGCCATGTCAGTATGCCTCAAATTAAGGCGATGTATGGCGGAGATAGAGCGCGTAAAATTAATCTGGTCGATTATGGATTTAGGTTGCCGGCAGCTATGGACAACCGACCATTAAAATGGGAAGAGTTTATCGGCATGATCAACCAAGTTATTTATGTCAGTGCAACGCCATCAAATTTTGAAATTCAAGAGTCAGAAGGCGTTGTGGTTGAGCAGTTAATAAGGCCTACTGGTTTGTTAGATCCTATAATAGAAGTTAGGCCATGCACAAATCAGGTGGATGATTTGTTGGATGAAGTTGATGAACGGGTTAAGCGGGGAGAGCGGGTATTGGTAACCACATTAACCAAGCGAATGAGTGAAGAACTTGCTAAATATATGAGCAAATTGGGCATCAAATGTCAATACATTCACAGCGAGGTTAAGACCATAGATAGGGTTGAAATTCTTAGAAATTTAAGACTAGGGGTTATTGATGTGCTTATAGGAATCAATTTGTTAAGGGAGGGTCTTGATTTGCCGGAGGTAAGTTTTGTTGCCATATTGGATGCCGATAAAGAGGGCTTTTTAAGGAGTGTGACCAGTTTGGTTCAAACCATTGGTCGTGCCGCAAGAAATGAAAATGGTAAAGTCATTATGTATGCCGATCGAATGACAGAAAGTATGCGTAAAACCATTGAGGAAACAGAGAGAAGGCGTGAAAAGCAAATGGCCTACAACACACTTCATGGAATTACGCCAACATCAGTGGTCAAATCAATTGATCAAATTATGAAGGAGACCAGTGTTGCAGATGCCAAGAAGGTTGAAGACCACTTTGCCTATGCGCAAGCAAAAAATCAATTTGATCAAGCGGCAGATCCTATTTTCGAATACACAGATAAAGCGGGAATCGAAAAAGCAATTAAAGAAACAGAACGCTCAATGAACCGTGCGGCAAAAGATATGGAGTTTATTGAAGCTGCTAGGTTCCGAGACCAAATTGAAGTTTTGAAAAAACAATTGAAAAAAATCAGTGTCCATTAAAAATAAAGTTAAAAATTCCTTTGGCATGATTTGTGTAAATATCTAATCAAATGGTAAAAAGTTTTATAATCATCGCAATTGCTTTATTGGGTTCAAATGCCGTAAAAGCTGCAAATGAAAGTTCCCGCGTTGCCCAGGCGATACAAACTGCAAATACTGCAGAGTTGGTGAATATGTTTAACTCTAGTATTGAATTGTTGACGCCCTCTTCTTCTGGTATTTCAACCAAAGAACAAGCAAAAATAGTATTGGATAATTTTTTCAAAAACAATACACCGCTTAAAGCGACTGTAACCCATGAGACCTCCGGAACCACAAACACAATGTTTGTTATTAGTTTAACCACAAAGACCGGAACTTACCGTGTTTCTGTTGTTGGAAGTCTAAAAGGAGGAACATTTTTAATCAACGAATTTAAAATTGTATAAAAAGAATAATTCTAAAATCAATATTTGAAAAGTACTGCGTTAATTTGCAGTACTTTTTTTATGAATACAAATTTCAAGGATATAAGCGATTCTGCTGAGGTGCTTCAGATAATTGAACAAGCCTTAAGAGAGGACATTGGCAATGGCGATCATTCATCACTTTCATGCATAGATAAGGATAGGATTTCTCAAGCACGCCTGATTTTCAAGGACAATGGCATTGCTGCGGGTTTGAATATTGCCTATAAAATCTTAAGAATGAACGATCCTAATTGCACAATAAACACATATTACAAGGATGGTGATTATTTAAAAAAAGGGGAAATTGCTTTTGAGGTGCTAGGCAATGCTCAGGCATTATTAAAAAGTGAACGCTTGCTGTTAAATATTTTACAAAGATTAAGCGGTATAGCAACTGTTGCCAATATGGCTGCTGAAAAAATAAAAGAATACCATACCAAGGTGCTGGATACAAGAAAAACGACTCCGAATTTGAGGGTTCTTGAAAAATGGGCAGTTTTAGTAGGCGGCGGAATGAACCATAGGTTTGGCTTGTTTGATATGGTTATGTTAAAGGATAACCATATCGATGTTGCGGGTGGAATAGTGCCAGCAATTGAAAAAGCAAAGCAGTACTTACTGGAAAATAATTTAGATTTGGGTATTGAAGTAGAAACACGCAACATAGAGGAGGTAAAGCAAGCATTAAGCATATTGCCAATTCAAAGAATTATGTTGGATAATTTTAGCCCTGAATTGGTGAAAGAGGCAGTTCAGATTATCAATGGACAATGCGAAACAGAAGCCTCAGGTGGCATAACTCTAGACAATATTGTTGACTATGCTGCTGCTGGTGCTGATTTTATATCATTGGGCATGTTAACCCATTCGGTCAGAAGCCTTGACATTAGTTTTAAAATTAAATAAATATTATTTAAATATTAGTAACTTTGCCATATGTTTAGAAAAATTACGCTAATTATTATTGCTCTAGTTGGATTGAATGCAAATGCTCAATTCACAATTGATGAGGACACCTTGTATGCTTTTGGTTTTGTAGGGGCTACTTCTGCCGATTTTTCGGATATCTATGCACACACAGTTATTAGAAGCAAGGCGCCTTCACCTGAGACAATAAAATGGAATAGATTTAATGTTGTTTTGCCAAGTGCAGAGTGGTCAACAGGCATATGTGATATTTTGTCTTGCAGAGGTCCAGAAATTGGCAGCGATTCTTTTACATTTAACAAAGCTGGAGATACTGGTATTTTGTCGTTCCATTGTTATGCAAAGAACATCAGAGGAAATGGTTCATTTACGGTTCGTTTTGCGCGAGCAAATAATCCATTGGATTTTAAAGATGTTTACATCAATGTTCAAGGATGGGCTCCAACAGGCGTTTCAAGCAGCATGCGCACCCTAATCAATGTATATCCTAACCCTGTAAATGATTATGTAAATATTAATAACCCACTTATTGGTAAAGCTGATTTGAAAGTTTACAATGCACAAGGTCAGATAGTATATGAGTCAGGTTTTGACCACAACGCTAGAGTAGATGTGAGTAGTTTTTCTTCAGGTTTATACACCATAGTGGTTCAAGGTGAAAAAGGTTCAACAAGCACTACATTTGTTAAATCATAAATAAATAAAAACGCAGTATAAAAAAATCCCGAAACATCGTTTCGGGATTTTTTATTATATCAATAGAGAGCTTAGCTCCATTCTTCTTTTCCGTGTTTGATTTTCTCCCAAAGGGTATCTTTAAGTTCTTGCAGGTTAAGACCTGCCACAGCAGAAATAAACAACGGTTTCATGCTTTTTAAATCTTTCTTCATTAAACCCATCAACTCATCGTCCATCATATCGCATTTGGTGATTGCAATGACGCGTTCCTTTTGAAGCAATTCAGGGTTGAAAGCCTTTAATTCATTGAGAAGGATTTTGTATTCTGCTTTAATGTCTTTGCTGTCTGCCGGTATAAGGAATAATAACAATGCGTTTCTTTCGATGTGTTTAAGAAATCTATGCCCAAGGCCTTTGCCTTCGTGAGCACCTTCAATGATTCCAGGAATATCGGCCATTACAAACGAACGGTAATCGCGGTATTCAACCATACCAAGATTAGGAACTAGAGTGGTAAAAGGGTAATTGGCGATTTTTGGTTTGGCCGCTGACATTACAGAAAGTAATGTTGATTTTCCGGCATTAGGAAAACCAACCAATCCAACGTCTGCCAAAACTTTTAATTCGAGTATTTTCCAACCTTCAATGCTGTCTTCACCTGGCTGGGCATAAGTTGGAGCTTGTTTGGTAGGTGTTTTGAAGTGGGTATTGCCCAATCCGCCGCGTCCACCTTTTAACAGCACCTTTTCTTCGCCATCCTTGGTAATTTCAAACAATACTTTGCCTGTTACTTCGTCTTTTGCAATGGTTCCTAGCGGAACTTCAATAACTTCGTTTTTGCCAGATGCGCCAGTGCATAAAGCAGATCCACCTGGATCGCCATCTTCAGCGTGAACGTGTTTGCGGTATTTTAAATGCAGCAAAGTCCATAATTGGGCATTGCCTCTAAGTTTTATGTCTCCACCCTTTCCACCATCACCACCATCAGGACCGCCTTGAGGAAGGCCTTTGGCGCGGTGAAAGTGCGCACTTCCTTTGCCACCTTTTCCACTTCGGAAAAAGATTTTTACGTAATCTATAAAATTTGAGTCTAGCATGGCTTTACGGAATTAAGTGTTAATCCGTTAGTGACTTTGTTCAACAATGATTGATTTAAGTCTATTAAATATTTCATCAATACTTCCAACGCCGTCGATGCCGTGGTATTTGTTTTGATTGGCATAATATTCAGCTGCAACAGCTGTTTGTTCGTTGTATACATTGATTCTATTTCTAATTATATTCTCGTCTATATCGTCTGCTCTTCCACTGTCTTTGCCTCTTAATAGAAGTCTTTTTGTTAATTCTTCCTCATCTACCATTAGCGCAAGCATCATACTGATTGAAGTGCCTTTAGATTCTAAAAATTTGTCTAGCGCTTGGGCTTGCGCTGTTGTTCTAGGAAACCCATCAAAAATATAACCTTTTGCCTCTGGGTGTTTTTCTACTTCTGCTTCAAGCATATTAATGGTAACCTCATCTGGAACCAAATTGCCCTTATCAATGAAAGATTTGGCTAATTTGCCGAGGTCAGTTTCGTTTTTTATGTTAAATCTAAAAATATCACCGGTAGATAAATGCACCAAATTAAAAGTGTCTACAAGTTTTTGAGATTGAGTTCCTTTTCCTGCGCCTGGGGGTCCAAATAAAACGATATTTAACATTTTTTTATAGATAATTGTTAAGTCTTCTAACGTGCAAAGGTACTGCCTTAAACTGAATATTGTATATTTAAAGACATATTTACTTAATTTCGCAGCGAAAAAAAACATTTATCTTTTGAAAAAAATCCTTATTGTGGTGGGCACTAGACCCAATTTTATTAAAGTAACACGCTTTAAAAAAGTAATAGCTAATCATCCTGAGTTAGATGTTAAATTTGTACATACTGGTCAGCATTTTGACGAAAAAATGAGTCAAGTGTTTTTTGATCAATTTGACCTAAGGCCTGATTTTATGCTCAATATTGGACAAGGCTCGCCAAATAGCCAGATGGCTAATGTTATGCTGGGAGTCGAGAAAGTTTGTCTAGAATACATGCCGGACTTATTAATTGTGGTAGGCGATGTAAACAGTACATTTGCGGCTGCTTTAACGGGCAATAAAATGGGCATTAAAGTAGCGCATTTAGAAAGCGGATTAAGAAGTTTTGACCGCGAAATGCCTGAGGAAATTAACCGCTTATTGACGGATGAGATTTCTGATTATTATTTTGTAACGGAACAAAGCGGTTTAGACCACTTGAAAGCAGAAGGCAAAGACCATGGGAATGTGTTTTTTGTTGGCAATACCATGATTGATAGTTTGGTGGAATTTGATGAAGAGGTAAATAAAAGTCAAGTTATGCAAACAATGGGATTGGCCAAAGGTCATTTTGTGTTAATGACTATGCATAGACCTTCAAATGTGGATACTAAAGCAGGATTAGAAGTTTTAATTGAAATGATTAAGAACATCTGCAAAAATACAAAACTGGTTTTCCCTATACATCCAAGAACGGTTAATCGATTAAAGCAATTTGAATTATGGGAATCTATAGCGAATCTTGAGGGTCTTATATTTTCTGAACCTATGGATTATTTTGCGTTTCAAAATTTGACTGCCAATTGCAAATTTGTTGTCACCGATAGTGGAGGCATTCAAGAAGAAACCACCTACCGTCAAGTCCCTTGCTTGACCTTGAGAAATAACACTGAACGTCCTAGTACCGTTGATCTTGGCAGCAATGTCTTGGTTGAATATACCATGGAGGCACTCCAAAAAAGAATAGATGAAATTAATGCAGGCACTTATAAAAAAGGACAAATTCCTCCACTTTGGGATGGTAAAAGTACAGATAGAATTGTCGAGGCAATAAAGGGAATCTTAGTTTAGTGGCCGGTTTTATTTTGTTTATAGCTGCTGTATATAATTTGACCCAGCAGCACAAATAGACACAATTGAACTTGTGCAAAACCAATTTGATACCATTCGAAATCTAAAGCAATTCCTATTGATCTAAGTGAAAAGTATTTTGACGTGTTGTTGAATGAAACAAATAGGATGTAATAGGATGCTAAAAAGACATAGATCCATGAAAATAAATATTTACGGTAAGCAAATACTGCCGTTAACGGTATAAGGAAATATTGTTCGCTAATTGCAAGCGAAGTAGCAACTATACATAGGAGATAGATATTGAACATATCTGTGTTTTTCCATTTGTAGGCATAAAATGCTAAGGTGGGGAAAATTAACAACCAAATGAATTTATAGCCAGTAAAGATTGGAATCAATTTGAAGAAACCCATTTTTGTGATAAATCCTGGGATTGCTAAATCAAGTATGTGTTTAAGGAAAGTTTGGTTGTTGTTGAATTGATAAGACAATACATTTGTTTTTATGGCATCAAAATCATGGTAAAAGGGCAGGAAACTTAAGATAAAAATGAGGGCTGGTATTGTCAAAAGTTTAATACGCTCCTTTAGTAAAATCTCTTGATTAAAAAGCAACATTAATGGGAAGAATACCATTATGTGTTTAATGCTAAAGGATATGCCTAGTAAAATGGCTGCTACAGTGTATTTTTTGTCCTTTAAATTTATATATGCATAATACGCCAAACAGACCGCCAATATATCAAACTGTGAATGGTGGCCAACAATAACGATGCTAATTGGATTAAAAAGCAACAACAGGATTAATAAATTATTCTTTGTTTGCTTAAAAATTGCTTTGTATAAGAAGACCTCAGCGGCGAATAGGCAAATAACAATATAAACATGAAATAATTTCTGATTGTAGGCACCAATGCTAGCGAGTAATTTTAATGCAGCCAAAATATAAGCCCATATCGGCCCGTAATTGTACCTTGTGGTGTTTGCATAAACGCTTTTGCCCTCAAGTATAATGTCTGCTACAATTTCGTATGATTCTAAATCAAAATTGTGGCCTAAGATTGCCATAAGGATTCTAAGTAAAAGGCCAAAACTAAAAATTAATACCCAATATTTATTTGGGATAAAAATATCTGAAATTCTTGAAGACTTAAAATATAAACTCAACAAAAACCATAGGCTCAAAAGAATGTTTGTGTCAAATATTGCAAACCGCAACCGTCCAGTAATCATTCCGTCTGCGTCGCCAATGAAGTGTTCGAATAACTTTGCAAATCCATTAAAAAGAACAATTGAAATAAAAGCGTATATATAAGACAGTCGATGGTTTAACGACGTGTTCAAAAGTGATTTAATTTCAAACAAAATTTGTTTATTTGTCATTGATAAATTGCTTGCAATTTAAGCATAAATTTCTATTTGCACCTTCAATATTGCTCATTTTCCCTTTTGCATCTAGCATCAGACAAAAAGTGTCTTGGCAATGCTTTAGACTAAGGTTGTGCCCCAATTCGTGTAAAATTTCTCAATATCAATGGTTAATTGAGGGAGAGTAGAAGGGTCAAAACCATCAAAACAAACCATTTGAATATTCGATGGTGTTGAACGGCTTTCGCTTGTTTGGCAAGAATTTACCATCAGCAGATACCAAACATTGCAAGAAATCTGAAGCTTGCAAATAGGTGAAATTAATCTAAAAAGCCAACAATTAAATGTGGTATGCTTTGAGCATCAATTTTACTATGGATTCTTTCTTGATGTTGTATTGCTCAAGAAATTGAGATTGGTTTGTGATATTTCTAACCAAAAGGGCTGACAAACCAATTGCATTGACTAAATCTAAAATTAATTCTGCAAAATTGTCGTGTTCAGCTTGGGATTTGTTTTTGTTCGTTTTTGACAAAATGCCTTTAAGGAAGTTGATTTCAAGCTTTTTATAAGGCCCGTAAATTTCTTCAAAAGTATTGTTTAGATCCAAAATATTTTCGTTTGACAAACTGGTTAATTTAACCAAATTGGTATAAACTTGGGTTCTATTCCAAAGATACTTTAATATTTTTGTTTCATCATCCGGCATATCTACAATATCAGATTGCAACTTATCCAATCCTTTTGTTAGCTGATTGTTAACTACTTGAACGAAAAGCTCCTCTTTGTTTTTGAAGTAATAATAAAGGGCTGCTTTGTTAAATCCAATAGAATCTCCAATTTCATCTAAGGTCGTTTTGTTGAATCCAAATTTTATAAAACACTCAGTTGATTTTTCTAATATTTCTTTTCTTCTGGAGTCATTTGTTGATGGCCTTCCAGGTTTCCTTTTGATGATTTTGCTTTGTGTTATAGTCTCCATTTTCAGTATTGTTATCAAATTTTATGCCATATATGTCAATTTGTGAAGAAAATTATAAAAAAATTATAAATAAAAATCAAATTGTTTACGGTTTTTATCTTTACTTTGCAGTAGCAATAATTACTTAATTCAAGAAATGGGATGGTTTAATTTTTTTACACAAGAACTTGCAATCGACTTAGGCACTGCAAACACATTAATCATTCACAAAGACCAAGTAGTTGTGGATGAGCCTTCAATTATTGCTATCGAGCGCAGTACAGGAAAGGTTATTGCGATAGGTCATGAGGCCATGCAAATGTTTGGCAAAGAAAATGATAACATAAAAACAATTCGTCCATTGAAAGATGGTGTTATCGCTGACTTCCAAGCTGCTGAGCACATGATTCGCGGCATGATCAAAAAGATCAACAAAAATGGCAAAACATTTTCGCCTCAGTTAAGAATGGTCATATGTATTCCGTCTGGTATAACTGAAGTTGAAAAGCGTGCAGTAAAAGATAGTGCTGATAGAGCTGGTGGAAAGGAAGTTTATATGATACACGAACCAATGGCTGCTGCCGTTGGAATAGGAATCGATGTTACAGAGCCAATGGGCAACATGGTGATTGATATTGGGGGTGGTACAAGCGAAATAGCTGTTATCGCCTTGGGTGGTATTGTTTGCGACCAATCAATTCGAGTAGCCGGAGATGAATTTAATATGGATATCTCTGAGTACATGAAACGCCAACACAATCTTTTGTGTGGTGAAAGAACCGCCGAAAAAATTAAAATTAATGTTGGTTCTGCTTTAACAGAATTAGACAATCCGCCTGAAGATTATGCGGTATATGGCAGAGACTTAATGACAGGTATTCCAAAACAAGTTTTTGTGTCCTATTCTGAAATTGCATTGGCGCTTGATAAATCAATTGTAAAATTGGAAGAGGCTATCTTGAAAGCTTTGGAAAATACACCACCAGAGTTGGCCGCTGATATTTATCAAACCGGTATTCATTTGACCGGTGGTGGCGCTTTGTTAAGAGGTCTTGACAAACGTCTTGCTGCAAAAACCAAATTGCCAGTTCATATTGCAGAAGATCCACTTAGAGCAGTTGTAAGGGGTACTGGAATAGCGCTGAAAAACATCGGTAAATTTAAATTTTTAATGAATTCTTGATAAATGAATTCTGTATTCAAGTACCTTGAAAGCAAGCTTCATGTTTTATTGTTTTTATTGCTTGAAATCTTAAGTATCATTGCTATTGTTAGGTTTAATACCTACCAAACTGCTTTTTATTACAGCAATACTAGAAAGTTAAGTTTGTCACTTCACGAAACCAACAGTTCGATTTTTAATTATTTTGGTTTGTACACCAAAAATCAAGCTTTGTACAATGAGAACATTGATTTAAGAAGAAAACTGCGCTCTAATTATGTTGTTGAATCTAAAAAGATTTTTGAAATTAATGACACTGTTTTTAAACAACGCTATAAATATTTCCCCGCTCAAGTTATTACCAACTCTACCAATAGACAAAATAATTTTATTACCTTAAATAGGGGTAAAAGTTCAGGAATTGAAAAAGGAATGGGCGTTTTTTGTCCTGAGGGTGTTGTAGGTACTATCGTTGAAGTTTCTGATAACTATTCAATTGCTGTTTCGGTTTTAAATACAGAAGGATTTAAAGTCGTTCCGAAAATAAAAGAGTTAAACGATACCAAGGGCACAGTGATTTGGAATGGGAAAGATCCAAACTATCTTAAATTAGAAAACATCAACAAGTATGAAGCTTTGAAAGTTGGTTTTCATATCGTAACCAGTCCATACTCCAAAAACTTTCCAGAGAATGTCCCCATCGGAATCATCGAAAGCTTAAAGTCAAGAACGACAGAAACGTTCTATGATATAAAAGTGAAATCTGCAGTGAATTTTGGTAAAATTCAAACCGTGTATATTGTCATCGACTTATTTAAAGATGAAATTGAAAAACTAGAAGCTGAGTTAAATAAAAAGAATTTGAACGTAAAATGATAGTATCTATTCTCAAGTATTTAGGTTTGTTCTTCTTAATTGTTTTGGTGCAATTATTTATATTGAATAATATCTTTATTGGCAATTATTACGGATTTTTATTCCAACCACAACTTATAGTAATGTTTGTGCTTTTATTGCCCTCATCTATGCAACATTCTTGGTTAATATTGATTTCCTTTCTTGCTGGGTTTTTGTTTGATGTGTTTTTTCAATCCTGGGGAATTCATGCAGCGGCAAGCACATTAATAGGATTCATTAGGCACTATGCAACCCGTGATATAGAAAATGTAATTGGGGCTCGTGATGAGGACAACCAAATATGGACATCCAAGAAAGGGCAGATTTGGAAATGGACCTATTTTCTAACATTTACGGCAATATATCATTTTTTGTTTTTACTTATTGAGTCGCATGGGCATAATTTTTTTACGCGCTTGCTCCCTTCATTTATCTGCAGTACATTAATTGCATTTCTATTGATTCTATTGTTAGAAAATTTGATTTATAAGCCAGCTAGAAATTAAGCCATGGAAAAAAGCAGTAGGCTATTTGTTTTTATTGGGGTATTGGTCTTTATAGGAATTGTATTTATTTGCAGATTGTTTTATTTGCAAATTATCGACACTTCAAATTATTACAAAGCTCAGGCTTACGGTTCAAATGATATTACCATATACCCAGATAGAGGAACCATTGTCGACCGTTTTGGCAAACTAATGGTATACAACGATGCTGTTTATGATTTAATGGTTGTGCCACAAAAGGCTAAAGACTTTGACAAGGTAGCTCTTTGTAAAGAGTTAATGCTCGACACAAGCGAATTCAACAAGCGCTTGAAAAAAGCATCTAAATACAATCCAAGAGAGGCTTCCGTTATTTTTAAAAATCTTCCGTTTCACTTGTACACCAGATTACAAGAAATAATTTACCAATATCCAGCATTTTACATTGAAACTAAAATTGACCGACGTTACAATATAAATGGTGCTGCCCACTTGTTGGGGTATATGGGCGAGGTAACTGAAAAACAGTTGGCCCTAGATAAATATTATAAACCTGGAGATATTAAAGGCGTTACTGGTTTGGAAAAATCTTATGAAATATATTTAAGAGGTAAAAAGGGAAAGAAGGTCGTTTTAGTCGACAAATTTAGCAAACAACAAGGAAGTTTTGCTGGTGGAAAATTTGATAGTTTGCCTTCGGCAGGACAAAATATTATTTCAGCAATTGATTTAGATCTTCAAGTTTTTGCTGAGCAGCTTTTGGCAAATAAGATTGGATCCATTGTGGCAATTGAGCCTGCTACTGGTGAGGTTTTGAGTATTGTAAATAGTCCTAATTACGATCCGAATTTATTGGTAGGTCAACGCAGAAATAAAAACTTTGCCTCCTTATTGTTAGATCCTTCAAAACCTTTGTTTAACCGTGCTCTGAAAGCTCCATATCCACCGGGTTCTACCTTTAAAACAGTACAAGCATTAATTGGTTTGCAAGAAGGTGTATTGACCCCCGATACCAAGTACCCTTGCCATGGCGGTTACCATATGGGTTCTATCACTGTTGGTTGCCACGCACATGGTTCACCTTTAGATTTAAAGAATAGCATAACTAAGAGCTGCAACGCTTATTATTGTTTTGTTTATAGAAGCATATTGGACAATCCAAGATATGGATCAGTACAAATTGCATATTCAAAGTGGGCGAAGTATCTGAACAGCTTTGGAATTGGGATTAATACCGGCATCGATTTGCCAGAAGAATCAGGCGGTATTGTTAAAAAACCATCTTGGTTTGAACATGAGTTTGGTAAAAATTGGCGGTCTTCAAATGTGGTGTCTATGTCAATTGGTCAAGGTCAAATTGGATTAACACCTTTACAAATGGCAAATACTGCAGCAATTATTGCAAATAGGGGTTATTACTACACACCGCATGTGGTAAGGTCTATCGGTGATCATCATTTTGTGCCGCCTAGCTTTAAGCAAAGACATTATACAATGATTAATCCGATTTATTTTGATACGGTAATTGCAGGAATGGCAAATGTGTGCTCTCCTGGCGGAACTGCAGGTAGAACGGGGATTTCAGGAATCACAATCTGTGGTAAAACGGGTACTGCACAAAATCCACATGGTGAAGACCACTCAATCTTTATTGCTTTTGCACCTAGAGACAATCCCAAAATTGCCATCTGTGTAATTGTAGAGAATGGCGGTTTTGGTGCAGATTACGCTGCTCCAATTGCCAATTTAATGATAGAACGCTATTTGGCTAAGGATAGAAGTGTTGCATCTCAAAAGCCTGAAATGCTTAGTAGAATGCTAAAAGCCAATTTAACAGGAAAACCTACCACCATAAAAGATTCTGTAATTGTCGTAAAGCCAAAATAGGTAATGGAAGAAAAACTACACATCGATTGGTTAAGTGTTGTATTGTACATCCTAATTGTTTTATTTGGGGCAATAAATATTTATTCGGCAAACAGTGGAGTTGAAGAGGTTTTAAAGCTTGATTTTTCAAAAGAATATGGCAAACAGGTTCTGTTTATTGGCATTAGTGCCATCATCGTTTTCTTAATACTGTTAACGGATTATAAATTCTTTAATTTTTCAGCTTACGGAATTTATATAGTCGTTATTGGTCTCTTGCTTATTTTGTTAGCAACTGGGTCATTCAACAAGGGTGCTCAAGCCTGGTTTAAGATTGGTTCTTTTAAACTTCAGCCAAGTGAATTTGCCAAATATGCAACAGCATTGGCACTTTCAAAATATTTGGGTGGGTTTGATATTAAATTTGAAGGAAGAAGGAATATATTAAGCACTTTTGGTATTATATTAATTCCAATGTTATTGACTTTGCTTCAGAATGATACTGGATCAGCTTTGGTTTTTGGCTGTTTCATACTGGTTTTGTTTAGAGAAGGTCTTTCAGGATGGTGGCTGATACTGGGGGTGTATATGGTTACCGTATTTGTAGTTACTATCTTATTGCCATCCATTCAAATCATCATTGCATTGTTGCTAATATGTGGCGTTTTCGTATATTTTAATCGCGTTAGAAAGCAGCTTGTTTTTTTAGCCTTAACGGTTTTCTTGGCTTCGACTTTTTATATTTTAAGCCTCGACTTTGTATTTGCCAAAATTATGAAACCTCACCAACAACAGAGGATTTTAGTAACGTTGAATCAAGATGTCGATGAGTATTATGCTAAAAAATCAAAGGGCTTTAGTATTTTCAAGTTTGAGAAATCAAAAGAGAAAGATAAATCAGAATCGAAAAGAGATTACAGTTACAATGTTAGACAATCGAAGATAAGCATTGGCGCTGGTCGTTGGGTTGGAAATGGATTTAACAATGGAACCCAAACTAAAGCTAAATTGGTTCCAGAGCAACATACAGATTTTATATTTTGTACTGTGGGTGAAGAATATGGCTTTTTGGGTTCAACCTTATTTCTGCTCATTTATTTGCTGCTTATTGGCCGCGTGTATTATTTAGCAGAAAGGCAGAAAAATGTATTTAGTAGAGTATTTGGTTACAGCACTGCTTCGATACTGTTTTTTCACTTTTTTGTGAATATAGGAATGGCCTTAGGTATATTGCCCGTAATTGGAATCCCGCTTCCTTTTATGAGTTATGGCGGTTCATCATTAATTAGTTTTAGCATGCTATTGTTTACGTTTTTAAAACTTGACGCAAACAGAATTAATGAAATTTCGAGATTAAACTAAATGCGTCACATCATTTGCCTTTGCAATGTCAAAGGTTTTGCCATTGAATTTTAATTCATACAAGCAAAGGTTGCTGTGGTCCCAATTCTCCATTTCTTGCAAAGGCGCCCCAGTCAGTAAACACAGGAAACTTCTTATTGCTCTTCCATGCATACAAATTAAAATGGTGTCTTCTTCTGCAGGTTTGTTCATCAATAGTTTTAATCCTTTTTCTTGTCTTTGGAACATTTCTAATGGAGTTTCTCCGCCTTCAACAGATTGGTTTAATCTGCCGTTTTTCCAATTGTTAATGGTTTCATGGTAAAGTTTAACGGTTTCAGGATTTTGGATTTTCCCTTCCATTACACCCCAATTGATCTCATTTAACGCCTCAAGGGAAGTGTGCGGAATGCCAGCTTCAATAAAATTATGGACACTTTGAACCGTTCTTTTTAGTGTTGAAGTGTATACATGCTTATAAGGCGTATTGCGGTAGGCATTGTGAAATTTAAGTGCTTGTTGTTTTCCGTTTGCGTTTAAATCACTATCAATGCCGCTGCCTTGAATGATGTTTTTAAGGTTAAAATCAGTTTGACCATGTCGAATCAAATGAATCGTTTTTCCTATCTTCGCGTCTTTATCGTTTATTATGAAATCCATCTTTTATGAGCCTGCAAATATAGAACTTGCTTCGCTTAATGACTATTGCAAAAATACAATGGTAGATTTTTTAGGCATTGAATTTATAGAATTGGGCATTGATTTTTTAAAAGCCAGAATGCCAGTGAATCAGCGAACAGTTCAGCCTTTAAGAATGTTAAACGGAGGCGCTAGCTTAGCTATGTCAGAATGTGTTGGAAGTATGGCTGCAAATTTGGTTTTTGACCGCAGTAAACTAGTGGCCCTAGGACTGGATTTAAATGGCAATCATATTCGTCCTGTAATGGAAGGTTTTTGGGTTTATGCAACGGCAAAGCCATTGCATATTGGAAATACAACACAAGTATGGGAGATTAAGATAGAAAATGAAGAAGGTAAATTAGTGCATATAAGTCGCTTAACTATGGCTGTTGTTGCTCGTTAATGGAATCAACTCCTTTTCAAAATATTGTCATTTATAGGCTGCCCCACCAGAAACAATTGCAATTGTTTCGTTCTGGCGAAGGGAATTCAAAATTTGTTTTTTCAAAATTTTTAAAGGAATCAAAACAAATTACAATGCTTGGACAAGTGCAAGCAATAAATGAGGAGAAACTAGAATCTATATTCAGCGACTTGGTATTATTGAGTTCTTCTGATTGTAGGTCTAGTAAAAAGGAAGAATATATTGACTTAGTAGATTTAGCAAAGAGCTGCATACAATCTGGTCAATTTGACAAAGTCGTATTGGCCAGCAAAAAATGGGTATCCTCTGATATTGATGTTTTAAAAATTTATGCTGAGCTTCTAGAAAAGAATCCGAATGCCTTTGTTTATGCTTCTTTTATTGACGGGGAAATAATGATTGGGGCTAGTCCTGAACTTTTATTAGAAAGGGATGCTGAGCAGCTTCAAACGGTCGCTTTGGGTGGAACTGAAACCAGAGGAGTTTATTCTGAAAAAGAGAAAATAGAACATCAACAAATTCAGGCTTACATTGAATCGGTTTTAAAAGGGAATGGATACAATTTCATAAAACATGAAACCAATTCATTTAAGGCGGCCTCTGTATCCCATCTAATTACGCCCTATTCGATGAAGTCTAAGGGTTTGGATAATGATTTAGATTTAATAACGCAACTGCATCCAACGTCCGCAATTTGTGGTTTACCCTATCAGGAATCGCTAGATTTTATAAAAGATAATGAGGGTTTCGACCGAAGATTTTATGCAGGTTATTTAGGTGCTGTAGAAGCAAATGGTAATTTTAAACTCTATGTAAATTTGCGTTGCGCTCAATTGTATAAAGATGGCGCAATGCTTTATGCAGGAGCCGGAATTAATGAACTGTCATCTGCAGAGGATGAGTGGGCTGAAATAAACAATAAGATGCAGACTATTGCTCAATGCTTGAAATAATTTACCTTTGCAAAAAGAATTTTTATTTTGATAAAGTTACTATTTAATATCTTTCTTATTTATGCCATTTGGCAATTCGTGAAAATGTTTTTTGTGCTTAACAAGACTCACAAACATTTCAATGACAGAATCAATGATCTAGACAGCCGTGTTGAGAAAAAAGAAAAAAGTTTTGAAAAGACAAAAAACAAAGACGGCGAAGGCGAGTATATTGATTACGAAGAAATAAAATAATAAACTAAATTTAGAAAGCGTCCTGATCGATTACAATAGGATCTTTCATTACTTTAGCCAATTCTTTAACTATTTCTTTAACTACGCGGTCAACCGCCAATAGATATTGATCAGTGCCTTTATAGCCTCGGGTATTGTTTGCGTAAAATTCTATATACGTTTTGATTTGTTTTTCTGATCCTTTTTCGACGGTGTTGTGCACGAAATTTGTGAATTTGTACCTGTACTTATCCTCTTTAACTCGGATTTCTATTTTGAACGTAAGGGTTCCCGCTGGGGTATTTGAAAAACTGTTGTTTTTAATATAAATAGGAATGCTTGGTCTGATCACCAGTCTGCCATTTTCGCCATCAGGCTTAAAATCTTCAATCAGTATTTCCTTTGGGAATAAAAGTGGTTTTCCAGTTTGTGCTCTGTAATCCTTGATATACCTTTTCATTAAGAAAAGTTTGGCACGCAAGTACAATGAATCGATTGTTCCACCATCGTAGACATCATTTGGCATTGGTGTGAATGGCACAATCCCCATGTAGGTGACTAAGTCAGTGATCGTGTCAATAGGGGCTTTGAAACGCACATATTTCTTATAGGTAGGCGCCTGCATTTCATCGTTGCTTTCAGATATTGTAGTTTCCCCACTGAAAGAAGAATCTGTGAAACTGGTTGAATCGTAGTTGTAACTAGATCCAAAAGGGTCACTTTCGGTTTGGGCCATGGCACTTAAAAAAGCACTTGTGAAAATCAATAATAATAACCTTTTCATTTGTTCTGTGTCAATTAAATTAGATTTCTTATTACAAATAAGATACCATTTTTTTCATGATTGGCAAATGTAGTAAAACCATTGATTATTTTAAAATGTTTTTATTGACAAACATTATCTTTGTCAATTCTAGATTAAATGAAGAAATTATTCAGCATACCGCTAAGCGTCATTATTTTGTTTTTAGTTTCTTGCTCGCACAAAGAAATCAAGGTAATGCCATCTTTGACCGTATCCAACCATTCGTTTTCAAATTATGACTCTGTCAAATTAAATCATTTGTATTTGGACCTTAATGTTGATTTCAGTAATAAGGTTTTAAAAGGTAAGGTTGTTTTAGATATTGACAATTCCATGGGTTCGCAATTTTTGATTTTGGACACTAAACAATTGGTGATCGAAAAAGTGCAATTAGAGGATTCATGCAATACACCTTGGAGTTTAGGCAAAGAAGAACATTATGTGGGTCAGGCCTTGGTTATAGAAATCAATAAAAACACTAAAAAGGTAGCTGTTTACTATCACACAATTCCAAGTGCTGAAGCTTTAATGTGGTTAAGTCCTGAGCAAACATCAGGTAAAAGAAATCCATTTTTATTTACCCAAAGTCAAGCGATTTTGGCTAGAACTTGGTTGCCATGCATGGATGCCCCGGCAGTAAGGTTTACTTACAATGCGAAAATCACTTGTGACGCAAAATATATGGCATTGATGAGCGCAAGCAATCCTCAACATAAAAATAAAGATGGGGTGTATACTTTTGAAATGGACAAACCTATTCCAAGTTATTTAATGGCCTTGGCAGTGGGTGATATTGAATTTAAATCTCTTGGCGAAAATTGTGGAGTCTATGCAGAGCCAGATATGTTGATTAGGTCTGCCAATGAATTCACTTCCTTGCCTTCGATGATTCAAAGTGCGAGTGAAATGTATGGAGAATATGCTTGGGGCCGCTATGATATTTTGGTATTGCCTCCGAGTTTCCCATTTGGTGGAATGGAGAATCCTCGTTTAACTTTTGCAACCCCTACAATTATTGCCGGTGATAAAAGTTTGGTCTCTTTGGTTGCGCATGAATTGGCCCATAGCTGGAGTGGAAATTTGGTAACGAATCAGACTTGGGATGACTTTTGGTTAAATGAAGGCTTTACTGTTTATTTTGAAGAACGCATTATGGAGAAAATTAATGGGAAAGATTATGCAGATATGCTTTCAACCATAAGTTTAGGAGAATTAAAAATGACACTCAAGGATTTAATGGCAAATGCACCTGGAGATACCAAATTAAAACTAAATCTTCGGGGTCGGAATCCGGATGATGGCGTGAGTGACATTGCATACATTAAGGGATGTATGTTTTTAAAATTAATAGAATCAAAGGTAGGTCGTCAGAAATGGGATAATTTTTTAAATCAATATTTTAATGCTTACAAATGGAAGACCGTTAATACGGAGGAGTTTTTGGCTTACTTGCAAAACAATTTACTGTCTTTAAATCCAAATGCTAAGATCAATGTAAATGAGTGGATATATGAGGTAGGGCTTCCAAGTGATTGCCCAAATATCCAAAGTCGAAATTTAAGAAATGTGGAATTGGCTGCTAAAAAAGTTAACGAAACAAAAAGTTTAAAAGGTTTTGATACCACAGGTTATACCACACATCATTGGTTGCATTTTTTCAGGAATTTAGACGCCGATTCCATTGAGGATATTATGGTGCAAATGGATACAATGTATCATTTGTCTATGAGTAAAAATAGTGAAATTCAATGTGATTGGTATTTGTTGTGTATCGAAAATAATTATTCAAAAGCAAATCCATATATTGAAAAGTACCTTTTATCTGTTGGCCGGAGAAAGTTTTTAAAACCATTGTATGAAGCATTTTCAAAAACATCTGAAGGATTAATTATCGGACGTGAAATATTTAAGAAGGCTGAAAGTTCTTACCATGCTGTTTCTAGGAACACGGTTAAAGAAATTCTTCAAATAGAGTCGGAAGAATAATAATTTATATAAGAAATTGAAGTTTGCTGCGTTTTAACTGTATGAAACTTAAAATTGTATTTTTATTCCTCGCGTTTTTGAGTTTTGGTTTACATGCCCAATTCGATGAAAATGCTAAGTTAAAGTCTCTTTATGAAAAAGCACTTTATACCGATTGCATTGAAAAAGCAAATGAGTTTTTAGAACGTGATAGGGAAGAATTGTATCCATATTTTTGGCAACTTAGGTCTTATTTAGCGATTCATTTTTCTAAATTTCATGAGAAGCAAAAAACTGCTTTGGATAAGGCCTTAAATATTGCGGTTAAGATCCACAAAAAAGACAAGAATTCATTTTTCGAAAACGAGTACCCTGAAGTTTTTGAAACCCTTGAAGTCGAATGTTTAAAGGCCGCAAAATTAAATTGTGATGCGCATTTTGAGAAGTCAGAAAAGATTTATCAAAAGTTAATGGATTTGGAGTACAAATCTTCAACCCATTTTGCAAAATTTCTATGTTTGGAGTACCACAACCAATACGAAGCATTGGGGCTGTTGGAGCAGCTAATCAATCAAAATTACAATGATTTTAAATCTGGAATACTGCCTCAAAAAGAAAACGAAAAATATTATATTGAATTGTTAAACCGTTATTTTTCTCAGGGCCTTTCGTGGAAGATGAATCAATTGTTAAAGAAGACCAAGGAGATTTATCCAAATTCTGATTTGACCTATTTGGCCTTTGTTCAAGGCTGTGAAACTAATTTTTATCTGTATAATTTTGACTCTGATTTAAGCGATTTGTTAAAATATAAGTCAAACTTGTTATCCATTGATAGTATCTATCCATCTTTCAAAAATGAAAACATACACCATCAAATTGATTTTATTATTGCTGCTAAATATTTGATTTTATCTGAAAATGATCCAGCATACGATGCTTACAAATTAATCAAAGAATACTTAAATGGATTTCCATTAGAGATAAGGTTGGACTCATGCAAAAATTTCTTCTTGTCCTATTTGCTAAGAAACAAATCAAGGCAAAATATTAACTATAAAAAGGTATTTGCTTCTTGGACAGACCTCAGTAAATTATATCAAAAGTCGAGTTACCTAGAGGCAGTAAAATTCAATGAAAATTTCTTGCAAAAGGAAAATGAATTGCATTTAGCGACCTTATATCTTAACTATGGCTTTAAAGCTTTTCCTAATGATAAATTGAAATTAGCTCAAATTAAAAAGAATTTAGATGACCTATTGATTGCTAATCTTAAAAATGGAACTGCCAGTAAAGAGCTTGCTGCAATTATTGAATTAAGCGATAATTCTCAGATTAAAAGTTTGCTTTTAGAAGAAGACATCAAGTTAATGAATAGTATGTTGTTCCGAAAACAATATTCAGCACTTTCCCGTTTTGTCAATAAGGATTTGATATTGTTTCCGCAGCATCCTAAATTGTTATCCATAAAGAAACAATTAGTCATAAATGATTACAGGAATCAAATTGCTCGGTATGATAGTGTAGATGAAAATTTATATTTCTTAAAATTACCGGATGCTTCAAAATGTATTCCTGGCGTTTTAAGTGATTTGGGCAATTCAGCCGTTCTGACACAGCTTAATTATGTAAGAAGATTGGCTGGTATTTACGATTCATGCGTTATTAGTCCTGAATTTGCGCCTGCCTGTCAACAAGCAGCTTTGATGATGGAAGCGAATCATAGACTTGACCATGCACCTAGTAGCAATTGGGCGTGTTATAAGCGCGAAGGAGCAGAAGCTGCAGGAAATAGCAATCTGTCGCTTGGTCATGGTTTTAACCATGCATTAATGGGGCAGGTTAACGATGATGGTTCAAATAACTGGGCCTGCGGCCATAGACGTTGGATTTTAAATCCATATAACTCTACTTTTGGACTGGGAAGTACCGTGTATGCGATGTGTTTAAAAGTCTTTTATACGGAAAATTCATCGCGTGAAAAGTATGTGCATTCATTCAGCGACAGTCAGTTTGTTGCTTGGCCATCTGCAGACTATTTTCCTCTAGAAATGACGCCCAATCGCTGGAGTTTTTCTTTAGATGGGGCAGATTTCAAAAATGCAAAAGTAAGTGTTACATGCAATGGCATACAATTGAGCGTGAGGATGGAACAAGAGGCTCATGGTTATGCCTTAGGCACATTGGTTTGGACATTGGGCAGTTTTCCTGTCAAAGACAAAGCTTATGTGGTAAAAATAAGCAATGTGTTGAACATGGATAATGTAAATAAAACATATACTTACAAGGTTGTTTTCCTAGAAATATAATAACTATTTCAATTCAAGAAGTGCCACTGATTCGACGTGGTGGGTATGCGGAAACATGTCAACTGTTTGGATTTTGAGCACATTGAATTTTTCTGAAAGGATTGCAATGTCTCTTGCTTGTGTTGCGGTGTTGCAACTGACATACACAATTCTCTTTGGCTCTAGTTCCAAAAGCTTTTCTACCACACCAGGGTGCATGCCGTCTCTTGGTGGATCAGTAATTACGACATCTGGTTTGCCATGTTTTGAAATTAAGTCATCATTTAAAACCAATTTCATGTCACCAGCATAAAAATGGGTGTTTTCAATATGGTTAAGAATGGCATTTTCTTTTGCATCTATAATAGCTGCTTCAACATATTCAATACCGATAACTTGTTTTGCATTTTTGGCTACAAATTGAGCGATGGTACCAGTTCCTGTATATAAATCGTATACATTTTCAGTGCCGCTCAAAGAAGCAAATTCACGGGTTATTCTATAAAGTTCTAATGCTTGTTTAGCATTGGTTTGGAAGAAAGATTGAGGTCTGATTTTAAAGGTTAAATCCTCCATTTTTTCGCTCAGGAACCCATTGCCTTTATGTGTTTGGACATTCAAATCACTCCAAGTATCATTCTTTTTTGTGTTAATTACATAACACCATTCTTCCACCTCAGAAAGAACAGGAATGAGATAGTCAAACATTGTTGTAATCAATTTAGGTTTGTCTTCCCCAACGATAAGAACCACCATCCACTTTCCATCGCTGTTGCATCTCATCATTAAGTTTCTCAAAAATCCATCTTGTTGACGAATGTCGAAAAAGCTTAGTTCGTTTTCAATGGCATATTGCTTAAAAGTATCTTTGATTTTATTGGCATATTCGGGGGCTAGGTAGCAAGCGTTTAGATCAAGTACTTTATCAAACATTCCAGGTATATGAAATCCTAGAGCTGGAATTCTGCCTGGATTGGTTTTGTCAAAATGTTCCTCCCAGGCCTTATTGCTAAAAGTGAATTCCAATTTATTGCGGTAATGAAAGACATCTTTACTGCCTAAAATTGGAAGGTATTGTCCAACTTCAACCTTTGCAATTCTTTGCATGTCATCTTTGGCTTGGGTTTCTTTAAATCCAAGTTGCGCAGAGTAGTCAACGTGTTGCCATTTGCACCCGCCACAAATTCCAAAATGCGAACAAGTAGGTTCAACTCTTAATGTTGAAGCAATATGGAGTTTTTGAATCTTGCCTTCGGCGTATGATTTCTTTTGTTTTTGAACCATTACATCTGCAACGTCACCTGGTGCAGAGAAAGGGATAAATATCACTTTTCCATCGTGTCTTGCTATTGATTTCCCTTCTGCAGCGGCAGTTTCAATTTCAAGGTTTTCGATTAAATACGGTTTTTGAGTTCTTTTCGACAATTTTGGGAAGCTTATTCTTGAATATATTTGTTCATAACACCATTGAAAGTAGTGGTATCTAAGTAGCCAGTATATGGTGCAATGCTTGCGTTGTCTGTGAGCGTTTTCCATACATAAGTCATGGGGTATCCGGGTACTCTGCCACCTTTGTTTAGGTAGCCCACCAATTGCTCAGAACTCATGGTTTCGCCATTCACAACATGTTTGGCGTTAACCTCTGGATTGAATTTTACTGCAATAAAATTTTTGTTCATTTTTTTAATGATGGCCGCGTTACCATAGGTCTGTTGGTCCATTACCTTGCACCAATAGCACCAATCGGTATAAACGTCAACCACTATCATTTTGTTTTCTTTTTTTGCTTTTGTAAAACCTTCTGACATGCTGTACCAAATTATTTTATTTTTGTCAATCGGAGAGCTTGTTGTACTTGGCTTTTTAACGGCTTTCTTTTTAGGACTAGACTGGGTTATAAATGCTGCACTTGCAAAAGCAATTATTAATAAAGCGATGAAGCTTAATCTTGTTAAATGATGTTTCATGATAATAAATACTAAATCACACAAATATAATCAAAAATAAAGCCAAAAAAAACCGGGACAAAAATTTGTTGTTTTTTGTCATGCTGTGTCGCATAATCTTAGAACAAATCGTTATTTTTGTGTGAACACAATTCTTGTCTTTGAACCAAGGGAATAAAAATATTTTAGAGACCAAATTAGATGAATACATTCATAAGTATTACATCAACCAATCTGTTCGTGGATTTTTATTAGGGCTTGCTCTTGTTTTATTTTACGTCTTGCTGGCTTTAATGCTGGAATTTTTCGGGCATTTTGGCAGCATGGTTCGATTGATTTTGTTTTTGTTGTTTGTTGGTATCACACTTTTTGTTGTTTCAGTTTCTGTTTTTATTCCGCTTCTAAGAAGCTATAAAGTTTTAAAATCTATCTCCAGAAAAGAAGCCTCAGAAAAGATTGGCGCTTATTTTCCTGAAATAAAGGACAAACTTTTAAATACACTGCAGTTGCAAGATCAAAGCTCAATTCTAGACAATGAATTGTTGCTTGCAAGCATTCAACAGCGCATTGAAAATCTCCAACCATTTGCATTTTCAACAGCTATAAATTTGACGAAATCGGCTAAGAAGTATGGTCGATACACCCTTTTTCCATTCTTGGTTTTTTTGTTTATTCTGATTTTTCAGAGCAGTATGATTACCAAGCCAGCTAAGCGAATTATTGGGTTTAATCAGCAATTTGCAAAAGAGGCACCGTTTGAATTTATTCTTAAAACTAAAAATCTAAACCTTGTAAAAAATTCAGATTGTGTGTTGGAAATTGAACTAAAAGGAAAACAAATACCTTCTGTGTTGTATGTGAATATTGATGGCCATTTAATCAAAATGGAACAAACAACTAAAACGTTATTCTCACATACAATGTATAATTTAAGTGCCTCCCATATAATTGTATTTACTGATGGCGAGTATGAATCTATACAATATGCTTTAAATGTTTTACCCAAGCCCAATTTAAATTCATTTCAAGTAAAATTGATTTATCCGCCCTATATAAATAAGAAGAACGAAGCAATAAAAAATACTGGCGATCTTACTGTTCCAGAAGGCACTAAGCTTGAATGGATATTTGATGCTGTTGACGCGGATTTGATTAACTTTAACATCAACCTAAAGGATTTTAAATTGGAACCCAAAAGCAAGGTCTTTTTATTTAATTACACAGCACTCAAAACTTGTAATTATAATATTGTACTGCAAAATAAATTCATACAAGAGCTTGACACTATAAAGTATTCAATACAGGTGGTTCCTGATCGATATCCTGGCATAGTGGCTGAGCAAACCATTGATTCAATCAATTCTTTTAAATATTATTTTTATGGGAAATTGGACGATGATTACGGTATCAGCAAATTGCAATTTGTATACAAAGGATTGGATGGAATATTAAAGTATTTGCCTGTAAATGTGGGGAAAAGTACCGATGAGATTTTTTACTACATGCTTGATTTAACTCAATTTAAGGGGTCTGAATCTTCTGATTTCGAATATTATTTTGAAGTTTGGGACAATGATGCTGTTAATGGAAGAAAATCAAGTAAAAGTCAGGTGTTTAAAGTACAGACACCAAGTGAGGAGGAGTTAAGGGCAGATGCTGAGAGCAGCAGTAGTTCAGTTAAATCAAAATTAAATGAAACGATGCGAGAGATCCAGAACTTGCAAAAAAAGAGTTCTGAATTAAGTAAGGATTTAATGGATAAATCTGAATTGGATTGGGCCCAAGAGCAAAAAATTAAAGACTTCATCAATGAGCAAAAGAAGCTCGAGCAAAAATTAGAGAACATCAAAGCCGAGAATCTAAAAAACAATGAAAAGCAAAAACAATTAAGTCCACTCGACCAAGAACTCTTAGATAAGCAAAAAGAATTGGACAAGCTCTTTAATGAGATTTTAACCCCTGAGATGAAGGCGCTTCTGAAAAAGCTTGAGGAATCATTGAAACAGCAAAACAAAGATGCAGTTCAGCAGCAGCTTGAAAAGATGAATCAAAGCAATGATGAAATGAAAAAACAGCTTGATCGGACTTTGGAGCAATTTAAGCAAATGGAACTTGAAAAAAGGATCAATGAACATGCAAATGCATTAGAAAAGCTTGCACAAGAGCAGAAGGATTTGGCAAAGAAAACAGAAGAAAAATTACTTTCAAAGGAAGATTTGGCCAAAGAGCAAGAGTCGTTGAATAAGAAATTTGAAGAGATTAAAAAGGATATCGAGAAGACGGATGAAAAGAATAAAGCCCTTGAGTCGCCCTTAGAACTTGAAGATACAAAAGCAGAGCAAGAAGCCATACAAGAGAACCTAAATGAAAGTTCAGAAAGTATAGATAAGAAACAAAACAAAAAGGCCGCCGAAAGTCAAAAGAAATCTGCCGATGAAATGGAGAAATTAGCGGAGAAGATGAAGAAGTCTTTGGAACAATCTAAGGATGAACAGGCGCAGGAGGATTATTATACACTTAGGCAAATTTTAGAGAATTTGATTGAATTAAGTGTTCAACAAGAATCATTGATGTCTAGAATGAAAGAAATGCGTTCCTACAATCCTAAGTATGTTGAGTTAAGTTCTCTTCAGCAAAAGCTAAAAGAGAATTCTAAAATGGTTGAGGATTCTTTATTGGCTTTGAGTAAAAGGCAGATTCACATAAAGAGTTTTGTGAATAAGGAAATTGGCAATATTAATTATAATATGGATGCTGCAATTGAATTCTTTGGCAAGGTTTGGATTGAAGGGGGTACTTCGAGACAGCAATATGTAATGACAGGCTTGAACAATCTTGCTGTAATGCTCAGTGAATCATTGAAACAGATGCAAGAGAGCATGAAAGAAAAGAATGAGCAAAAGAAGGGGCAGTGTAAAAAGCCTGGAAAAAAGCCTGGTAAACCTGGCCAATCAGGAAAACCTAAAATGAGTGGTATGAAGCAAATGCAAGACGAAATTAACAAGCAAATGCAAGAAATGAAGAATGGCAAACAGCAGGGGAAGAATCCAGGAACTGAACAATATGCTAAAATAGCCGCGCAACAAGAAGCCTTAAGACGTGAAATTGAGCGGTTACAGAAAATTTTAAAAGAAGAAGGTAGCTCTGGCGCGCTTGGAGATTTGGAAAAGACAAAGCAACTTATGGAACAGCAGGAGCGTGATTTAGTGAATAAGCAAATCAATCAGGAAACCATGCGGAGAATGCAGGAAATTGAAACCAGAATGTTGGAGCATGAGCGAGCAGAGCGCGAGCAAAAGACGGACAATAAACGTGAAGCAGAGCAAGCCAATGCGGTGGAGAATGAGATGCCTGCCGCAATGAAAGCCTATTTGGAGAAAAAAGCAAGAGAAATGGAATTGTTGCGCAGTGTGCCAAGCAACTTATCGCCATATTACAAAGATAGGGTTAGGGTTTATTTCCAAAAAGTTGGAACGGTATGACGGTAAATAATATTCTTTGCATTGAGTCCTCATCTCAAATATGTTCGGTTGCCATTAGTGGCAATCAGGAAGTTTTTTTTATAGAAAGCGAGACAGCCCAAAATCATGCAGAATCGCTGGTAAGTTTGATTCAAGATTGTTTGACTTTGGCCAAATTAACAATCAAAGATATACATGCGGTTGCCATTAGCTCAGGTCCTGGATCCTATACAGGGTTGAGAATTGGCACAAGTACCGCAAAAGGTATTTGTTTTGCAATGAATATTCCATTGATTTCGATTGACACACTAAGATCCATCGCTTATGGAGCAAGGGCAATAGAAGGCCTTTCAGATGGCTTAATATGGCCGATGGTTGATGCCAGGCGCATGGAAGTATACCACTGTGTATTTGATTGCGAATTAAATAGGTTAACAGAGGTAAAAAATGGAATAATTGGCGAAGATGGATTTACGCCAGCGGTCGTAGACTCAAAAACGCTTGTATGCGGTGATGGTGCAGAGAAAGCAGAATTTTTGCTGGGTTTGAGGCGTATTGTAAATGTTCCACATGCCAAATGTATGTGTGAGCAAGCGCAACGAAAATTTAGTTTACAAGAATTTGAAGATTTGGAAAAATTCGAGCCATTCTATTTGAAGTTTGCTAATATTACTGTTTCAAATAAATAGGCTGCGCTTTAATTTACTAGAATAATTTTGAACAAAAAAAATCCCGTCAAGTTATCTTGACGGGATTTTTAGTTAAATATTTTAATTATTGAATTTTGATTTCAATTGTATTTTTAGTTTCAGTACCAGCATTGTAGTTGGTGATAATTCTATCTCTAGAGATACCGAACTTCTCAACTAAGAACTTAATCATTTCATCCATGCAACGTGTGTTACCTGCAGCATTGTATTTAGAACTTTTTCCTGCAGGACCATTAAGGATTAATTTCTTGTCAGGGCATTGTTTCATTTTGTCAACAACCGAGTATAATAATGCTTTAACTTCTTTGGTTAAACAATTTGCGCTGATTGTTACCGGTGGGAAAGATACATTGTCACAGTTGCAACACATTTTAATTTCAACACCGTTAGCGTCAACTAAAGCACCTGGAGAAGAATTTAATTCTCTATCTCTATGGTCAGGGATATTATCTCCATCGCTATCCATTGCTTTTCCAGTTGTAGCATCTACCATTGCACCTTTGTCAGTGAAAGGCTCTTGGTCTTGGCAATCTGGAACACCGTCCATATCTGAATCAACTGCCATTCCATTACCATACACCATACAAGAATCTGGAGTGGTATTGTCTTGGTCGAAACAATTTGTTACATGGTCTTTGTCATCATCGAATCCAAGGCAATCTGTTTTCTTTTTAACATCAGCCATTTGATCATAGATAGATTCAACTGGGCTTAACCAGTCGTAGTGTTGGGTATTTTTAGAACCAAATTTCCAACCGAAACTAGCACGCAAATATGAATAAGAATCAAACCATCTGTTCTCGAAAACTGCAGTATTATATACATCTAGATCATCACTTCTCAAAGAAGTGTGTCTGTATTCTAAACCTAAATCAAAATTTTTGCTAAGGTAGTGTTTGAAGCCGAAACCAAATGGAATGCTTAAATGTTTTGCTTGGAATTGCTCTTCAACTTTCTTACCTATATTAGGGTTTGGCGTTCCATTACCGAAGTATGAAGTTAAATACACGTCGCCTAAGAACAATCTTTGGTCAATGAATGTAGAGGTAGATTTGAAGCTTGTTTGACCGATACCTGCAAATACGTACATTTGAGTTTTGCGCAATGGGCGCAAGAATGAAATATTACCTAAAGTAACATGTGCTTGTAAACTCCAATCGTTAACTTTACTTTCGAATTGGAAATTGTCTTTAAATAAAGTTGGCGCTTGGTAATCTCTTTGCCCTCTAAGACTAGCGAAGTTGTATTCAGCGCGCAAAGCAAATGTTTGAGAAATCGAGTACTTCACAAATGGAGCGATGTCCCATCCTAATTGCTTTTTGTCAGCATCACCATGAAAAAGTGAAGTTCCAGCCATTAATCCAAGAGTGAATTTTTTTGCTCTTCTATCTAGGTAGTAGGAAGAATGAAGACTTTGTCCAGAATCGGTTTGAACACCAGCTACCCATTTTGCCTTAGCATAAGGGTGGCGTTTCCAAGTTGAATCTTGAGAGGCGAATGCAGAAAAGCTTATTCCGCAAAAGACTAAAAGGGTCAGTTTAAGTATTTTCATTTTGAAATGATTTTTCATTTGATGCTTGCAAAAGTACACATTCCTTGCTCAAAAAACAATACATGATGTGTGAATTTATTTTAAAAAAAACTTCAATAAGTATATAATTTATTGTAATTCAGATATTTAAATACATGTAACATACCCTGAAGAGTGGCTGAAATTGAGCTTGTTTTTTAGCATAAATGCTACATTTTCATGCTTTATCAACAATTCAAGGCAATTCAATTTCCTTTCTTGTATCTGCTTGATATCAAAATAATTATGGAACGTATCATCAAGTTTTTTCAATGAGTTGTTAACCTTTGATTTTTCAATTTCAAGCATTGATTTCTCAGCATTTTTAACCGCTTTTTCATAGCTTTTTCCTAGCTCAACTAGTTTGATAAATTCAGATTTATCTATTTGGTTTACAGAGTCTTGAATTTTCTTTTTAAGCAAATTAAATGTGTTTATTTCTTGACTTAAGTTTATGTCATTGGCCCCTAAACTAAGGATATGTTTTTCGGGATTTTGACTTATTAACAAATCTACTTCAGAAATATTTAGTTTTTTGAGCAATTCCATGCTTTTGTTTGGTATAATCCACACGCTAGGCCTCAAAAATAGGCATGGTTTACTTATCTTATTGACTGTAAATAGGTTAGAAATTTGAATCCAATAATTTATTTCAGCATTTCCACCAATGTAGGCTATGTTTGGTAAAATGGTTTCCTGAAACAATGGCCTCATAACAGCATTTGGACTGAAGCGCTCTGGATACATTTTAATGTCTTCTAGAATTTCTTCTTTGCTAAAAGTAATTTCCGTTCCAAGAACTGTGTAGCGATGGTTTTCAAAAGTTATTCTATTGCGAATCCCATCAGCCAAATAGAAAAAATTAATTTCTCTAGAATTGAGTTGGGTATGAAATCCCTTAGCCTTAATTTCTTCGCTTGCATTGTTAAACACGTTGAAATTAACTTGTTCAAGTATGTCTTTTTCAATGGTATTTATAAATTGTATTTTTAGCTCTTTTTTATCGGCATCAAGACATACTAGGCCCATTGGCCCAAATACCTTGTGTGCCAATTTTATTGTCGCTTCTCCCAAAGTTTTTGATTTCACATAAATCTCTTCAATTTCTGAAAGTAATTGTTCGCTTTGAATGTTAAGCTTGACTTGTGATTTAATTTCTTCGATTGTTTTTTTGACTTCCTCTAATTTGAATCTTCCGCAGGCACCTGTCTGATTTGTTTGCCAAGTGAATTTATGGCCAAATAAAACAGTGTCTTGGATCTCTTGGAAGTCGTGGTCTTCTGATGCAAGCCAATAGATTGGAATAAAGTTTTTTTCAGGGTATTTTGATTTTAACTCTTCTGTTAACTTTATAACTGCTAGAATCTTGTAAATGACAAAGGCAGGCCCCAAAAATAAATGCAATTGCTGTCCTGTGCTTACTGTGTATGTATTCGATTTAAGTAAACTTAGAATATTCGATTTTACCAGGTCGTTTTCTTCTAAATTTGACAGAAAACTATAGTCACTTTGTATGCATTTTACTAAGGTATTGCGGTAATCTTGGTCGAAATTCGCTTTTCCATCTAGCGCTTTTTCAATTGAATAGTATGGATTGTCTTCCCCTAAAAGTTCTATTAACGACTTGTCTTTTGTAACAAAAGCTTTGGTCGTATTTGAGAGGCTATTTATTTCAGAGAGTTTGAATTCCATTTAAACAAGTTTGCCAAACAGATCAAAAGATTCAGCATCTATTATTTCAATAGTAGCAAAATCACCTATCCTTACGAAATTATCAGCTGCTTTAACCAAAACTTCGTTGTCTACTTCAGGTGAGTCGCCTTCGGATCGGCCAACAAAGTAGGCGCCTTCTTTGCGGTCGAAAATAACTTTAAGGCTTTGACCAATCTTTGCCTGGTTCTTTCTCATAGAGATGTCTTCTTGCAAGGCCATTAATTCTTCCGCTCGTCTTTGCTTTTCTTCTGGAGGCACATCGTCAACTAGAGTGTGCGCATGGGTGTTTTCTTCATGTGAATAGGTAAAGACGCCTAAACGGTCGAATTCAAAATCTTGCACAAATTGCTTTAACTCTTCAAAATCTTCAATACTTTCGCCTGGGTGCCCAACCAGAATGGTGGTTCTCAAAGTGATTCCAGGTACTTTTTCTTTTATAGTATTAAGCAATTCATAAGTTCTTCTCCGAGTTATACCGCGCCTCATGATTTTTAAAACATTGTCGGAAATATGTTGAACAGGAATATCTAAATATTTACAAATATTATTTTCCTCAGCCATTAATGGCAAAATTTCTTCTGGGAATTGAGAAGGGTAAGCATAGTGCAACCTAATCCATTCGAGACCATCAACCTTAGTGAGTGCCTCTAATAAATCTTTGAGTTTGCGTTCGCCATATAAATCTAATCCATAATAGGTGCTATCTTGAGCGATTAGCATAATTTCCTTGGTGCCATTTTTGACCAAATTTTTGGCTTCTAAAACAATTTGTTCAATTGATTTGCTTACGTGCTTGCCTCTCATTAGTGGAATCGCGCAAAACGAGCACGGCCTATTGCAGCCCTCACTTATTTTTAAATAGGTGTAGTGTTGAGGTGTTGTAGTTAGCCTTTCGCCAATAAGTTCATGTTTATAGTCAGCACCCAGAGCGTTCAAAAGCCCAGGCAATTCTAATGTCCCAAAAAAAGCGTCAACTTGCGGAATCTCTGCCTCTAGTTCATCTTTATATCTATGGGATAGGCATCCTGTAACAAATAATTTATCAATCCTGCCAGCTTCTTTTTCGCTTACATAAGAAAGTATGGTGTCTATACTTTCTTGTTTGGCATTATCAATAAAGCCACAGGTGTTTACAACAATAATATTGGCATCGTTTTTTTCAGACTCGTGTGTAGCTTCTAAATCATTGCCTTTCAATTGGCTTAAAAGAACTTCGCTGTCAACAAGGTTTTTGCTGCAACCAAGTGTGATAATATTTATTTTATTTTGTT
>CAMDAF010000020.1 GCA_945888525.1 Chitinophaga pinensis
CCAATGATGCCGAATTATATTGAGGATTTCATGAGCAATCCTACCGGCAGTTTGGTTACTATACGCTGCAACCCTTGGGTGAACAAAAAGTTTGCTTTAATAGGCGATGCAGCCCATGCGGTTATACCGTTTTATGGACAAGGCATGAATTGCAGCTTTGAAGACGTTAAGGAATTGGATGAAATCATAGAAGCGCATTACCCTAACTGGGACGATATCTTCAAAAACTACCAAGACGCGCGTATAAAAAACGCGAATGCCATTGCCGATTTGGCTTGCAAAAACTTTGTTGAAATGCGCGACTTGGTTGGAAGACCAGAGTTTATGCGCTTCAAGAAAATTGACAACGACCTGTGCGCTCACTACCCTGAAATGTACAAGAGCCAATACGAATTGGTTTCTTTCTCAAAAACGTCTTACAAATATGCGCAAGATATGGGCTACAAAAACGAAGCTTTGATTGCCCATATCATGGAGCACAATTTGGATACCAATATCCAAAATTCAGAAGTAATTAAACCCCTAATCGAACGTTTTGTTTTAAATTAAAATTTCTGATACCCTACTGAAAGCGCATAATTAATTATGCGCTTTTTTTTGGCAAATTTCTTCATACACACCATCCCATAAGGCGATGCGCTGTTGCAATGAGCGCAAGCTATATGAGCTAGCTTCTTCCCAATAGGCAGGATTGTTTTGACACAAATGCTCGGTCATGGCTAGAGCCAAATGGCTGTGGTGGTCTCCATCCACTTCAATATGTCTTTCCAAATAGTATTTAAATACAGATACACTTTCAGGGAATGTTTTGTGCAATTCGTTGACCAAACTCATAAACATACCAGGAATTAAATCCTCGCGTCCAAAGGTAAAAATGGCGGCTTGCAAATAGGCTTTTTCGCTGCGTATCACTTCAAAGGTAAAATCAACAAACTGGCGAGCTGCTGCAGGGGTATTCGATTCTTGGTAGGCAGCATCAAAACTATTGCCCTGTTTAATGGCTTCAATAAATTTCAAGATTGGGCCTTCGTTAGCCCCACATTGCTGCATGCCATCGATGTACAATTCAAAGTGGCTTTTGCGCACGCCGTTGGCATCAACATCTGACTCCTCGCCCACCACAATTTCATTGATCAAATGGCGGGTATCGGCAGAACCGGTAGGATACCAAGGCACAGAAGTACAGGTTAATTTATTTTGCAATGACTTAAGCAAAGACATAAAATCCCACACTGCATACACATGGTATTTCATGAATATTTGCAGGTCGTTAAGATCTTGAATAACTGAGTAAACTTTATGGTTTATAATTTCTTGTCGAAGTGGCTCTATTTGGGCTTTAAGCTTCTCTATTTCTGTTGACATTTGCGCGGCGAAAATACTGTTTTTATTAGTAACAAATGTGACGTAAATAAGTTTTAGAATCTAGGAATTCAGAAATGAGAAATTGGGACATTTATGAATTGAAATTCAATTGAATTAGGATATAAAAAAATCTCAATTTTAAATTTCCTAACACCACAATAAGCCATATCAATTAGGAAGACGTTATTGGATGTAAAATTCGGAACATGGCGGGTCTAGCAGAATCTTAAATTTACCCCTAAGGTTTTAATTACTGATAAACCCACCATATTCTCAAATTTAATGTTACGAACTAATTTTAATTCTCGTTTCTTCTTCTAATTGCTAATGGCAAAGCAAATTTTGGTAAAAAGTCAATTAAATTAGTAGCTAACTTAAGTATATAACTATAAACTTCTTTATATAAATAGAAAGCTATTAACACAATAAAAGAGGCCGCAAAACCTAAAACACCCATTTTTAGATACACATCAAAATGATCATAATCTCCATAGATTTGATTGGGTATAAACTGGTTAAACATTTGCATGCCAGGCGCAATCCCCATAATTATGGTTGGAAATCTTAATAAAGGAGCATACACATAAGAACCAACTAAAGAAGCGAATATCTGAAGAACACTAACGTATATCAACAGAATAAAAAGCAATTCACCAATGATTAAAATCAATTTAGGTAAAGTTTTATTAAAAACGAAGTCTAACAAACCTGTGTATTCCAATCCATTCAATTGTTCTGTGCGTTTCTTTAAAACACTAAACAAAGACCAAGCTGTTATTATACTAGCCACGGAACCTAATAATAGACCAACAATAGAACCAACTTTTTTACCACCGACTATCATTTCATTGGTAACAAAGTTTTTAATAAATCCATCGTCGCCAAATAGTCCAGTAATTGTTAAATAAATGCCTCCAATTAAAAGACCAAGGGATGAAATCGACAGGGATAATGTAATGATTTTTTTAAATACATTTCCGTCATCTAGTTTCCCTAAAAAAGGAAGAATGAATTTGTTGTATGCATTATCCGTAAAAGACAAGGATACAAAGGGTAAGTTTTTTTCCATCTTAATTAAATTTTATTTTTCCTACTCGTTTGGCTTTTCGGTTACGCCTCGTTTTTTAAAGTGGTATCTGAACTCCACTTTTTTCTGTTTTGTCACTTTGGGTGGTCGGCCCGTTGGCTTTCGCAAACCGGATTATGATTTATTTGGAACATGAGGAAATGCAGCGAATAGCATTAGCGCATAAGAGGCGCAGTACCCTTAATTAGAGTGGTTTTATTTGCTGCAGATTGTTTATTACACTATTTCGTGTTTGTTTTATTAGATGTTTGACGAAATAATGTTATTGATTGGTTACTACAAAAATCTGTTTCAAATTCTCACCCAAACTGAACAAATAAATACCTGCTGCTAAATTGCCAATTTCAATGGTCGAATTCTCTGAAAATATTACACCTTTTAAAATTATTTTACCAGTATTGTCATAAACCACATAAGCGGAGCCTAAAAGCTTTTTATCTGCACTTACAGTGATTGCACTTTGGGCAGGATTCGGGAATACCGAAAACAAAGTCGTATTGTTTATTTCATTTAACCCTAAAGACCCACAGCCTCCTGAGCTTAACAAACTTGCTCTTGGTGAAACTGAAGCTGTAGCTCTAATTCTATCTTTCTGTCCTTGGGTAAATCGGTTTACCAATGGACAATAAGACATATAATTATACCGGCTATTGTCCCACACACCATTGGAAGAGCATGGATTATTTGCAACACAATCCCCTTGTTTGTGCGGTGGTGTATCGCAAATACGGTCTCCATTTACAAGACAATTTGTATCTACTGGACACGAAACATTTCCTCCATCACCATTAAAGGTATGGTAAAGGAAAAACCCATGACCAACCTCATGGGGTAAAGTTCCGCTGTTGCTTGTCATTGAGGTGGAAACGATAACCAAACCATCGTATAGCCCCCCCACCGGATAGGATGCATATCCAACAAAGCCACCATTGCATATTTTGCTAACTACCCAAATATTATAATAATCAGAAACCGGCCATCTGCTTAAATCCTTTAATGTTTTTTCGACAGCACCAGTGCAGGTATTCCCTGTAGGAGCTACTCCATTTGATTGATAATTTGGGATACTTGAACCATTTATCCGATTTATACCATTGCTTGAATTCCCATTGGGGTCTTTACTTGCGAGGCAAAATTCCAATTCAACATCAACACCCAAACCATTTGTGTTTTTAAAGCGGTCGTTGAGTCCTGAAATGGCTTGTTGAATTTGAATATCTGAAATATTGGTAGCTGTGCCGATAGCCTCTCCCAAATGCACCACATGAACAACCACCGGAATGCGGTAGCGGGTAGCTCGAAATTTTGTATGCACTTTGCTTTGCGCACTTATTTCAATTTGAGACTCAAGTAAAAGTATTTGCTTTCGATATACTGAATCTGATTGCATCAGATTATTGTGAATATAATCGGTGGCGCATTCAAAACTTTGTGCAATACTCTTATTCAGAAAAAGCGAAAAGAGAATGATTAATACAATATAATTTGACGTTTTTGTCATTTGATTTTTTATTGATGGGTCTTTATAATTTCGGTTTTGCAACATTTATATATTTTGTTTATTTTCTCAAGCTTTGCTTTTTTCAATACCACAATTTATTTTCAAGAACGCTTACAATTTGGCCCCATTACAAATGATATCTTTTGCTTTTCTAGACCATTTAATAGTCCCTTAGCAATTGATTACACTTCGTTAATATGGATAAATATTCAGTAAAAATTGGTTTAAGTTTCTCCTGAATTAGTTAAACAATGTTCGCAATTAAGTACAATTACGCGATATTGCCAAACTTTATTAAAAACAATAAATTAATTAAGTATATTCTAATTAAATATTAGTAATCAGCATATTATAAAAAATAAATTGGCCTCAATTTTAGAAACTGCCCCCAAAGTGCAGCGGCAGCCCTAGGGCGCAAATTGATCTGTTAGAATCCGTAAACAGGGCGGCGTGGTAACTAGCCCCTGTTAAATATTATTAAAAAACCGATTATAGTCGCGCACTAGGCTATAGCGGAACTGGGTAAGGCAGAGAAAGGAGAAATTGAGGAAATGAGAAATTGATGAACCGATAAATTGATAGGTCGTTTACGGAAATATATGCACTTCATTTTTTTAAAATCAATACAAGTCAATATTTTATAACAAAAAAAGCGCTTTTATTCAACGAGGCTCCTAAAAAAACTATACCCTATACCCTACTTCGCCCACTGGAGTGTAACGCAGGTGGGTACCCTAGACCCTAGATCTCCGGCCCTGGATCCACGGCCCTGAATGTTGCATTAAAATCCAACCAATAATTCGGATACGATTTTTTAACCACCGTTTCTTCATCTATTTCGATGTCGGTTTCGAATGCAAACAAACTCAAGGCCATGGCAATGCGGTGGTCGTTGAACGACTTGAATTGATACGCAGTTTTGGGTGTTGCGAAGTCTTCGTCGTATACCAATTCGACCGTGTCGTTGTTTACCTGCTTGAGTTCAACACCACATTGCTTGAGGTTTTCAGCCATGGCTTCGATGCGGTTGCTTTCTTTATGTCTTAAATTGGCCACGCCCATAAACACGGCCTTGGCTTTTTTAATGGCACATAAGGCCAGTAAAACCGGGAACATATCGGGCACATCTTCTACGTCAAATATGGGTGTTTCGGCAGTGGTTTCTTTCTTGCTCAAGGTCAAACCGTCGGGCCTGAACACTGCGTGAACGCCGAAATCATTGAATAGGAAAACCGCCATTGAATCGCCTTGCGGCGACTCTTTTTTCAAACCTGGTAAAAATATTTGTGCCGAATCAGACAAGGCCACCCAAGCAAATATAAAGCTTGCAGCACTCCAATCGGATTCCACCATTCGTCTGCCTTGGGTCTTGTATACGCCTTTGTTTATCCATATGGCTTCTTCTTCTTCATCCATTTCAACCCCTACGCCTGCCAATTCCATTTGAAATTGAGTGAGGTAGACATAGGGCGCAGAACTCAAGTCGCCTGTTATTTCAATGTTCAAGCCTTGGTCGAAGTAAGGTCCAATCAACATCAAAGCACTGATGAATTGACTGCTCAATGATCCATTGATTTTCACTTCTTCAATTTTGCTGTCGGTAGACTTTATAACTTTAAGCGGCAACTGGTAAGGGTTTTCAAGAAATTGAAATTCTGCCCCCAATTGCTCCAAGGCTTTAAGCAAAGGTTGAATTGGGCGTTCTTTCAAACGCTCATTGCCTGTGATGCTGAGTTCAATTCCCTTCAAAGCCGCATAGGCTATGTACAAACGCAGGGGTGTACCTGCATCTTTAAAATCAACTTCGCCTTCTGTTTGTGTCAAGGCTTTGTACAGCAATTGCACATCGGTGCTGCCTTCTTGCACATCTTCTGCTGTCAAGGTCTGGTTTAAAGCCTTAATAATTAAATTGCGGTTGAGTATACTTTTAGATACCGGCAAGTACACTTCACCTTTAATGTTTCTGTTTTTTATCTTCTTTAAACTCAGCATAGAATGGACTGCAAATTTATGCCTTTTATGGGCGGCTACAAAGTGAAATCAAACGCTTGGCAAAAGCTGTGCAAGGATTCTAAACAAATAATGAGTAAATATTTCGTAAAACCTTTAATTTCGCAAGCAGAGATGAGAAAGATTGGTATAATAGGCAATGGAAGTTGGGCTACGGCATTAATTAAAATCCTGTGCGATAATCCTGAGGAAAAACAAATCACTTGGTATTTGCGCAACGAAGCAGATATTGAATTTATCCATGAATACGGCCACAACCCGAGGTACCTTACCGATGTATCGACCGATTTGGATCAGGTGCAACTCAGTAGCGATTTAAATGCTGTGGTGGCCAATAACGATTTTATTTTGGTGGCTGTTCCCTCTGCTTTCGTTCACCAAGTGCTATCTGAATTGCCTGCAGACAGTTTCAAAAACAAAAAAATTATTTCTGCCGTTAAAGGCGTGAACCCTGAAACGCATCAGATTATTAGCCATTATTTTGAAAGCACTTGGATGGTTCCCGACGCCAGCATTGCGGCCATTAGTGGACCTTGCCATGCCGAGGAAGTGGCCATGGAAAAATTGAGTTATTTGACCATAGCATCCAACGAACAAACCTTGGCGGAAGAATTGGCTGCTTTGTACTGCTGCCATTACATTTACACCAAAACCACCAATGATATTTACGGCATTGAATACGCTGCGGTTTTGAAAAATGTATACGCCATTGCCTGCGGCATTTGCCATGGTCTTGGATACGGCGACAATTTTCAATCGGTGTTGGTATCTGCTGCCTCTCGTGAAACTGAGCGTTTCCTTGAAGCCAGCCATCAAACCCACCGCGATGTAAAGGAAAATGCCTACCTGGGCGATTTGTTGGTAACCGCCTATTCGCAGTTTAGCCGCAACAGAACCTTCGGAAACATGTTGGGTAAAGGTTATACCGTTAAAAGCGCGCAAATGGAAATGAACATGGTAGCTGAAGGCTATTATGCCACCAAAACCATGAAAGAAATTAACGAAACGGTAAATGCGGACACCCCGATATTGGATGCCGTTTACCAAATCATATACAAACACGGTTCAGCCCGCAAATTGATGTTGGAACTGACTAAAAAAATAATCTAAATAGAAACGCGCTATGCTTTCTAACCGCGACATATCAAACATACTCACACAATACGCAAAACTGTATGAGCTGCATGATGGCAATCCTTTTAAAGTAAAATCTCTGGCTGCAGCGGCTTTTAACATCAAGAAAATTGCAGCTTCTCTCACCGACATGAGCGAGGAAGAACTTAACAAGGTGCCTCAATTGGGGAAAAGCTTAGCCCCCAAGGTGATAGAAATTATCCAAACGGGAAGCTTCAAAGAACTGGATGAACTATTAGAAATTACCCCAAAAGGCATACAAGATATTCTGCAAGTAAAAGGTTTGGGTCCAAAGAAAGTTGAAGTGCTTTGGAAATCTGTAGGCATTGCCTCAATTCCTGAATTGTTAGACGCTTGCCGCGAAAACCGTTTGGTGGAAATCAAAGGTTTTGGCTTCAAATCACAAGCGCAAATATTAAACGATATTGAATTTAAATTCAGCGCTGAAGGTCAATTCCATTGGGCCAAAATGCAAGCCGTTGTTGCTTATCTCGATCAAACCTTTGAGGGCATGCCTGAAGTTGAGCAATACCAAGTGGTTGGAGAATTCAGGCGCTTCAATGACATAGTCCACTCGGTTGACTATGTTTTGGTAACTGAAAATCTGGAGGCCATTTCGGACCATTTGTGTGAAAGCGAAAATTTTGAATTGTTCGATTGCGACGAAGACTCATACACTCTAATCTACTTAGAAGCCTTAAACGTTCGTTTGTTTAACAGCAGCCACGAGCGCTGGGGGAATTCTTTATTGGAACGCACGGCGACTGAAAGCCATCTCGACCTCATTAAATACCAATCTAGGGCCGGCAATTTTGAGGATGAAGAATCCATATTTAAAGCACTAGCCCTGCCCTATGTCTTGCCTGAATTGCGTGAGGGCTTGAACGAATTGCAGCATCTAGCTGAGCAAGACAAACTCATTACCTATAAAGATTTAAAAGGCACCTTGCACAACCACAGCACCTACAGTGATGGTTTGCATACCTTGGCAGAAATGGCCCAAGAAGCCCGTATGATGGGTCTGGAATACATCGGCATATGCGACCACTCTCAAACAGCTTCATACGCTGGTGGCTTGAGACCAGAAAGGGTCTTAGAACAGATGCGGGAAATTGATGCCTTGAATGAAAAGATGGCGCCCTTTAAAATTTTCAAGGGTATAGAAAGTGATATATTATCCGATGGCAGTTTGGATTACAGCGATGATATTTTGCAGTTGTTTGACCTTGTGGTGGCCAGTGTTCACAGCAACTTGACTATGGACCAAGAAAAGGCGCACATGCGTTTGACCAAAGCCATAGAAAATCCTTACACCAATATTTTGGGACACCCAACAGGACGTTTGCTTTTAATGCGTTCGGGTTATCCAATAGACCATGCCTATATTATTGATGCTTGTATAGCCAACCATGTGGTGATAGAACTCAATGCCCACCCTTACCGCCTAGACCTCGATTGGCGTTGGATAGATTACGCCCTCAGTAAAGGTGGCATGATTAGTATCAATCCTGATGCCCACCAAAAAGAAGGTTTGTCCGACATGCAATACGGTGTTAATGTGGCCAGAAAAGGCTATTTAAAACCCGAGCAATGTTTGAATGCCTTAGATGTAAACGCCTTTATTCTGCACCTTGAAAACAAAAGAAAGCGCAGCTTATGAAAATACTGATTTTAAGGTTTAGTTCCATTGGTGATATTGTATTGACCAGTCCTGTCGTGCGCTGCATAAAAACACAATTTCCCGAACACCAAATTCATTTTGCCACCAAAGCGAATTTTAAAAACCTTTTAATCCGCAATCCATATATTGATAAAATCCATTGTTTAGACAATGACATCAGCACGCTGATATCTGAACTTAAAGCAGAAAAATTTGATTTAATACTCGACCTGCACAGAAACCTCAGAACCCGCATTATCCGAACCAAACTGAGGGTTAAGACCTATGCTTTTGATAAATTAAATTTGGAGAAATGGATGATGGTGAATCTCAAAATCAACATGCTGCCCTACGAACATATTGTAGACCGCTACCTTTACACGGCTTTAGAACTCAAAGTACAGAACGACAGAAAAGGCTTGGACTATTTTATTGACCCGAATTGCAGCATTTCTGAATTTAATCTGCCACAATCCTACCATGTATACGCCCTAGGCGCCCAACACAGCACTAAGAAACTTCCGCTCCATAAACAAATTGAACTTCTTCAAAACATAAACCATCCCGTGGTTTTAATCGGGGGCAAAGAAGACGAAGCAGCAGGTCTTGCTTTGGCTGAAGTGGCCCCGAATGCCATTAACCTATGTGGGCAATTGTCGATAGACCAAAGTGCATTGCTTATGCAAGGTTCGGCAAAAGTATATACCCACGATACCGGCATGATGCATATTGCCGCTGCATTAAAAAAACCAATTGTTTCTATTTGGGGCAATACCATACCTGAATTTGGCATGGGTCCATACTATGGCAAGCACCCTTTGAGTGAAGAAAATTTAATTTTGGAGGTCAGCTATTTGCGCTGCAGACCGTGTTCAAAAATAGGTTACAACGAATGCCCAAAGGGGCATTTCAAATGCATGGAGATGCAAGACTTTACATCCTTGAAAAATTAGTCACAAAAAAACGGACCTACCAAAGGCAAGTCCGTTTTAGGATATAAGTTAAAAGAAATTAATCTTTGCTTCCAACCATGTCTTCTGGTCTAACCCAAGCATCAAACTGCTCGTTGGTTAATAAACCTAAATCGATGGCGGCTTGTCTCAAGCTGCTGTTTTCTTTGTGTGCTTTCTTTGCAATTTTAGCTGCATTTTCGTAACCAATATGGGTGTTTAATGCAGTCACCAACATCAAAGAATTTTCCAATTTGTGTTTAATCTCTGGCAAGTTTGGCTCAATACCTGCAGCGCAGTTCGTGTCAAAACTCAAAGAAGCCTCACCGATCAAACGGGCAGATTGCAATACGTTAGCCGCAATCATTGGTTTGAACACATTCAATTCAAAATGGCCATTAGAACCGCCAATGGTTACCGCCACATCGTTGCCCATTACCTGAGCACACACCATGGTTAAAGCCTCGCATTGGGTTGGGTTAACTTTACCTGGCATAATGCTGCTGCCTGGCTCGTTGTCGGGAATTAATATTTCGCCAATACCACTTCTAGGACCGCTGCTCAGCATACGGATGTCGTTGCCAATTTTCATCAAACTAACTGCAACACGCTTCAAAGCACCGTGCAATTCAACCATTGCATCGTGGGCGGCCAGAGCTTCAAATTTATTTTCAGCACTTACAATTGGCAAGCCTGACAATTCAGCGATGGTTTTAGCCACCAATTCAGAATAGCCCTTAGGGGTATTGATACCGGTACCAACAGCAGTTCCACCAAGCGCAATTTCACTTGAAGGCACCAAGGCACGGTTGATACAATCGATGCCATTTTTTAATTGTTGAACATAACCTGAAAACTCTTGACCCAAGGTAATTGGGGTTGCATCCATAAAGTGGGTTCTACCAATTTTGATGATGTCCATAAAGTCGCGCGACTTGTGTTTCAGGGTTGTTTTTAAGGCTTGTAAACCAGGAATGGTATAATCTACCACTTGTTTATAGGCCGCAATGCTCATAGCAGTAGGAAACGTATCGTTGCTGCTTTGAGATTTATTTACATCGTCGTTCGGGTGTAATACTTTTTCATCATCGCTCAATTTTCCACCTTGCATCACATGGGCGCGGTTGGCAATAACCTCATTCACGTTCATATTGCTTTGGGTACCGCTACCGGTTTGCCAAATTACAAGCGGGAATTGCTCGTCGTGCATACCTTCTAAAATCTCATCACACACAGAGCAGATCAAATCGCATTTCGTTAAAGAAAGTACGCCTAATTTATTGTTGGTAATAGCAGCGGCTTTTTTCAAAACGGCGAAAGCTCTAATAATTTCAATTGGCATACGTTGGTTACCAATTTTAAAATTCTGAAGCGATCTTTGGGTTTGTGCACCCCAATAAACGTGTGAAGGAACTTTTACTTCACCCATGGTATCGCGTTCGATACGGAATTCTTGAGCACTGTTCATATTGTTTTAAATGAGCGGCGAAATTACGAAAAAAAGGGAAAAGGGGGAAATGATAAATTGATGAATTGATAAAATACAGAATTGGGCGCCTTTCCGTGCCCTATGTCTTCGCTTCGCTGCGGCTTTGTGGCCAAAGCGCCACAAGAGCACCACGTCGGTCATCGGGGCGCGAAAAGAGAGTGAGAATGAAAATGAGAATGAGGAATTAAACCCCGTAGGGGTGACAGATTGGGTTCAGATATTCGTAAACATGAAGTAATTCCGAAACAAACTAAACCCTAGACGCTAGCCCCTAGTCCCTTGATTCATTCCCCAATATTCCCTTATCTTTACAGCCATGAAAATCCTCCTCAATGCCCGCGACTATATTCCGTTTTTTGCCAATCAATTTGTTGAAGATGACAGCGAAGACATTGAATTTGATTATCAGGCTTACAACAATTTAATCAATTCGAACCGTGCGCACTTGCAAGGTTTTGAGCGATACATCAGCCGTTTGCACGACAGTTGGATTAAAGGCATAGAGGTGAAAGACGATTCAATGTGTATTTCTTTGAATGATTTTGACACCCATGTGTTTGCCGATGCGTTGGTGGAAAAATACGATTTAAAAATCAAACACGAGGCGCTTAATTTTCCTCTGGTTCTGAATTTCTCTGGCAATCTTTCTTATAGAGCTTACACGGTTGTAGATGGAAGCGATGGCGACTTAAAGCCGATGTATATCGGTACACTTAACGAAGAACTACCTAAAACCCAACAGTATTTGTATGAGCAAATTTTGGAACTGGATGCCGAGCATATCAAAATGGCTTTCGCGCTCTGGAACTGGGAAGGAAAGTATTTAATTCTTGAAGTCAGTGCCAATAATTTTAGCTTTGAGGAAAAACAATCTGAAAATTGGGATGTGGTTTTTGAAGGCAAATACCAAGAGGAACTTGAGTATTTTGAAAACTTACGCTTCAGCGCCTACCAAGACATGGGTATAGCGAAATGCCGCGAAATATTAAAGCAATTTTACGCACAACAAGGAAAATAAATTAAACAGACTCATATATGCGCATTTTAATAGCATTTGGCCTGATGGTTTTTATGATGGCCTGTCAGCAGAATAAGCCAACAAACGAATTAAAAACCTTTTTCACCTACAACGATTCTGTAGAATCTGCTGGGGTTAAAATGATACCGATTCAAACACCCATTGGAAACTTTAAAGTATGGACCAAACGCTTTGGCAACAACCCAAAGATAAAAATATTGCTGTTGCACGGCGGCCCTGCCATGACCCACGAATACATGGAATGTTTCGAAACCTTTTTCTTACGCGAGGGTTTTGAGTTTTACGAATACGACCAGCTCGGTTCTTATTACAGCGACCAACCCAAAGACAGCAGCTTGTGGACCACCGAGCGTTTTGTTGAAGAAGTAGAACAGGTGCGCAAAGCCATAGGGGCTGATGCTTCCAATTTTTACATCTTGGGCAATTCTTGGGGTGGTATCTTGGCCATGGAATACGCACTTAAATACCAGGCCAACATAAAAGGTCTATTGGTTGCTAACATGATGGCCAGCGCTGTTGAATACGGTCAATACGCCGACAATGTTTTGGCCAAACAAATGGATCCAAAAGTATTGGAGGAAATAAACACCCTTGAAACAAACAAAGACTTTAACAATCCTAGGTACTTCGAATTGTTGATTCCGAATTATTACAAAGTGCATTTGTGCCGACTAAACGAATGGCCCGATGGATTTAATCGATCCATGAAACATGTCAATTCAGAAATTTACACCATGATGCAAGGGCCAAGTGAATTTGGCATCAGCGGACGTTTGGCGAAATGGGACATCAAAGCCCGTTTGAAAGAAATTGCAGTGCCAACCCTAATGATAGGCGCTAAATACGACACCATGGACCCAAAAGCCATGGAGGAGCAAAGCAAACTGGTACAGCATGGACGTTATTTGTATTGTCCCAATGGCAGCCATTTGTCGATGTGGGACGACCAAAAACTTTTTATGGCTGGAGTTGTTGATTTCATCAACGATGTGCATTCAAATACATTTTAAACGATGTTAGACTTTATACAAAACTTAAAAGCACGCAATGAAACCATGTTTTATTTTGGTTTGATTTGCCTTGTGTTTTCAATCATTTGTTTGGTGTTGACCAAAACAAGCAGCGTTCAAGTAAACAATGTGAGCGCTTGGTATAAGCCTTTTAAATTTGCCTCATCAACATTTTTCTTTGTATGGACCATGGCTTGGTATTGTTATTATTTACCAAACTTCAACATCAACTTATTCAATTGGAGTATAATAGTCTTATTAGGATTTGAAATCATTTACATCGCTATTCAAGCTGCTCGCGGACAATTGTCTCACTTCAATATGAGTACACCCACTTATGCAAGTTTGTATTCATTGATGGCATTTGCCGCATCTGCAGCAACAATTTACACGGCCTATGTAGGCTATTTATTTTTCACCACCAATTTTCCCGAACTACCAAGTTACTATGTTTGGGCCATCCGCTTAGGATTACTAATATTTGTTATCTTCTCATTCGAAGGCTTCGTTATGGGATCAAAGTTAACCCATACCATTGGAGGAGCTGATGGTGGACCAAGCCTTCCAGTGCTTAATTGGAGTACAAAATTTGGCGACCCACGCATCGCACATTTTATTGGCATGCACGCCTTACAAGTATTGCCACTACTCTCCTATTTTCTGTTTAAAAACAGCAAAATAACTTTTGTATTTGCAGCCTTGTATTTTCTTTTGGCCTTGTTTACTTTGGTCCAAGCCTTGAAAGGAAAGCCTTTGTTTAAAGGAAAAACCGAGGTGGTGTTAAACAAGAAGAATTAATTCCTTTGATACAGATTCAAAAATTGTTTTAAACTTTTTTAATTGCAATATTTGTCTTAATTTTGTGGACAAATGTCCAAAGTATCAAATTTATCGAATCAAAATAAGTTAAACGCAAGTCTAAATAAAGAGGTTTTGCTTTTAATGAACTTAAGTGAATTCAGGTCCCATAAAACTGAACCCAACAAAGGTATTTCATATCAAGAGTTCATAAAAAATAAAATGCTTCTAGTTTATGCGATTAGGGCTGGCATTCCCTACACTTTTTTTGAGCAAATTCAAGCCCACACACCATTTACAGAAAATGATTGGATTGTTTTTTTAGACCTTTCTAGCAAATCATTGCAACGCTATAAGGCAGAGGCTTCACACACTTTCAAGCCTAGCCATACCGAAAAAATATTTGAGGTTGCAGAGGTTAGTGAATATGGATTAGAAACCTTTGGCAGTATGGACAAATTTAAACTATGGTTACAAACCCCTAACTACAGCTTAGGCAAATTAACACCAATGGAATTGCTTAAAGATTCGTACGGAAAGGAAATGGTAATGGCTGAATTAACCCGCATCAACTACGGCATTTTAGCTTAATGGAAGTTTTCCGACTATCGCGTGAGGCTTTTGCCAAACCTTTATCCGGCATTGGCGCCTCGCTTAAGGGCGGACGATGGAATTCTATAGGCATTGAAATGATTTACAACGCTCAAAATCGATCATTGGCAATGGCCGAAGTAGCAGCACATTTCAGTTTGGCTTGTATGCCTGAGGATTATGTAATGTGCAGCATCAACATACCTGATACCCTTAAAATAAAAACAATAAAGGAGCAGGACTTGCCTAAAAATTGGCGAACATTTCCACATCCAAACTCTACCCAAAAATTTGGAGATAAATTTATTTTGGAGAATAAATATGTAGCTTGTAAAATCCCATCTGCAGTAACAAAAGGCGACTACAATATCCTAATCAATCCAAGACATAAAGACTTCAAATTGATAAAGATTGGGCACATTGAAAAGTTCCCATTTGACGAAAGGATACTAAAATAACTAAACTACCGGATTTTCTCCACCCTCTTTTTTAGGTGCATCACCAGAGTTATTGTTCCTAGGACCATTGTTCCTATTGTTGTTGCGGTTCTCTGGATTTCTATTTGGATTAGGACCACGGCTTTCAGGATTTCTGTTGTCGTTAGGTTTTCTAGGCTCATTTGGTCCTGTATTTGGGTTAGGCCCAGTTGGTCTATTGTTGTTGCGTTGGTTTGGATTTGGTCCACGGTTATCCGAATTGTTTCTATTGTTCGGATTAGGTCCTCTGTTATCAGGGCCATTGCCAGATTTACGCTTGTTGTTATTGTTCTGCCTTGGCTGCTTCTTGTCCAAACGGGTAATGTCATCACTGGCCAAATCGGTTGCTATATAAGGCGCATTCTGACCATCAGAATCTGTTTTAGCTTCGACAACTTCGCCTACCAATTCAGGTGCTTTTTCACCACGGGCATTCATTTCTAAATACTGGTTAATGGTGTCAAGTGGCATACAAATCCAAGTATGTTCTTCCTCGTATACAAACCAAGTAAGACGTTTTAAAATATCTGTCTTAACCATAAACGCTGCACCTGTAACGGTTTCAACACGAACGGTTTTTGCTTTTGGAAACTCATCCAAGGCCTCCATATAGGTATCGAGTTCGTAGTTCAAGCAACATTTAAGCTTGCCACACTGACCCGACAATTTCAACATATTGATGGAAAGGTTTTGGTAACGCGCCGCTGAGGTATTCACCAATTTAAAATCGGTTAACCAGGTAGAGCAGCACAATTCACGTCCACAAGAACCCAGTCCACCAAGGCGCGAAGCTTCTTCACGGTAACCAATCTGACGCATTTCAATGCGCAGTTTGAACTCTTCAGCAAAACGTTTGATCAGTTCTCTAAAATCGACACGGCTTTCAGCGGTGTAAAAGAAAATAACTTTCTTGTTGTCCCCTTGAATTTCGATATCGCTGAGTTTCATTTCAAGCTTCAACATCAGAGCAATGGTGCGCGCTCTTTCAAGCATTTTCACTTCTCTAAACTTTGCTTCTTGATAACGCTCTAAGTCTTTATCTGTCGCTTTTCTTGAAATTGTTCTAATAGAATCTGAATCATCGCGAATGCCTCTTTTCTTAAGTTGCAAGCGCACCAATTCACCAGCAATAGACACGTGGCCAACATCGTAGCCCATTTCAGACTCCAAGACCACTGGATCACCTGTGTATAATTCTAATCCATTTCTATTTTTGAAAAACTCTTTTCGACTCCCTTTGAATCTAATTTCTACGACATCAAAAGGTATATAGTTATCTGGCATAGCAGTATCACTAAGCCAATTGTAAACATTTAATTTATTGCAACCACCGGTGCTGCATGAGCCATTGCTTTTACAGCCTGCTGGCGCACATCCTCCGGTTGTTCCACAACTACCACATCCCATTATTCTTATATTTATATTTTTAATTTGTCTTATACGGTTCTGGCATTCTAAGACAATTTTTAAGTTTCAAAGATAGGTTAATTAATATTAATTTTACACTACCGTTGCGGTCGATCTCGAATATCGCCTTGTTGAATCCGTCGTAAATCTGACTGATGTTTCCTATATGAATAAATTTGGAAAGCTTATTAGCGAACTCCAATTCAGACTCAGTTAGTTTGTTGTTTTCTGGTCTATGCCTCACCAATAAGGAAGAGCGCAAAAGGTGAACCCCATAATTTAAAAACAATTTCAAACCCTCTTTGCCCTTGTCGGTGTAGGCATCCATATCAGAAATGATCTTACTGACATTGCCTTGGTAACAATCCAAAAGCCATTGGCGAAAATCATCAAACTGCGGGTTCTCAATTTCAGAGGACAATTGTATGGCCTTGCTCAAGTTGCCCTCAGCCATTAGGGCCGCATTGCGGGCCAAATCGATGTTTGCAAAATTCTTTTCTACAAGGTATTGGTTTATTTCTTCATATGAATACGAAGGAATGCGGGTAAACTGGGTTCTTGAAATAATGGTGCTTAAAATTGATTCTTGGTTTTCAGTAACCAAGATAAACAAAGTGTTTGCAGGCGGCTCTTCCAACAACTTTAACAAAACGTTCCCCTCTTTCCCTAGATATTCCGGCAGCCAAATAATTAAAACTTTGAATTCGGATTCATAAGGTTTTAGTGCCAATTTTCGGATAATATTTCGACATTCCTTTATTGGAATATTGGGCTTTTTGTTTTCTGCATTCAAGGAAGTAAACCATGAATTGATGGTCAACAATGGATCGGCAAGCAAAGCGGTTCTGAAGTCATTAATAAATTCATCACAATTAACATCAGCCCCGTAAATCGGAAAAGAAAAATGCAAATCAGGGTGCACCAGGTTTTGGTATTTTATACAAGAAGAACAAATCCCACAGCTATCGTGTTCACCACGGTCGAGGCATGACGCGTATTGGGCATAAGCCACTGCCAAGCCAAGAGCACCATTGCCCTCGCGCCCAATAAACATTTGAGCATGCGCAATCCTTCCCTGTTTTATACTGGATACAAAACCTTCTTTGATGGCTTGGTGGCTATGAATATCTGCAAATTTCAATCTTGCAAAAATATTCAATTTGAACTTAAGTTTTTCGTTTGTGCCTAACTTTTATGAAAAACTTGAAATAAAATTTAATATGCTTAAAAATGAAAGCTTAATTGATCAATAATGCCATACTCAGGCTTGTGAAAAAACACCCCAAAATTTCCATCCTTTCTCACCCCTCTTAAAAACAGGTAAAACACGCCCCCAAAATCAGTTTCGTAATTAAAATCTGCCTTGCGCATTTTTAAATATTTACAAACTGCACTGGTGTAAATATGGTATTGCAAATGGTAGTTATTTTCATCCATTGCAGCCCATACTTCGTCCTGCCCATAATCTTCCAATCGATCCCCTAAAAAGTTCGACTTCCAATCGAGTATATAATATTTGCCAGCATGCTCGAAAAACAAATCTATTTTACCATTCATCATACCTTCTAATTGATCAAAATTTCTCAAATGAAAGGGCACTTTTTCAGTTGACAATTGTTTGATGGCTTGCGATTGAAAGGGCTTCACACAGAAATCAAATTCGAACTCATTTAAACGCAAGGTATTGCCCACTTCCGATAATTTAAAACTTCTCTGTCCATCGTGCAAGTCTGTCTCCGTTACATGGTCCAACAAATTCAACAAGTGTTCATTGTACAAATCTTGATTCACCAAGGCCAAGCGCTTCAATGAGCGCTTAACGATTTTATCCCAATGGTAACGGTCGTTAAACGCAATATTCTCAAAAATACTGTGCAATAAATTTCCAGTAAATGCACCCTTCTTTAATTTTTTAAAGATAAAATCACCATACACATCCTGCCCAATTCCAGAACTTAACTTCGGAACGATGGGGTGCTCAGGGTTCAAATACGTATAACTTAATTTGCGCCAATTGACTTCTTTTAAATCAAACCTTTGGGCTTTGGCATAGTCTAATGGAAACTTTTTATGGCCCGACTTATAACGAAACGCTGAGTCCATTTCAATTGGATTGATAAACTCAATTTCATCTGGTTTTACTTCTTCTACAGCCCGCAGAATCGGATCCAAAGCGGAACCTATTTTTTGTCTGCTTGAGGAATTTTCGATTACATAACATTTATATTTCGCTCGGGTGATCGCCACATAAATTAAACGTCTGTTTTCTTGCTGCAATTGTAAATTCAGAGCTGCATTTTGCGCCTCGCTCATTAGTCTTGGATTCCCAAAATAATAGATCGAATTTACTGGGTCTCTGAAACTTGGATACCCTTTTACCACTGGCTGCAAATCCAAATAAGGGGCAATAACCACATTGTATTCCAGGCCCTTACTTTTATGGATGGTCAAAATCTTTACCGCATCTTCATCGCTTTCTATTCTTTGCTCAAATTCATCGCCTGCCGCGGACGAATTTTCTATGGCTTTTTGCAACCAGTTGATCAATTCATTGGGTGCATATTGGTTAAATGTTTGGGTCTTATGCAATATTTCCAACAACTGTAAAACATTTGACAACTGACGTTCTCCACTGGCATGGTCTTGCTCAAGCAAATGGGTCTTTACTTTGTAATCGCTTATAAAGCGCATCAACATCACAAATACCCCGTTTTGTATCCATGTTTCCTGATAGGACTTAAATTGATTTAAAACAGATTCTTCATTGATGGTTAAAACAGATTCAAGATCTAAACCACTTAAATTGCTTAACAAAGCCTTGTTGATGTTCGAACGGCTAATCTCAAAGACGGCACGCAACACATACAAAATCTCTTTGGCTTCAATTGTATCAGACAATTTTGTTTCATCAATGGTGATGGCTGGTATATTCGATTTACTTAAAATCTGTTTGATTAATTTCCCTTCAAAATTACTGCGCACCAAGATGCCAATATCGGAAGGCTTTATGGACCGCTTAACACCTTTTGAAACAATTCCATACCCATTGTCGCCCAATAATTTAACCACTATGGCAGCTGTTGCATTGGCTATTTTATTTTTACTGCTTTCCTTAATAATGCTTATAGGTTTTTCAACACCGATTCCACTTACAAAATCGCCTTTCTCATTGTCCATAGGGGCATCAACATGAATGTATTCAATTGCATCTGCGGCACCTCTATACTCAAAGGTGTCGAAGTCAGACTTGGGTTTGAAAAAAGCATTTTGCGCCGCCACTATGGCATCGCTCGAACGAAAGTTTGTGTTCATGCCATACACATTTTTAACCATTTTCTTGGCACTGAAATAGGTGTTTATATCTGCCTTGCGCCAAGCGTAGATTGATTGCTTGGGGTCGCCAATGAAAAACAAAATGGAAGGCGCTTCGGAAAACAAATGGCTAAAAATTTCATACTGCATTTTATCGGTATCCTGGAACTCATCGATAAATACAGCCTTGTATTTGATGCGCAAGGCATCGCGCAAGCTGAGATGGTTTTTAACCACAACAGCCTCATGCAGTTTCTGAATCATGTCGTCGAAGGTTAAGAAACTGTTGCGCTCTTTTAGCTCTTTAACTTCTTTAACAATTTGTTCTAAAGCAAATTGTTGAAGTTTATTGACAAACACATCTACTTCATATTGAAGTTCTTTTTGAGGCCCGACAGCCTGATCCAGAATATCCAACAGGTCTCCAAATATTTTTTTTATGTATTTTATCTCTCTATTTTTCAGAACCTCTTTAAACAATTCATCTGGGTTGTCTAATAATTCTGGATAGTTTTTCTTTGCATTGTTGTCGGCCAAAACCTTATCCATCAAGTCCGTATAGTTTGCATCAAGATAGCCCTTAGCCTGATTGATTACCGCTTCAATAGCTGCCTCTAATTCTGTTAAGACTGCAACAAGTTCTTTCTGTTTGTTAAGTTCTAAAAAGTCTGGCTCATAAGACTCAAGCTGAACCAAAACTTGCCCGCCTAAAACATTCTTTGCAAATTGTTTTAAATCTTCGCGTTTAAAACCAGCTTCTAAATGCCTCAACAATTCTATTTCTAAGCGGGTAATCTCTTTGCGCCAAAACTGATTCACTGAGGCTTCCAACACAAGATTTAATTCGGCTTCACTGGTTGCGCCTGAGCCAAAAATTTGATTGGTCTCGAAGGCATATTCATTCAAAGTCCTTTGGCAAAATCCATGTATGGTGTTGATGGCGGTTTCATCCAAAAACAAAATGGCGGTTTTCAAACGGCGTTCAACCTCTGGCCTTTGAAAATGGCCAATAGACTCGAGCACCAAATCATTTATTTTTTTATCCTCTATTTTCTGACCCACACAAGCCATGTGCGCCAAGCGGATAAATAAACGCACCCTGGTCTCCAACTCGGCCACCGCAGCCTTGGTAAAGGTTACCATCAAGATTTCTTGAATTGGAATATTTTTTTCCATCACCAAGCGCAAAGCCAAGATGGCGATCGAATAGGTCTTTCCTGTTCCAGCACTTGCCTCAATTAAATTACTGCCCTGCAAGAGCACGTCCTCTGCAACAAATTGTTTTACTTCCATAGTTTGCTCATTTTAGGCAATAAACGGTTAATCGGTCCATAAATAAACTGGATATTTTCCTCAAACTTATGCGCCTGATCCAATTCAAAAAAGCCATGTTCCAAAGCCTTGATGTTGTATTCATTGTCTTTGAAAAAATAGTCATTGGGATTTTCTATCATCTTATAAACTGTAGAAACAAATCCTTCTGGGCCATCTTTAAAATATTTCAATGGATTCCCTCCCATTGAAGGACAAAACATAAATGGTTCTTTGTATCCATTTTTGAAAAACTCCAAATATTGCATCAATTCTTGCTCAGCCTCTGATTGTGAAATGGTGTTGCGTTTAAACCAAAAATCTTTAGACTTTTTTAAGTCAATAAAACTAAAGTCCAATTCATTTCCCGCAGCAGTTAAAACCAGATATTCCAAATACGCTGAAACAACATGCTTTTTGTTGTTGCTCGAATCTGACCAAGCCAGGAACATATCAGCAAACACATGGTCTGATTTTCCTGTAAGTATATGCTTCCCAATTTTAAAACTTAGGCCTATTGGGCTAGCATCTTTTCCTGTCGTTTGGGCTTCAATCATATCCTTCTTAAGCTTTAAGTCTTTTAAAAACTTTTGAAACACCAATTTTCCGGCATTCATTAGTGGAAAATTTCCCATCAAATTTTGACGTTCAAAATACGTTTCGTATTGATCAACAGGCAAGTTCAACAAGTCGTCTTTTATTTTCCAATTGCTTAAGGAGTCGAAGTCGAAAACCTCTGTATCTGGCAACAAAATGGCCTCTTCTCGGTAATAAATTCCCAATCTTTTATTGAAATAAAACTTAATGGGGTCTTTAATAAAATTCAAAAGGTCAGACAGCGCTATTTCATCAAAATTCAATTCTATTTCGCTGCTCTCTGATTGTGAAGAACCAGCTTTGCTTTCATAGTTTGCATCGCTTAAATAGGTGTTCAAACCACTGCCGTCAAAGTACTTCTGGCTAAACCCTTGCAAAGGATGAACCGTTACAATTTGCTCGTATAAATTCTTGTTTGTTTTTGCAACACCTTGAACAATATATTCAATCAACTCATCCACCAATGAGGAAGGTGGAATTGGCACTGCATCCTTGGCACTTCGACCGATGTAACTGAGATAGAAATTTTGCTCCGCAGACAATATGGTTTCTAAAAACAAGTGCTTGTCGTTGTCTTTGACATTTCGATCGCCTTTGCGTTTCTTTTGTTCGATGATGTTAAAACTAGGTTCGTTTTCTTTGCGGGGAAATTTATCGAAATTCATGCCCAACATGGCCACCATTTTAAATGGAATGCTGCGCATAGGAATGAGTGAACAAAAAGTGATGCCAGCACCAGCAAAAGACTTGGCTTTGGTTTCTGTGTTCAGTACTTCTAAAAAACTGTGCCTGAAAACCTCAAAACTAATCGGCTCAGCACTAATTTCTTCAAAAGAACTTAAACGTTCTAAATACTGTATCAAGCGGTGGTAATCATCGTCCTCCTGTTCGCTCGATTGAAACACCAAATCTTCGACCAACTCTTGAATAAATTTCCCCCATTCGACTACCCCCTTGGCTGTATTGCGCTTCAACAAGGTGCGTTCCAATTCTTGCATAAAATACCAAAAACGCACAAGATCGTAAGTATCTGAACCTTCAAAAGCATCGAGGGGTATTAACGTATCTCCGTCAATATCCACGATTGGTTCTCCGCTGACGCAAATGCCGTACATCATGCGTTTTAAGCCATAGTCCCAACTCAATACATGGGTTCCGTTTTCTAAGTTACCTCGCTGACCAAAACGAATATTGGCCGCTTCAATGCCTCGTCGTATCAGCGACACATCTTGAATACCAAAACGTTCTCTAATGTATTTTGATTCAAACAAAACCATAATATCTTCGGTCTTGAAAGCCTCCAGTTGCAAGGAAATAATTTGCTCTATGGCGTTGAATATTGAATTGCCGACATTGATGTGCTCGTCGGCTATGGTGTATGGAAAACGGTAGGGGGCATTGTCAAATACCGCTCGAATATAGGGCGCATAGTTGTCGATGTCGCTGGCCATCACCACGAAATCGCGGGGTGAATATTCGCCGCTTCTATTTTCAACCAAATCGACCAAGTAGTTGTATAATACTTCCACTTCGCGCACGATGGTGTAACAGGCATTTATCTGCACAGACCCATCGCTCAAATCGGCTTCACTCAAAACTGCCCGAATCTCCCTATCAGCATTGTTGAAAATATCATATTGAATTTTTTGCAACAATGATTCTGGTTCTGCTGGTTCTTCTGCCAAATCATCGTTGTAGCTGTTGATGTACATTTCGTCTTGAAACAAAAGCGAAAAACTATCCTTTATAATTGTGCCCCAACTGTTTAAAAGCTCATTCCCTTGGGTGCCAAAGGTGTTGTTCTCACGCTTAATTTTAGGAAATTTTTGAGCAAAACGGGCGATTTCTTTTTCCGACTTGTCTTCCAACCAATACATGGTAGGGGCCGGGTTTAATAGGTAAAAACGTATGTCAATGTGTTTTGCCAATTCATTAAACAAATTTAGATAGAACGGGGTGATAACCGCTATACCGAAAAATTGTATATGGGGCAAATTGGTTTTTAATAGGTCTTGCTTTTCTTCTTGCTTAAGATGTTCAATAATCTCTTGAATAATATTGGTTTTATCCAACATGCTTTTGTTTACAATTTCTTGCAAACGCGCCCAAAGGTATTCTTGAAAATCGTCTACCACATTGACCAATTCTGTGCGGCTCCATTTTTCAATTATTTCTGGTCGGTATATTTGATACTGGTCGAATAAGTCGGCAAGCTTTGACGCCAAAGCGATTTGCTTCACATCATTGCCTGCATAATACTTGGCAATGCCTGAAAATTTGTCTTTAAATCCCTGCTCGGATAAAATATGGTATAAATTCCATTTGATGTAATCGACCCCCAAAATCGGCTTGCTAAACCCTCCCAATAAATAGTAAATTTTTGAAATCAAGTCGCTGGGTTTTCCAAACACCAAATTGGCGGCAATGCCCAGGTGCTGAGACAAACAAATTTTCAGCCAATTGTTCATCCCTTCAGTTTGGGTAATGATTTGCTCTGGTGCAAATACATTGGATTTATTTTGCTTTAAATCGCTGGCCATTTGAGCGGCCAGTTTGGGCAAAGCATTGGATACAAATAATTGAATTGACATAGGGTTAGTTTTCTTTTAAGCGTTCAACAATACCTGAAGTTCGGCTAACCCCTTGGGCACAAGTTGAGCACATAAGGGCTGCATTGCAATGCAAAATCAAAGATTCTTTGGCTCTGGTTACAGCGGTGTAAAGCAATTCGCGTGTCAGCAACTGGCCGCCACTGGCCTCTGGCAATACCACCATAACCTTAGGATACTCTGAGCCTTGCGACTTGTGTATGGTCATGGCAAATACCGTCTCCGCATGGGCGATATACCCCGGCATTACCGAACGGATGTTCTTGTTGCTGTCTTCAAACCATGCGCGCATATTGCCAGCATTGTCTTTTCGCACTAGGCCAACATCACCGTTAAACAATTTTAAATCTGGGTAATTTTTTGTAATAATAATTGGTCGATTTTCGTAATAGTCGTTGTTGGGATTGATTAAATTTTTCTTACTCAAATAGGTCTCTATGGCCTTGTTCAAACTGTACAATCCTTGAGCACCCTCACGCACTGCACAAAGCACCCTTAATTGGTTAAACTTGTCCAAAGCCTTCGCTATATCAGCCTCTTTTATGTAGTCTGCATAGCCGTCTATAAAGGTTTCAAAACCGTTGTGGTCTTTATGGTCTATGAGCCCAATTCCGGCATAAGGTGTTTTAATAAATTCTTGCAAAGCAGCCTCATCATTTTGTATAATGGCTCGGCTTAATTTGCCAATACCACTGCCACTGCTAAAGCGGTGCGACTTCTGTAATTCGACCACATGGGCAAACAAGGGATGGTCAGACTGTCCGATGTGTATTGGCTTTAACTGTCTTTCTTTATCAGGTATAAATGCATTGACGTCTTGTACAGATTCTGCTGAGAAAAACAAATTGCTGTCTTGGGCCCGGCACAAATCGCCAAACAGAGAACCTGCTTCCACAGAAGCCAATTGGTTTTTATCGCCCAATAAAATCAAACGGGTATTGTCGCCCACAGCTTCAAGCAATTTGGCAAACAAGGCCACATCCAACATCGATGCTTCATCCACCACCACCACATCGTATGGCAAGGGATTGGATTTGTTGTGTTTGAAATTAATACTTTCGGGAACATAGCGCAACAAACGGTGTATGGTGTTTGGGCTTAAATTCTTCAGCACCGTTTTAATGCTGTCATCAATAGGCAAATTGGTATTTTTTAAACTCTCGGCCATGCGCATGGCAGCCTTACCAGTTGGTGCACACAAGGCTATTCTACACTCAGGATTTAAGTGCAACAACACCGCCAATATTTTTGCCACCGTGGTGGTCTTTCCTGTGCCCGGTCCACCTGTAACAATCGAAAAATTATGCAATACACTTTGCACCACCGCCACCATTTGCCAATCAATTTTTTCTTCATCCGGCAAAGCATCCAAACGGTAGTCGGCCTGCAATTTTTCCAATAGCCCCGCCTGGGTTTTCAAGGCATCCAAACGCTCTACTTGGCTTGACTTCTCGCTTGCCACAAAACCTTTAATGCGGTTTAAAATTTGGGTTTCGTAATTGAAATACCTTTGCAAGTACAAACGCTGATTGAACAGCACATAAGGAAGTATTTGATTTTGGTTTGTCGCTACAAATTTAATTAAGGAAGATAAAGGCGTTTTCAATTCAGCCTCTTCAAAGGGCGTGTCTTTTAAATTTGCTTGCACATCTTGCTCGTGAACACAGATATGTCCTTCTTGCATTTTTTTCGAAAGCAAATAGGCATAAGGCCTAAGTCGGGGCTCTGGAAAAAAGCTTGCAAATTGAAAATGCACATCTGGTTTATTCATCATACAATTATATTGAAAAAATGAATTTACCTAACGCGATATTTATGCACGTTTTGAAAATTTAACCCACAGGACTTGCTCTAGTTTATTTTGTACCGAAAGCCCAAATACAATTCTCTTCCTCGGGTCGGACCCCAATTAAACGAAGTGTCGAAATACGGACTAAATGGGTTCTGCCAACTTACTATGGGTTTTAATTGCCTATAGTCTAATACATTCTCGCAACCCATATACACATCAAGGCGCTTCCAAGTTTTGCTCAACTGAATATTAAAGGTTGAATAGGGTTTCGATTGCTTGGCCTGTTGGTATTCTTCAGGATTTAAATCGGTGTTCGGCAAGCGTTGCACGCCAAACCAATGCGCGTTTACATCTATTCTCCATTTCTTAGTCTTAGGTATATAAGATAAGGCAGCCAATACTTTGTGTTTTGAATTGAAGGGCAATAAGACTTTTACGCCATTCGTTTTTCTGTAAACATCCAAATAGTTGTAAGCCAATTTTATTTCCCAGCGTTTCCTGTACTTTACGTTGAGGTCGGTTTGAAATCCATTGGACACCGACAAACCAGAAAAATTTGAAATGATGGCCTTGGTCGGCACGGCGTCATAGTCTGGGAAAAACTGATTTCCAAATCGTGTTTGGTAAAAATCGACGGTTACAAATCCTTCTATTTTTTTAGCTTTGATTTTATGCATTATATTGAGTCCCCAGTTAAAGGTTTGCTCTGGATTCAAGACTTCTTTAAACACGATATCGCGCGAACTCACCAAAAGTCCTATGTTTTCCGAAAACAAATTAACGGTTCGCCAACCTGTGCCTGCAGAGGCCCTTAAACTGGTCTTTTCACTGAGCTCAATTTTCAACATCGCCCTTGGTGTTAGTTTCCACCCAAACACGTTGTGGTGATCGGCGCGTAGGCCGGTAATCAACGTAATTAAATCGCCCCTCCACTTGAATATATTTTCTGCAAAAACACCTGGAACAAATTCTTGCTTCAAATAATTACCGGCATAACTGCGGCGTAAATTGGTATCGGTAAAACCAATTTGTTCGTTGATATTCAAACTGCGCAAAGACAAACCTGTTTTAAACTCATGGGCAGAGCGCCATGTTTTTTCATATTGTGCATTGGCATACACTTGCTTTTGCTTGGCCTGGTAATGCACGGTTCCAAACCAAGAATTTTGCACATGCAAAACCCCTGAAGCCGAAACAGAAATGCGTTCATTTTCATTCCATCGGTAAGCCGATTTCAAATAGGCTTCGCCTTGGGTAAATTTCACCAATTGTCCATACACCAAGCTGCTGCCAATGTCTTTGTTTTTATCAAATTGCCACTGGCCACCAGAGCGTTCTTCATTAAATATTTTTGTACTCAACAAAAAACTAAAACCGTTTTTATTCTCATCGCCATATTTCAATTTGTCATAAATCAAATAACGTTTCAAATGCGGCAAGTCTAAAAACCCATCGCCATCACGGTCCCATTTCTGCGCAGGTTGCACCACATGCAAGGCGGTTAAATTGCTCCATTTGCCTTTGCCCAGACGAAAACTAAGGTTGTGTTGGTTTTCTCCAAAACTGTTGACGTACGTATTTAAAAATAATTTTTCTCCTTTATCTGGACTTTTAGGCACCACATTAATTTGACCAACCATACTTTCATAGCCTTGCAAAACAGAGGTGCTGCCTTTTGATACAAAAATATTATCGACCAAAGTACCCGGCACACTGCTAATTCCATAGGTATAAGCCAAGCCCATAACCATTGGCATACCATCCACCAATATCTGGTTGTATACACCCGAAAGCCCCAATATCCTGAGCTCCTTGGCATTGGTGATAATGTTGGTGGTCATGGCCTGAACAGTGCCTTGGGTCTCAAAACAACCCGCCAAATCGCAACAAGCAGCCTTTTTTAATTCAGCTTGATTGATCAATTCTGTTTTTACCACCAAGCCCGCCATTTTCGAATTGTTATCATCCGAATTAATTGTAAAACCTTTAATGGTTACCACTTCTTTCAAAACATAAACCCTATTTGCATTTAATGGTTTACGTATGGTATCTTCAATATAATTTAGGTGGTTCAACAACAAATAACCGGCATCAAGAAACGATTCTTTCACACTAAAATAACCCAAAGAATCGCTCAGCGCAATGACTTGTCTTTGCGCATCCAGTAGCTGAACATAGGCTATTGCCTCTTTTTTTTCATTGAGCACTCTGGCTTTAAACAAAACCTGAGCGTGAACAGACAATAGCCCTGTTGCAAAACAGAGCATTAAAACCAATAAGCGCATGCTCACGATTTGATTTTTACTTTGTGCACTTTGGCGTTCGGATCTTCGCAGGTTCCCGTATTTTCAATAATGGAAAAGATTTCCTTTACTGAAATTTTTTGAGGATTAAATGTAACCGTTACGGTGCCTTCAGACAAAATTACTTTCTTAATTCCTACCCGACGGTACAAAGCGGTTTGAACCATTTTCGAATCGGTTTTACACCCCATTTCGCTTACACTTAACACAATGGTGCTGTCGGTCGTATTGGCAAAATGATTTGTAGTTACTTTACTTGATTTATTTTTTGCAGAAGCAAAGGAATTCTCTTGAAAGAACACCAAAAGACTGATGGCCAAAATAGCTTTGGCAAGTTGATTTTTATTCATTGGATTTATGTTGGTAATTGATTGAAAGTTTAATTTAAATGTGTAGATATTTAAACCAACTTTGGCGGTTGCCATTTATCAATAAAACAATCATCCGGAAAATTCAAGAAGCAATCGGCAAAGACATTGCAATTGTTTGGTGCACTAAGTGGAATAAAAATTTCAATTGTTTGAACGGAAAAACCGGCACATGAACCACAAGTAAAAAACGGCGAGCAAATGCCACAATCTTTTTCAGGTTCCTCGGTGGTTTTTTCCTCCTTCGAACAACAAGCATCTTTCTTCACCCCAGCACATGCAGATTCGATCTCGAATGGCGCGCAACAAGGCGTCATTGAAGTACTCACAACCAAAGCAATAAGGCTATACAAAAACAGCTTCACTTGGCAAATATAAATATAAACCGATAAAATACCGCTTCGAAACAAGCTGCCACTTTATCTTGGTTCAATTTTTATCCATTCAAAAACTGTTTGTTGATTCTAGCCCAAAAAACCTTAATGGCAATGCAATTTACGTCAGAGCAAGCGCTAGAGTCAAGTTTTTGGTCTCGGCATGCGGGGTAAAAGCAAATCCAAAAACCAAAACTTAAGGCGGTATAAATTCAAGGGCAAAATGCAACAGCCCTCCAATATTTTCTGAATTAGTTGTTGATGAACAACTTTTTCACTTCAGTGAATGAATCAGTTTTGATCTCTACAAAATATGCCCCTCTTAGATGTGTTAAATCCACTTGAACTTCATTGTAAACCTGATTGAATTCACAAACAACTTTACCACTTAGATCAAGCACTTTTACTGTACAAGGTTCTTGAGAACTTATTTTCAATGTAAACACACCGCTATTTGGATTGGGGTATATGTCAAAACCATATTCTGCAACATTGGCTAAACTGGTGTTTTTCTTCACCATATTAAACGCAGCGATTAAAGGATCGTGGTCTGAAGATCGGAAGCAATTGTTTTGAAACAAATCTTGGGTCTTAAAACTGGTGGTGTAATCAATTACCAATGGCTCATCGCAGTTGATATGCCATTTATCAGCACCAACAGATGATTTAAACATTGAAAAACTTGCCAAGGCATGGTCCAATGAACCAGCTTGTCCATCAAACATATACGAATAAGTATTTCCTGCTAAATCATAAAAACCACCTGCTCTTACAATATCGATTGGATCTTCTTGTCCGTATGCATTTAGGTCTCCAATAATTAGAACATCACTGTCGTTGCTATTGCTAACAATAGTGGAAATAAATTTCATCAATGACACAGCTTGTTTTTTTCTGGTTGAATTGAAACAACCTTGTCCGTCGTTTTGATCTAAATCTTTTGAGTCAGCAGGACTTGAAGAGCAACTTTTTGATTTAAAATGGTTCACAACCACAGAGAATTTTTCTGAATTTGAATTAATTGAAAACAACTGAGCCAATGGTGGGCGACCTAACAAATTAAAAGCAGAATCATTATAGCTACTTGAATTTCCAACAGGCGTCACGTTAGCCTTTTTATAGACCATGGCAACCTTAATTGCATCAGTTCCAGGATTGCCATTTGACCCTTTCGAATCGTTTACCAATTCGTATACACTTGAGCCATATTCAGCATTGATTGCATTGACTAAATCTCTTAGCGCCGACAAAGAACTGTCTCCATCGTTTTCAATCTCCATTAAGCCCAGCACATCTGCGTCTAAAGCTTTTATGGCTGCGACAATCTTCGATTTTTGTCTGGTAAATTCATTGAGCGTTTTTGCACCTCTAGAGGTCGGAAAGCCTGAACCTTTTCCATCTCCATTAAAGTAATTCAATACGTTTAAACTTGAAATTTTAAGATTTGAACCAGCAAAAACAGGCAAGGCTGGACGTGGCGCATATTTAATTTTCGGCGCAGCATTGCTTGGATAGATTCTATAAAGGTTAAATCCATAACCCAATACCCCTGATAAAGTATCGATGCTAGAGCCAATTCTTAAGGTCTTTTCAATCGGATCCATAAATGGAATTGGATTCGGATTTTGAGATGAAAGCTTGTCGCAAATTACCAACTTGCTTCTATTGTTTAAAGATTGTTGAGCCAATACTGCTGCAACATTGCTAAGCCCGGTATAAGAATTCTGATTTTTATTGACATCATTGGGGTCGATAAAATTACTCGGGTTTTCCAACCTGCCATTTACTGAAACCTGAATTTCGCCATATCTGCCGAGTTGGTAGTTTTCAGTAACCGTTAACTTTTGATTTACCTGAACTTTCATCCCTTCTAAACGCTCTAAAAAGCCCAATGAATCAATTGGCAATTTAAGCACTGTCGCTTTTACTGTATTGTTAGAACTTACAATTTGCAAGCTGCTAATAGCCGACAAAACGGTTTGTCCAAATTCTTCAATTACCTTTCCCGTTACACGAACTCTATCGCCTTCACTAACACTGTATGTGCTGGCTTCTTTTACAAAGATACCTTCTGAGGTACTCGAAAACGTATCATTTATTACATCTTGAATGTAGAAACCACCTTGTTCATTGGTGCCTTGCAAATCAGCAACCACAACCCCCTCAATCAAAACAATAGAATTTTGCAGCAGACTGCTGTTTCCAGAACCTTGAACGGTTGAAATCCGAGTCAACAAAATGTCATTGTCTACAATGTTTATTGAAACATTTTGACCTAGCACCACATTGGTGTCTAATTTCGCTATGGCTATGCTTGCAGATTCTAATACTTCAACATCCGCATCGTCAATTACGACAAGTTTTAAGGTATCGTTCTTTTTTCCTTTTAATATGACAATTGAATCTCTGCCTAAAAAACGGTAATCATTGCTGCTAATTCCAGTTCCCTTTAATGAAACCTTTGAACTCAAATTAACATTCAAAACATCTTTTAATTTAAAATAAACCGCTATGGTATCTTTATTTGATTCTGATACATTGCTTTTTGATGCAGTTACATCTAAAACGTTTTTCTGAGACATGGTGGCAATTTTTCCATGTATTGTAACATTATCAAAACGCCAAGTTCCAGCAGTACCATAAGTGCTTGTCGATCCAGATGCCGCATAGGCGCTTCCGACAAAACCAGAAACAAGCTTTATCTGAATTTCAGTTTTATTGTTTAAAAAAGTATAAGCACTTAAATCAATATTTTTTGCACTCCATACGGAGCCTGCGCTGGCAACTAAGCTGTCCACCTTGGTAAAATTGGTTCCATCTCCAGAAACCAAAACAACGGTTTTCTTAGATGCGGTGCTGCTGTTGTACTGCTCAAATCGAAAAATCAATTCTTTAAACCCCGTTGTAGGAACCTTAATTATGACACCGGCTTTTTCGTTGTTGCTGGATTGTGCTGGATAGGTATTTGTTCCATATGCTTTGCCTGTAAAAGGATTACCAGAAACGTAAGAGGTAAAAACGGTACCGCCTTCAGGAACAAAACTTCCAGAACCACTGTCAGGTGTATTGCTAGAATTATCAAAAGTCCATTTCGCAATCAGATTTTGTGATATGCAAAAATTGCAAATGATTAGCGAAAGAATGGTAAATACTATTTTCATGGGTTGATTTTTATTTGCAAAGTGAATATACAAAGCTTAAAACAAAGTGAAAATGAAATTAAATTTACAAAACCATAAACCTAATTAATTGTGCATACAATTGATATTAAAATCCTTTTAAAATAGCAAAAATGAAACTTTGGATTAATAAGTGATTTTTTTTAAGTCCTAATTAAGCCAGGCAGATAAGCACATCGCTAAGGAAGGTTTTCGTTTTTATGAATTAACTTAAAAAACACAAATACATTTTCTTTTTCATTATTTTTACATCGTATGAAAAGCCTAATCTCACTACCAATACTTTCAGTTTGTTTTGTGGCATGCCAACCCAGCAAAGCCCCTGAACAAAAACAAACAAGCAATCCAACAACTGAAGATACCGCGCGCATTGACAGCATTGTCTTAAAAACACAAGTTTACCCGCCCCCGCCACCTGCCCCAAAACACTTAGAGTTTGTAGCACCTACACTCGATGTAAAAGATATCGCTATTGAAGAAAGCGAAGAACTCAACGAAGATTTTGGCGCTGTTGCTTTAGGCGTAATGCTTGCTTATTTCGGCATCAAGACTCTTAAATTGGTATCAAGATATGTGTTAGGATCAATTGGAGACAGAGTCGAAGTAGAACCAGCTAAGCTTAAAAAACTTGCTGCAGAAATGATAACCAAGGCAGCTACTGAAACTGGTACAGGAGAAGGCTTCTTGATGGCATCAGCTCTTAAGAAAGAAATCGACGCAAAGATCGATTCTGGTGACATTAAAACAATCGGAGACATAAAGAAGTTTTACGAGGATTACCAAAAGAAAGAAACTAAATAATGAATTTACTCAAATATCAAGACTTCTTAATCAAGGAATCACAAAGGGCAATATGCTGATGTTCCAATGGAAGTGGATGATAGAACCTACAATCCTATTGTCTCCTATGAAAATGCGGAACAAAAACCGGAATTCAATCCCAAAGACGGATATGAAGCCTATATCAAAGAGAATTTACATTACCCAAATGCGGCCGCAGTTGATGAAATTGAGTGCACGGTTGTCATTGCATTTGTTATAGACAGAAATGGCAATATTACCAAAGCGCGCATTGAGAAATCATCTGGATACCGCGAGATGGATTATGAAGCCCTGCGCGTGATCAAAAAAATGCCGAGATGGATACCGGGCAAAGTCAATGGCCACCCAATAGCTGTAACGCATAGCATTTCAGTGGAGTTCGATATAGGGGAGTGAAATCCAACAGTGCGACACATGTTGTTGGTAGATTAGTCAAGCCAATCAAATGCAAAAAACAATTAATGGTGTAATCCAAAAGCAGTGCTACCTCCTCCCACCACCTTTTTTTAAACAAATCCCTATTAAATTCTTAAATTTGTTCTTAAATGTAATGATCCATGTTTAAAAAGTTCCTGCTTTTTGGTATTCTCTTGTCCAGCCAAATTCAATTTTTGATGGCTCAAGGATACGTGGGCAAAGACTTTTATTTGGCAAACATGGAGTTTTATTTCACTTGCTACGACACCGTTAATGTAAACCAAGGGGTTTATATCACCTCGCCACACAAAGCAAGCATAAAATTCGTAAATCCAAACACCTTAGGGCCATCTTACACCGCTACATTGAGCCCCAACAAAGCCCAATATTTTTCTTTTAGCGAAATTATATACCCCATGCATCATTATGACGTAGAAAAAATTAGCAGCTATGTCGCCCATATTACCTCTGACTCTGATATCTCTGTGTTTTATGCCATACAAAACGATAGTTTTAAAAAGTATAGAACCAAAGGAGCTGCAGCCATATTAAACACCAACAGCATTCCTTATGGAACGGAGTACATGGTAACCACCAACAAAGAATACAAAAAGTTTAATTGCATGGGTGGACCTGTAGACTTTGTTGCTCCTCAAATGATTATTTTGGGCATTGCGCCCTTGTCTAGAATTGAATTTATTCCCATCGCTGCTTCACCCGTAAGCAACGACCGCATCCTCAAACCCTTTTACATAGAACTCAAGCGGGGCGAAACCTACAGCTATGTAGGCAAACGCAGCGATTTATCTGGAACCATTGTCCGGGCAAAGGACAGCCTTAGTCGTTTTTCTGTCTTTGCTGGCGACCATCTTAGTGGCAGTTCCTTGCCCGATTCCACTGGCGCAATTTGCAGCAGTGGCGACGATTATGGCATAGAGCAAATGATTCCAACAACGTCTTGGGGCAAATCGTACACCGCCCTGCCTTTTAAAGAATTGTTTTCAGGGTATTACTTAAAAACCATTGCCAGCCAAGGCAATACCCGTGTTTATGTCAATGGCATTTACAACCGAACCCTCAGAGAAGGCCAACATTTCACCTACAATGTAACAACCCAAAAAGTCACCCGTATTTCGGCTGATAAACCCATATTTGTTTCTCAGTTTTTAAAAGGTGGCGCCTGCATCAACCACTCTTTACCGAAATTTAAATTGGGCGATTACGAGCAACTTAATTTAACGGCTGATACGTTTTCAACAACCCGAGGCTATATCAGCACCTTGTCCAAATTTGATTTCTGGTATGGCGACACCTTTGTAATCCCCGAAAACTATGTCAACATCATTTGCAAAACTTCAGATACCGCCTCCATATTCCTCAACAATAAAAAAATTAAAAACATTGAATGGAAACAAAGCGCAGTAATTCCCGGTAAATCTTATGCCCAAATTTACCTCGACAGTGGCACCCATTCTCTAAAATCAGCAAATCCATTTAACTACTATGTTTATGGTTACGGCGACCGCATAGCCCATGCCTACCAAGGAAATTCTAACACTCAAACCGTCAACAACAATTTTGTGTACGACATGGGCTGTAAACTGGATTCAGTCAAATTCCAAGCCCTAAACACCACTAATTATTATAATTTTTCATGGCGCCTAGGCGATGGCAGTCCCACACTCACAGGCCCTAGAGTTAAACACAAATATGTTGATACCGGTTGGATGAATACGGTTCTGTATTTCCAACACAAAAGCAATAACCGCTACGACTCTATTACCAAACGGGTATACATTGCACAAGCTGGGCCAAGCGATATATTGGTTGACGACAACAAAGTCTTCGTGAAAGACACCCTTGTATGTGGTAAACTAGACCTCAATGTGTATGTAAATAATTTCAGTTACGACGACGCTTACCTTTGGAGCGACAATGGCACAGCTTACTATAAAAACTTCAAGCTTCCCGGCCAGCACAGCATTATTATTCGTGAAACCAATACCTGCACTTCCTTCGACACCATAAGACTCAGCACTAGGCCAAAACCAACTGCAGTATTCAATTCAACAGACACAGGATTTTGCGAGAATGAAGGCCGCTCCGTTACATTCTACAATAAATCGTATGCCGTTGACACCATCGTTAAAAATGTATGGGACTTTGGTGTGCTTGATTTCGAAAACAACGATTCTGTGCTCACCAACAACTTCAACAAAGCGGGGCAGTATCTTGTAAAACTGCGTGTCACTTCAAAGTACGGTTGTTGGCACGATACCTTCCAACAATTTACCATCTACCCTTCCCCCCACCCTAAATTTGATGTGGTGAATCTCGACTCCTGTTTTAACAGCAACCAAGTAACATTTATTAACCGAACAGTTTTCGACACCACACTTTTTCAATGGTATAAATGGTACTTTTCTGAGGGCTATGTCATTTCACGCAGCAATCCTGTAGGGCCTAGAAAATATAATGCTCCCGGTAAATATACCGCCGACCTCATATATAGTTACAACAATGGTTGTTTCGATACAGCCAAGGCCAATATTACGATTTATGAAAATCCGAAAGCCGATTTCAAACTGTTTAATCCAACACCTTGTTTTGGCGATTCCGTTCGCTTTGTGAATCTGAGTACTTCTGCGTATTCACCCCTGACATACAAATGGCAGTTTGGCGACAGCAAAGAAAGTGTCATAAAACAGCCAAGCCATTTATATGCGGGCAAAGGCCAGTATTCGGTTAAACTTGTAAGCCACTCGCCACAAAACTGCAAGGATTCTATCATTAAAAACATATTTCTTAATGCTGGCATACGCGCAGATTTCAAAATTGACGACACCCTGCAATGCTTCGATCAACATACATTTAAACTAAGCAATGCATCGGTCTCAGATTCAGGAAAATTGGTATCCAGCAAATGGTCGTTTTCTGATGGCGGCTCAACCAGTATGGTGGATTCGGTGGACAAGAAATTCTCAAACCCTGGCAGCTACAGCATGCAATTAAAAGTGGCTAACAGCTCGGGCTGTATAGACAGCATCAGCAAAAAGCTTAGAGTGGCCAGCAATCCAAAAGGCAGTATACTGGTAAACAAAGCCTCTCAATGTGAAAACAATCAGAATTTTAATTTTACATTTTCTCCGCTTTATTCAGGTCTTAACATCATCAACTACCGTTGGACTTACAACAATGACAGCAGTTTAGGTGTGGCCAATTTGAAAAATCTTAAATTCACCCCCTCAGGACTGTATCAAGTACAATTAAAAACCAAGTCGATCGACGGCTGTGAGGCAACAAGTCTGCGCACAATATCAATAAACCCTAGCCCTGTAGCCAAATTTAACACCCCAAGCAAAACCCAATGTTTCAGTGGCCATGCATTTCAGTTGCTCAACCAATCAAGTATTTCTCAAGGAAAGATTAAGAATTACGCATGGAATTTTGGTGATGGGAATACCTCCACTTTGCAAAATCCGACAGCCAAAAACTTTAGTAAAGTTGGTCAATATCTCATTGAACTTCGTGTAGAATCCGATTCTGCATGTGTAAGCACCGATACCACCCGCGTTTATCTGGTGCCAAAAGCCAACATTCAAATTGCCGCTATACCAAATGTTTGTTTGAACGACAGCTCTGTATTTAAGGCAAACTTCAATGGTGGAAAATTTGTAAGCCTGCGTTGGGAATTTGGCGATGCGAATTCGTCAACAGCCACTTCGCCCAAACATGTTTATTCCAAAGTGGGTTCTTACCCTATAAGACTTATTACAAGCTCGGGGCAAAACTGCATAGACACCACCCTAGCGGCTTCCAATGCCCTTGTCTGGAACCTGCCTACAGTAGACTTCAAAACCACCTATACCGATGGTAAAAACAAGAATACTTTGGCAAAATTCAGCAACACCAGCCGTGTTTCTAAAACCCAAGATTGGAACTTTGAGTCTTTTGGCAAAAGCCAATTAAAAGACACCACCCTCAACATTAAAGATTCGGTGACCATCAAAGCGACTTTAAGAATTTCGGATTACAATGGTTGTTACAATTCAAAAACAGAATACCTCTTTATTGCAGGTCCATTCATCGCATTCATACCAAATGTCTTTACACCCAATGGCGATGGAATTAACGAGGGCTTTGGACCCAAAGGCATGCAGTTTACCCGCGAATACAAATTTACCATTTACAACCGCTGGGGCGAAATTGTATTTTACACGGAAGACCCCAACGAAATCTGGGATGGCCAATACCAGAACAAACTTTGTCCAATAGGCGTTTACATATACAAAATAGATTTGCGCGACATTTATGGCCGCACCCACAATTTGGATGGCAGTTTTTTGATGAAGTATTAGGGGTATTAAAGGCACATACTTATATATTTGTGACCCAGAATTGAGAGCCTATTTTTCAAACTTTATAGAAACAGAGTAATATAGGAAATCTTTATTTCGCATTGGCTTTAACTCGCGGAACATTAATTTTCTCCCGAAATCAATAAACACACAACAATGTCACTACTCAATTTCGTCAAAAACAAAATGCGCATGTCACATGTGTACCAGCCGGTGATGATAAAAGCCTTATTGGAGAATGAAGGCAAACAAACCGTGCAGGGCATTGCGGAACAATTGTTAAAATACGACTAGTCGCAGATAGAATACTACATAGATGTAACCAAAAACATGGTTGGCAAAGTATTGCTGAGTCATGATATTGTAGACAAAGAAAAAGATATTTATATCTTAAAGGAATATTCAAAGTTAAATTCTCAAGAGAAGAAAGAAATCATTGAAGAATGCAACCGTAAAATTGATGAGTACATCAGCAAAAGAGGCATAAGCATTTGGCAGCATAGAAGAAGAAACAGAAGACCTGTACCCGGTAGTATTCGCTATGAAGTTTTGAAGCGGGCCAAATACCGATGTGAATTGTGCGGCATATCAGCAGAAGAGAAGGCCTTGGAGGTCGACCACATCACACCTAAAAACCATGGAGGTGAAGATTCTATCAACAATTACCAGGCATTGTGTTACACCTGCAATGCTCAAAAGAAAGATTTAGACGACACAAGTTTTAGAGAGCAAGAAGCGGTATACCATGTTAGAGAAAAAGAATGTGTTTTTTGTGAATTAGAAAACAGAAAAATGGTTTATGAAAACAATTTAGCCATGGCATTTTACGACCTCTACCCTGTTACTCAATACCATCTTCTAATCATTCCAAAACGTCATGCAATAAATTATTTCGCACTCAATCAAGCAGAAATAAATGCGATGAATCAAATAATCTTTCAAGCCCAAAAAGACCTAGTAAACAAAGACAGTAGCATTGAAGGGTTCAACATTGGCATCAACAATGGCAGTGTGGCTGGACAAACAATTTTCCATTGCCATATACATTTAATTCCAAGACGTAGGGGTGATGTTGCAAACCCGATTGGTGGGGTAAGGAATATTATTCCTGGGAAGGGTGAGTATTAGATATCAACCATATCTAAGGAAATCAAATATCTAATCTCGAATGGGTATCATGCTGCTTATCATGACAAGGTCCACACACAGATACCAGCCAATGGATAGGTTCTTTACCGATATTGTATTTTGCGTATTTTAAATGGTGCACTTGGGTGGCTTTCGCGCCACAATATTTGCATTTCCAATTGTCTCTTCTTAAAACCACAAACCGCTTGCGTTGCCATGCATCCGATTTAAGATAATCGTTTCGGTAATAATCGCGTCTGCTTTTACGCTTAATTTCAAACAGCATTCCTTTTATGATACCACCAGAAATTAAAACGATTAAAACAATTATTATTTCCATTTTTAAATTTTACAAGATTTAAAATACCACTTATGGCAAAAATAAGAATTTATGAATTGATATAGCATTCACTCAAATAAGAATTCCTCAAAAACTATGAACTAAACCTGGCCTAAGTGCTAAAATAAAAAACGCAAACCATTTAAGGAATTGAGGAAGGGATTACTAGCGTGATCCTAAAAGAGGGTCCTGAACCCCTCACCGTGTGCAGCATAGGAGGTGGATTGGGCACTCTGGTGCTGGGGGCAAAAGCATTACAGTCAGCGGAGGCGATGTCTCTTTTTTATGCCCTTTAAAAACCCACTCAAAACATTTCGTAAGATCGGGGAAAGGATTACTAGCGTGATCCTAAAAGAGGGCGTCTACTAAGAATGTAAAGGTTTGCTTTATTGCAAACCTCTTTTTTTATTCCCTCAAAAAACTCAAGTTCATAAGTTTAAAGGTTCATTGTATTGTTTGAATTACAACGATATACTATAATTCATTTGTTTAACTTGGTTTTTTAAAGGCATAAAAAAAGGTTCTCTGTTAACAGAGAACCTTTACCTTTTAAGTGATCCCGAAGGGATTCGAACCCCTGACCCACAGATTAGAAATCTGTTGCTCTATCCAACTGAGCTACGAGACCATATAAAAAAAAAGGCAGTTACAGTTGAGGATAAATCTTACACTGTCAACTGCCATCTTCGGTCGGGGTGGCAGGATTGGCTTCGCCTTTCACCGCTCCCCTTCAGCTCGAACCTAAAACCTTATTAAGGTAGTATGTTTTTGCTTTGACTCTGATTTAAACTTTTCTTCGATGTCGGGGTGGCAGGATTCGAACCTACGACCTTCTGCTCCCAAAGCAGACGCGATACCGGGCTACGCTACACCCCGAAGTTTTATTTTAATTCTTTTTTAGAACGGGTTGCAAAAGTACTACTTTTTTTGGCTTATGCAAGAAAATTTTTGCAAAATATTATAGCGCCTTTTATTCCTCCTTTTTTAATTTAACCATTAACAATAAAAACGTCTAACCCTTTGGTTTGGAGCTTATCCAATATTCATTTTAGTTCTATCAAAGAACCATACCAAGCCTTTTGTCCTCATTATTCATTTGTTTTAAAGTCCATACAATTGTTAGACTTCCCAAAGCGGCAAATAAACACCATACAGAAATTAGCACATCGCTAAACAAGCACTCCGTTACCAAAAAAGAAGCAAAAACCACCAAACCCAACAAGCGAATAGGTTTGTGCGACGACAAAAAGGGGCTAAGCGCACAGTTTACCACATAAACAACGCCGCAAATGGTTTTAAAGGTGTCAGGGAATGACTGGGTGTAAAAAATATGGTTCCTGCGCAATTCAATCCCAAATTCATAGTTTATTAAACAATGAACGATATAAACTGAAAACATCAAGCCCAAACTGCTTAAACTGATCAATAAATTCTTGCGTAGACTTTGTTTTTCCAACAACATAATAGAGATTGGAACCGCCGCTGGCCATATAACTTCTGCAAAACTGAGAAAAACGTATATAAATGGCTGCTGCCAGGAAGCGAAGAAGTTATAATCAGAAGACAACCAAATAATACCTTCTGAAAATTGTTGTACCGAAAACAACAGGGGCAAACTGGCAAACACATACTGCCTTTTTTCCTTTACTTGCTTAAGGGCATAAACCCCTGCTCCAAATAGAACGGCTGAAGCCACAAAACTGACCGGCGCTGAAATACACATGATTGTTTTTTAAAAAACAAAGGTAGAAACCGTCAATAGCCCTCATAATTGTTTTTTAATTGCAACTCCGCCACTGGAATGCTCAAATAATTATCTTACACTAGAGCGCATCCCTTCAAATCAAAAAATTGTATAAATTCATTGTCAAAAATCTATTTTATCAAATTTCAATAATAATATAGTGCGCCAGAAACAAATAATCATAAATTTAGCCGCGCATTTTACTGGCAAAACAACACGTTATTCAAGATTCCACGCGCTGAGCCATTGCCTCAGCTTGCTTACGTTTTATAATCCCCAAATATCGGTGAATTTGATAAAACAAATAAAAATGAACCAAAACCACCAGTTCCAAACCAACAATATACCATGGCCACTCTCCTATTACAAATGGATTGTTAGCCCCAGGCTTTTGGGCCAAATACATATAGTTCGACCCGCATAAATAATTGATAAACCCTATAACAGGCAAACACAATTGGGTAAACAAAAAGACCTTGAACCAACTGAACTTGCGCGGCTCTAAACCCATTACCCAAGTAGCATAAAGGGCCACCAATATAACACCTCCATGTGACACGCAATAGGCCAATACCTGATAAGTCCCATAACCATGTGTTAGCTCTGGGGTTATGAAGGCATGTATCGCCCCAGCACTCCAAAAGATTAAAAGTTCATATATAAATTGCGAGCGTGTTAACAACATAAACACCGCCAATATCTCAGACATGGCGCACAAATGTAAAGGCAAGTTGTTCTGCAAAGTCCACATGCCTTGCGATGCAAAATAAACATGCGATACCAATACATTTAAACCCAAGACTAAGGCCATAAAAATGGCAATTTGCTTTTGTCTGCTCTCAGCACTTTGCTTCTTTGAAATCCAAAACAGAGCAACGCCAAAAAACAAAAACCCAAGGTTCATCTGCCACCACTCCATGCTTCCGGGTGCCACAACATAATGGTGTAAATTTCTATCCATAAATAATTTTAAGCCCATTAAAAGGATTATTCAATAAGCTTCGGTGTGCAATATATAAATATTTTTGTTAATGGTTAATCGTTACAATCGAAATCTTAACGTATTTCCGATTGCTCTGCTCTCCCGATAGCTATCGGGACTTGCTAAACTTTTGGCTTTGGAAATATTCTAGCAGCAGGCTCTTGTTCCCTTGTCAAGGGCTTAGGCTTTACTAATTACTTCAGTAATCTGAATATACAATTCAGGTATCTTATTTTTTACCACATCCCAAACAATTGAATAATTAACGCCCATGTAATCATGTATTAGTCGGTCGCGCATTCCTGCCATATTCTTCCATGAGATACTTGACCATTTAATTTTATCATCAATAGAAATTTTCTTAGTTGCTTCTCCAATTATTTCCAAACTTCTAACCATTGCTCTTTTAAGAACTTCATCTGAAATAAAATTCTCTTTTGTAAAATCTTCATGAATAACGGAGACAATAAAAAAACATTCATCTTGAATATGCCTAAGATATTCAACAGAAGATTTAGGCATAAACAACTTCGTTTAATATACTCGGACCAATATAAGGACTTAGCCCATTTTTAGTGACAATTTCAATCTTATCACCAATAAAAACTTGCTCCAATAGTGTGCAAACATGCAAGTAATTGTCAAAATTCTCTGCACTAGGTTCAAAATCAAGCAATAAATCTATATCGCTATTTTTATTTTGTTCATTTCGCACATATGAACCAAACAAACCCACAGACACTACACCATAACGATTTAATTCACTACGATGGGCTTGCAACATTTGTAATATGAGTTCTTTGTTTTTCAACTTATGTTCAAAGATAAATAATTTTTACAAACATGACAAATGACAATAAACTTTTTGGTGACGCATATTCATTTTACACCTAATAAGCCCACAGAACTATATACATTTAATTTCATTTGTTTGCTAAACACACAACAAGACCATATGGAACCCATAAAATATCCGTTTTTATCCGTAAATATACGAATCATGATACGCAAGACTGATTTTTACACCCTAATAAGCCCGCGGAACTATATCCATTTAATATTATTTGTTTGCTAGACACACAACAAGAACGTATGAGTGGAATTGGTTATTGGCTATTAATCGATAACTCTAACACATTCCGACTGCCCTCCTCAACCCTCTTGCTTCACCCCGTGGTGTGTTTTCTGCTCTGAGAAAACTCTACCATGGGGCTCTTGCTGTTTTAAAC
>CAMDAF010000021.1 GCA_945888525.1 Chitinophaga pinensis
TAGGGACTAGGGTATAGGGGATAGTTTTTATTGAGGAAGCTTGAACTTTACATTTTTTTAGGATTGATTAGTTGAAAATAATTTTTAGGTGAATAATTGTATTCCGCGGTATAAAAGTAATCAAGTTAAGATATTAATAATCGGAATAACGAAGTTTTTTCGAATACTCGACCCTATCCCCTAAACCCTAGTCCCTAATTGGAAACGCAATTGCTTTAATAATCGGAAAAACGAAGCACCACCGAATACTAAACCCTAGCCCCTATACCCTTTGCTTAAGGCACCGGATCATGCCCATGCCCGCCACCTGGTCTGCAGCTAGAAAGTCTTTTGAGGGTTAGCCAGCCTCCTTTGAAAAGTCCATATTTTTTAAGGGCTTCAATGCCATATTGGCTGCAAGTTGGAGTGTAGCGGCATGAAGGGGGGAGCAATGGCGATAAAGTCCATTGGTAAATTTTTATCAAAAATATACCCAAACTACGCCCTGGTCGAATCATGTAATTTTGCAATTATTTTTTTCAAAGATTTATCAATTGACAAATAATCTGGAAGTTCTCGAGAGGTGTAAATTAATGCAAATTGGATGTATTTGCCGTTTAGTGCTTCTGTTAATTCAGGCTTTAGTAACCTTAATCGATCGCGCATAACCCGCTTTATACGGTTACGGTCAACGGCTTTTTTAAAGTTGCGTTTGGGTGCAGCAAATAAGGCTTGAATTTGAGCTTGTTGAGGTTTTTCGAAAAGCAAGTAGCTGAATACCAAAGGGAAACCTTTGATCGAAGTAGCGTTCTTAAATAAAAAGTCTATCTGTTTAACGTTTCGTAAACGTTCTGGTTTAGAAAGACTTAACTTAAGGGTATGTTCACTCATGTTGCTCATGAGGGTTCATCACAAAGACTAGCGCTTGTGTCTGCCTTCGTCAGAAACGGTTAACCTTTTACGGCCGCGTTTTCTTCTGGCTGCTATTATTTTGCGACCGTTTGCGGTGGCCATTCTTTCTCTAAAGCCGTGTTTGTTGCGTCTTTTGCGTTGTGATGGCTGGAATGTACGTTTCATTGCTTGAAAAAATTAAAGGACTGCAAAAGTAGGGGATATTTCCATAAATGCAAAAAGGTTTCAAAATTATTTTTGAAAAATATTTAGTGTCTTCCCTTCATTTGCTCAAACGCTGATTGCATGGGGTAAATGTGATAGATGAAATAATCGAACAATTTAAAGTATAAGATGCTTGTGATCAAGAGAATACCTCAATATCTCGTTTGAATAGCCAATACTATTCATTTATTCTTGCTCAGATAGAAGTACCCTTCAACTGATGGCATAAAAAAAATCCCGCAACGGTTATCGCTACGGGATTTTTATGGCCTCTTGGTCTAGGCCTATAATTTAGAGAAGTCGATGTTGTAATAGATTATTACTTCGTCTTCGTAATTGCGGTTGTATGCTTTTGCTGCTTTGAATTTAGGGAAATCATCGATTGATGAGTTGATGAATTTTACCACATCAAATTTGTCTTCACAGTTGTCATCATCGTCACCATCGGGAATTTCCCAACGGCGCTCTGTGATATTGCCATCTTCGTCAATGCTTAAAATGCAATAGGCAACGATGGTGTACTTTTCAGCTTTAGCCGCTTTGAAATCTAATTTATCACCCAGTCTAGAGTTGATTTCTTTATACATCTCATCTTTTCCGCCTGGGTATTCAGCATCTTTAAACAGATCGTCTACGGTTACTTTTTTACTTAGTTTTTTGCCGTCTTCATCAAAGAAAGTGCCTTTGGTGAATTTGCCTTTGCTGTTGTAATCTACCTCAGCTGATTTGTTGCCATTTTGGTGAAAGAACTCCCAAGTGCCGCTGCGTTTATTGTCGTTGTATTCACCTTTGAAAGCCAATTTGCCATCTAAGAAATAGCGCTCGTAGGCACCATCCAAACTGTCTTTAAGGTAAGAACCTTTGCTTTTTACTTTATTGCCTTTGAAATAGATTGTGAAGTCGCCATCTGCCTTGCCTTTTTTGTATAAGAATTCAGATTTTTTATCGCCATTGTCATAAAAAGCTGCATAAACGCCATCGATGTCACCATCGATATAATTAGGTTTTACTTTAATTGAACCATTCCTGTGGTAAAATGCCCATTCGCCATCTTTGTTGTCTTTTAGATAAGAACCTTCAGATTGAATTTGACCATCTTTATAGTAATAGGTCCATTTGTCTGTTGCTTTTCCACTTTTGTAATGTCCTTCGATGCGTTTTTGTCCATTGCAGTAGTACCAATTGAAGTCGCCATCTCTTGAATCATATTCTAGTTTTTTAGATTTATATTGACCTTCCATCTTCATCTGGTTACCTTCAATGAAGTATTCGGTGACTCTGAATAAAGACCCTTGAGGGACAATCATTCTGTAGTAGTGCGCAGTTTTTTCTTTACATTTAACATCGTTGACGTTAAAAAATAATTTTTTTTGTGCGGCTATATTTAAAGTGCTAAAAATAAATAATAGCGAAAGTAGCGTAAGTTGCAAGCGCATTTTCATGGTATTCATCAGATTATATTGATTTACAAAACAAACGATTTTATTTTAAATTAAAAAAGGCTTTTGTAAAAAACTTTAAGTTTCATTCCTGCGAATACCAAGCCTTTAAATGGCATTTTTAAAGGCCCTTTCCACTTTTTACCCATCTTGAGCATTTTTTTATAGAAGTAGCCTGGGCTGATTTTCCATTTTTGCATAAATGTTTTACGCCCATCGTTTTTACTAATTTTACCCGTCGATTTGCTCATAAAGTGGTATACTTTACTCTCCCCAATTCCTTTAAAATAGCGGACACCTTCAGCCCATAACTTCATTGAGAAATCAGGGTCACTGTACATGCCAGGACTAAATTCATCGCTGTATCCGCCTACTTTTTCCCATAAGGCTCTTGGTACAACATTTGGAGGCCAACTGGCACCGTTCCAATTTTCCATTCTAAGGTCTTTGAAGCCTTGCACCAACTCTCTTTCTTTAAAAGTTTCTAGGTCTCCAAAATCATGCCCTTGTATTATGTTTAAGTCATTTCCAGGTTTGGGTTCTATCATGGTTGAGGAAATGAAAAAATTCTGATGGCCAATGTTTTCAATTTCTTTCACCAGGTGGTAATCCCAGCCCGGAAGGGCATACATGTCGTCGTTAAAATAACAAATGTATTTGGTTTTGGCTAAAATAGAGGCTTGGTTGAGGGCCTTGCAAATACCAATGTTTTGGTCGCTGAAGGTGTGTTCAAAGTTATTGTCTTTTACCCATTCGGTGGTGCCATCTGCGCCCTCATTAATATGAACAATTATCTGATGTTGGAAGCTTGAGTTTTTAATTATACTCTCAACGCAAACCTTGAGGTAGGGTAGGTTGTTCCAGGTTGGTATCAGTATCGTAAACATCGCTGGCAAATGTAAGTTCGATTTTCTTGATTTTCAAATCGCCTTATTAGAACCGGTAATTTAACGCAAAGCTGGTGTAAATGAGTTTTTGGGGGTATTGGGCAAAGGGCTTGCCGTATAGCGTATTTTCGAGTTTAACCGTGTTGTTGATGCCGCGGTTGTGCAAGATTTCAAAACTTAAGTGTTTGTGCAAAACAAACTCAATGCCCAAGCTGTAGGCCATTGAATATGTTTTCATTTTGCTGTTTCCAAGCGTGTCCGTCCACGAAATGTAAGTGCCAATTTCTTTGTTGTCAAAAGTGTTTTTGAGTTTGATGCTATGGCTTAAACCATATTCTAGCTTGAGCCATTTAAACACACTGTATTTGCCGATGTTGTTAAAAACAATTTGTGAATAATTGATATACCCTTTATGGCTTGTAATTCCTCCCGGACCCACACTCCAACCCAAGCGGTCGTTGTATAAATATTGCAAAGAAGATTTTGAATAAAACAGACCCAAGGACAATGCTTTTTTATCGGTAAAACTTTTTTCTGCTTTCGCACCAAGTATGAAATTTTTAAACGGATTTACACCATAAGCAATAAAGTTCATATTGGGATCTAGAATGCCTTTATTAAATAGAAAACTGTTGGTTCCAAAGCTGGCACTGAATAATGTTTTAGACTCTTCAGCTTTGGTTTGTAATACGCTTACTAAGAATAGAAAAAATAAAAGTCTTTTGTGCATTAAGCAACGAAAATAAGAATTATTTTTGGTTAAAAACTTAGATAATTTTAGGAATTATTGCATTCTTTTTCAGGAACCAAATTCCCACTGGAAATATCTGCAGGAAATGGGGCCAAAACAAGCTTCAAAACAAAGCATATCTAAGTTTTAAATATTCATCAAATTCCCCTTATTTTTGTGGCTTAAAATATTATGTCAGAACAAATATTGGTTATCGGATCATGCGGACAACTTGGAACTGAGTTGGTCGAATCGCTTAGAAATATTTATGGAAACAGCAATGTCATTGCATCAGACATTCGTCAGAGTGATGATGAGGTGTTCAAAGCGGGTCCGTTCGAAGAGTTGGACATTTTAAACAAACAGCAATTCACTGACGTGCTAAATAAATACAAGCCTTCGCAAGTGTACCATTTGGCAGCCTTATTAAGCGCTACTGCAGAGGCTAAGCCAAAATTGGGTTGGTCTTTAAATATGGATGGTTTGTTTAATGTGCTGGATGCTGCCGTTGATTTTAAAATCGGCAAAGTATACTGGCCAAGTTCTATTGCTGTTTTCGGTCCTTCTACTCCGGTGAACAATACGCCTCAAAATTGTGTAATGGATCCAAACACCATTTATGGCATAAGCAAATTGGCAGGCGAGCGTTACTGCGAATATTATTTCCAAAAGAGAGGCGTAGATGTGCGCAGCTTGCGTTACCCTGGTTTGATTGGGTATAAGAGTGAGCCAGGTGGTGGAACCACAGATTATGCAGTAAGTATTTACCATGATGCCTTAACTTCGGGTAAACACAATTGTTTCTTAGGTGAAAGCACCGAATTGCCAATGTTGTATATGCCAGATGCTTTAAAAGCAACCTTGGACATTATGCATGCAACAGCTGAACAAGTAAAAATCAGAAGCAGTTACAATTTGGCGGGTATGAGCTTTGACCCAAAAGAAATAACCGCATCTATACAAAAATATGTGCCTGGTTTTAGCACCGAATACAACCCGGACCACCGTCAAAAAATAGCCGATAGCTGGCCAAACAGTATTGACGATTCAGAAGCACGCGAGGATTGGGGATGGAAACCTGCATACGATTTGGACGCAATGACCCAAGACATGCTTAAAAATCTTGCGCCCCGTTATGGCAAAACTTTAAGCCTATAAAATGACAGAACAAAGACCACTGATATTAATATCAAACGACGATGGCATCACTGCTCCTGGGCTTAGAGTATTGGTAGAAGAAATGTCACAGATTGGAGAAGTAATCGTGGTAGCGCCTGATAAGCCTCAAAGTGCTATGGGGCATGCAATCACAGTAAGTCTGCCGCTTAGACTAAAACGAAATTTTATTTTCGAAGGTGTTGAAGCATACGAGTGCAGCGGTACCCCTGCCGATTGTGTAAAATTGGCTTTGGATAAAGTATGCAAGCGCAGACCTGATATCATGGTATCGGGTATTAACCACGGACCAAATTACAGCATCAATGTGATATACAGTGGAACCATGAGCGCAGCGGTTGAAGCAGCGGTTGATGGGGTTCAAGCAATCGGATTTTCATTGTGCGACTTTAGCCACGAAGCCAATTTTGAATACAGCAGACCACACATCAAGCATATTGTTGAAACCATACTTAAGAATCCTCTTCCTTATGGCACTTTGTTAAATGTGAATATGCCGAAGACCGACCAAATAAAAGGTTTGAGAATCTGCAGACAAGCAGGCGCCAAATATGCTGAAAATTTTGATGAGCGCAAGGATCCCTCAGGCAATACGTATTATTGGATGACGGGTAAATTTATCAATCTTGATGCCGAAGACAATGACACTGATTTGTGGGCCGTTGAAAATGGATTCGTTAGCGTGGTGCCGACAAAATTTGATTTAACTTCTCACGGGGTGATGCAGCATTTAAAAAATATTTTATGAATCCAAGGAAGCAGTTATTGTTAGGCTTAGGACTCGGAATTCTCACTTCTTTTTTGATTTCATTTGTGGTTTTCTTAAGCAGCAATCCGGGTTTCACAGCCTCAGATTATTTCAATATTTATGTGAATGGAAAAATTCTGGCACCTGTACTAAGTGTGGCCTTGGTAGGAAACTTAGGTTTGTTTTTCCTTTTCCTTCGCTTAGAGAAAGATTTGATCAGTAAAGGCATTTTAAGCGCCACGATGCTGGTGGGTGTGGTAATCGCTGTTTTGAAGTTTTTTTAAGAAGAAATTCTTATTTCTTTAGAATGTTCTGCACGTTAAATAGGAACATTTATTATTTACTATTTAATTTTTGATTGGCGTTCTTATGCAATTTCTTTCACCAGCGCTGGCCCATGGTAAATAAAACCTGAATAAATTTGCACAAGTTCGGCACCTGCATGTAATTTGGCTTCAGCATTTGCTTTGTTGGAGATGCCGCCAACACCGATCATAGGAACTGAACCTTGAAATGCTTGATTGAGGTATTGCAAAACTTCAGTAGAACGTTCGAAAACGGGTTTTCCACTTAAGCCACCTGCGCCCATGGCTTCGATATCAGTTTTACTGGCGCTCAAACCCTCTCTGCTGATGGTGGTATTGGTTGCCACAATGCCATCGATTCCGGTTTCTTTGGTTAAGAGTATAATATCATCCAATTGCTCGTTGCTCAAATCTGGTGCAATTTTTAAGAACACGGGCAATTTCTTTTGACCAGCATCAATCAAACTTTTGCGTTTGCTGAGTATAGCATTCAAAATTTCAGTCAGTGGCCCACGGTCTTGCAAAGCACGCAAACCCGGCGTGTTAGGACTGCTTACATTTACTGTGAAATAGTCGACATAAGGATATAGGCCTTCAAAGCAAATAAGATAATCGTTAACTGCTTCTTCGTTAGGTGTTACCTTGTTTTTCCCAATATTACCACCTACAATCAAACCTTTTGGTCTGTTTTTTAAACGCAATTTAATTTCCTCCAACCCATCGTTGTTAAACCCCATGCGGTTAATAACCGCTTCGTCGGGAATGATTCTGAACAAACGCGGTTTGTCGTTTCCAGCTTGGCCCTTGGGGGTTACGGTTCCTATTTCAACATGACCAAATCCAAGCGCTTGCATCACGCGTAAATACTTTGCGTTTTTATCAAAACCTGCAGCCAAGCCAACACGGTTTGGAAACAGTATGCCAGCAAATTCTAAAGGTTTTTGGTTTTTGTTTGTATACATCGCCTTTATGATTGATGATACAATGGGTATGCGTATCAAGACGTCTAAAACGTTTAAGGTAAAGTAATGCGCTGTTTCTGCGGGCATTAAAAATAAAATGGATCGGATAATTTTAAACATGTGATTCGCTTTTTAAAGCGTCAACAAAGGTCATATACCTATGGGTAATATTTATAGTCAATTTGAATAAAATTATACACGAATACGCAAATAATGACTAATTTCGCAGGGTTATACAAAAGGCATGAAATTCTTCCAAAAATCATGGTACAAAATACTGGCGGTGCTCATTGTAGCATACTCCTTGGTATATGGAATGCTCATCAATTTGCCGGCAGATGTGGGTATTTTGGATGAAACCATTCGCAATTTATTCTACCACGTTCCCATGTGGTTTGGTATGATGTTGATCTTGATGGCAGCTTGGGTGAACAGCATTATGTTCTTGAGTAAGCCAAGCACCAAGCGCGATGTGTATGCTTCAGAACTGACCAATGTTGGCATATTAATGGGGTTTTGTGGCTTATTTACAGGCATGTTTTGGGCCTACAACACATGGGGTACTGCTTGGACCAACGACCCAAAACTAAATGGTGTTGCAGCAGGTATGGCCATGTATGGGGGGTATTGGTTGTTGCAAAAATCGGTAAACGATGATGAGAAAAGAGCCAGACTTGCAGCGGTTTACAATGTATTTGTTTTCCCACTTTTCTTAGCCCTGATAGTGGTAATGCCGAAATTGGCACAATCAAGTATTCATCCAGGAAGTGGTGAGTCGGTTAACTTTAAATCTTACAATTCAACAAACAATATGGAAATGGTGTTTTATCCAGCTGTCATTGGTTGGTGTCTTTTGTTTGTGTGGATAGCAGAACTTAGAACCCGTTTTCGTTTATTAGAAATTCAAAAAGAACATGAAGAAAATAACGCTTAGTCTTTTGTTTTTGAGTGCACTTATTCAAGCCAGTGCTCAAGGCAATGAATCATTGTTTAGAAGCTCAGGAAAAATATATGTGGTGGTAGGAATTATCAGCATCATTTTTTTAATGATTGTGCTTTACCTCTACAGATTGGATAAAAAAATCAGCCGTTTAGAAAAAGACAAAAAATGAAACCGGTTCACATCGTTATTTTAATTGTTGTTTCTATAGGTATAGCCATTGCTGTTAGTTTTTATGGCGATACAAGCAAGTATGTTTGTTTTAGAGAAGCAGATTCTATTGCTGTCGACCGTCCCAATATGAAATTGCATGTTGTTACAACTCTAAGTAAAACTATGCCTACTGTTTATGATCCACAAAAAGACCCAAATTATTTTGAATTTTATGCAAGTGATACAACGGGCATGGAAAAAAAAGTGGTGTATAGAAATGCCAAACCTCAAGATTTGGAAAAGACAGATAAAGTGGTTCTTATTGGGTACAGCCGAAACGGCAATTTTGAAGCGACTGAGATTCTAAAAAAGTGTCCTAGCAAATACGAAAAAAAATAAACTTTGGAAACCATTGTATTTAACAACGAGCATTTAGCGATTGGCAATTTTGGCCACTTTGCAGTTGTGCTTTCTTTTGTCGCATCCTTAATATCTGCTATTGCCTATGCGCTATCAGTAAACAGAGATTCCAAATCATTGATGCAACTGGGCAAATGGATGTTCTTTATCCATTCCTTTGCGGTAATTGCCATATTTTCTTCTTTGTTTTACATCATACACAGCCATTATTTCGAATACCAATACGCTTACCAACACTCTTCAACAGAACTCCCGGTTTATTATATGATCAGTTGTTTTTGGGAAGGACAAGAAGGAAGTTTCTTGCTTTGGATGTTTTGGCATGCCGTGCTTGGATGTATACTGATTTTCAAATCAAAGTCTTGGCAAGCACCAGTTCTTACTGTTATTGCCTTGGCCCAGGTTATACTTGGAAGTATGCTCTTGGGTTTTGAATTGGGTGACTTTAAAATTGGCAGTAGCCCTTTTCAATTGATGCGCGAGCACAATCCGGAATCTTTGCTCATTCCGGTGCTCGACCGTTTGGGTAAGGCCAACTATTTAGAAATATACAAAGAAGGAAATGGCTTAAATCCTTTGCTGCAAAATTATTGGATGGTTATACATCCACCAACTTTGTTCTTTGGTTTTGCCGCCACCATCGTTCCATTCGCATTTGCATTTGCTGGTCTTTGGACTAGGCGTTTGAAAGAATGGATGGTACCTGCCTTGCCTTGGGCCCTAGTTGCCGTTATGGTTTTGGGTACAGGTATTATCATGGGTGGATACTGGGCGTATGAAAGTTTAAGTTTTGGAGGCTATTGGGCTTGGGACCCAGTTGAAAATGCTTCCCTAATGCCTTGGCTATTGCTTATCACAGCCACCCACATGTTGTTGATCAACAAGTCTACTAACAAGTATCCTGTGCTTACATTTATATTGACCATATTCTCTTTCTTTATGGTATTGTACGCCACCTTCCTAACACGGAGTGGCATTTTGGGCAACGCCAGTGTGCATTCGTTTACCGACTTAGGCTTATCAGGACAGCTTATCTTATTGTTGTTCTTATTTATCTTCTTGACTTTCTCATTGAGTTTCAAAAAACGTTCGATGGCCAGTCTGTTTTTCTTTATCAGCTTTTCTGCAATAATGGTCTTGGCCTTGGTAGATTTCAAAACCAATATTACCATAATCAGTGTTTTAGGTTCTATCGTTTTACTGGGCAGCACCATTTGGTTTGTTCGCAATTTGTTTTCTTTATACGGAACACAAATAGAAACGGATAAATTATACAGCCGCGAATTTTGGATGTTTGTTGGTAGCATGGTCTTGTTGTTGTCTGGATTCCAGGTGATCATAATGACCAGTATTCCGGTATTCAATAAATTGTTTGAAGGCAGCAAAGCCTCTGCAGGCGAAGCATATTACAACCAGGTGCAAATTTGGTTTGCCATTCCAATTGTTCTACTCACCGCAATTGGCCAATACTTTAAATACAAACAATCGGATGTGCGCAAGGTGCTCGAAAATATTGCCAACTCCTTGCTTATTGCCATTGCAATATCTATAGGGGCTTTGTTCTTGTTTGATATTTGGGAAGTGCAATTTTTACTCTTAGTTATTGGCAGTGTGTATGCCATGACAGGAAACATTCATTACATCATAACGGCTTTAAAAGGAAAAATAAAGGTAGCAGGAGCGAGTTTGGCCCACGCAGGATTTGGGCTGATGATGCTGGGTATATTGGTGTCTTCGGTGAACAAAAAAGTCTTAAGTATCAATACAACGGGTACTGGTTATTTTTCTGAAACAACGGCAGAAGGCAAGGCAGATGACAATGCAAAAAAGGGAAACAAAGAAAATATTTTATTGGCTAAAAATAGACCAATGACTTTTGGCGACAACACGTTGAAAGCAACCTTTAAAGGCGCTGAAGAAATTGCACCAAATAAATATTTTGAAGTACAGTACGAGGTCTTAGACAAAGCGGGTAAGACAATCGATACATTCCGTTTGTATCCCAATACCCAAAACAATCCGAAAATGGGTATGGTGAGTAATCCTGACACCAGACATTATCTAACCCGCGATATATTTACCCATGTTACCTATGAAAGTAGCATGGAACAAAGAGAGGATAAAGAGTTTGATGATTTTAGAACTGATACAGTTAAAATAGGCGAATCGTTTGCAACGGCTGATGGCAACAGACAACTAACCTTGCAGAAGGTTAATGTTATCAATGTAAAGAATGATGCAAGTGTTTTGCACCTACAAGCTGAGGTTGTGATCAATAGTATTGGTGATACGTTTATGGCTAGACCAGAATTTATCAGCGAGGATAAAATTCGGTTTAAAGAAGCCATCGTTGACCAAGCGGGTGTTATGGTGATATTCGACCGCGTAATTCCTGATCCAGAGAATCCGAAAGGCATGTTGTTTGTTTTGAGTTCAGCGACACGCAGACCAAAAATGGATTATATCATTTTAAAGGCCATAGAATTTCCATACATCAACCTATTGTGGTTGGGTACTTTTGTTTTAATCATTGGGTTTGTTTTGGCCATTATTCAGCGATTCAAAGAGTTTAAACGCCGCGAAGCCCAATTGAAATGAGTAGTTCCATCAGGAATATCGCACTAGTTGGGTCGGGGAATGTGGCGAACTTTTTCGCCCATGTATTACATCAAAAAGGCTTCATTATAACTCAAATTGTTAGCCGTAATCAAGAAAGTGGCAAGCAATTAGCCGCTTCGGTTAATGCACAATACGCTCAGGAATACAATGTAGAATTGACATGTGACTTGCTTATTGTTGCAGTCAATGACGACACCATACAGTCGGTAATTGAGGCTTTAGATTTGCCCAATACCATAGTCTGTCACACCGCAGGTTCAGTGTCATTAGAGGTCTTGGGTAAATTTCCAAACCGCGGAATTATTTATCCATTGCAGAGTATTAAAGGGGTTAAGCCGGTAAGCGAAGTGCCATTGTTAATTGAAACCAGCAGTCAAAACATGCAAACTTCCATCGAGCAATTATTGAATACCTGTGGCTTTTTGTTTAAGCAAGCAGATTCTGAACAGAGAGCAAAATACCATTTAGCTGCGGTGTTTGCCAATAATTTTACCAATGCAATCTTGGCGGCTTCCGAAAAAATTGTTGAAGCGAACAACTTAGATGTTCAGTTTCTGAAACCCTTAATCAGACATACTTTTGAAAATGCTTTGCAAAACTCAGCATCCCATTCACAAACTGGTCCTGCCATTCGCAACGATCAGGTAAGTATGGAAAAGCATATTAGTTTGCTTCAAGGACAAGACGATTTGGTGCAGGTTTACAAGACCTTGTCACAATTTATAGCGTCTAAAAAATAAAGTACTTTATTGTTTTATCCATTTGATGGTCTGCATTTGGTTGATGCGGACAAAGTATACGCCATTTGCAAAAGAGGAGACATCTATGCTTTCATTTGGATTAAGGGTTGTGGCATGCACCGTTTGACCTGTTAAATCGAATATTTCAACTTTGCTTGCATCAAACACACTAGGATTTTGAATGCTGATGTTTTGAGTTGCCGGATTTGGGTATACCGTCCATGCGCTTGAAAGGCTCTGATCTTGCTCAATGTCTAATTCTAAAAGATTTAGAAGTCCTACAGCATACCAAGCCCGCTTTACCATGCGTGTTTCTAAAGAGGTGTCACCATATAGGGCAATAGAGGCATCTATAGATTGGTAACAAGCGTCGATGTATTCTGATTCGGAAATGAGGCGGGTGTTTAACGTCTGATACGCTATTTGTCCAGCTTTCTCAATGCCAATACCTTTAACGGAAAATGGCATGGTGTCTGATTCGCGGGTACCAGAGCCGCCTTCTGTAAGCAAATAAAACCAATAATTTTGCACCCCACTGTTGGAATGAACACCACCGTTGTCTTGGGTTCCTATGTAATAATATTTGCCATTATAGTACTTAGGGTGGAGGCATATAGGCGGGTTGCTCATGTTTCTAAACGGTTTGTTTTTCAAAGTGATTCTTCCTGCTATTAACCAATTAAAACGCGCTGAGTCTGCATAGCTTTCAACACATTTACCAAAGATGTCTGAAAACGATTCATTGAGTGCACCACTCTCATTTCTGTAAATAAGGCTTGCACTATTTCCGGTTACGCCATGGGTTAATTCATGGGCGCAAATTTCAATAGAGGTGAGAGCTGAATAGTTCTTCGAATCGCCATCGCCATAGTTGGCACTTACGCCATTCCAAAATGCATTGACATAGTTCTTGCCAACGTGCACCTTAGAGAAAATCATTCCATCACCGTCGTCGTAACTTTTTCTGTTGTGGAATTTTTTGTAATAATCATAGGTCATTTCAGAACTCCAATGCACATCGGTTGCTATTTCATCTTTAGCCACATTCACATTGTTCCATATATTGTCTGTATCGGAAAATTCTCTTGTGCTGTCCAAACCTATAATGCGCACGTCTATGGTGTGTATGCCATTGCCTCTGGTATGGTCGAACAATATGAAAGTGTCGTTCTCTACACTGTCACACATAATGTTTTGAATTCCACTGTATTTTGTATGGGCAATTCCCATGCGGTCTACAGTGCAAATTTGTTCTTCTTGTTTGATAATTTTCCCAGTGTTTGCATCAACATAAATCCACTGACGGCTGTGCGGTGCATAGGCATACACATCAATTTTATACGCCAATCTGAAATCGCTGTTGCGGCAAGAGTCGTGGGTTGAAATCAAAAGCAATTCAGGATGAGGATAATAACTTGCAAGTTTCTTGCCTTTGATGTGTTTCAATTCATTCTCTTCGTGTGCAATTTCCCACATAAAGATAGCGTTTGGAAAAGCAGACAAAGCAATGTTTAGCGCTTGAGCAGATTGAATGCTGTAGTTTAAATCAATATTCAACTGGGGGAAGTATTTACCGTATAAACTCTTGGTCTTTTTGTTTTGTAAATTAAGAATTAGCTCAGCACCTTCGACCTTGTACGGGCCAAAATATTGTTGGTATTTGTAGTGTTGGCTGCCCTTTTTACCTTCGGTGTATTTGCTGAATTGAATAGAAAAACCAGCATTGGTATGAAGGTTTTTTTGCATCCATGTATTGATGTTTTCTGCGTTCGGCACATTAAAACTATTCGCATCGAAGCGGAACATTGCAGGGATGCCCGTTTTAGGGTTTAAATACACGACCTTGAAGTCTGCATTTTGTGCAAACATATTGGAAATAACAAAGCTTAATAGGATGAAAAAACACTTGCGCATAAAAATAAATTTATTCAAACTTAACATAAGAAGATGGATTCTCCAATTTAAAGCACTGAATTTGCTCAAGGAATTGCTCAATTTATTTACTGTTAAATAGATATATTTTGTCATTGTTAATTGTCAATGGGCTCTCATGCGTACAAATCAAAGCTTAATCAAATTGGTTTAAAATCTCTTTTTTTTATGAAGCAAAGCGCGATTCAAATTGTATTTTTGCACTTTAAACATCAACATGGGAGGACCAAGACGAGACCGCGATTTACCTAAAGCGAAAATCAATAAACAATCACTTTCTGAACTTAAATTCGTTTTCAGATACCTCAAACCATACCGCAAATATTTTTTCGGTGGTTTGTTTTTCATTTCCTTATCGGCTTTTAGTACCATGGCTTTTCCATTTTTAATGGGTAAAATGATTGGCGCGGTAAGCAATGCGGAAATCAAATTGCCAGGAAATAGCTCGGGCATGTTTGATGGGTTTTCAATGGGCAAAGAACAATGGCCATTGAACGTTACCTTAATTCTGATTTTCGCACAGTTGACTTTGCAAACCATATTCTCATTTATGCGCGTTTACTTGCTTACAAAAGCTGGCACCAATGCAACTGCCGATTTGAGAAAGTCACTGTATTCAAAATTAATTACCTTGCCCATGTCGTTTTTTAGTACCCAAAGGGTGGGCGATTTAAGCAGCCGTATAGGGTCAGATACTGGGCAAATTCAAGACACCGTTTCCTTTGTGCTGGCTGAATTTTTAAGAGGAATATTAACCTTAATTATAGGACTGACTTTCATATTTTTTATCAGCATGAAATTGGCGCTCATTATGCTTGCCATTGTACCGTTAATTGCGGTGAGTGCTGTTTTTTTTGGCGGCAAAATCAGAAAAATGGGGCGCAAAGAAACCGATATGTTGGCCGACAGTGGCACCATCGTTCAAGAAACCCTACAAGGAATCAGCGTTGTAAAGTCATTTACAGGCGAAGAAATTGAGCGCAAGCGCTATGGTAAAAACATCGACCAATTAATTGAATTCGCCATTAAAAGCGGATCGTACCGTGGTTTTTTTGTCTCATTTATCATCTTCACCGTGTTTGGAGCCATCAGTTTTGTGGTTTGGTATGGCGCACAAATGATACAAGCCGGAGAATTGCACCTGTCTCAATTGATACAATTTGTTATTTATTCGGGCTTTGTAGGGGGCACTTTAGGTGGCTTTGCCGACATGTTCGGGCAGCTGCAAAAGACCATTGGTGCAACCCAACGTGTGCGCGAATTAATGGATACCGACTCTGAATTGATTGTACACAACGAAAATCAAAAAGAGGAGCGGCTCATTGGTGAAATCGAATTTCAAAATATTGAATTTGCTTATCCTTCACGCAAAGAAGTAACCGTATTAAAAGACGTTAGTTTCAAAGCAGGGAAGGGCGAACACATTGCCATTGTTGGTGGTAGCGGTGGTGGTAAAAGTACAATTGCTTCATTGGTTTTGCGTTTTTACAATGCCGATAATGGAAATATTTTAATTGATGGAAAGCCAATTCAAGACTACGATTTAAGCGCTTTGCGCAAACAAATTGCCTATGTGCCACAAGACGTTATTTTGTTTGGCGGAACCATCTACGAAAATATTTTATATGGCAAGCCAGATGCCAGCAAAGAAGAAGTCTTGGAAGCGGCAAAGAAAGCCAATGCATGGAAGTTTATCGAATCATTCCCAGATCAATTTGAAACCATGGTTGGTGAGCGCGGCATACAGTTATCGGGCGGTCAAAAACAGCGCGTAGCCATTGCCCGAGCGGTGATAAAAGACCCAGCAATCTTGGTTCTCGATGAAGCCACCAGTGCACTCGACAGTGAGAGCGAATTATTGGTTCAAGAGGCCTTAGATGATTTAATGAAAAATAGAACCAGTTTGGTTATTGCCCACAGATTAAGCACCATTCGCAACGCCAATCAAATTATAGTACTCGATAAAGGCACAATAGTCGAGCAAGGCACCCACCAAGAACTTTTGCAAAAGCCAAATGGAGTTTACAGGAATTTGAGTGAATTGCAGGTGATTGGATGATAATAGGGTATAGGGTACCCACTTCCGTTTCACTGCAGTGTGCGAAGTAGGGGTTAGGGGATAGTTGGCATTTCGGAAGTTTGATTGTTTCATTATCTAATTTTATTTGCGCCAAAACCTTACAATACTATACCCTATCCCGAAAGCTTTCGGGAGCTAAACCCTAGTCCCTAAATTATGGCGCCATGCCTCGCCCTCTGTCTGCGCTTCGCTCCGGCTTTGTGGCCAAAGCGCCACAAGAGCTGCACGTCGGTCTTCGGGGCGCTTTAGGAGAGTGATCCCAGTACCAGAGCTCCTTTCACTCGCACGGTACGGGATTTAAATGAGAGTGAATGCGGTATACCAACAACATGAACAAACTGCTTGCATCCGAATAAATATTATGAACTTGAATGCCTTCTTATGCAATATCTCTATTTTTGTACCAATGAAATTTAGCAAATTTTTCTTGATTGTGGCCTTTAGCACAATAATTTTTACTGCTTGTAAATCGAAACCCACTTATCCTGATCAAAGGAAAACCATTGATCCTAGTTTATCCATATACAGAGCCAGTGTAAGCAAAGTCAATGATATCATTCACACCGAATTGGAATTGTATCCTGATTTCGAAAAACGTGAAATGAAAGGCTTAGCAACGCTCACCGTAAGACCGCATTTTTATCCAGTTGACTCTTTAATTCTAAATGCCAAATATATGCGCATTGAAAGCGTTTCAATTCGTCGCGATGTGGGTGGTGATCAAAGAGGTGTTTTCTTACTTCAGCCACTTTCTTTTTCATACGACTCCTTGTTTTTGGTCATTAAGTTGGACAAACGCTACACCAAAGAGGATCAATATTTTGTTCAAATTCAATATGTAGCTCAACCAGAAAAAGTACATGAAAAGGGCAGCCGTGCCATCAGCAGCGATAAGGGTTTGTATTTTATCAACCACGATGGTAAGACACCAAAGAAGCCTATTCAATTGTGGACACAAGGAGAAACCGAAGCTGCCAGTTGTTGGTTCCCTACCATCGATGCACCCAATCAAAAAACGACGGGAAAAATTATTCTTCACTGCCCTTCAAAATACAAATCCATTTCCAACGGCGCTCGCATAAGCTCTAAGGCTGAAAACGACAGCACACGCATAGATATTTGGGAACAAATTAAACCGCATTCACCTTATTTGTTTGCTTTGGTTATTGGCGATTTTTCTGAAACCAAAGACACTTGGAGAGGCAAAGAAGTTAATTATTATGTAGAACCTGAATATGCGGCATACAGCAAATTGGTTTTTGGCAATACCCCTGAGATGTTGGAATTTTACAGCAATATTTTACAAGTGTCTTACCCATGGGATAAGTTTCACCAAGTGGTGGTGCGTGATTTTGTAAGTGGTGCCATGGAAAATACTGGCTGTGTCATTCACTACGATAAATTGCAGCACGATGCGCGTGAGCACTTAGATGAAACATATGAAGATGTTGTAGCCCACGAATTATTTCACCATTGGTTTGGCGATTTGGTTACCTGTGAGTCGTGGTCTAACCTTCCGCTTAATGAATCGTTTGCCACCTATGGCGAGTACCTGTGGGACGATTATAAATATGGCCGCAGTGAAGCTGATTTGAAATTGAGTCGATTTCACCAACGCTATATCGATGAGTCAGACTACAAGCAAGTAGAGTTAATACGTTACCATTACCGCGACAAAGAAGATATGTTCGATGGGCATAGCTACCAAAAAGGCGGATCAGTTATACATATGCTAAGAAAGTATATGGGCGATGAGGCTTTCTTTGCTGGGATAAAAACGTACCTAACAGACAATGCATACAAAAACGCTGAAATAAGCGATTTGCGCAAGGCATTTGAATCGGTAACAGGCGAAGACTTAAACTGGTTTTTTGACCAATGGTTTATGCAAGCTGGACACCCGCATTTGAACATCACACACTCTGTCAATAAGGACAAGGTTTACCAAATAAAAATCATTCAAAAAGAGAAGCGTTTCAAATTGTATTTTGATGTGGATGTTCTAGAAAATGGCTCATACAAACGTCAGCGTTTGGTGCTTGACAAAGACACCCAGGTGTTCAGTTTCCCAAATGTTAACAGCAATACCTATGTTCAGTTCGATGCACAGAACCAGTGTTTGGGTGAGTTGGAAGAGATAAAAGATTTGAATGCATGGAAGTTGCAATTTGCAAATGCCCAATTGGCGGCACACAAACTAAAAGCATTTGAACAAATGATGATATTAGAAAATGATACCGCGGCAAAAGCCTTGTATTGTTCAACGATGTTGTCTGATCCTTTTTGGTATTGCAGAGTGAGTGCTTTGTTGGAAATTGCACAATCAGATTTTAGCCCTGCTGCCATTTCAAGATTTGCAAAACAAGCAAAAATAGCCTTGTTAAAAGAGCCGTCAGCCGAAGTAAGAAAGGCCTATGTTCAATTGTTTACTGAAAGCAAAGATCTAGCGGTTTTGAAAGCCATGTTAAACGATTCTTCGTTCAATGTGGTTAAAGCAAGTTTGTTGGCCTTAACCAAATTGGACCCTATTGCTGCCTATAAGTTTGCCAACGACAACCGTTACAACACCCACAGAAAAATGCGCAGCATGGTGTATACAGCTATTGCCAAAACCAGCGAAGACAATGAATCATTATTCTTATTGAACACCATTGAAAAAGACAATTACGAAAATGCCGGTTTTGCTGCCAATGCCTTGGCCAGTTACCTGCGTTTCAATCCTTATCTGAAAAAATACAGCAATGAAAATGGTGAAATAAGCGACCAAGTATTGTTGCGTTTGGAAGCTTTAGCAAAGAATAAGAAAGAGCCAAACGCATGCAAAAATGCTTTGGCAGCCATCAAAATCATGTACAACTATTTTTACTACCAGGTGATGTATATTGAAGTAAATCAGGGCATGAATAAGGATGCAAAAAGTTCCAACAAAGAAGAGTTGAACAATTGCAAGATCATGAAGAAGCGCTTGGGCGCGCTGATGAAGAAGCTGAGAGGATGAGATAGGGTATAGGGTTTTTATTAGGGTCTAGGGTTTAGCGTCTAGGGTATAGTATTTAAAAATGCTTCTACATTTCGTTAATAACTAATAAGCAGTGCCGCAAGAGCAAGAACTTAGCGCAGCGATTTCACGACCGGAGGGAGTAACAAAGGCGAGGCAATCGGTATTTGTTGGTGATTTCGTGTAAGACTCAGGGGTGGAAAACACCACCTGAGACAGAATTTAGGGTATAATTTAGGGTTTAGGGGTTAGTGTTTTAGTAAATGCTTCTACATTTTGATTAATAACTAATAGCTAATAACGATTTACTAAACGGAACGAAGTGAAACGGATTTCTCTGCCACTGGGATCAATTTCTCAATTTCTCAGTTTTCCCATCCCGTAGCGTGCGACGAAGGAGCTCTGCCACTGGGATCAGTTTCTCCATCCCGTACCGTGAACGGAGTTCTCTGCTAACGGGATCACGCTCAAATTGTCTCGTCCCTATCCATAAACTTCAAGTCGCCATAAACGGAGTGAAACGCTGCAATACCTATTACTGCACCGATGATATCTGCCACCACATCCCAATATTCGGCCTTTCGGTCGACGGTAAAGTAGTGCTGAATCAATTCAATAAAAATGGCGTAAATAATGGCAATGATTAAAGAAATCACGCGTATTTTATTCAATAAAAAAGAGTAGCGCCATTGCTTGATAAAACCAAGCATTAAGAAATACACAAGAACCGCGAACACAAATGCATGTCCTAGTTTATCGGTTTGGATGCCGACTAGTTTTTGGGGTATGAATCCACCACTGCTGCTGGTGCATAAAGACAAAATAAAAATTGCCCACGCAAAAGTGGGCAATTGATGTTTTAATATTTTTAATTTGTTAGCCAAACTAACTGAATTTGATTAGTGACCGGTTAAAGCTTGGTATGCTGTAGAATCAAGTAGTTCGTTTAACTCTTCAGGATTGCTGATTTTGATTTTCACCATCCAACCCGCTTGGTAAGGATCAGAATTTACCAATTCAGGATTAGATTCTAAAGCTGGGTTAACTTCTGATACTTCGCCAGAGATAGGCATGAATAAATCACTTACAGTCTTAACCGCTTCAACAGTTCCGAAGGTAGCTTCTTTAGAAAGTGTTTGACTTTTTGTTTCGATTTCAACGAAAACGATGTCACCAAGTTCGCCTTGAGCAAAATCGGTAATGCCTACAGTTGCTGTATCGCCATCTATGCTAATCCATTCGTGGTCTTTGGTGTACTTTAAATTTTCTGGAAAGTTCATTGTGTTATTTGATTATTTTTTATGTTAAAATTATTTTAGTTAATCCCAAATCTGACTTAAAAGCAAACTGATTTTATCTTTCAAAACGTTTCTGTGTACGATCATATCGACAAAGCCATGCTCTAATAAAAACTCAGAACTTTGGAATCCTTTTGGTAAATCTTTTCCTATGGTTTCTTTAATCACCCTTGGTCCTGCAAAACCGATCAGTGCTTCTGGTTCAGCGATGTTGAAATCACCCAACATAGCGAATGAGGCCGTAATGCCACCAGTTGTCGGGTCGGTTAATAAAGAGATATAGGGAACGCCATCTCTGGCCAAAAGCGCCAATTTTGCAGAAGTTTTTGCCATTTGCATAAGCGAGAATGCTGCTTCCATCATACGTGCACCACCACTTTTGCTAATAATTACTAGCGGCATGCGGTTTTCTCTGGCAAAGTCTATGGCTCTTGCAATTTTCTCTCCAACAACACTTCCCATAGAGCCTCCGATAAAAGCGAAGTCCATACAAGCAACCACTATTTTACGTCCATTGGATTTGCCGTGGGCAGTTCTAACGGCATCTTTCAACCCGCTTTTTTTGATGCTGTCTTCTATCCTTGCGGTGTAGGGTTTGGTGTCTGTAAAGTTTAGAGGGTCGTCAGAAATTAAATTTGCATCTAGTTCTTTGAATTTGTTGTCATCAAATAAGATTTCAAAATATTCTTTTGAACTAATTTTATAATGGTAGTCGCAAGATGGGCAAACAAAACGGCCCTCAATTAAATCTTTATGCGGTGTGAGGACTTTGCATCTAGGGCACTTATCCCATAAGCCGTCTGGAGTCGCTTTTTTTTCCTTAGTTTTAGTAGTTATACCTTCGGATACACGTTTAAACCAGCTCATAATACAAGTACAAGATTAGGATAAAGATTTGAATTAAGCAATAGTAATTTGTTTTTCAAGATACACATCTTGAATGCTGTTTAGCAATGCGATGCCTTCGTTCATAGGCTTTTGAAAAGCTTTTCTTCCGCTTATCAAACCTTGTCCGCCTGCGCGTTTGTTGATTACTGCGGTTGTAACTGCTTCAGCCAAATCGCTAGCACCTTTACTCTCGCCACCACTGTTAATTAGACCTGCACGGCCCATGTAGCAATTTGCAACTTGGTAACGGCAAAGATCAATTGGATGGTCAGTACTTAGTTCACTGTATACTTTAGGGTGGGTTTTGCCAAAGTTAAGAGCAGTGTATCCACCGTTGTTGGTAGGTAGTTTTTGTTTGATAATATCCGCTTGGATGGTTACACCCAAATGGTTTGCTTGTGCAGTTAAGTCGGTTGCTGTGTGGTAGTCGATGCCGTCTTTTTTGAAACCGTTGTTTCTTAGGTAGCACCATAAAATAGTCGTCATACCCAACTCATGCGCTCTTTCGAATGCCTGGGCAACTTCAACGATTTGACGGGCAGATTCCGGAGAACCGAAGTAAATGGTTGCTCCAACTGCCGTTGCGCCTAAATTCCATGCTTCTTCAACGCTTCCAAACATGATTTGATCAAATTTGTTAGGGTAGCTTAAAAACTCATTGTGGTTTAATTTCACAATGAAAGGAATTTTGTGAGCATATTTTCTGCTGCACGCAGCAAGAACACCATAGGTAGAAGCAACCGCGTTGCAACCGCCTTCAATGGCTAATTTTACAATGTTTTCTGGATCAAAGAAAGCAGGGTTTGGGGCAAAAGATGCACCAGCACTGTGCTCTATGCCTTGGTCAACTGGCAAGATACTAACGTAGCCTGTTCCAGCCAATCTGCCATGGTTGTAAATGGCGTTTAAACTTCTTAATACTTGAGGGGAACGGTTTGTTTGCGCAAATACACGGTCTACAAAATCGCCGCCAGGTAAGTGGATGCTTTCTTTGCTGATGGTTTTTGAGGTGTGGTTTAACAAACTATCGGCATCGTTTCCCAATAGTTCTTGAATTTTTGAAAAGCTCATAATTTAATTAGGTTGCAAAAGTACAAAATTTATAAAGAATAGAAAAAATTTTGTATCCTATATGGGCAATTATTCAAATAAGTTGTAGTTTAACTCCTTTTATCCTAGCACAATAGAAAAGCGAATTTCCTATTTTCTAAAAGATTGGTAGGCGCGAAGAATAAAAAGTAAGGGAATAGAATTAGCTGTTTTTAATCAACAACTTCTTTAAAACCACATGGTCACCATATTCAATTTTAATCAAATACAACCCGTTAATAAGGTTTAAGTTAGAAAAGTCGCAGGTAATGGTTTCATTGGCTTTAAATGTATAGGTCTCCATTTTATTGCCAAGAATATCGCTAATGGTAAAAGTAATATCAGATTTAGGGGTTTCGCTAAAATTAACTTTAACAAATCCGTTGGCTGGGTTTGGATACATGGTCACTTTGCTGCTGCTTTGTGCCATTACTTGCATGCCTGCCAATAATCCGACCATCAGTATGAATGCTTTCATGTAATTTAATCTCCCATTTAGAAAGGGCAATCATTGTGCCACAATGGGCAAAAGGCTTAAATTAATAAAAACTTAACGGCATTAAAACATAAACGACAACTCGATGCTCATGTTTCTCACCGAGTGGGTGCCGTCTTTAAAGCGAGGCGTCAGGTCGCGGTAATCGTAGTTAGAAACACTCGATGGGTTATCCGTCCGCTCCTTAAAAACAGAGGTGTAAATGTTGCGCATGCCCAATTTGGCGCACAATTGAAACGACATTCCATTCCCAATTTCTTTGCGGATGCCAATGGCTGGCGCTAAGTCAATTTTCTTAAATGGCAAATCGGTTTTTACTTCGCCAAACTTTCCATACGATTTGTTGATGCTGCTTCTAAAAAGGTAGCCGAACTGTCCGCCCAAGAGCAAATGCATTGGCTGTTTTTTTGGGTTGTTGTACAATTCAATGCTGAAGTATACAGGCAATTCAAGGTAAGCCAATGATATTTTACTAAACGACGTGTCGTTGGTCTTTCCAAATTTACTGCCTTTGAACGTAAGGTTCATTTCCCAATGCAATTTCAAATTTTTACTTTTGTTTAGATCAACGATGTTGTAGATACCGGCTCCAAATCCATACGTAGGTCTTGAGTTGTCGAAGGCAGTACCCAAGAAACGATGTCCACCCATGGTGAATTTAACCCCCAGTTTTGTTTTCAGATTTTCATCTGTGTTGACATTTTGCTGTTGCAAAGGGGCTTCAATTTCTCCCTCAGGCTGCGCAAACAAGGCCAAATTCCACAAACAAAAAATTAATGCTGTATACTTCATGGTTTATAATGTGTCCAATTTTTTTCCAGTTAATGCTTTTCCTATTGCTTCATCCATGATGCGTTCGGCAAAAGGACGGGTAATATGGTTCAAACGGTCCATTGAAGTTATTATTGCTTCTTTGTCGTTTTCTTTACAAATCAATTCTAAATTTTCAATTGCCGTTTTTGTTTCAGCCACTTCTTCACCACTCAACAAACTGCTGTTGTTTTGGACCAGTTTTTTGCATTGGTAAATAACCTGCTCGGCTTCAGTTTTTGTTTCTGCCAAAGACCTTGCATGCATATCGGCCTCTGCGTGTTGCATAGCCGCCAAGAGCATGGTTTCAACATCGTTGTCACTTAGGCCGTATTGTGGCTCAATGTCTATAATTTGCTGAACCCCTGAGCGCAATTCTACTGCTTCAACTTTTAAAATTCCATCGGCGTTTAAAATAAAACGGATGTCAATTTTTGGCAATCCCGCTGGCATGGCTGGAATGTTTTCCAAAGTGAATTCGCCAAGTTTTCTATTGTCAGATACCATTTCACGTTCACCCTGGTAAACGCTAATTTTCAATTTGCTTTGTCCGTCAATTGAGGTGGTGTATTGTCTGCCGGCGCTGCTTGGTAATTTGCTGTTGCGGGGAATAATGACATCCATCAATCCGCCCATGGTTTCAATGCCCAAGCTCAAAGGCGTTACATCCAACAATAAAATGTCTTTTCTATTGCCTGCTAAAATATCGGCTTCAATGGCAGCACCAAGCGCAACCACTTCATCGGGGTTTAGTTTGTTGTTGACTTGGTCTTTCTTAAAGAATTTTTGCACCCTTTCAATAACATACAAAGTTCTCGTAGAACCACCCACCATAACCACTTCATCAATTTCTTCAACGCTCAAATCGGCATCTTTCATAGCCATGGCGCACGATTTTAAAGTCTTTTCAACGATAGGGTTTATAAGCTTTTGGAAGGTTTCTCTTAAAAGTGATAAGTTGTAGGTATTATTGTTTAAAACAATCTGACCAGTATACTCCGGCGCTTCACTTAAATGTTTTTTTGCTTCTTCTGATTTTAAACGAAGGGTTTGGTAATCGGATTTGTTGGCTTCAATGTCTTCAATTTTTAAACCCAGTTCAATGCACCAATAATCGGCTATGGTTCTGTCGAAGTCATCGCCACCGGTGTAGGTATCGCCGTTGGTTGATAAGACTTCAAATACCCCATTTTGAATTTGTAAAATGGTGATATCGAAAGTGCCACCACCTAAGTCGTATACCGCTATGGTTTTTTGTTCAGCTTTATTCAAGCCTATGCCGTAAGCCAAACTCGCAGCGGTAGGTTCGTTGACTATGCGCAAGACATCAAGGCCTGCCAGTTTTCCAGCGTCTCTGGTTGCTTGTCTTTGTGAGTCGTTGAAATAGGCAGGTACGGTAATAACCGCTTTGCCAATGCTTTCACCCAATATGGTTTCTGCTTTTTGTTTTAAGTGTTTTAAAATAAAAGAAGATAGTTCAATGGGGTTGTATATTTTTCCATTGATTTCAATATTCACCATGGCCTTGGTATCGTCGGGCACCAAGTGGTAGCCAAAGCTGCGGGCATGGGATGCTAAGTCGGTAAACGAGCGGCCTAAAAGTCGTTTAACTGAGTAGACGGTGTTAGACGATTCGCTTAACAAATGTGACTTTGCAAGATCACCAACCACAATTTGATTGTTGGCATCAATGTAAATAACCGAGGGAACAATTTTGTCGCCATTTTCACCCAAGCAATAGGCTTCATGGTTCTCTTGATTTACCAGTGCCACAAGGCTGTTGGTGGTTCCCAGGTCTATGCCTATAACTTTGTCGGAACGTTTGATGGTTCCATCTTTTATATTGATTTTTATTCTTGCCAAGTGGGGCAAAATTAGTTAATTTTTAAATGATTATTGTGTTCAAAGGCAGGAAATAAAACATATTGATAATATTTATAGCTTGAGAGTGCAACATATTATTTATTTTTGTGTCTTAAGGATATGAGGCGAATACCAACACTGCTTTTTTTATTGACTGTCTTTGCTCTTCAAGGATTAGCCGGTTCTTTTATTGGTGGGGATGTATATTACAGGCATTTGAGTGGAAAAAAGTATGAAGTGACGGTTGCATTATACCGCGACTGCCGAGGAATTTCATTGAAATCGCCGCCAAGAACTGTTGCTTACAACGATTCATTTGAAATTGTGCTCAGTTTAACCCGCGTTAAAATCCAAGAGATAAAAGGATCTGCCTGTGCAGGGGGCTGTATAACCAATACGAGCTCTAACCAAGGGGATGAAAAACATACCTTTTTGGACACCGTAGATTTTTCCTCAGGTGCTTTTGCCTTATTCGGAACGCAGTCAAAGCCTTTGGTTTATTTTGGGTTTTCACAATGTTGCCGCAACAGCGCAATCACGACATACGCCCCTGGTAATATGTTTGTGGAGGCCATGCTCAACCTGTATTACGCGAATCAGTATTCTGCAAAAATCGGATTCAACGATTTTATATACCCAGCTGAGACTTATCTAAACTGTTTGCAAACCCATAGCACCTCATACCGCACACTACCATTCCAAAGCAACGATTCACAGGTGTATGAGATGGTAAGGGCAAAAGAAGATAAAAACCAAGAAGCGATTTACGATCCTTACAAACCACTGACATACTATTGTGGGAATCCCAATATAACATCATGTCAAGCAAATACCAACCTCAATCCTGTGCGTGGTTTTACATTCAACAGCAACAACGGAAATTTATTAACGACACCAAGTAATTGTTCTGAAGTTGGAACAATGGTTTGTCGTGTTAGCATATACCGCCGAACCGGTAATACATCTGTTTTGCTTGGTTACATGAAGAGGGACTATAACTTCATTGTTATGCCTTCGCCTGGTGAACGGGTTCCATATATTCTAAAAAATAAAGACTATACCATAAAAGCAAGGGAGCAGTTTTGTGCCGATATTCCAGTTAAGGATGATAAAGATCAACTTCAGACATTGAGTGATACGGTTCTTGTAACTGTTGTGAAAGCGCCAGCTTTTGGGAAACTCAGTCTCCTTGATTCAAATGCGCGTGAAAAAACTTTGCATTATTGCTGGACCCCATCAGGTGCAGATTACCTCAATAAAAGAGTTGCTGATTTGTCCTTTTTTGCCGACCAGAAAAGATGTCTTATGATGAAGAAACATGGACTTTCAACTTCCATTCAATTCTCTGTCATTGCCCCAGACTCTATTTGCCAAGTTAAAATTAGAACGTTTGAAGACCGCAACAATAATGGCATAAAAGATGGGACTGAAGTTTATTCTAAAGCTAAATTTTTTATGGACACAAAATCCATCTATACTATTTATGAAACCGATAGCTTGGGTCAATTGGTTTTAAATCCTTTTTATGGCAAATTAACGTTTGGAATTCCTTCTCAATTGGAAAGGTATTCAGATAAGTCGGATAAAGTTGTACAAACGTACTTCGACAGTTCCTATACCATAGACTTGCCATACAACAAACGCTATGGACTAAAAGGAAAAGTGTTTGTGGATGTTAACAGCAATTGTGTATTTGATGCGGGTGACTATGCTTTAGCAAATGAAAAAGTCCTCTTGCAAAACAAGCAAGTACTTGCCATAAGCGACAAGAATGGCGACTATTTTATTCAGAGTCAAACAGGTTCTGATGTCTTGAAAATTAAGAGTGATGCCTATATTGCAAGCTGCTCTGCGTCCTACAACATTCAAATGAAAGCGGACACGGTTCAATTGGGCTTTGATTTTCCTTTAAGTCCAAAGTCGGCATTCAAAGATTTGTCGGTAGAATTTTTAAGCAAACCCCATCTAAAGCAAAACCAAGTTTTAAGTCAAAACATTAAGGTAAACAATAAGGGTTTTAAAACGGAAAAAAATGTATTGTTGGGTCTTAATTCTTCACAGAGATTATTTGATTTTAAAAGCAGCAAAACAACCTATAAATCTGCCGACACTTTATTCTGGATATTAGACAGCATTCCTGCAAATTCAAGTGTGCTTATTCCATTTGATTTTAGAGTGTATAAAGATTCTTTTTTAAGCAATTCTTTGATGTGTTATTCTGCTTTCTTGCGCGCTGATAGTGTGGTTAACAATAATCAATTTAAAATCTGTGAAGTGTTTACCGATACCGTGTTGGCCGTTCAATACAAGAGTAGTTTGAATACATATAAGGTCCAGGAGCAAGACCGCCGCGTTACGTATAAAGTAAGCTTTAGCGATAAAAATTATAACCATACCTATTTGGTTTTGAATGACAGTTTGGATGCGTCTAAATTTGATTTAACAAGCTTTAAATTGATGAACAATCCAAATGGATTTAAAGTCAACTTAATTGACCATGTTTTATATGCAGAATATTATGGAAATGTCTCTGCAGGGACAGAAATGGGATTTGTTTATACCCTCGACTTAAAACCTGAATTTACTCAAGTATATAAAGTATACAACACGGCCAATTGGTTTGTCGACAACATCAAGAATCCATTTAGTAAAAAGGTGGAAAATGAAACGGAAGCGGCCATTAGAATTGGTGTTTTAAATGACAGCAATTATTGTTTGGGTGAGACCATTTCATTGCCAGTTACTTGCTTGTTTACCCCCAACGCCAAATTTAAAGTGTATCTATCCGATTCACTTTCTTCGTTTGCCAATCAGACATTGCTATTGGATACTCTAGTTGCCAAACGCGACAATGTATTGTTTGCCCGCATTCCATTTAGTATAAAAACTGGCAATGGGTATAAGCTGAAAGTTGTTTCTGATTATCCAAAAACCCAAAGTTTTGAAGCAGATTTTACACAAACCTTAAGGCTCAATGCTTTGCCCTCGGTTGGTTTAAGCAGCAATTTAAGCAATGGTAAAATTTGCAGCAACGATACCTTGAAATTTACCGCAACGGGGGCCGATTCATTTGTGTATTTTTACAACACTTACCAATTGGGGCAATTTAGCAAGAACAAGACTTCATTCACTTTTGTGCCTAGTTCGAATGGTAGGTTGCAAGTAGCAACAAAAGATTTGAATGCTTGCGTGGCTTATTCTAATGAAATTCCTTTTGCAATCAATGCTTTGCCAAATGTAAAATTGATTAGCAATAAAGAACTTTGTGCAGGCGCACAATTGGATTTAGATTTAACGGGCGCAACAAACTATTCGCTATACCAAAATGGACTATTCTTAGCCGGTAATTTGAATTCAGGCATACGCAAAAGTCCGGTACTGAATGCAAACACAGGATATAAGTTAATTGGTCGTGATGCCAACAACTGTGTCAATACCGATTCTGTTTATATTGTTGTTAATCCATTGCCATTCAAACCAGTTATTTACGCCAACAAAAATTATTTACAATCCAATTACAGCGCGGGCAACCAATGGTTTACTGGAGCAGTAAAAATAGACTCTGCCATAGCACAAACATTCTTCCCACCGGTAAATGGAAGCTATGCTGTAGAATACACCAACAGCAAGGGTTGTAAGTCCATATCTGACGTGTATGATTTTAGATATTACAGTTTAACTTCTACCAATTATTCAAAGCAATTTAAAGTTTATCCAAACCCAAGTTCAGGAATTTTAATGTTTGAAAATCAAAGTAACGATATCTTGACTATTCAAGTAATAGCTAGCGATGGTAAATTGGTTTATACCAATAAGAACTTGCAAGAAGGATTAAGCGAAATCAATTTGGAATATTTGGGTTCTGGTATTTTTACGGTATTGCTTAGTGGTCAAAGTGGCGGTGCAAGTGTTTTGTTATCACTTGTCAAATAGGTGGTGGGATTTCTTCGGTTTTGTCCGTTTATCTGCCTAGCTTGAAATTATTTTTTTAATATTTTTTAGGTCAGCTTGATATTGTTTGTCAAAATCTTTGACTTATGTTTGTTAAAATATTCTAACATTAATAAATATATTTATGAAAACAATTAAAATTACTTCAATTTTTTTAGGGGTATTTGCCCTTGCTTTTGTTCTTTTTTCTTTTAAAAACTCAAGTTCAGAAGAACCAGCTAAAGCCAAGTTTACTTCATTCACCGTTATCGAATCAATTGTTCCCAATGGAATGGGTCGTTCACGTATTATCAATGCACTTGAGCAAAGAGACTACAAAGAATTTACCTCGGTGCAGTCTGAGGATGATAACACACGCAACAAATCAGACAGGTGAGAAATTCGAGTTAAGAATTTTGAAGAAACCAAATTGCTTAACTTTTACAATTTAGGTGGTATTCGCTTTCAAAACATCGCTGCCAACGATGCCATCATCAACAGTAAGGTCAGCACCATGTTGGCTGAAGGCTGGCAGTTGGTAAACATTGTATCTGGAGTAGAATCAGTGGGCAGCGCTGATGATGCAAACGGATTGTTTATTACAAGATTTTATTTTAAAAGAGACTAAAGGCGGAGCCCTTCAGAGGGAGAGGGAGAATGAGTGTGAAAAAAAAGAGAGTAATAATGTCCGCTTTCGCTTTAAAACGGATTCTTTTAGAGTGAATGTGAGTGTGAGAATGAGTGTGAAGAAAAAAAGAGAGTAATAATGTCCGCTTTCGCTCCCATTCTGAAATGAAATCCTTTTAGAGTGAATGTGAGTGTGAGAATGAGTGTGAAGAAAAAAAGAGAGTAATAATGTCCGCTTTCGCTCCCATTCTCACTCTCTTTTTCGTAGACCGGATAGGCGAAGTGTCGAACTTCTACATTTAAATAAATTTAATATTTTTCAACTCATATCTACTTTGAAATAACAAGCGGTGAATGAAATACTGTTTGCTCAGTAATTACAGAAATGATATACGATCCGGAGTTCAATGCACTTAAATCTATTTTAAATTCAGATGTTATTTCCGATACTTCTGATGAGTAAAGTACCATTCCCTTTAAATCATAAATAATTATTTGTGCAATATCTTGCTTATTGTGCAGAAAGATATTTAACATTTCAGAGGCCGGATTTGGATAAATTAAAATTGAATTATCAAATTCTGCTTTTTTATTCACCGGGTTATCAATACCTAAGGAATTTGGCATTGGTGCACTGAATTCAATCTCTTGTCCGTAGCATGGATAATTAATATATAAGCTGTCCCAAGTTACCAAAGAATCTATAAATGCTTGCTCTGCTTCAATAATACAAGCCCATTTGTTCAAATAAACAGTTTCTAAAGAATCTGTATATAAACTTAAAGCTGAATTTAACAATGTTGAGGCATCATTTCTATGCTCTGCTATTCTTAATACTTCAGCCTTTGCAGCGGATAAATTGAACTTAATATTTTTCCAAGGTAAAGAATCATTATTTGCATCAATTAATAAGGTGTCGATTGTGCCTAATAAACAATTTGAAGCAAAAGATAAACTATCTTCACTTACAAAAATGGCATTTTTTGATACTCCAATCGCATATGCTTTTATTGCGTGGTCCAATAATTCTAATTTCAGGTTTGCCATTATCGGACTGCTATTACTGTATGTTTTTCTTGCCAAATGGCCAAGGCCACAAGTAATGGAAGAATAATTGGGTGCATAACCCATATACAAACTATCTAATAATCCACTACAAACATTTAGAAGATTATTACCATATTCCAAACCTGATGGAATTGTAACGTTGCTCAATGTTGAATATTTGCTTGCAATAAATTGGCCCAATCCACCTCCATTGCCTGTAAATTCTAATGTTTCATAATCGGGGGTGCCGCATTCATTGTTTTGAGCTGAAGTCCACACACCCGGATTATTGCTTGGATATAAATTATTTGTTGTTAAATTTAATACTCTTGAACCACGTTCATCCAAATAGAAATTATTACCCCAAGAAGGTGTTGTCTGAAAAAAATTATTATTTGCATAATAATTTTCTGGGGTTGGTGCAAGAGTTAAATAGTTTACAGAAGGAGATTGAGCCCCTGGTTGCAATGATGCCCAAAAGATTGATGAATTTCCGCTAGAGAGAAAACCATTATGTCCGTCATTCATATGCATTATTCCATGAAATCTAGACAAAATATGCATATCATTCCCGTTGAATGTTGTGTATGAATTATTGGATAAGTCTAGATTAGACCATGCTTCCATTTGAATGCCAATATCATTTGCTTCAAAATAATTACAATTTTTCAATCTTACAGGTACATTCCAAGCTTGAATTCCGGATGCATTACTTTGAAATTTAGAACCTGTAAATGCACAAGAACCAGCACTGTTTACCCCATCGAGCATAACTCCGAAAACACCAGAATTACTTTGATCATTATTAAACCAAACTCCAGTTATATCGCTAGGGACATTCGCTCCAACAGACTTCCAGCCGGCTATAGAATACCCTTTTATTAACCCACCTAGATAATTTATTCCCGATGAATAAGTCATAATGCCAATATTACACTCAACAATGTGCACTGCTCGAAGGTTAAGTTTTTCATTTCCGATGAGAAGGCCGGTATTAACAAAACCATAATTCCCTCCACTAACCCTTACCATATGGAATTCATTTTTTACGCCATTTATTCTTATTCCATTATGTTCAAAATCTTGGAATAATTGGCCAACATCAACCTGTTCAAAGAAAACTTTACCACTGATATTAGGCTCTATAACGCTTCTATCTCCTAATAATACTTTAGCTTGTTTTACAGTGAAATTAACAATATCAGAATTGATCTTGAGCCCTTCGGTTCCATCAATTTCTATGAGTTTATCTGTTGACCCAGTTCCAATTAATTCCACATTTCCATTATAAGTCGGTGAACTTATTAAAGGGATAATCGAAGAATTTTCATTCTTGAAAAATTTAATATGTCCCATTCCATCATTACCTCCAGAAATTGTAAAAGTTGCTCCATCCATAATTTGTAATTGACCCTTTATTTCTAAGATCGCATTTGGACCATTTAAAACAATAGTAGCTCCGGGATAAAATTGCAAGATTGCTCCCTGATCGATTATTACTTTGGAATTATTATTAATTACAAGTTTCGCCATTGGGTACAATTTTAGAATTGAATTATCCCAAAAGGCGATACTGCTTGTATTAGTACCATCACCAATAATAAAGTCTGTATTGTTTATTGACCAATTCACATCTCCACAAGTATGCATATTCAAATCAAAATCAGTATTGAGTGAATTGAATTGGAAATTACTCCTATCTGCTAATAGAGGGTAATTGTAACCCAATCTAAGGTTATCACTTATCAAAAAATTAACGATTGGTACATTTGAACTATTTGAAGTTTGATGGGTATTGTTAGGACCAGATTCAATATATTCTCGCCAATAAACTATATCATCAGAAACACTTACACAAAGCAAAGCCTTTCCTCCATCATTGTCAGTTACACCTTGACCTATAATATCCGTCGATATCATGGTATTCCAGTCTTCACCCTTAGTTTCAACATCGCTAATATTTAATACCACTCTATTATAATATAAACACTTTCCAATACCTCTTCTTGCATTACAATCAGTTGTATAAATCTCTTCCAATAATGACGTTATATAATCATCAATATTATGTAATTTATCAGACCCGTCATGAATATCCAGTGGTTTAATTAAATCATCGAAATCTAAAGAAACCATATCTTCAACTGGCCAATTTCCATCGGTGTTATCACGTCTCCTATCATTGAAAGTATGTAAGGATGACTCAGACGGAAGGTTAGATGTAATTGGATCTGGAAGATTTTTGTTTGGTCCATCCCACATATCATAAAGCGCGCATGCAAAATAGTATTCTGATTTGAAACCATTGTTGATTGATTTTGGTATAGTATTGTTTAGTTTGGTTCCACGAACCTCATATCCATTTAAGAAATCTCGATTTCCGTTTGAAAACCTACGCCATCCATATTCTAAATCATTAGTCCAATTTGCTGCATCAAGAATCATTAACATTGCATCTGCAAAACCTTCTGAAAATGTTATACGACTATGCTCTTCGTGGTGCCAATGGTGCGTATATATTCGTGAACAATTAGTGCCATATGGTTACCATCTTTTTTATGTGGATAACCAACAACATTCATATATCCTCCCCCTTGCAATGAATACATTATATGATGGCCATATTCATGGTAAATAGTATTTTCATGATCATCTGCAAAATCATTTAATCTAATCACCTTGGCCTCATAATTGGATGATCCTGCATTTAGAATGACTTTAAGACTTTTGCCATGATTTGTAAATTTATTACTTACAGCGGCATATCTATATGCATTCATGGCCCAACTTGTAACCCAAAAAGCATGGTCCTCACAGAACACATTTCCAAGGTCAACGGTTCCAGCATTTTGACCAACATTGATTGTATTTCCTTTTCTAAATTCAAAACCCTCGGAACTCGCTAAAACACTTATATCCATAAAGTTTAGGTTAGGCCTGCAGACAACCAAATTTGCGTCTTCATTTTTTGATTTAAACATAAGCCATAATTCAATTTCTCCATATTCCAATACTTGGTCTCTGTCATACGTTATCGAAAAGTTCCCATTCTCATCAGTGTGAGCATCACCAAAATCCTGATTACAGAATTTGTCTTTTTCTTTCAATTTAAGGAATACTCCAGAAAGCGGCATTGTTACAGGTACACCTACATCATTAGTAAAAGTGGTTACCAACCGGCCAATTATTGTACCAGTATAACTGGGTAGAGGTGGTGCAGAACTAGAATCGTTGTATGAATGATAAACAGAATCGTCCCCGTAATGAAGGGCAAGGTATTCGATTGAATCTGGGTCTAATGGTTTCATTTTTACATAGAAAGGCAAACCAACCGTGTCTTTTAGATCGAAATCAACCATCCATGTTTCACTGAAACTATCCTCTGCGAAAAAATCACTTATGGGTACATTATTTTTAGGAATATATATCCTGGTTGTATCAGTCGTTTGTTTCCAAACCCTTCCAATTGTATAGTAATCATAATTATCCCAAACCTCCACAGTATTCCAAGGAGTAAAAAAAACATATCCATGAAAATCAGAAATGCCTGTATCAGAATCTGTCAGTATAGTGTTAAAAACATGAAATTCTTGCGAGTAGTAAGGTAACCAACCGCCTGTTGAATGAGAAATTGTTACATTGAAGAATATGGAATCTCCTGGCAGATACCATACTCCAGTAGTTGGATAGCTGTTGACTGTAACACTCATAAATCCGGGTTTGGAATACTGAAATAAATTAGTTGTTTTCAAACTATCATTTACTTCTAAATACATATCAAAAGTTATTTGGCCTGAAACAGTATTAATCTCAGATGATACTATTACCGGTTTTCCACGTAAAGTTTGACAACCATCACCATCACTGCCATAAAGGTTCATAGTAAGTCCTAAAAGGATTAGGAATAGAAATTGAGTTTTCATATGTTTTAATTTATTATTGTTCTATTTTTTGTCCAACTAAAGTTAAGGTATCGCCATTGTAATATGCTAACTTTGTCAATCCTTTATTTCTTTCCCATTTAGTATAAATAGGAAATTTAGTTGTACATGGTCCTGGATATAATCCAAACTCACGATTAATACATTGATTTTTAAAAGAATCGCGCCTAATCACTTTTATGTAATTATTGTCACACGATCCAATTTGATTTGAACCATTTTCAAAGTAAGCAGGCTGAAACAATCCAAAATATTTATTGGTTATAAACATAACGGAACGCTCTTCAATCAAATATTCAAAGCTATCATTTAACTTTGTTTGAATTATCAGACTTATTTGTTCAAAATTATAGGGAGTAGTTTCATCAGCCATGGCAATGCTTTCCTTTTTACTAACTAATTTCCATGTATCTCTCTCATTTGTCTTCTTATTTTGATATAACCACCATGAGCCAGGTTTGAAAACTGCAAAATCTTTTGTTTCTTGATCCACATATCTTGTTTCTGGCTTATCCTTTTTACATGTAGATAAAAATAGTAAAAGTGGCATATAACAGATAGAAAAGAAAGGAATCACAACTTTATTTGGGAATATTTTCATATTTGATATTTTATTATTGACTAGGTTCTAAATTCAAGTTGCACACTTTAGTTTAAAATTTTCTTTGAAAGGAAAGTAATCCAAAGATTACCTTCCCTTCTCGGAATTTAAAAGTGTAAAACAAATGTATAAACATTTATCGAATGAACAAAGAGTAATTATAGCATATATGCTACGACAAAGTAAAAAGAAAAAGGAAATCGCCATTGAAATTGGGTGCAGTATCAGGAGATTTATTATGAAATAAAACGTAATAGCTCGCAAGGTCGAAGCCAGTGTTACAATGCTGCTCCAGCGCAAAAAAGAAGTCAAGAACGAAGAATGAATTCAGTAAAGAAACCAGCTCTAAGTACTGCAGATATTAAGATCTTGCAACAAAGAATTGGTGTTGAGAAATGGAGTCCAGAGCAGGTCTGCGGAAGAATAAGATCTGAGGGTAAACAAATGGCTTGTCATGAAACAATTTATAGATACATCTACCAATAATTTTATATTACACACCCATGTTTATTCACAGGATGCGTGGAGATTTTTAGGTAAGGCGGGTTTTTCACCAGATGCGAAAATGACAGCTATTACCTATCTCGATAATTCCAATACATTTTTTGCAATGTTTCAGTATTGTAGGTTTGTGCAATTAAATTTCCATCAAACAAATAGAATGAAACAAATGCGATAATGATTAATTTTTTCATAATTAGTAGTATTTTTTACATTTAAAATTTTTTAATATCATAAGATTTCAATATCCATGATGCTGAATCCAAACCAGTTTTGAGTGTTGTTTTATAGTCTATTTGAACTAAACCAATATCCTTAGCCCAATAATAGCTAGATAATTGTGCAGTTCCATTTGTTCTACCCCATAGAAGCTTTGAATTATCCCAAGTTGGTATACTGACATCTTCTAACAAATCAAATTTGTAAACCTCATAATATGTCGTTGTCCCTAATTGAATGGTTGAGAAATATTTAGAATAGTTAGAATAATAGTTCCAAGGGATATAGAAAACAGGTTGGCCTTCCCTACTAATTCCCCTAGTAGTATCCAAATTTTGACAAGTTAAACAACCCGTAGTTGTGCCATATTTTAGCCAATTAATGCGATGTTTAGTGTCAATTAAAAAATCCAAGTTCTCGTACGTATACCATCGTTTAAATTGTGAATGCTCATAAAAGAATGTAATGGTATCACGCTTTATATAAGAGAGTATGCTGGTATCTAATTCTCCTGTTCTATTATTTTCGTATATCCAATATGTGCCTGGTTTAAACCAAAAATAATTTGCAAATTGATTTAGGTACAATGGTCCATAATGTTGTTCTTCTTTCGGTCCACGCTCTCTTCCGCAAGAAGAATCAAAAATTAAAACAAGAACAACTATTATTAAGTAAGGTTTAGTTTTTTTCATGCTATTTAAGTTATATTATTTGAAATGTTAAACAATTAAATTGTTTTACCAAATATATATTGGTTGATTTTCAATATTTCTTTCTGAAATATTCTCAGAATAATTCAATTTGATGCTTCAAATTAGAATAGAAAGTCGAATGTCCCACATCGCTGCTGAAATCGTTTCGCTGTGATTCTCTATGAAGTTGAACTCTGTTTATTATTTAGGTTCATGCATGCAGATGCTTAATCATAGTATACAAGATTCGTGATAGTTCATCTGCGTTTTTCAATAGCGATTGATAATAGAGCTCATTGATTTTCTTTTCCTCATGTAGAATATCCATTATTGCAACACATTCAAATACAGAAGCACGAGCAGTCGTAAAATAGTTTCTGCGATCAGCTTTCGAAAACTTACCAGATCCTTCCGCAAGATTTAGAGGAACACTGAAAGCGGCACGAAATAGTTGGTCTTTTATGTAATTATCTAATTTTGTGGTATGAATTATTTCTTTTGTATCAATGTAAAATCTCTTAGATTTCTGATACACATCTAATTTTTGAAAATCGAACATAGTATTTTAGTTTTAAGTTGAAATTACTGAAAAAATATGATTTTACAAAAAAATAAGAGTGAAAGTTAATGTGAGAATGAGCCAAAACAAAAGAGAGTTTGAACGACCGCTTCCGCTTTGAAACGGAACCATTTAGAGTGAATGTGAGTGTGAAAATGAGTGTGAAGAAAAAAAGAGAGTAATAATGTCCGCTTTCGCTTTAAAACGGATTCTTTTAGGGTGAATGTGGGTGTGAGAATGAGTGTGAAGAAAAAAAGAGAGTATTTTGCCGCTTTCGCTTTAAAACGGATTCTTTTAGAGTGAATGTGGGTGTGAGAATGAGTGTGAAGAAAAAAAGAGAGTAATAATGTCCGCTTTCGCTCCCATTCTGAAATGAAACCCTTTTAGAGTGAATGTGGGTGTGAAAATGAGTGTGAAGAAAAAAAGAGAGTAATAATGTCCGCTTTCGCTCCCATTCTGAAATGAAATCCTTTTAGAGTGAATGTGAGTGTGAGAATGAGTGTGAAGAAAAATGACAGAGTATGTGGCCGCATTCGCTCTCACATTCACTCTGTCATTTGTAGACCAGATAGGCGAAATGTCGAACTTTATTAACTTAATATTAAATAAAAAATAGACATAGTAATAAGTTGAAAAAATAAAAGTAATTTGAAATATTAATATTTTTCATATATTTGTCATATATTCTAATATTTATGAAAACAAAACTCTTATTAAATTCATCTATAGTAGGATTAATTTTAATTTTATTCAACTCAAATCTTTTCTCACAACAAATAAATGTTGGGAGGTCAAAATGGTATGTTTGTATTCAACCAGCTGGATCTACCTGCGGATCGGTACCTTGTTTATCGAACCACGAAGAAAGTGAGCGGAAAGATCCATGTGTGCTATATGATTATTGGTATTATGGTGGGGATCCACCGGTAAAAACCAAAGGTGTATGTTGTAGTGTAAAAGGAATGATGAATCCCAATTCGCCTGAAAAAGGGATAAGACCATTTCAAGGTCAGAATTTTTTTATTGCTGCAGACACGCTTTTTTTAATGGCTCAATGTGTTATTGATGATGACACAACTTCAGTGTTTATAGCTAATCTTAATATTGGAGATGTCGCTAATTGGGAAGCAGTTGTTTCTTTCACTTATTCTCCAATTACAGATTCTCTGTTTGTAGATTTGTATCAGAAAGATTCTTTTTTTCCATTTTATAAACCGGCTACTAAAGTGACATTTAAATTTGGACCAGAGATTGCAGAAGGTCTTTGTTCTGGAGTTCCAAATACTCAAACTGGAATAAAATACTTTCGAACTGCAAAAGTATCAACCGAATTTTACCCAAATCCAGTTATTTCAGGTGAATTAAATTATAGTATGGTAAATGAAGAGGCCTTATTGGATAATATAATTTATAAATTTTATAACTCGTTAGGTGAATTAATTTATGAATACAAACCCACAGAGGCAGAAGGGATTATTGATATTAGCAAACTACCACCTGGGATTATTTTTATTCATTGCGCTTCTGACAAGAATCAGGAAGTAAAATCAATTTATATTTATAGATAAAAGTATATATTTAAATATCATACTAAAAAAAGTTGTCATTTATTTGATGACTTTTTTTAGTATGTCATATGTATTTTGTCAAGGACTAATAATTACTCCTAAGGGAAATTATAGCTGTGTTTATGCTGATTCATCAACATTTACAGGAACGCTAAACAGTTTATGTAATAATACAAAAGACACAAACTTATTTCCATTTCCTTGGTGCAAATTATCTAAAATTGATTTCATTGGATTTTGTAGTAAGGGAGAAATCTACTATTATTTTTTTGAATTCTCTTTTGAACCAGATTTAAACACAATTCAAAAACCATATTTACAAGGTGAGTTTTGTCATCCACTAAAAGCTAATATTAATTATGAATTTGGATTTAATATTGAAAGATTAAATTTAAAAAAATTACACTCTGCAAGATTATTTGTGCATTTTTCAGATTCTATTTTAGACATAAATGATTTATGTAGAATTGAAAATTCAATTGAATTTATAAATCTTAACAAAGTCTTTAAGCATGATTTGTTGACTAGCGTTAAATTTAACTTTATATCACATGGAAATGAAAAATATTTTCAAATATGGATAACAATGCCAAAAAACTCGATTAAACATTTTTTCCTTAAAGATTGGTATATAACCTCAAGTAATGATTCAAATTGCGAACAAAATATTAATATTGGACTATTTTCAGATAGTGCAAATGATTTAAAAACAGACACGATTTCAATAATTAATTCAGTCTTGTTCGATTTTGATGGTTACAATATAAATAATACTGGGTTAGAATTTATGCAGGAAATTGTTGATATATACCTCTTAAACAAGAAGATTAAAAATATTAAGATTATTGGTCATACTGATACTTTAGGAAATAAGGAGTATAATATTAATTTAAGTTTAAAAAGAGCAAATTCTGTAAAGGAATTTTTATTGAAACAAGGAATAAATTGTGAAAGTTGGGAAATCATAGGCTTAGGGGAAGAATCACCGTTATATTTAGAATTTAACGAACAATTTAAAAATAGAAGAGTGCAAATAATAGTAACCTACAGTAAAACTTAAGTTTACGAAACTATAGTGAGATTATACTAACACCTGTTAATTGAAAGAGTATCTGTGAGTATTGTTAGTATACCTTTCTTTGGGAATTGAAAAATATTCTATCGTACTCTTTTCTTAATTTTTTCATACAAACACCAATCTTTTTAATGCCAAATTATCAAAATCACAAATTCTAAAGGAAAACACTTTTATGCAAAATACATTTATCTGTATTGTAATTATTTAACTGCATGGTAACCCATTTTTTCGCTTATGCTCAACCAGGTAATGATAAAAGCGCGTGCGCGAATAACCACCGGGATATTCATTGATATACTTTAGCCATTGAATTTCCAGTGTCATCCCTTTCTGGCGCATGGCTTTCACGATATCAGGAAGACTTTTCTGAAGATACTCGTAACGCTGTAAATCCGGTAGAGGCGGTAGTTCTGCCGATGGAAAAAACAGATTCTGAAGTTCAAGATCTGTCCTAGACTCAATCTCATCAAGCGTTAGGGCCAATGATGCGAATTTCTGAATGTAGGTTTTAACAGAATTTCTAGACACGCCTGTCATGGCGCTTGTTCTTTTGCTGCCAATGCCCTGGCAATGACAGCGGATAATTTGTCTGATTTTACTCATAATGATTGGTTTATTTGGCATTATTTGCGGATTTAAATCCGCAAACTATCAAACCAATCATCTATTTTGAACCTTCGATTTTGAGGGGGTCAATTTGCGCGGAACGAAGGGGGTCCCTTTACGCTGAACAGAGGGTCAATTTGACGGGATTTTGCAAGATGGGTTAGAATTAAAGAAATATTAGATAATCCGAAAAGAATTTCTGAACTAAGGATTACGCTTAAAATTGACAAAATAAATTAAATGTTGTACCTATGTTGTTCCCAACCAAAACAAAAAAGCTTCACATTTCTGTGAAGCCTTGATTTTACTGGTAGACCAAATAGGAGAAATACTCCTTTCAGTCGTGAGAACGCTTCGCTTAGTTACTCCTTTCAGTCGTGAGAACGCTTCGCTAAGTTGTCGAACTTTATATCTTATTTCAGTAATTCATGAATATATATTTTGAGTAATAGATTATAACTATTCTGATAATTTATCATAAATTAGAGTGAAGGTGAGAGTGAGTCCGAATGTGAAGCCCTCCTTCGCTTTCAGCTATGGAGGACACGAAAAAATGACAGAGTATGTTGCCACTTTCGCTTTAAAACGGATTCTTTTAGAGTGAATGTGAGTGTGAGAATGAGTGTGAATAAAAAAAGAGAGTAATAATGTCCGCTTTCGCTCCCATTCTCACTCTCTTTTTTGTAGCCAAGATAGGCGAAGTGTCGAACTTTTTATAATAATAACATTAATAATAGGGGGAAAACTTGATCTTTCTGGTAAAAATATGGAATTCCGAATTAGAGTGAGAGTAAATGTGGAGG
>CAMDAF010000022.1 GCA_945888525.1 Chitinophaga pinensis
GAAAGTTTTCGATTATCGACAATTTGAATTCGAAAAATGGGTTGAATTTTTAGATGAACGATTATCAAGAGTTTATCCACCAAAGCAATATTTTCGAGTGGTAAAATAGCTATCACACTTGGTATCAATAGCTTTCCTCAATATAATAAAAAAAATGTCTAAATTTGTGTATTTATTATGAGTCACTAAATTGGCCTTCACTACTTAAACACTTATAAACAAAGGAAAAAGTCAGTAACTTTGTGCTGTGAATAAGTAAAAGCTAGGCGATTATCTCTTTCTTGAATGACGGCATACTATATTTGAACAAATTACAATTAAAATACTTATGCTAAAAAAAGCGTAAAATATTGAAGTTAAAATGAAAGAAGGTCTGAATTTGATTAATAATGAGAGAGAACGATTAGAGGCGCTCATCAATTTCAATATTTTGGAAAAAATACCTGAATCAGAAATTGATTCAGTGGTTCAGATGGCTGCACAAATTTGCCAAACCCAAGTGGCAATTTTATCGATATTTGACGGCAAGACCTATCAAATAAAGGCGAGTATTGGCTTAAATATTTACGACCTGCGCGGGGATTTTGACTTTTGTTTTGACTTAACAAAAAACGAAGACTATTTCGAGATCCCTGATGCGTATTTAGATGCTGAATTGGTTAAAAACCCAATGGTTATTGGACATCCAAATTTCAGATTTTTTGGTGGCGTTCCAATTACAAGTGTTGAAGGTTTCAAGATTGGATCCATTAACATTATCGACCCCAAAGCCAAGCATCTTAACCGCGAACAAATTGATGGTTTGCAAAGTTTAGCGAAGCAGGTAACCGTTTTATTAAATTTAAGAAAGCAAAATAAGAATCTTCAAAATGAGTTAAACCAATTACTTAACGAACGGGTAAACCAAACCGAAATAGATTTAGCGGCGTATAAGTTTGCCTTAGACCAATCGTCAGGGGTAGCAATTGCAGACAGGAATGGTTACATCAAATTTGTTAACGATAAATTTTGCAAATCGTCCGGCTATATCAAAGAAGAATTGCTCGGTCAGGCTTACAGCATTTTCAATTCAGGCCACCACAGTCAACTTTTCTTCGAAGAAATGTGGGAAAGCATCAGCCATGGTGAATTATGGAAAGGTGAAATAAGAAACAAAGACAAACAAGGGAATTTCTTTTGGGTGGATTGTAGCATTATTCCATTTTTAGATAAAAAAGGCAAAACCTATCAGTATATGGCTATTCAGCAAGACATAACTGAAAAGAAATCAGCTCAGGAACGCATAGCGCTTGAAGCGCGCTTAATATCCATTTTGAGTGAAAACGAAAGCGTTAATGCATCCATACAGCACATTGCAGAGCAAATATGCTACCGTTTGGAATGGGATATTGGAATTTTTTGGCGTGCACAAAATGACAGCAATATACTTAACCCACACACCTATTATCAATTTACCTATCCGCACAACGACGAGTTAAGGAATTTTATACTGCAGCAAAAAACAAGCATCGGAGAGTCACTTTCAGGCCGGGTTTGGCAAAAGAAACAACCAAAGTGGATTTTTGACATCAGCATTGAAAATGGTCAGTTAGAGACTAGTATTTCAGAGATGTATAACATAAAATCCTCGTTGCTATTTCCTGTTTTATTTAATAACGAGGTGATTGGTATTATGCAATTCTTAAGCTCTAAATCGAAAAAGACAGATGTTAACATCTTACAAATGTTTGAAAGCACAGGCTTGCAAATCGGTGCATTTATTGAACGAAAACGGGCCGAAGAAGAGTTGTTAAAAGCAAAAAAACAAGCTGAGGAATCTGTGATATCTAAAGACCAATTTTTGGCCAATATGAGCCACGAAATCAGAACACCAATGAATGCAATAATTGGTTTCACCGAATTATTGTCGCAAACCGGTTTAGACCATTTGCAAAAAGACTACGCAGATTCGGTGAAGGTTGCTGGTGAAAATTTATTGTCTATTATTAACGATATTTTAGACTTTTCGAAAATAGAATCTGGCGTTGTAAAGATAGAGACCAGCTCAGCAGACGTGCATTTGATCATGAAGAATGTATATGATCTTTTGAAAATCAGCGCCAATCAAAAAAACCTAAAATTTTCTTTTGACTTTGACCCAAATATTCCGCAACATTTAATGTGTGATGCCTTGAGATTAAATCAAATTTTAATTAACTTGGTTGGCAACGCCATTAAGTTTACTGAAAATGGCTCGGTTGAATTTTCTGCAACTTTAATCAATAACGGCAGTTCCTATCAGCAAATTTTATTTAAAGTAAAAGACACCGGCATTGGCATACATGACGAGAAGCAAGACAAAATATTTGAACGGTTTAGTCAGGTTAACAATGCGATAAACCGCAAATATGAGGGCACCGGTTTGGGATTGAGTATTTCGAAGAACTTAATTCAATTGATGGGGGGAGAATTGGAATTAAAATCTAAAGAAGGCATTGGTTCTGAGTTTCACTTTGTGTTAAAACTTAACATTGGAACTAAGAACGAAACACTTAAAGAAACCTACCAAAGCAAGCGAAGTTCGCATATCCGCAGACCAGTAATTTTGGTTATAGAAGACAATTATCTCAACCAAAAACTCGCGAAAAACGTTCTGAATAATTTTGATTTTGATGTAGAATTGGCTAGTAATGGACAAATTGGTTTGGAAATGTTAAAACTCAAAAGTTATGACTTAATTTTAATGGACATCCAAATGCCCGAATTGGATGGTTATCAAACCACTAAAATAATCAGAAGCATATTGAAATTGAACACCCCAATTATTGCAATGACAGCCCATTCGATTGTTGGTGAAAAAGAGAAATGTATTGCGGCAGGCATGAATGATTTTATTTCAAAACCGTTTAATCCTGATACACTCTACCACAAAATAATCAAAAAGCTTTCTACAGCTTTAATTGGCAATACTTTTGAGGCAGCTGAAAATGACATCAAAGAAGAACCTGGTTTACAAATCAACATGACTTACTTAGAAGAATTGTCGGCAGGGAATACCAACTTCGAACTTGAAATGATTCGGTTATTTTTAAACCAAATACCCCTTGAAATTCAAAACATTGCCCAAGCAATTGAATTTAATGACCTGCAAAAGATTAGAGATTTATGCCATAAGATAAAATCATCTTTTGATATTTTTGGGCTCCAAAATATCAGTGAATTATTAGGCCAACTTTCAACCGACTCATACAATGGGAAAAATAAAACCGAGTTATTGAAACAAGTTGCTTCCATGCAGACCATGTTAGAGGCATTTTATCCTGAATTAGAAAATAAAGCGAGCGAACTACAACCTTAAAAAATGAAACCACAGTATTTATGAAATCAATCATCATAGACGACAACGAAATAGCCTTATTAGCAACCCAACAATGCGTGTTAAAGGCCGAACAAATAAAACTGTTAAAAACCTTTAACAATGCGCTTCAAGCACTTTCCTATATTGCCAGCAATCAAGTGGATTTAATCTTTTTAGACATCGAAATGCCCGAATTAAATGGCATCGAATTCATCAAAGCAATGAAGCATCCCCATCCTTTAATTGTTCTGACCACTTCACACCCTGAATTTGCGCTTGAAGCATACGAAAATAATGTTTTAGATTATTTGGTTAAGCCAATCGCCCTGCCAAGATTTTTGAACGCAGTAGCTAAAGCACAAGCCATGTTTGAAAAGCACAACATTGACAAAATAGAAAATGACATTATTTTTATTAAAAAAGGAAACATTATTGTAAAGGTAAACAAGTCGGATGTACTGTGGATAGAGGGCTTGGGTGACTATGTTACCTTAAATACAGAAAAAGAAAAATTCATTATTCACTCAACCATGCACGCTATTGAGCAAAAATTTGCATCGAACGAATTCATTCGTGTGCACCGTTCATTTATCATTAGGATTGACCGCATTAACAACATTGAGGATAATTGTATTTCCTATTACGATAAGTTTATACCCATTGGGAAAACATATCGAGAGGCGGTATACAAAAGACTTAACCTATTATAATTTGATCTAAAAACCGTTTATCTACAGATTTTAGACCTATTTCGAAAATTCCTCGTTCATTATCGAAAAGTAATATATGGTATCGTGCGTAAACATATCTTTGTCTCAGGAAATAAAATTTATATTGTAAAAAGAATGGGAACTGTTATATAATGGTTCCCATTTTTTTGTGCGCAACGGTTCCTTTTTGCAAAATTTAAAGTTCTGATTTCTAAATGCCCTAAATCGAAAAAACCAGTTCTAGTTTTTCATTGAACGCAATTTAATTGCATCAACAATGGTAATCGTGCTGCCTTTAATTTCGATTAAACCTTCTTCTTTGAAGTCTGTTAGGGTTCTAATGAGCGTTTCAGTAGCAGTACCTGCAATATGGGCTAAATCCTCGCGGCTAATTGGAAAACTAAACACATCGTCAACTTTATTCCCATAGCGCTCTTTTAGCATCATCAAACTTTCGGCGACTTTCTTCCTAACACTGTCGTAAGCAATTTTTAAAAGGCGTTCTTCCTTCTCTTTAACCTCCTTACTTAATAATTTCATAAACGTGTTGGCCACTTCCCTATTCTGATAAATCAGTTTATAAAAATCTTCCTTAAGAATCAATTTAAGTTGGGTTTCCTCCATTGCTATAGCCTCATCTTCATAAACATTGTCTTCCATTAATGCAATATAGCCAAAGAAATCGCCTTCATTGTATAGCCCAGTAATGAGTTCCTTATCTTGTCGGTTGTTTTTAACCATTTTCACCTTACCTTTTTCAATCAAATACAAATAAAGAGGTGTATTGCTTTCTGAATAAATAATATCTTTCTTCTTGTATTGTTTATTGCGTGCATTGACATCTACACGGGCAAATTCTTCAATCGATTTTACTTGGCGAATAAAATGATCAAATCCTTCAGAGTTGTGAGCGAAGTTTTGCCCTGTCAACAAACTTGACTTTTTAAGGCGGGTATCTACAGCAGCCAGCAATTCAACATCATCAAACGGTTTGGTGACATAATCGTCGGCGCCTAATTCCATCCCTTTTCTAACGTCGGAACGGTCAGCCTTAGCCGTTAAAAATATAAATGGAATTTGATTGGTGTTTGGGTCTCTGTTTAGCATATGTAATACACCATAGCCATCTAACTCAGGCATCATGATATCACAAATAATTAACTCAGGTTTGTTTAACTGAACTTTTATCACCCCTTCTTTCCCATTGTTGGCAGTTGCAACTTGGTGACCGGCTAAAGTTAAAATTTCAGAGGTATTTTCCCTCATGTTGTCATTGTCCTCAATTAATAATATGTGTGCCATTTTTAAATAATTTTTATATTGGTAATTTAAGTGTGAATTTGGTCCCCTTTTCTGGAATGCTTTTAAATTGAATATCGCCTTTTAATATCTCCACATACTTTTTAACAATATTCAAACCCAAACCAGTGCCTTGCATATTGCCAATGTTATTTGCGCGGTAAAAACGCTCAAAAATATGGGCTTGGTCTTCAAGTGGAATCCCAATGCCTTGGTCTTTTATTTCAATCGTTAGCGTGTTCCCATCTCTACTTAATTTGATGTCTATATTGGTATTTTCATTAGAATATTTAATCGCATTGCTAATTAAATTAAACATTATGTTTTTGAGAATCCTTTTATCTATAAAAATTTGCTCATTGACCAAGAGCCCTGTAAAATTAATGCGTTGACCAGCCTTTGCAATCGGCTTGATTTCATCCGTTATAGCGACCAGCAGGTCATTTAAGCCAAGGTATTCTGGATTGGCCATTACAGCGCCTTCTTCAAGCTTGTCCAATGACAAGAAATCATTTAAAATATCAGTCAAATGGTTAACAGAACTCTTCACACGGTCGATGTGTTTAGACATGCTGTTTTTATCCATGCTTTCGGCATATTTCCCTGTCAAAGAAACAGAAGACATTATGGTTGCCAAAGGGGTTCTAAATTCGTGTGAAGCGGTGCTAATAAAACGTGATTTAAGATTATTCAATTCCCTTTCTTTTTCTAAGGCCATATCCACTTCTTTTTTCGACTCTGTTAACTTGCGGATCATTTCGGCCAATTCGAGTGTGCGCTCCTGAACTTTTTGCTCTAAATCTTGGTTTAATTTTGACAATTGAAAAGTGGTTTTTTTAAGCAATTCGTTGGCCTCACGAAGTTCATTGTCTTTTTTCTTCCGCTCTGTGATATCAATAATAAACGACACCACCAACATCCCATCAAAAGATTTCACATAACTCAAACTAATTTCAATTGGAAATTCATTACCATCTCGACTCTTCGCCCATAAATCGCGACCCACCCCCATAGATCGCGGAGAAGGGTTTTGATGGTAATTGGATCGGTGTTCTTTGTGCATGTGCAGAAAACGAGAAGGAACTAAATCTTCTATAATTAAAGTACACATGGTTTCCTTATCGTATCCGAACATTTGCAAAGCCTTAGGATTGGACAGTACAATGTTCCCTTTCGAATCGCTTACAATGATGCCTTCAGTGGCATCTGTGAACATGCCTTCTAGTATTTCGTTATGGTTAAAATTCTCCATTAAATTAATGTTTACAACAGTTTTTGACTTCTACAGTTTGTTTGGTTTGCTCTAACCCTGGGCTTAAATAAGGAATTCCAAGATTTGCGCCTCTGAGAATCATCAATACACCCACGATTATTGGTAAAGCCTTGTAAAGGTAGGTAAAACGTTTTACTTTAAAAGAAAATTGCTTGGAAAGCAACATCCATGCGGCTATAAATACGGGCATAGTGCCTAGCCCGAATAAGGCCATGTAAACAAGCACCTCTTCTACCTGACTGAAACTTGCACAATAAAGAGCCGCAATATAAATGGCTCCACAAGGCAATAATCCATTCATAATACCTAAACCCAAAGCCGACTTATTATGATTAACCCCAATAGAATTCGATATTTTTGTCAACACATTGGTTTGAAAGTTGGCAAATAATTTTATCCTTGGAAGCTTGAGCATCGGCCATAAAACATATAACACCATAAGACTACCCATAACAATGGAAAGTGTTTGTTGCAATTTGAAAAACGAAAAGGATATCCCTAAAAGATAAACCATGAATCCAATAAGTATATAAATTGATATCCGACCAATTTGATACAAAAGAGCAAAAACATTTTTATTGCCTTTTACTTGAGACGGGATATAAAAAGCCAAAGGACCACACATCCCAGCACAATGCAGGGTTGAAATCAATCCGAATATTAGCCCATTTATTAGCACTTTATAGTTTAATTTTTTTCTCTATTTGATAAAGCCCTTTTGAATACAGATATATATTTAACCCGTAAACACCTGAAACAAATTGGGATTTCAAAAGTGGTTTAATCATAGATCCTTTAAAAACAAAACTTCTGTCTGCTTTTGCGTTATCTGGTTTCTTAAAAACCAATTTGATCGAATCACAAACCAAAGAAACAGCTTGCTTTACTTTTACCATACCAGCTTCCTCATAAACAAGAAAAGAATCGGCATATAGATTCCCTAGGTTTAATGCATCAATTTTTGTTTGGTATTCGAGTTCCTCTGCATAATAGTCTTTTGATTCAAGATCGATATTTTGACCACAGCTTTTAAAAACCATTGTTACAATGAGTAAAACAAAGGTGAGGTAAAGTGCAATTATAAAGTATTTAAAATTCATTGATTAATAAATTGGCCCTAAAAAATTAGTTGTTACACGTTCTATTTTTTCACCATCACTGTATAGATCCAAAACCACTTTCGTTTGATGCCCTGTCATTTGACTGTTTGGTATGACTAAGAAAAACTGCCCATCGTACTTAGATTCAGCTTTGATTTTGATGTCACGACCAATACTTTTTACCACGGCCTCTGAAGGCTCAACAACAACAATTTTAAGGTTTGCATCGTGATACGTTTTATTAATGGTTTTAATTAAAAACAGATTTGAATAATGCATACTATCCGGTTGTTGGAACAGTAGCCCTGGAGATCTTAATATCGTGCTGTCTATATTTTTACGGCTTGCAATTAAGAGTATAAGGATCCCAAGCAGCAAAATTAGCACCACAGTGTATGCGCGGGTTCTCCAATTAAATAGATGCGAAACCCCTGTTGAGATGGAACTCTCGCTGGTAAATTTAATTAAGCGCATAGGTTTATGCACTTTTTCCATTACCTCATCGCAAGCATCAATACAAGCAGTGCAATTAACGCATTCCAATTGGGTGCCATTTCGAATATCTATGGCAGTTGGACAAACCTTCACACACATGCCGCAATCAATACAATCGCCTTTTGAAATTGGGTCATCTCCTTTTTGGATATGCCCTCTAGGCTCACCCCTTTTGTAGTCATATGCAACCACTATGGAATTTTTATCCAACATAACCCCTTGCAATCTGCCATAAGGGCATGCGATAAGACACACTTGTTCTCTAAACCAAGCAAACACAAAGTAATAAACACCACTAAAAATCAAAATAAGCAACAATCCAACTGCGTGTTCAGAAACTGGCTCCGTTATAATTTCATATAAGCCAGTAACGCCGATCATATAGGCCAAAAATGTATTGGATATTAGAAAAGCAAAGAGAAAGAAAATGGAATGTTTTAAGGTTCTTTTAAAATGCTTCTCTTTGGTCCATCGACTGTTTTTAAGTTTAATTTGATTGGCGGCAGAACCATCAATCCAATACTCAATTTTGCGAAAAACCATTTCAAGAAAAACCGTTTGTGGGCAAACCCAACCGCAAAACACCCTGCCAAATGCGACAGTAAATAAAACAACGAAGAGAACAAAAGTGATCATAGCAACACCAAATATCACCAAATCTTGTGGCCAGAAAATAGCCCCAAACAAAATGAATTTTCTTTCTAATACATTGAAAAGAAACATGGGGTGCCCATTGTAATTCAAAAAGGGCAGACCAAACAGAACCAGCAAATACATGATGGACAAGGCGGTTCTGAAGTTGTATAATTTGCCTTTAGGCTGCCAGGGGAAAACCCATTTGCGTTTACCATTGGATCCTATAGTCCCAATTGAATCTCTGTAAGACTGATCGACATGCTCAAGTTCAAAGGGGTCCGAACTCATTATTGAACTTCGATAACTTTAACTGAATCTTTAACACCCACAGAGTCGTTGCTCGAAGAAAGTTCCTCTTCTACGATAACACCATCTGGTGCTTTCGGATTTGCAGGATTGGTGCCTTCTAGTGTATGAATGTAGCTGATAACATTTTGAATATCTACAGGACTTAACTCATCTTTCCATGCTTTCATTCCCTTATTGGTGCCATTTTTTACGATTTTAAATAAATCGCCGGCCTTGTTTCCATATACCCAGTATTTATCGGTAAAGTTAGGACCTACCAAACCTTGACCTTCATTGCCATGGCATACAACACAGTTCTTTACAAAAGTTGCCTTTCCTGCATCTATTTTACCTGCATCAGTAAAATATGTTGCATTGGTTTCATCTACATTTGAAGCTAAAGTTGCTCTGTAAGCATTCACACTTTTTTCAGCCTCTGCCATTTCGAATTCATACTCTTCTAAACTCGATTTTGAGTTGTGCGTTACATGGTAACTAATAAAATAAATGATACCTGCAATTATGCTTAGATAGAAACCGTATTTCCACCAAGGAGGCAAATCGTTGTCCAATTCTTTAATTCCATCATAGTCGTGGTCAAGCATAACATCTTTGTCTGTTTCAACTGGCTTCACACCTAACAATTTTCTTGAGATGAAATTGCTTAGGAAAGATTCCTTTTTGACTTTTTCTCCAGCGGTTTGAGAAGCCACAGCCTCTCGTTTTACAATAATCCTTAATATGATCAAGCACAGCCAAAGAATGACAAATAATTCGAGCAACAATACGGTAAACAAAGAATAGAATCCCAGTGGATGCATGCCAGCAATTGCATCCGATTCGTATATGCTTTCAGTTACCGCCGGGGCGCTTGTTTGAGCGAATGTAGTTCCCGACGAAAAAAGCATCAAAATTAACACAAGCGTTTGGGCTCCTTTATTTGCAACAATTTCACGTATTTTGGTTTTTACGGCTGTCCTTAAGACACCAGATAAAATCATTATGACGATGAGTAAAACAGAGGCAAGTATGCCCATTGCTAGGAAAAGTGGATTGCTTCCAATTGATTCCGCTTTAGAATCAGGGCTAAGTGAATAGCCATTGAAAGATATAAATGTCGCGGTGAGGAAGCTTATTGATTTGATTGTTCTCATCATAATTATTTCTTTTTGTTATCGAATGGAATTTGTTCTATTTCTTTTAAATACTGCTTATCTGTTTTTAGCACGAACCAAAGCAAAACCACAAAAAAGATAAAAAATATGAGCAGTGAAGTCAATGGGTAAATGCTTACTCCAGATATATTTTCCAAATAATGAATGAATTTCATAAGTTTATTTTTGAGTATTGGTTGGTTCAGCACTGATATCGGTACCCAATCTTTGAAGGTAAGCGATCAAGGCAATAATTTCTTTTTGAGGCATTGCTTTGATGTTTTCCTTTTGAAGATCAGCCACAATTTCATTGGCTTGTTTCATTAGATCTTTGTTGGCCTCCTTTTCGTAACCTTGCTCATACGGGACACCTAATGTTTGCATGGCTTTGATTTTTGCCTCTGTAATATCCATATCGATATCATTTTCGAACAACCAAGTGTAACGCGGCATTATTGAGCCTGGAGAAATTGTTTGTGGCTCATACATATGGTTGAAATGCCAAGAATTCGGTTTTCTAATTTTTTGTGTACCTTCTCTAGCTAAGTCAGGTCCCGTGCGTTTACTACCCCATTGGAATGGGTGATCATACACAAACTCGCCGGCTTTAGAGTACTCGCCATATCTTGCTGTTTCGCTTCTGAACGGACGAACCATTTGAGAGTGGCAGGTGTAACAACCTTCGCGGATGTATATGTCCCTGCCTTGCAATTCAAGTGGAGTATATGGTTTTACACTGCTAATGGTAGGCACATTGCTTTTAATTAAAAAAGAAGGAATAAATTCGACTGCTCCACCTATTAAAATCACAACCAATGAGAACACCAATAATTCAACAGGTCTTCTTTCAACCCAGCGGTGCCAGTGCTCAGTATGATGTGGCACATAGTCGTCGGTTAATGGAGCCGCTTCGGCTACTTCATCGTCAACCGCTTTACCAGCGCGAATGGTTTTGATTAAATTGTATACCATTAAAATTGCACCTAGAAAATACAAAGTACCACCAATAGAACGCAATAAGTAGAAAGGTTTTAATTGCACAACCGTTTCAAGGAATTGGTATTTCAGAGTTCCGTCTGGCGTAAATTCTTTCCACATTAAACTTTGTGTCCAACCAGCCCAGTACATTGGTATTGCATACAAAAGAATGCCAAGTGTTCCTAACCAAAAGTGGGTATTGGCAATGCTTTTACTGTAAAGGTCGGTTTTAAAAATTCGAGGAATTAACCAATATAAGATACCAAAGGTTAAAAAACCGTTCCAACCCAAAGCGCCAACGTGCACGTGGGCAACAATCCAATCGGTAAAGTGGGCAATTGCATTTACGTTTTTGAAAGAGAGCATTGGACCTTCGAAAGTTGCCATACCGTAGGCAGTAACTGCAACAACCATAAATTTCAATACCACATCTTCTCTAACTTTATCCCAAACACCCCTAAGGGTTAATAATCCATTAATCATACCACCCCAACTTGGAGCAATCAACATCACTGAGAAAACAACACCTAAGGATTGTGCCCAATCTGGCAATGACGTATACAACAAGTGGTGAGGCCCAGCCCAAATGTATAAGAATATCAAAGCCCAGAAGTGGATAATTGACAATCGGTAAGAATACACTGGTCTATCAGCTGCCTTCGGTAAGAAGTAATACATCAAACCTAGGTAAGGTGTGGTTAAAAAGAATGCAACGGCATTATGGCCATACCACCATTGAACCAAAGCATCTTGCATACCTGCATAAAAGCTATAACTCTTCATCCAGCTAAATGGCAATTCAAATGAATTCACAATGTGCAATACGGCAACAGTTACAAAAGTTGCGATATAAAACCAAATGGCGACATACAAATGGCGTTCTCTGCGTTTTAAAATCGTACCAAACATGTTCCAACCAAATACTACCCAAATAAGAGCAATTAAGATATCGATCGGCCATTCTAGTTCAGCATACTCTTTACCAGTTGTATAACCAGCAAGCAAGGTAACTGCAGCAAGAACAATAATTAATTGCCAGCCCCAAAAATGTATTTTACTCAGGGTATCATTGAACATTCTAGCCTTGCATAAACGTTGCAAAGAGTAGTAGACACCCATAAAAATACCATTGCCGATAAAGGCAAAGATGATGGCATTGGTGTGAACTGGTCTAATCCGGCCAAAACTCGTTTGAGCAAGGTCGAAGTTTAAGACCGGAAATACGAGCTGAAATGCCGCAAGTAATCCAACGAGCATACCCACAAGCGACCAGAGCATAGTCGCATAGGCAAACCATTTCACGATTTTGTTGTCATAATAGAAGGTTTCTTTATTCATATCTGATTATTTTGAATTTTTTGAATTTTCTGTTTCTTCATCCTCGAATAAAATTCGAACAGATGGGGTGTAAGTGTCGCGGAATTGCCCTCGCATTCCAGCGCGGATAAACATGATTAAAAAGAACATTGCCAATAGCATACTTGCCCCTATTAAAAGTATCATGATTTCCATGGTTCAAAAATATTTATTTGCGTTTTTTGAATCAATGACCTGAATCAGAATAATAACTGACACAGGTCAGTATTAGGCTTTGGAATATTGGAAACTTATCGATATAATCATGCTTAAAAATCCTTATTTAAACACACAAGAACTTATTTTACTGTCAATTAAAAACAAAAGGAAAGTCTGCATTAAAATCTATACAATTTAGCTAAAAATTAAAGCAATATTAGAATTTACATATTTCGATTAATTTTAAAAAAGACCTAAGCGCTGTCATATTTATTGACAAGAAAGAAATCTTCTAAACAGGCAAAAGGTGAAAATACGATACCAACGCATTTAAACATATGACAGCGCAAAGCTTTAATTGCGATTTGGAATCAATTAATAGACTGAATCAACCCCAAGTGCCGGTTCAAATTTAAACCAAGACTTGTTTTTCTTTAATGATAAATTTAGCCATTAAATTGGTCATTGCCCAAGTAATAATCAACATTGAGATGGAGCTACTAGGCATTAATATGGCAGCAGTGAGAGGTGATAATTGTGCTGTAATTGCATAATACAACCCAATGACATTATAGACCAAGGAGAATGTAAAACTCAAGATCACAACCCATTTTGCGGCTTTAACCATTTGCATTAAAGACGGCAAACTGCCCAAGGCATTGGCGGTCAATAGCACATCACATGCAGGGAAGAATGAATTCTCGTGGTCGGCAACTGAAACGGCAACATCAGCTTCTCTAAGGGCTGGCGCGTCGTTTAAGCCATCCCCTGCCATGCAAACAATTTTGCCTTCTTGCTTTAGTTTTTTAACCAAAGCAACTTTGTCCTCAGGTTCTTGTTTTATCAAAGCTTGTTCAAAAACAGCATGGTTTATTTCCGCATTCAACTCATTGTCTCCGCTAGAAAGATATAAGGAATATCCTTGCCTTTTTAGGTCTAACAAGACCCTGTTGGTTTCAGGACGTATGCGGTGGGTAAGAACAAAACAGCCTTTGTACTGACCGTTAATTTCAACATGAACCGCACTTTGCCCTTGCCCTACCTTTCCATGTTCCTGTTTAAGGAAAAGTGCAGATCCTAATCTAATTCGAGTGGAATTAATTGAACCTTGCAGACCCTTCCCCGCAAAGTCAGTGTACGCAACCAAGTTAAAATTAACTTTATGAAACACATGGGCGATGGCGACACTATATGGGTGAACAGATTGATAGCATAAAAAGCCAAGCATACTAAGTTCTTCTGCGCTTAAACATGTTTGATTGCTAACTTCAAAGGCTTTGTTATCGGTTAAGGTTCCCGTTTTATCAAAAATAAATGTATCACACTTGGCCATTTGACTTAAAGTATCTTTGTTCTTTACAAACATCCCATTGTTTTTGAGCGTTCTGAGCAAATGCCCATTAGCGAAGGTTGTAGCAAGTAATAGAATGCAAGGACAAGCTACAATGAGAACGCTGGTAAGCGACTTAAAAGCCTCTTCTAAGCCATTCATATTGTATTGGTAAATAAAAGCAAAAGCACCAACGATGAGCAAACCCAAGGTGAAATAATAATTTAACTTTTCAGTTAAGGAATTGTCTTTATTTGATTTGTCTTTTTCTATGGCCCATAATTTAACCAAGCGGCTGTTGTCTGTAGAACCCAATAGCTTAAATTGTGCTGACCGGCCATTGATAACAGCCCCTGCATATACCTTATCACCTGCTTGCACAGCCACTGGTTTTGATTCGCCAGTAATAAAACTGTAGTCAACGCTCACAACCCCTGAAGAAAGAACTGCATCAGCAGGCAATAGTTCAGAATTACGCAATTCGATGGTATCGTTCTTTGTGAGTTTAGAAATATTTACAACTTGGGAGCTTCCATTTACAATCAATCTTGCAGACAATGGAAAATATGAGCGGTAATCGCGGTCGAAACTTAAAGAATGGTAACTTAAATCTTGAAAATACCGGCCAGTTAGCAAAAGAAATACGATGCCCGTCATGCTGTCAAAATAGCCCGAATGGTTCATAATAAACAATTCGTATAAACTGCGGCCAAATGCCGCAACAATAGCTAGAGTAATAGGCAAGTCGATATTGAGCGTGCGGGTTCTAATTGCTTTGTAAGAACCCTCAAAAAATTCGGATGAACAATAAAACAAGACAGGTAAAGACAAAGCCAAGCTAATGTATTCGAACCAATGTTTTAGAGTGGTGCTCGAGACGTCTGAAGACAAGCCCAAATACTCAGGAAAACTGAGCATCATAATGTTGCCAAAGCAAAAACCGGCCACACCAATTTTAATGGTCCGAGTCGAAAATTTATTTTTCTTGACTCCAGAATTGTTAGAAAGTGTGAGGTCGGGTTTGTAACCCAAGCCGAACAAAAGGGCAACCAAACTGGACAAAACTTTTGGGCCATTCTTAACAGTGACTAGGAGTTCCTTATTAAAGAAATCGACACGAGAAGATAAGACAGCTTGATTTAATTTATCCAAGCGTTCCAACAAATAAATACAAGAATTACAATGCATTCCTGGTATTCTAAATTTAAATTGAACGGTATCGCCTTGGCTAAAGATTTTGAATTTATCGGCCGTCTCAATTTCATCTAAAAAATCCAAACCTCCCTGTTCTGTTGATTCGGGCGTTAAACCTTTGCCTTCATCATAATAGCGGCACATGTTGCTGTCGCTAAGAAGGGTAAAGACGGCGGCACAACCAGTGCAACAAAAGTTTAATTCAGATTCTATAAGCGCATGGTCTTCACATGGAAGGCCACAGTGGAGACATGGTTTGATGTTTGAAACTTTGGCTTCATTTAACTTCTCAGTTAAAACACCTGCCTTCAGATCAATATCCATAACTCAAGAAACTTAACAAACGATTAAAACTGGAGATTGGGTAAATTTAAGTGCATACTTAGAAAACCGCTTATGAAACAGATTTTGCCAAACATTATAATGGTGGGCATAAACAACCAAGATATCTGGTTTCAAATGTTTAATTGCTTTCTCAAATTCCACTTCTTTATCAAGTCCTTGAATTTGTTTGAGGTCGATAGACTGGGAAGAAAACATTTTTTTAAGGCCATGTTTAAAATTCCCTGCATTGCGCTCAACGGCTGCGTCGTAATGAGAAACATTTAGAGCAGTAATTGTCGCATTGTGACTTCCAAGCATTTCTTTTAAAACTGACAATTGATGAACTTCTGCAGATTTACCGTCCCAAGCATAGGCAATATGGTCTAAATTAAGTGACTTAGAATTAAAAGGAACAACAAATAAAGGGCTTTGAATTTTCCCGATTAGCGTTGTACATACATCGCCGAAAATCACTTTGTCTAAGCCTGTTCTTTTTTTAACGCCAAGCACTGAAATCCATGGAGAAAGAGCCTCCACCTTTTCTGCAATAGTAGGAATTAAAAAACCGTAATCAACTTCGAAAGCAATTTGCATTCCTGAACGCGTTTTTTTCAAATAGGAAATGCCCCGACGAAGCAAGGCTGAAGTTTTTTTGATGTCTAATTCAGGATTGTAGGTATACAAATTCTCGCTATCTGTAAGAACAGAAGTTGAAACAACATGGTAAATAAACAAACGGGATCCTGTTTTAAATGCTAGGTCGGCGGCTAATTCTAAAGCATTTTTAGAGGCTGGACTGAAATCGTGAGCAGCAAAAACTATTTTATTGTGTTTCATATTTCTGTAGATTAAATATACTAAAGCACAAAACTATAGCTATTTGAAAAAGATCATCATGACATAGAGCAGTCAAAAGAACTGATCCATATCATTTTTATTGGGTTAAGAACTTTATGGAAAAATATTAAAAATCAAAACCACTTGCAAAGTGGATTGTTTATTTATAAATTTGTCATCTTATTTTACTTTAAAATAAACACCCATGGAAATCAAATTAGAAGCATTATTCCAAGATAAAATCGACCAAGAGATTAAAATCGAACCAAGAGATTGGATGCCGGAAAAATACCGTAAGACCTTGCTGCGCCAAATATCGCAACACGCTCACAGTGAAATAGTTGGTATGCTACCTGAAGGCAATTGGATTACCCGTGCCCCGAATCTACGCCGTAAAGTTGCCTTATTGGCAAAGGTTCAAGATGAAGCAGGCCATGGATTATACCTCTATTCCGCTGCAGAAACATTGGGCATGAGCCGCGATGAAATGTTTGAAGAACTTCACAGTGGGAAAGCCAAATACAGCAGTATTTTCAATTACCCAACTTTAACTTGGGCCGATATGGGTGCTATTGGATGGCTGGTTGATGGTGCCGCTATTATGAATCAAGTTCCACTTTGCAGAACAAGTTATGGTCCATATGCAAGGGCCATGGTTAGGGTATGTAAAGAAGAATCATTCCACCAAAGACAAGGATACGAAATTATGTTGACCTTAAGCAAAGGAACAGAGGCTCAAAAAGCCCTAGCTCAAGATGCTTTAAACAGATGGTGGTGGCCAAGCATCATGATGTTTGGACCAAATGACGACAATTCTCCAAACAGTGCACAAAGCATGAAATGGAAAATCAAGCGATTTAGCAACGACGAATTAAGACAAAAATTTGTGGACGTAACGGTTGCACAAACTGAGATACTAGGACTAAGCATTCCAGACAAAGACTTAAAATGGAATGAGGAACGCGGGCATTATGATTTTGGTGTAATTGATTGGGAAGAATTTTTCCAAGTGGTTGCAGGAAATGGACCATGCAACAAACAAAGATTGAAGGCTAGAGTGGATGCATGGGAAAATGGCGCTTGGGTTAGAGAAGCTGCCACAGCCTATGCCGAAAAAAGAGAATTAAGAACCAAGAATCAAACAGAAGCAGCATAATGAGCACAAAAGAATGGCCTCTATGGGAGGTGTTTATACGCGCAAAACAGGGCTTGAACCATAAGCATGTTGGCAGTTTGCACGCTGCAGATTTGCAAATGGCAATTGAGAATGCCCGTGATGTATACACCAGAAGAATGGAAGGTGTAAGTATTTGGGTTGTAGAAAGCAAACATGTTCACGCCAGTGAACCGTCTGAACAAGAGGCATTGTTTGAACCAGCAAACGACAAAATATACAGACATCCTACCTTCTATGATTTACCAGAAGAATTGAACCACATGTAATGGCTGTAAACAAAGATATACTCATAGACTATATTCTGCATTTAGCAGACAACAGCATGATATTGGGTCAGCGCAACGCGGAGTGGTGCGGTCACGGCCCAGTGCTAGAGCAAGACATTGCATTAACCAATATCACCTTAGATTTAATTGGAGAAGCGCGCAGCTTATACCAATACGCCGCAGAGTTAACAGGAGGTAATAGTACGGAAGATACTGTTGCCTTTTTAAGGGATGTGATGCAATACCGTAACACCTTGCTGCTAGAACAGCACAATACCGATTGGGCTTATACAATTACGAGACAATTTTTCTACGATGTATTTCATTACTATTTGCAAGAAGCTCTTGTAAACAGTGCGGATGAACGTATAAAAGAAATTGCTAAGAAGACCATAAAAGAATCTGCCTACCATTTAAAATGGAGCAGTGAGTGGATGATTCGCTTGGGTGATGGAACTGAAATAAGCCATTTAAAAATGCAAAATGCAGTGAACGATCTTTGGGAATATACTGGCGAGTTTTTCATCCCTTCTGAGACTGAGATTGAAATGACAGAAATTGGTATTGCGCCAGATTTAACCTTATTGTCTAAAAAATGGAAATCCAAAGTTGAGGATATTTTAACCGAAGCAACCTTAAGCATACCCAGTTCTGATTTTCAACAAAAAGGCGGGAAAAAAGGGCTTCACAGCGAGCATTTAGGATTTATTTTGGCCGAAATGCAGTATTTGCAACGTGCATACCCGGGGTCAGAATGGTAATTGCAAAGCAAATACGCAAGGTTAATTAGCCAAATAATTAATTATTAATTTCTTACGCTTTTTCTACTTAACATCAAACTGATAATAATCCTATTTTATTTGTTTAGATTTTGATATAAATATTTAACTTTGCGGAGCTATTTATTTACCTCTGTATGGGAAGAGTATTCGAAAAAAGAAAACATAAAATGTTCGCGCGTTTCGACAAGATGTCGAAAACATTCACGAAATATGGCAAGGAAATAGCCATTGCCATCAAATCGGGTGGACCAGATCCAGAATCAAATGCCAAATTAAGGGTTGTTATTGCCAATGCAAAAAGTCAAAATATGCCCAAAGACCGAATTGATGCTGCCATCAAAAGGTCTTTAGGCAAAGATACCAGCAGCTATGAAGAGATTGCCTACGAAGCAATGTGCATGAAAGGTGTTGGCTTAATCATTGAAACGGCAACTGACAATCCTACGCGCACAGTTGCTAATATACGTATGCATCTAAACAGAGGTGGTGGAGAATTAGGCAAATCCGGTAGTTTAGATTTTGCTTTTGAACGCAAGAGTGTTTTTGTAATTAAAACCGAAGGTATAAATCCTGAAGAATTAGAATTTGAATTAATTGATGCTGGCCTTGAAGAGATTGAAGTTGAAGACGGTGAAATGGTTGTTACCACTTCATTTGAAAACTTTGGGTCAATGCAAAAAGCACTTGAAAGCAGAGGATTGGTATTGGTAAGTGCTGAATTACAAAGAATGCCTACAAGCTTAATCAATTTGAGTGATGAAGAAAAAGAGCAAGTTGAGAATTTAATAGACAAATTAGAAGATGACGAAGACGTGCAAAGCGTTTATTCGAACATAGCTTAAACAAAATATTTAAAAACAAACATATTCCCTCATTATGAATCGAAACAACAACAACAACATTTTAGTTCCTACAGATTTTTCGGAAATTGCGCACAATGCTTTAGGACATGCATTGAAAATTGCGGATGTTTATAAAAATGAAATTACCCTCCTAAATATACAAGACGAAGGTGGGCTATATGGACTGTTTGTCTCAGATGAAAAAATGGGTTTAATCCATGAGGCCGTTGATATGAAAATGGATAAATTGATTGCAGAATCAGCTATTTCATTTCCTAATGTTAAAATTAACAAACGTTTTGAAACAGGTAAAATATACAAAGTAATTACTGAAATTGCAGCGAAAGAAAACTTTGACAGCATTGTTATGGGCACAAATGGCGCAAGCGGATTACAGCAAATTACAGGCAGCAATGCGAGCCGAGTAATTAACTACGCTAAAGTTCCAGTTGTGGTTGTGAAAGATCAATCTATTAGCAAAAGCGGATACGAGAAGATCATTTTACCAATTGACTTATCAAGAGAAAGCAGACAAAAAGTAACTTGGGCGATCCATTTAGCAAAACGCTTTAACAGCCTTATTCATGTGATTTATGAAAACTCTAGCAACCCGGAGGTAAAAGGCAGAATTTTTGCAGCCGTCAATCAAACCCAAGATATTTTATCCGAAAACAATGCAAATTATATCTTGCGTGGCCTGGATGAAGACAAATACCCTGACAGCTTTGCTGAGGACACTTTAGCATACGCTGCAGAAGTCAGCGCAGATTTGATTATGATAATGACCCAACAAGAAAAAGGTTTTAATGAGTTTTTATTGGGCAGTTACGCGCAACAAATTGTTAACCATAGCGGCAAAGTTCCTGTAATGTGCATCAACAGCAACGAAACTGGTGTTATTATGGACGGTGTGTTTAACTAATTTTATTGCAATAGATTATGATACTTGTAGCAGACAGCGGAAGTACAAAATGCGATTGGATGTATATGGGCATTACCAAAACCCCCAGAATCATTGAAAGCATGGGTTTCAATCCTTTTTTTCACAAAAAAGAATTTATTGCCAAAGAAATTAAAAAAACGTTCAAGGACCATACATTAAGCAAATTTACACATGTTTATTATTATGGCGCAGGTTGTGCAAGCGAAGCACATAAAGACACTGTAAGACAGGCCTTAAGCGAAGTATTCACAGATGCAGTTATACATGTAACGCACGACCTTGATGGCGCAGCGATTGCCACTTGTGGGAATAAAGAAGGTATCGCCTGCATACTTGGTACAGGAAGCAATGCATGTTACTGGGGAGGCAAATCTCTAGTACCTCAAATTCCAACTTTTGGTTTAGGTTTTATACTTGGGGATGAAGGCAGTGGAATGCATATGGGTAAACTGCTATTAAAAGCTTATTTCTACAATGATATGCCAATTAATATCAGACTGTTTTTTGAATCTTGCCATGAAAGCAAAGACCAAATCGTCGATAAAGTATACGGGAAAGCTGGCAATACCTATATGGCTTCATACGCAAAATTCATAGGCGACAACATCAATTTCAAATACATCGAATCAATTGTCTTAGCTTCATTTAGAGAATTTTTCAGCACCCACATTTTAAAATACAGCAAGCATAAAACGGTTCCAGTTAATTTTGTGGGATCAATTGCATTTATCTATGAAAAACAATTGCGTATGGTTGCAAAAGAGTTTAAAGTCAATATAGGTACAATTATCAAGCAGCCTATACAGTCTTTATACGCATACCACTTGGCGCATCCTGCTCAACCGATCCAGCAAGCCAAATAAGAAATTCCCAAACCAGATAATATGAGGGCCCATTTACTGAGGCCCTCTTTTTTACGCAATGAATTTTCAAATACTATGGTGGTGCTAATGTGTAAGAAAGTTCCGGCAATAATTGCAGTGATAATTTGCGAGAGATTTTCAGATATAATATTGGCATTGTGCACATATACGCCTGCAGTATAACCAAGTGGAGTGGCAAATATATAAAGGATTAAAAACAAGTAAACGTGACCTGATTTTTGCCATTTAGAATGCATCAAAACCGATAAAGAGAATGCTGCCGGAATTTCGTGAATGGCTATTCCACCAATCATACCGCTGATAACTCCGGGATTTAGATAGTTACTCAAACCTGCAGAATAACCTTCTAATAGTGCATGCACCATTAATCCTGTAAAGAGCACAAGTTCACTTTTGGGCACATCATGGCTATGGATGTGTCCATGACCTAAGCCCCCTGTAAAACGTTCTAAAAAGATTTGAAAAAGGAATCCAAAAACAATCCAAAGTCCTGCCGTCTTAAAATTATCGAACAATTCTGGCATTAATCCAAAAACAGCAATACCCATCAAAAACGAGCCGCTAAAGACAACCGTATGGGAAATAAACTTGTGCGAATGCACTTTTAGCACCCTTTGCAAGACGATACCCAAAAGAGGACCAGACAAGAGAACAAGTAGAGGTAAAATCAATTCCATTTTAGTTTAAGAAGGGAGAACTTATAAAATTTAAAACACAAAAAGCCAAACAAAGCGCCAATGAATCCACCAATAAGCACATCGCTTGGATAGTGCACCCCGTTGTATACACGGCTATAGGCAATAACACTTGCCCATGACAGCCAAAAAATGGCACTTGAACGTTTTTTAATCCCATACAAGAAGACCATAAAAACAGCAAAAGCAAAGTGATTAGCGGCATGAGAAGACGCCATGCTTCCGGTTTCGCTGCATGACACACCTTCCGGTATACGGGGAGTTAAAGCAAGCTCATGGCAAGGCCTTACACGACCAAAATAAGGCTTCATAAAACCACTGGTAAAGCGGTCGGATGCCGCCACAGCAATCAATAGAAAAAGTAAAATCAGCCAAGTTTTCTTGCCAAACTCTTTGACCATAAAATAGATACACAAGGCGTATAAAGGGGTCCAAAACAACTTATCAGAGAAACGGACCATTATAACATCAAGCCATTCAGCGCTGAGCGTTTGGTTGATTAGCTGGTAGAAATAGATATCGAACGCGTTGCTCATGGTTTGTGTGCAATTAATATAAGACGGTCGGAGGTTTCAGGGTCAAATGGATTTAGTTGATAATCGCCAAAACAATGCAACAAATCTAGGTCAGATTCTTTGTACATGGCTTTAAAATCTTCCAAATCGAAAAGACTTACTTTCTCCTGAAATTCAAAATCTTCATTTTGGTCTTTAAAACGAATGGTTTTAATGACCCGTTTGTCTATAATTTCTTTGGTAATTTCAAAATCAATTCCATCTACACTTTTAAGTTCATAGGGCACTAAATTCTTTTGAACCTTGTGGGCATTAAAGAAGTCTTGCACAAAAACACCTTTGGGTTTTAGGTCTTGGCATACGGCAGATAAAGTCAAGAGATTATCTTCTTGCTTATCGAAGTACCCGAAACTGGTAAACAAATTGCAGACGTAATCGAAGTAGGCCTGTTTATAAGGCTTGCGCATGTCGTGCACATCAAATTCAAGATGCGCATTTTCTAGTTTTTTAGCCTCTGCGACACTCTCTGTGCTAAGATCGACGCCACATACAGAGTAACCATGGCTGCACAGGTCAAAAGAGTGCCGTCCCTTACCACAGGCCAAATCTAAAAACCTTGCACCTTCGTGGGGATTTAGAAAATTGAGTAAATTATTGATGAATAATTTCGCCTCATTATCGTCTCTTTGACCATACAGGGTATGATAGTATGAGGTGTTGAACCAATCTTTAAACCAAGCCATTTTATGAACTTGCAAAATAAGCCAAAATAATTTACATTTGCTTTCTATTATGAAATTATTAAAGCCAATTATCTTATTCAGCGCTGTAGCAGTCTTCATTTTTTCTTGTAAAAAAACCGAAGAAGACAATAACAACAACAATGGAGGAAGCAGTAAGACCAAATTAGAATTATTAACTCAAAAAAACTGGAAAGTTTCTAGTTTGGTAAGCAGTGGCACAGACATCTGGGGAACTTTCTTAGTTGAAGCGTGCAACAAAGACAATCAATACCGCTTCAGAACCGACGATTCATTGTCATTGTATGACATGAGCAGCAAATGCAGCCCTTCTGATCCGGATTCAAGTGTAAGTATATACAAGTTTTACAACAACAATACCCAATTGATTTTAAATGTGAAGCTAACAAGTACCAATACGTTAAATGATACCGCAGATATTGTTGAATTGAGCGAAACGCTTTTAAAAATCAATGCGGAATACAGCAGTGTTCCAGCTACCATTAGCTTTATCCACCCATAATATGAAAAAGGCATTTATTATCATTGCATTTGTTAGTTTTTGGGCGGCTTCATGTAAAAAAGAAACTGCTCCACCTCCAAGTCCACCAGTTGTTCAAGAAGATCTTGAAATGAAAAGAATTACGTCTGCGCCATGGAAAATATACCGTGTTGAGGTAAGTGGCTTGGATTTGTACAATTTAGCTGTTCCGGCTTGCCAACAAGACGACACCTATAGATTCTACAAAGACAGTACCTTGATGCAATATGAGAATGGAAATATCTGTTCTGGAAATCCAGATTCTACTGCCACCCATTGGGAATTTTACGATGGAAAGAAAAAACTAATAGGAACTGTGCTTGGACTTACGGACACAGCAACTGTTGTAACTTTAGAGGATGCTTTGCTAAAGCTTTCTGTAGATTACAACGGCAGTCCAGCAGTTATATTCTTTAAAAAATAAGCGCCTTGAAAACCGCACATCCTTGGCACGGAGTTTCAAAAGGTGCATCCTTTCCTGACATTATCAATGTCTACGTAGAAATAACACCGTTTGACACTGTCAAATACGAATTGGATAAAGAGAGTGGTTTGTTAAAAATAGACCGCCCTCAAAAATTCAGCAACCTCTGCCCTGCCCTTTACGGTTTCGTTCCTCAGACCTATTGCGGCAAAGAGATCGCAAATTTTTGCATGGAAAAATCAGGACTCACTGAAGTTAAAGGCGATGGAGACCCATTAGACATTTGCGTATTGAGTGAGCGACCGATTCAAAACCACAACATCTTATTGCAATGCATTCCAATTGGTGGCTTGAGGATGGTTGATAAACACGAGGCAGATGATAAAATCATTGCTGTGTTAAAAGACGACCTCATGTACGGGCATATGCTTGACATATCTGAATTACCAGAGGCTATTTTACAACGATTGTTGCATTATTTCAAAACCTATAAACTAGACCCACAGAGTCAAGAAAACAAAGTTTTAATTACCGATGTATATGGCGCAGCTGAATGCAAGAAAGTATTGCAAATAGCTTCAGAAGATTACCAAAAAGAAATCGCGTAACTTTTTTGTAAACCCAGACCACTGTCAGAGAAAACTTCAAAATCTAAACACTATTTTCGCAGCATGGGCTATACCCGCATTGATAAAACCATGGCAGATGCACTCTGTCAAATTGTAGGGGAAGGTAATTACAAAACCGACCTAGAATCTCTAGACCTTTATGGCCGCGACTACACTGAAGATTTATGTTTTACCCCCGAATTGGTCTTATTGCCAAGCAATACACAGATGGTTTCAAAAATTACCAGGTATTGCAATGAGAACCTCATCGCTTTAACCTGCAGAGGCGCAGGCACAGGATTGAGTGGAGGTTGTTTGCCAATTGAAGGCGGGGTGGTATTGGGTTTTGAAAAAATGAACCGTATACTAGAAATTGACACAGCAAATCACCAAGCAATTGTTGAAGCAGGTGTAATTAATGAAGATTTGCAAAATGCAGTCCAAGCACTGGGCTTGTTTTACCCTCCAGATCCTGCGAGCAAAGGCAGTTGCACCTTAGGCGGAAACATTGCCCACAGCAGTGGTGGACCTCGCTGCGTTAAATACGGCACCACCAAAGACTATGTTTTAAATTTAGAAGTGGTGTTGGCCAATGGTGAGATTATACAAACTGGGGCTAATGTTTTAAAGAACTCGACCGGTTACCATTTAACCCAATTAATGGTAGGGAGTGAAGGCACTTTGGGTATCGTTTGTAAAATAACATTGAAACTAATTCCATATCCTCCATATAGGTCTTTAATGCTTGCCAGTTTTAACAATGCAAGGGAAGCTTGTGCAACGGTACCGGCCATATTTGCGGCGGGTGTTCAGGCTTCGGCCATTGAATTTATGGACAGAAAAGGCGTTCAGTTGTCGACTCAAAAGAACAATATTGCATTTGAAATGGGTGAAGAACAAGCCTATTTATTGATAGAAGTTGATGCTTTCAACGAAGGGGAATTGATGCCACAATGTGAAAAGATCTATGAAGCCTTGGAAGCGCATGCGGTTTTGAATGTATTGATGGCGGACGACAGCGAGACCAAGGAGAAATTTTGGAAAATCAGAAGATCGATTGGAGAAGTAGTAAAACAACACTCCATTTACAAAGAAGAAGATACAGTTGTAACAAGATCGTATCTACCCGACTTATACGATGGTGTAAGTAAAATCAGTGAAAAATATGGTTTTGAGACCGTTTGTTATGGGCATGCTGGAGACGGAAATTTACATGTCAATATTTTAAAAAACGATTTGGCCGATGAATTATGGGAAAAAGTTCTACCAATTGCCATTAGACAAATTTTTGACTTGTGTAAAAAGTATGGCGGCACCATTAGCGGAGAGCATGGCATTGGATTGGTTCAAAAACCATATTTAGATATTGTTTTTAGTGAGGCCCAATTTGAGATCATGCGCGGAATCAAACGAAGCTTTGACCCTAATTTAATTTTAAATCCTGGCAAAATCTTTGATATGTAAGGCTATTTTGTGAATAAAAGAGATCATTATGTGAATATACCCTGCAAGCGTGTTATTACTTTCGCATTCAGATAAAAAAGTCTTAAATTAGTATGAAATTTATTGTAGCAGCACCAGAATTATTAGAGCACTTAAGTAAAGTTAGCGGGGCAATCGTATCGAAGCCTGTATTACCTATACTTGATAACTTCTTATTTGACATAAAAAGTGGTACGCTTACCATTTCAACTACCGATTTAGAGACCTCTATGTCTACTTCATTGAAAGTTGAGTCAAAAGACGACATCTTAGTAGCAATACCATCTAGGTTGTTAATTGATACGGTAAAAATGTTGAATGACCAACCAATTACCTTTACAGTTAATGAAGAAACCTTCGGCATTGAATTAGGCACTGCCAATGGCCGATACAAATTGGCTGGCCAAAGTGGCTCTGATTTTCCTAAAGTTCCAGAAATTGAGTCTGAAAGTGCATTTTCTATGCCTTCAAATGTATTGTTAAGATGCATTAGTAAAACTTTATTTGCAACTGGCAACGACGATTTAAGATTAAACCTTACTGGCGTATTTGTAGAACTCTACAATGACAGTATAAATTTTGTGGCAACAGATGCAAACCGCTTGGTTAAGCTAACCCGCCACGACATTAAACCTGGCATGGAGCACACGTTTATCTTGCCTAAAAAAGCGCTCAACTTACTGAAATCGTCATTGAGCAATGATGTAACGCCAATACAAATTGATTTCAACAAATCAAATGTATTCTTTACCAGCAACAATTTGAAATTGTCTTGCCGTTTAATCGACGAAAAGTACCCTGACTATAAAGCAGTAATTCCTCAAGACAACAACAATATTGTTGGGATCAACCGAATTGACTTTTTAGAAACGGTTAAACGTGTTGCGAACTTCTCAAACAAAACCACGCACCAAATCAGAATCAAAATTACTGGCAATGAATTGGCTGCTAGTGCAGAGGATATAGAATTGGCAAACGAAGCAAACGAAAAACGCGCTTGCGAATACGATGGAGAAGACATCGAAATTGGATTCAACTCTCGTTTCTTATTGGAGTTGTTGTCAAATGTTGACCACGATTCAGTTAAATTGAAATTGTCTACACCCAACCGCGCCGGTCTTTTGGTTCCTGCAGAAAACGAAGCAGACGAAGAAGTGGTGATGTTGGTGATGCCAATGATGCTTAACAATTACTAAGGCTTAAAATTCGTCAATTTTCCTTTATACCATTAGCTCTATTGGCATCGTCCTGGAGTTGATACAACTTGTTTTTTAATTAACGGCTTTTGCGTTTAAAATCCCCACGCTTCCATGCTTCAAAAAACTGTGCCCAAGCGAAAGGATTTAAAATATTCATTGGAGGAATTTGTCCGCCAGCATAATAAGACTTCTGGGCATACATCCGTGTAATTTGCCTGTAAGCCTCAGAGGCATCAGATCCTTCTAAGGAAAAAGCCTGTTCCTTTAGTTCTTCACGCTCCATATTATTTTTAGCCCTTTGGACATCATCATTTGGAATTTCTTTGGTAACAAACAAATGGTCGAAGGTTGCTCGGTTTGGCATTGGCATGATAATAACCCCGGGGAAATAAACCGTATCTTGGGTCATCAATTTAACAATACTGTACTTATAGTCTTTTAGTGTATCTGGAATAACGAAGATAGAACGTTTAAATTCAACATGCGAGAAAATAACGGTATCGCCTTTGCGGGCTACAAAAGAAAAATAACCTTCTAAATTCGAATAGGTTCCATAAGGTTTTCTCTGAACAAAAATATTGGCAAATGGTATTGGATAAATACTATCCGAAGAAAGTAAAATACCTGAAAACTGAATTAGGCCACTGTCTCTTTGCAATTGCGTTTGAGCCACCGAAAAAAACGGCAGAACCAAGAACAGATATAATCCAATTTTTTTATTCATTTCTAAACAGCATATAACAAATAACCTGCCAACAAAGTTACAACAACCAAAAGAACGGTTGGCAGTTTCTTGTAACGCAAATATACCAAAGTTATAATGAAAACTAAAAGAGAAAGATATTGATCAGTCATCCCGTGCATATTGATGCCTTTTTTCTGGCATTCTAAAAACAAGGCACATTCTGTAACTATAGATTTCAAATACGGCATCAGCATAAAAAGGGCCGCCGACCAAATAAAACCTATTGACACAGAAATAATCCCATCCAATGACCTATAAATAATTGGATACTCTTTAACTTGGCTCCAAATTGGGTAAACGAAAAATATCAACAAGGTACCTGGTAAAAAAATCGCTAAAGTTCCTAAGGCACATCCAATAAGCTGACCATTGAAGCCATATCCAAGGTTTTTCATTGCCATGCCGTTGGCGAAGGTGGCCAAAGAAAATGTTGGTCCAGGAACAGCCTGTAAGAGGCCTAACCCCGTATTAAATTCACTTAAACTCAGGTATTGTTTCGGTTTAAATTCAACAAACTCGGTAAGTATCATCGAATATAACACATTCCCACCACCAAAGACCATGGTACCCATTCGGTAGGTATTTTCAAACAAGCGGATGGGTTGAGAGAAGATTGGAAATTTGGTTTTGGTGTACAATCCGACAACTGCAACAGTGATAAGGATCATAAACATAAGACTTAAATTGGCCCAACGAATATTGATTAAAGGTTTGTTGTTTGGAATAAAATCTTTCTTTCCGAAATTGACGGTTACCAAAGCGCCAGCCAAAAGCAGAACAGGGAAAGCCACAGGGGTATGAAACCAAAAAGACAAAAAAGCCGCCAAAATTGCGAGACCAATATTAAGACGGTCTTTTTTTAGCAATTTAAACATTTGCAAAGCCGCTACGACAATAAACCCGAGTGCCATAGGCCCGATAAAAGTAAAGACTTGTGGTTTAACAAAACTGGTCGATAGAACAAAGAAAGACATCAACAGAGTGGCTGGCATTATCCAAATCATCAACGCCAAAAAAGCCAATCTTGGCCCCCCAATTTTATAGGCAATAGCAGTTAATGTTTGCGTTGATGAAGGCCCTGGCAATATCTGACAAAGGCTATTGAGTTCCAACAAATCTGTTTCAGTCAGGTATTTCTTTTCCTGAACCAAATGCTTTAAGAAAAGACTAATATGCATTTCTGGGCCGCCAAATGCAGACACAGCAAGGACTCCTACGTCTTTTAGAAAAACGATTTCTCTTACGCGTTTATAATCGGTCCTGACTAACAAAAATTAAACTTGAGTTCAAAACTATATAAAAATAATATAATTTTGCAGTATGTTTAAATATTTTATTCCCTGCTTGTTCTTGTTGATGTCTTGTAAAGATGGTTACAAAGCCGATTATGAGGTAAAAGCCGAGTTAGAGTTGATAGACACTTTACAAATGCGTGTGCAAACCATACGCACTTGGTTGGATTATATGCCCTTAGAGGAAATCCAAGAGCGCAAAGACATTATCAAACACAATTATGAATTTTGCGACTCTAGGTACAGAGAAAAAAACTTAATTGTGGATTTAGAAACTGCACAGTTAATGGACGAATATAAGAGTTATGGCAAATTGTATGGTAAAGCCATTGACAGTTTCAAACCAATTGTGATGGAAATCGAAGAACTTTTGATTCAATTAAAAACATTAAAAGAATCGGCGCACAGCAAAGACTATGAAAAAGAAACCTTTCTAACGTATTTCAGAAAAGAAAAAGAGGATGTAACGCTACTTTATACCTTGGCCGATAAAATTCTAAAACCATTAAAAGAGACTGATTTGGCCTATGAAAGGGCCCAAAAAAAGGTAGAAGATATTTGCGAAAGCCTAAAAGACGAATAAACAATTCAGGGCTCAATCGTATTAATAAAATAATAAACTTGCCTTTTACCTAAAATTTTATTAAATTTGCACCCTTTTTTACCCTAATTATAGTCCAATGAAATTATCTAAATTCAGCTTTGATTTACCAGCAAACTTGATTGCACAAGATCCGAACAAAAACCGCGATGAGAGCAAACTTATGGTGTTAAACAGAGCCACTCAAAAAATTGAGCACAAAAAATTCAAGGACATTTTAGACCTTTTTGAAGAAGACGATTTGTTCATCATGAACAACACACGCGTATTTCCTGCAAGAATGTACGGCAACAAAGAAAAGACGGGTGCTAAGATTGAAGTTTTCTTGTTGAGAGAATTAAATGAGGAGCATAAATTATGGGATGTGTTGGTTGATCCAGCGCGCAAAATCCGTGTAGGCAATAAATTGTATTTCGGCGACGACGATTTGGTTGCTGAGGTAGTTGACAATACCACCAGCAGAGGAAGAACCATCCGGTTCTTATTTGATGGCAGCAAGGAGGAGTTTAACAGCATCGTTAGAAAACTTGGAGAAACGCCAATACCAAAATACATTGACCGTGCGGTTAAGAAAGAAGACGAAGAACGCTACCAAACGATATTCGCAACTGTAGAAGGTGCAGTAGCTCCGCCAACAGCAGGCTTGCACTTCAGCAGAGAATTGATGATGCGCATGGACATCAAAGGGGTAAGATTCACAGAATTGACATTGCACCAAGGATTAGGTACTTTTAGAAATGTAGAAGTAGAAGACCTGAGTAAACATAAAATGGATTCTGAGAGTTATTCAATTAGTGAGCAAACTGCATCATTGGTTAATGCTACTCAACTCACCAAAAAAAGAATAGTTGCGGTTGGTTCAGGCGCCATGAGGGCTCTCGAATCATCTGTGTCGTCAACTGGAACCTTGAATGCAAGTACAGGTTGGACGGATAAGTTTATTTCACCGGTCTATGATTTCTCAATTGCCAATGCCTTTATCACCAATTTACATGCGCCAGAAAGCACCCTGATGATGCTGGCCACAGCATTTGGCGGATATGATTTCGTAATTGACGCATACAAAGAAGCAATTAAGAAGAAATACAACTTCCAATGCTACGGTGATGCGATGTTGATTTTGTAATTTCAAGTGGGAAATAGCTTTTTTCATTTCCAACAATTCAGCATCTTCAGTCAAGACAAAGGGTTAAAAGTAAACAGTGATGCTTGTATTTTAGGGGCAATTGCAGAATTTGACAACCCAATACACTGTTTGGACATTGGCACCGGAACGGGTGTTATAGCCTTGTTACTGGCGCAGCGATACCCAAATACCCAGCTCACAGCAATTGAAATTGAAAAATCTGTTTACGAGCAAGCAACAGACAACATTCAAAAAAGTGTTTTTAACAATCGAATTGTTACTTTAAACGCAGATGCATTAGAATATCCCTTCGCGCACAAGTTTGATTTGATTGTATGCAACCCACCCTATTTTAAAAACCATTTAGAAAAGGCAGACAGTGAGAAAAACAGGGCCATACACAACAAAACTTTGGATTCTGTGCAACTCATCAAAAGGATTAAAGAAATACTTAATCCCAATGGATTGTTTTGGCTTATTTACCCACCTCAAGAAGCAACAGAATTTATAAAAATGGCCGAGACCAATCATCTTTTTGCGCTTAAGGAGATTCTTATCTACAACAAACCAGAAAAACATTACCGCAGCATCCTGTGTTTCAGTTTAGCAAACAATAAGCCAACTGAAGTGGAACATTTTAATCTGACGCAAGCAGATGGGCAAAAGACTGAAGCATTTAGTCTATTAATGCGTGGGTTTTATCTTGAAAACACCGAAATGTTTAAAAGAATCAAGTAGCAATCTAATTAAACATTTATTTTTGCAAAACAAATGGAAGAAATATTGAGTTCAGCAGGCCTGATTAGCCTTTTTACATTAACCTTTATGGAGGTTGTTCTTGGCATTGACAATATTATTTTTGTAAATATTGTTGCAGGCAGAGTTGCAAAACACGAGCAAAAGAAAGCCCGTAACATTGGTTTACTTTTAGCCATGTTGTTGAGGTTGATATTGTTGGTGCTTATTCAGTTGGTTATTGAATCACAATCGACCTTGTTCACATTGCCAATTGATTTCGCAGGAAAAGATATTAGCATTAAAGACATGATTTTAATTGCTGGCGGTATGTTTTTAATCTACAAATCGACCACCGAAATACACCATAAATTTAGTGCCGACGAACATTTAGAATCTGAAAAGAAGACCAGGCAAAGCTTGGCTAAGGTTGTCGGCCAAATATTGTTGTTAAACTTGGTATTCTCTGTCGATTCAATCGTTACAGCGATTGGACTAACCCCAAGTATCCCAGTAATGTTTTTCTCCATTATACTATCTATGCTCATTATGCTTTTAGTTAGCGGAAGCATTTCGAATTTTGTAGACAAGCACCCAACTGTTAAAATGTTGGCTTTATCCTTTTTATTGATGATTGGGTTTATGCTGATTGTTGAAGCCTTTGAAATCCACGTGCCAAAAGGATATATTTATTTCTCAATGGCATTTAGTTTGTTTGTAGAGATGCTGAATATTCGCTTAAGAAAAAAAACAAGCGCGCCCAAATAGAATGTTTTACCGAGGTTCTGTTCAAAATAGCTTTAGTTTTCAAACTGCCTACACCTATCATCAGGTTCAAGAAACATGGTCCAAAATTTTGCCGGAGCAACACCATCTTCGCAATTCAGACATTCAGGCTTTAGAAGACGCAAAGCCTGAAGACATTGATTTTAGGTATGTAAACATTTACCAAAACAATACAATCATAGGCCTTATGTATTTGCAGTGTTTTAATTTCAACAGCAAACACTACCACCACAATATTTTTGACCGGCCGGTTTTAAAGCAATTAAAGCAGTGCATCATTACCCAAAGTTTACAGTTGTTGATTTGCGGCAATTTGTTTCGGGTCAACTTTCAAGGATTTTATTTCATAGAGAAGAGCCACAGAGAGCAAATTTTTGATTGTCTTCAATTGTACCGTTTGGAAACAAAAAAAGAGAATGGCTTGTGTGGCATTTTATTGAAAGATTGTTCTCGAGAATTCAGCCCAAAACAATATACATGCCACCAATTTAGATCGTTTAAGCAAGACTTAACCATGGAGTTGGACATTAGAGAAGAATGGAATAGCTTCGACGACTACTTAAACGTCTTGTCAAGAAAGTATCGACAAAGAGCAGTAAAGATTCAGAAATCGATGCAAACCTTGGCAATAAAAGACCTGGGGGTAGAAGAATTAGTTGAAGAAAAAGGCCGTATAACAGAATTGTATCAAAACATTGTTCAAAAGCAGAGCATTGCTTTGGGCATTTTAAATGCCGAGTACTTTGTTGAAATGAAAAAGAATTTAGGCGAGAATTTTAGATTTTATGCTTACTATCTGGGAGAAACGATGATAGCTTTTAGCAGCAACATCTATTATCCTAATAAAGCAAAAATGGAGATCCATTATATTGGCTTGGATTACCATTATAACAACCAATACAACTTGTATTTCAATTTACTATTTGACGGCATCAAATGTGCTATCGTCAATAGGTTTAAAACCATTGAAATGGGCCGAACGGCCAGAGAAGCAAAAGCAAATGCTGGGGCGCATGCAGTAGAAAACTTTAATTATATTTGGGTAAAACCAGGCATCATTCGCATGGCTTTCAATTTTATTGGCTCTTGGTTTGAAGGCAATATTGGTGATGAATGGAAAAAAAGAAATCCATTTAGACAGATTAATGTTCAAGACCAAAGCGAATAGTTCGGTATTTCAGACACTTGCACAAATTTTTCACTTTTAACATCCCATAGCATGCCAACATGGTTGAGGCCATTGCTAAGAAGTATGCATTGCACCCCCAATGTTTGGTGGTAAACACCCGCTTGGTGCAGCGTTGATTTAGACAAGGCCACATCTGGTGCTTTGCACTCCACAAGAAGGAACATCCTTCCAGTATTTGTAGCCGCACAAATGTCAAATCTTTTTTTCAAGCCATTGAAAGTGAGCGCCCTTTCTACAGAAATCAGTCCAACAGGAACCGACAAATCATCGACCAAAAAATGAATTATATGCTGCCTTACCCACTCTTCGGGTGTTAGAACGACATACTTTTTCCTCACAATGTCGAAAATTAGTGTATTACCTTGTTCTTCTTTTGTTGTAAAATTGTAGGACTTAAAATTCAGTTTCACTTCTGCGAACTTAAAACATAATGGCGAATCAGACCACAATAAAATTCGATCAAATTGTTGGCGACATCAAGCGCAGAAAATTCATGCCCATATATTTGCTCGAAGGGGATGAAACTTTTTACATTGATGAAATTACCAGAACTCTAGAACAGGAAGTTCTAAAACCAGAAGAAAAGAGTTTTAACCAAACCATTGCCTATGGCAAAGATATTTCTCCTTTGGAGATTAAAATGGCCGCCAAGCGCTACCCAATGATGAGTGAATATCAATTAATCATCATCAAAGAAGCGCAGAACATTAGCGACATTGAGCTATTAGAAGACTATGTTGAAAACCCGAGTGCCACCACAATATTGGTATTGTGTTACAAAGGCAAAAAAGTAGACAAGCGCAAAAAGGTTGGAAAGCTTTTTGGCAAATACACCCATTTTACGGCCGAAAGACTGCGCGATTATGAAATCACACCTTGGATAGAAACCTATTTCAGATCAATGAAAAGGGCCATAGACATAAAAGCGGTTCAATTGATTGCAGACTATTTGGGCAACGACTTAAGTAAGATTGCCAATGAGGTAGACAAACTTTTAATCAATGTAAAAGAAGACGTAGCGGTTATTGGTGTTACACATATTGAGCAAAACATAGGGGTAAGCAAAGACTACAATATTTTTGAATTGCAAAAAGCAATTGGACAAAAAAACTTTAACAAGTCGATTCAAATCACCCATTATTTTGCATCGAACACCAAGCAGCATTCTATTATTCCTTTGATTGCAAACTTATACTCCTATTTTTCAAAAGTATACACCTACCATACCATAAAAAGCAAGCCAAGAAAAGACATTGCCAGCACATTGGGCGTTAATGAATTCTTTTTGGACGATTACAAGCAAGCAAGTGAAAATTACTTGCCTTTAATGATTGAACAAATCTTTGCTTTTTTAAAGTATTATGATTTGCGTTCAAAAGGCGTTGATGACGCTGGTACCGACGATGGACAATTAATGATTGAATTGGTGGTTAAAATTTTGCGCATTGCAGAGATTCCACATCAATTAAAATTGGTTTAACAAAATCTGCAATACTCTAATTTCTAAGGCTTAAGTTTTAAAGTTAATACCGATCAAGGAATTAATTAACAAAAAGGTCTTATTCTATTCACAATTATTTTAATTTTTATTTTATAATTTCCAATTTTCAAGGTATTTTGCACCATTAAAACAAAATATACGATTGTTAATCATGAACAAAAAATTACTTATTACCGCTTTGGTTTTGCCTTTCATGGCATTTTCTCAAAGCAAAGATGCCTCTAAATTTGGTCAGATGACTGTTGGAGGTCCTCAGTTGCTTAGCAGCCAAACTGCTGGCGCTGTTGACAACAGCACTTTTGACTCAATGGCAAATGCAGGTGCAAGCAAAGCTGCACCAAAAAGCAGTGCAAAACGTGGAATTATTTCATATAATTTCGTAAAAGTTGGAAGCACGTATTACGATTTACAAACCAACGCAAGTATTGGTAGAAGAGTTGTATTACAAGACGATGGCAAAGTATCAGTTGCTTGGACAACTTCAAATGATGCAACCTATGCAAACCGTGGAACTGGATACAACCACTTCAACTTAAGCAGTTGGTTAAGCGTAGGCAATCCTACAAACAGAGTTGAAAGCGTTCGTTTGGGATGGCCTTCAATTGGTGTGAACAACGGCAAAGAATGGGTTATGGGACACGATGCGGCCAATGGCGGATATGTATTGTCTAATAATGCAGCTATTGGAAGCACTTCATGGTCCTCGGGCAGTTCAGTTCTAACTGAAAACAGTTTAAGACCATTATGGGGCAGAGTAGCCAACAGCGGCAACTATTTCCACTGCATTGGTACCTATGCAGACTCCTCTCAACCCGGTGAGCCTAGAGCACCAAAAAGAAAAGGTGTATTTGCGCCTTTGACTTACAGCCGTTCTACCGATGGTGGTGCAACTTGGGACATTCAACATTCAATATTACCAGGTTATGACAGCACCCGTATAACGTCTGGTGGTGGCGATGAATATGCAATTGATGTGCGTGGTTCGGTAGTTGCTATTGTAACTGGTGACCAATTAAAAGACGTTATGGTATGGAAGTCTACTGACAATGGAGCAACTTTCACAAGAATTATTGCTGATACATTTGCATATGCGCCTTACAACGATAAAAAATTAATGTTGGATACGCCGAGTGTGTGCGATGGTTCTGTTGAGGTATTAATTGACAACAACAACAAAGTTCACGCATTTTGGGGTGTAAGTAAAGTATTTGATGACGATACATCTGATGCTTCATACAGCTTCTTCCCTGGAACATCCTTATTGGCACACTGGAGCGAAAGCACTGGCAAAGTTCAACTTATTGCTGGCGGTTCTCAATTTGACCGCGACAAAAACGGAACATTAGACATTTCTGCTGGTAATACTGCAGCGTTGTCGGGTGGTTTGGTTCCACAAACTTTAAAAAACGTCGGCATATCATCCGTAGCTAGATTGGGTAACACGTCATTGTTGCACTCTCCTTCTGCTGGTGTTGATGCGAGTGGCAATATTTTCGTAACTTTCTCTTTCCCATTAGAGCAAGACGTAGATGCGAACAATGTAAACTTAAGAGACGTTATGATGGTTCACTCTACCGATGGTGGAGCCAATTGGGCTGCTTCTCAAGACATCACCCAAATCCAAGGCTTGGAAGAGGAATTTGCTTGTGTAGCTAAGAAAGTCAACAATTTTGTTCACGTTATTTTCCAAGTAGATGCTACTGCAGGTACAAACCTACAAAACAACAGCACTGCAGATAACAACCACCCTGCTGGTATCAACGACATCATGTATGCGGCTATTCCAGTTGCTAAAATTTTAGATGGTTCTATCCAAACGCTTTGGAGCTTAGGTGTTGAGCAATTTGATGCAAACCAAGAAGTATTCGTGGTTTCTCAAAACTATCCTAACCCATTCAGCAGCAACTCAGATGTAATTATCTGGTTGAACACTGAGTCTAACGTTACAATCGAAATCACCAATGTATCTGGTCAAGTTGTAAGCACCCAAGACTTCGGTTCTAAAGGTGCTGGCAACCACTCAATAACCATGAACGCTGACGGTTTGGCTGCTGGTATTTACTTCTACACAGTAAAAACTGCTACCCACTCTGTAACTAAGAAAATGACAATCAACTAAGATTGATTTTTATTTAATATTAAAAATCCCGTCTTGTAATTACAAGACGGGATTTTTTTTTACAAATTAAGAAACCATATGCTTCCGTTTAAAACTGAAGCAAAGCTTACCCAAAGTAAATATGGGATTTGGATAAGGGCGGCTGTTTTGTTGCAGCGCCAAAAAGAAACGATCATCCAAAGTATACAGCTCCAAATGGCCAGTATTTCAATAAATGAAATGCCAAGCCAATGGAAAGTAAAGAAAAGAAAACTCCAAGAAAAGTTTAAAGTCAATTGTAGGAAAAACACTTTAAGCGCAAGACTGCTGTTTGCATTTTTAGCTGATTGAAGGATTAAAAACAAACTTACACCCATTAAAGCGTATAGCGCCGACCATACAGGTCCAAACAAATAATTGGGCGGATTGAAACTCGGTTTCATTAAATTGGGATACCAAGTCTTTAAACCCCCTATGGTTGCAATACCGGAGATTCCTCCAATGGCCAAACAAATTATAATATAAGCAAGTAATTTAAGTGCTGATTTCATACGAAATAAACAGTCTATGTAATTTTAATGTTTTACTTCTTGCCCAATTGCTCGGCAATACGCTGGCTTAGCATATCAACAATCCGCTTGTTCATTTCGTTTTTATGCTCAATGAAATATTGCAATTCATCCTCTGTTAAAAGGGCTAAGACCATACCAATTAAAGTGTTTCTGATGGTCATATCCTTTTGCAAACGCAATTTCACAAACTGTTCAATTTCCATTTTAAAGTCGGGTATTTCAGCCCCATTTAATTGCGATTTGAAGTAGGCCAAGAACAAATCGTTTTGAAACTTGAGTATGGGGCGCAGACTTGAATTTTGAAATTGTTCAAGTGGCAGCGAGCTGCGTTCGGCGTCGGTAGGAATTTCGGTGCGCAGAGCGCTTATTTGTTCTGATCTATTCATTTTTATTTTATTGAGATTGAAGTCTTTGAAATCAATCTATTGGTTTGAGAATTTTGTGTGAGCCATCGCAAGACGGCATTTTTTTAGACAGGCCACAAACGCAATCGTTAAGCCCCTTTCCCTTTAGGATCCTAGCGGTCGATTTCTCAATTCTAGAAATGCGGGTAGCAGATTGTTTGGAGTCGGAGAAAAATATATTGTAAGCCCTTTGACGCCCTGGTGTTAGCGCCATAAAAGCCGCATTAAATTTGGTATCGGCGTCTAATTTATTTTGCAGTTCTTCTACAAAGACAAGTTCTTTGCTTTGTTTGAATTCAACTTTAAAGCCCGCCTTTTCAACTTCTATGGCTTCATAAATATAGGCTTTGATATCGGCTTCCATGTTTAGAATTTCTTTAAGACTGGTAAAACGAATTTGTCTACTTGCTTGTGTATTCTCCGTTTGTTGCACCAAAATCTTGTTTGGGTCATTCAAAAGCGCCCCTTTCACAAACAAGATGGCGCAATACTTTTTAAACCCATGGATTAAAAGCACATTGCTCTTGTTGAAGGTATAACAAGGAACACCCCATTTAAAATCTTCGACCAAGGCACAGCCGTTTGCAATGTTTCTAAGACATTCCAACTCAGCTTTCCAAGCATTGAGATCGTGTAAAAAGGCAGAAACTTTAGGGTGCATAAAAGCAGTTCAAATTTAGGGGAAAAAAACAAAAGTGAATATAGAAAAACATTAAAAGCAATTGGCCTAAAAAAGATTCAAAACACAAACTCTTCTAATGTTAAAATACAGTAACTTATTACAGGCACAAGTTAAATTTGCGTTATCTGCGTGTTTTATTTGGCAATGAACGCTAACGTCGTTTTGCAGCTACAAGAAGTTGGCGATTTTAAAACCAATTTTGATTTGAAAGCTGCAACAAACATAAGATAAAACTTTCATACGAAGCACTTAACTAGCCAATTTCTTTAAGGTGCTACTAACTGACGTTTGTTTTTATGCTACATATGTCTCGTGAATAATTGTCTTGACTTCAACAATATCTTTTTCGGAAAGTTTATCAAGAATTTTCACAATACGTAGTCTGTCAATAGTTCTGATTTGATCAAGAACAACCCAGCCTTTTGTTTTATTATGTTTAACTGCTACTCTAGTCGGATAACTTTTAGAATTGCTTGTCATAGGGGCAATAACAATTGTCTGCAAATATTTATTCATTTCGTTGGGAGAAATTACAACGCATGGCCGAGTCTTTTTCATTTCACTGCCGATTGTAGGGTCAAGATTAACCAAAACAATTTCATACTGTTTTATTTCCATTCTTCAAAACTTTCGTCATTAAATACGTCTGCCATTAATTGGTTGTCATCTCCATTTTCGTGCATTTTCTTAAATGACTTCTCCCAACCATTTCTAGCTGAAGTCTTCGGTTTTAAAATAATAAAACCTTTTTCAAGTATTAATTCGATAGTGTCTTGAATATTATATTTTTCAAGTATTGTTTTGGAAAGTCTAATACCTTTTGAGTTTCCAATTGAGATTAATGAAATATCCATTGTCTAAATTTTAATGTAATTACAAAGTAACTACATTAATATCTATTTTCCAAATTTAATTACAATAATTAGTATTGTTTTTTAATAATAAAATGTCCAAAAAATTCGCTCGGGGTTTTGCTGCTGACGGTTTCGGGCTTGGCGAAGGTGGCGATTTTCACCACAAATTTTGATGCGGAGAACCAAACTTTGATTAACCACATCCCCAAAGGGCTCACCAATGCCATATAAAATTAATACATTATTGGTAAATGCGTCTGCGGAGCACTGAACCGCCAATTTCTTGTAGTTGCTGTTATGGGCTGGTTAAATTTTCGTTAAGTCCCAACCTTTTTTTTCTTCTTCTTCAGTTAAACCAAAGTATTTTTTAGCCTTAGTGATAATTTTCCATTCACTATCAGAGATATTAATTTTTTCGCCATTCACTTGATAATCACCACCCCATGATTTATGGGACATCTTAATCATGTAAACAATGACTTTCGCTTTCCATTCTTTGCCACAACTATTTGTAGCCTTCAGTGCTTCTTTAATGATTCCATCATATCCTATACTATCTCTCAGTGCTGTGCGCTTTAAAACAATTTCTGAAAAGGGAATATCAATTCCTTCTGCCTTGTTAACCTTTTCATAATATTCATCTTCTAAACTGGATACTGCATTACCAAATTTTTGATCATCTGATGTAGTATCTGCGGTTGCAACTGCCCACAATAAGTGAAGCAATGCATCATGTTTGTACATTTCTTGTGCCATTTCGTTTTTTTTAAATTTAGTTCCTACTCGTATGGCTTTTCGGTGTCGCCCCGTTTTTTTGAGTGGGTTCTGGACTCCACTTTTAAAATACAATAATACAATTTTTTTGTCACTACAGGTGGTCAGCCCTTTGGCTCTTTCTGGCCGTCTTTGTTTAATTTGCCCATAACGTCCCGCGGCTTGGCGAAGGTGGCGATTTTGAAGCATAAACTTTCTTTTGAAAAACACATTTAAAATGTAAAATAAATTTTCATTAATAGTACAATGCAGCCAATTTTTTTAGGTGCTGTTATGGGCTGGTTGTCTTGTCTGCCAAATAAAAGCAAATCAAGTAAGCGAACGGTCTAATATTAAAGTCCGTCCGCTTGAAAAGTCCACAAAGTCAGAAGTATTATTTTTCTTTGTCGTATAAATATTTTGTTATGCTAG
>CAMDAF010000023.1 GCA_945888525.1 Chitinophaga pinensis
GTGAATTCACAAATTCTTCAGGATTAAATATTTTTATGTCCTCTATTCCTTCCCCAGTTCCAATAAATCTAACAGGGATTTTAAACAAATCACTGACCCCAAGCACAACACCACCCTTAGCTGTGCCATCAAGCTTTGTAAGTGCCAATGAACTAACTTCGGTTGCGGCAGTGAATTGTTTGGCTTGTTCAAATGCATTTTGACCTGTTGATGCATCTAGGACCAACATAACATCATTGGGCGCATGGTCTAGCACTTTGCTCATTACACGTTTGATTTTGCTCAATTCATTCATTAAATTGATTTTGTTATGGAGTCTTCCTGCGGTATCGATAATTACGATGTCATAATTCTCGTTTTTTGCTTTTTCTAAAGCATCAAAAGCAACTGCAGATGGATCGGCATTCATTCCTTTAGAATAAAAGTCACAATCAACCCGCTTGCTCCAAATTTCCAATTGATCTACAGCACCCGCTCTGAAGGTATCTCCCGCTGCAAGAAGAACTTTATTGCCATGCTTTTTAAATTGATTGGCTAATTTTCCAATGGTTGTGGTTTTGCCTACACCATTAACGCCAACTACCATAAGTACATATGGCTTTGTTTGCTTGTCTAGTTTGAAGTTTAGCTCTTCCGTTTTTTTGTTTTCAGTTAAAAGCAAAGTGATTTCATCTCTTAGTAAAAGGTGAAGTTCATTTGAATTTAGATATTTGTCTTTTTTGACTCTTTTCTCTACTCTTTCAATAATTCTAAATGTGGTTTCAGTTCCCACATCGCTGCTGATTAGAATTTCTTCTAATTCATCGAGGAAACTTGCATCAATAGATGTTCTTCCAGAAAGTGCTTTGCCTAATTTCCCAAAAAAAGATTCTTTGGTTTTGTCTAAACCGAGTTGAGATGCCTCTGATTTATTAGCAGACGTTTTGTCTTTTTTAAAGAAATCAAATATAGACATGGTATTGGTGTTTAATAAAAAAGCCCCCGTTTCCGGAGGCTAACTTTTATATAAGATCTTATTATTTAAAATAGGTTTTAGCCTCTTCGCCGCTAATGATATCTTCTTTAAAAGAGTAAGCGCCATTTTTGGATTTTACTGCTCTAAAAACTTTAACAAAGTCTTTGCCTTCTCCTTCTTTTTTTAGTGTTGCAACAACCTTTTTTGCCATAATCTATAATTATTTAATTTCTTTGTGAAGTGTAACCTTTTTCATGAAAGGATTGTATTTTTTCAATTCAATTCTTTCAGTTGTATTCTTTTTGTTTTTGGTGGTAATGTACCTGCTCATTCCTGGTACGTCAGTGTTCTTTTGTTCAGTACACTCCAAAATAACCTGTATGCGATTTCCTTTTTTTGCCATGATTATATACTACCTTTTTTGAATACTCTATTAATTGCTTCGGTGATACCGATTTTATTTATTGTCCTGATTGCAGAAGTAGACACTCTTAGAGTAATCCATTCTCCTGTTTCAGGAATATAAAATCTTTTATCCTGAAGATTCGCGTAGAATCTACGCTTAGTTTTTCGATTACTATGAGAAACATTGTTTCCTGCTAGTGCTTTTTTTCCTGTAAGATCACAAACTCTTGACATGACTATAAAATTGGGAGTGCAAAGGTAGGGACAATGTGGATTAAAATCCAAATGTTTTTTCAATTTTTTTGATATAGGTCTCTAAATGCACCATTTCTAAGGGTATAGCAAATATTTATTTCTCGTAATTTTGTAAGAATCAAGTCCACTTTGCCAAGATTGTCTAATTTCTGATACAGTTTTACCTGCAATTATTTGCTTTCTTAAACTGCTGGTTCCCGCTAATTTATCTATAAATTCAGTGAAAAAATCCGCCTTGTTTTTGCTTAATCGATAGGAAAGAACCAAGTAGTTTAAATTTATTTCAGATTCCTGATAGGCTCGGTAATTTCCATACCAGGTTAAATTGAAGCCCAAACAAGGAATTTCAAGACATTTTGGTTTTTCTGAGACACCTTTAATACTGATTGGGGTAAAGGCATAATTCCCCCAGTCTAAGGCAGGTGATCCAAAGCATTGATATGGTGTGCTGGTTCCTTGCCCCATACTCATATTTGTACCTTCAAACAGACCTAAGGAAGGGTATAAATAAATCGAACTTTGGGTTTGTAGGTTCGGAGATGGTTTAATTGGTAAAACATAAGCTGTTTTGTGGGTGTAATTTAAGCAAGTAATTACCTTAAGCGAACACTGCACTCCGTTTTTAAGCCATGATTCACCATTGATCATTTGGGCTATTTCTCCGACGGTGCAGCCATGAACCAAAGGGATTTTATGCATGCCTACAAAACTTCTATACGCCGTGTCGAGCATCGGCCCATCAATATAATGTCCATTTGGGTTGGGTCTGTCCAAAACAATCATCGGAATAGTCATTTCAGCAGCAGCTTCCATGACATAATGCATTGTGCTGATGTAAGTGTAAAAGCGCACTCCAACATCTTGTATGTCAAAAATAATGGCCTCAATGCTATCTAAATCAACTGCAGTGGGTTTTTTGTGGTTGCCATACAGGGAAATGATTTTAAGTTTTGTTCGCTCGTCTCTTCCATTGTTAACGGTGGTGCCGGCACTGGCATTTCCTCTAAAGCCATGCTCTGGAGCAAAGAGACATTTGATTTTAATTCCTAAACTTAACAATGTGTCAACCAAATGGGTGCTTTTGATGCAGCTGGTTTGATTTACGACCAAGGCAATCCTCTTGTTTTTTATTAGAGGCAGGTATGCAGCAGTTTGCTCAGCTGCAGTAATAATTTGCGCGTTACTTGTATTTATTACCCAAAGGCATAAAATAAAAAAGCAGTATACCTTTGATTTTGGCATACTGCAATGATAAATATTTATTCTTCAAAATGCATCTTTGCAAAAGAAGATTAATACACCTGCTAGACATTAAGCAGGTGCATTGTTTAGATTAATGGTCTAAATCACCAAATTCAATTTTTTCGCCTTTTAATTTTAAAATTAGTCTTAAAATCAAAATTAAGAATGGAACATAAATTAATGAAGGTGGCATCTCAAAATGATTTAAAACAATAATTGACTTTCTCTTAAGTCTTTCAGTGATTAAATACATTGATGGAATTAGCAATAGAGTTAAAATAGTAGCGAATAATAATCCGAAAATCATCGTCCAACTTAAAGGCCCAAAAAAGGCTACACTGTCACCACCAAAGAATATTTTAGGATCGAAATGGGTAAACAAAGTCTCAAAATTGATGTTTAATCCAACGGCTAAAGGTATCAAACCAAGTATAGCAGCTGTAGCTGTCAAGATAACGGGAGTCATACGTGTTCTTCCTGCTTCAACAGTTGCCTCGTAAAGGCTCATCCCACCAGCACGTGAATACTCAGCAAACTCTACCAATAGTATGCCATTCCTGACAACAATTCCCCCAAGTGCCACAATTCCAATGCCTGTCATAACAATACTCATTTCCATTTTAAATATTGCAACACCCAGTAAAACGCCAATAATACTAAATATGATTTCAGATAAGATGATTAGAGGTTTTCCTATTGAATTAAACAAACCAACAAGCACCAACATCATTAATCCAATAGCAGTTAACATGGCATTCCCTAAGAAACTCATGGTTTCTTGTTGCTCTTCTTTGTCGCCTGCAAATTTTACCAAAACATTGCCACTCGGTTTAAACTTATCCATTGCTACTTGAACCTTAGCAACCACTTCATTAGGGTTAAAGCCTTCCTTTACATCAGATGAAATTGTAATAACCCGTTTGTCGTTTTTGCGTTTGATACCAGCATAAGTATAATCATAACGTATGTCACAAACCGATGAAATTGGAACACTTCTTACCATTCCACCCATACTCATATCTCTATAGGTGATTTTTAAATTTCGGATGGTTTCAATGTCCATTCTTTGGTCGGCTTGATAGCGCAATTGAATTGGGTATTCGTCGTCTACATCTCTGAATTTGGAAGCTTCTACACCATAAACAGCACCTCTGATTTCCATAGCAAGTTGAGCGGCAGAAAGGCCCTCTCTTAGTGCACGTTCGCGGTCAATGTCAAAAATAATTTCTGGTTTGTTGCTAACAAAATCTGACTTCAAATTAGCAATACCATCGATTTTAGAATCAGTTAGGAGTTTTTTTAGATTGTTTGAATTTTTTACCAATTCGTCAAAATCTTCACCAATTATTTCAAGCGAAACTGGTTTTGGTGTTGGCGGTCCACTTACTTCTTTGTTTACAACAATTTCTGCTGCAGGAATGTCCCACTTTAAATCTTGTAATTTCTTTAAATATATACTTGTTGATTCTCCATTTCTTTCCGAAAATTCAACAAAAGCAATTGCGATTTTACCTTTATTAGGGTAGGCATTTTGATCGCCATCTTGTGGGTCGGTAACGCCAATGGTTACATTGCTAATCATCGACTCAACAATTGGATTGTCTTTGCCAATAACCCCATTAACTTTAGCTTCTACCTGACGCATAACATTATTGGTAACTGCAGGATCGGTGCCTTCTGGTAATTTTACATATACATACAAACTGTTAGGGTCGCTGCCTGGAAAAAATACCACTTTGGGACTTCTTGCAACGAAGAAAACTATAGAAAATATAAATGTTATTAAGACTGCGAAAAGTGGTCTCCAAGGTTTTTTCAAACACCAAACCAATACTTTTGTGTAGGAATTGATAAATCCTGGCCAAATATTATTCTGCCATGCATTGATAACCTTGTATAACCACAAACGGTTGAGAACTAAGAATAAAGCAAGAAAAATAGTAAAGTTTCCTATTCCAACACTTCCGCTTGCATAAGATACTAAAGCGATAATGCCATAGATCGCCAAACGCATGTAGGTCTTTTTATTTAACTTACCATAATTCTTGTTTTCCTCTTCTTTGGTTTTCATAAAGTCAACCGCAAAAACCGGGTTAATGATATAGGCAACAAACAATGAGGCAAGCAATGATATTATAAGTGTTACAGGTAGGAAGTACATAAACTTACCTATTATTCCACCCCAGAAAGCAAGGGGAATGAAAGGTGCTAGGGTGGTTATGGTTCCGGATAAAACAGGCATAAAAACTTCCCCTACAGCCATCTTTGCCGCTGTTTTGATGTCGCGTTTTCCATCGCCGAATAGCCTATGGGTATTTTCAATAACAACAATTGCGTCATCAACAACAATACCTAAGGCTAAAATGAATGAGAACAGCACAATCATGTTAAATGAGAAGTCAATACTTGGCATTACAAGGAAGGCAATAAACATTGACAATGGAACAGATAGCGCAACAAATAAGGCATTTGTAACGCCCATGAAAAACATCAATACGATGGTGACTAAAATAAATCCAATAATGATGGTATTAATCAAGTCGTGTAGCATGGTTTTGGTTTTGGTGCTTTGGTCGCCAGTTACACTTATGTCAAGGCCTTTAGGGAATTCAGTGGCCTTCATTTCTTCGATCACTTTGCTGATCTTTTCTGATGCTTTTATTAAGTTTTCGCCAGAGCGTTTAATGATATTTAATGTGATTACATTTTTGCCACTGCTACTAGAATAACTTTCTTTTTCTTTGAAACCATCTACAACTTGTGCAAAATCTCTAATAAATAGTCTTGCTCCAGATTGCGAGGTTACTACGATGTTTTCGATTTCTTTTGGGTTTTGGAATTCACTCTTTATACTCAGAGTCGGCTTCATTCCATTTAGGGGAACGGTGCCACCTGTAATGGTTAAGTTTTCCTGGCTGATAGCTCTCTGCACATCGCCAATAGTTAATTGAGCAGCTTGTAATTTGTATGCATCAATATTCACTTGAATTTCTCTTTCAAGTGCGCCAATGATTTTGACTTCGTTAATTTCGCTTAAACCTTCAATTCTGTCACCTAGGTTATCCGCATACTTCTTCAATTCTTTTAAATCGAAATTACCTGAAACATTAATGTACATAATTGGAATTTCAGAAAAAGCAATTTCTTTGATCATTGGCTCTCTGGTAAGCGTAGAAGGCATGTCGCCTCTAGCCTCATCGACAGCATCTTTTACTTTTTGTTTTGCTACGCTAACATTGATGTCGGTGTGAAATTCAACAACAATAACTGAAACGTCTTGCATCGATGTGCTATTGAATTTTTTAACACCTGAAATGGCTTTCAATCTTTTTTCGATTGGTTTTGTAATGGTGTTTTCAATATTTGTAGGTGAATTACCACCATTAACAGTGCTTATGTAAATGGTTGGAACAGTAATGTCCGGAAAATTCTCTTTAGGTAAAGAGTTGTATGCCATAATTCCTGCCAACGAAATAAATATCGTTATTAAATATACGGTAATTTTATTGTCTATGGCCCAACTTGAGGGCTTAAATTCTTTAATTTTATCTAACATATAGATGTTTGTTTGTTGCACATTTTACTTGATAGTAAACTTAATTTATTTTTTTACAATAATTTTATCGCCATCATTAACCAAGTCGTATCCTTCGGTTATCAGCAAATCTCCTTCTTTTAAACCTTCAGAAATCTCAGCCAAGCCATTGTATTCTTTGCTAATAACAATCGATTTTTTAACTGCAATTCCATTTTCAGCCACCAATACAAAAGACTCTTCAATTCCTTTTTGAATAAATTTGACAGGAACAATGATTTGCTTTTTAGCAGATTGATAGTCGTTTATTTTTAATTTGGCAACCATATTTGGGTGGTATTTTTGACTATTCGGCAGCAAAATTTCAACTGTAAATGTTCTGGTCATATTGTTGATTGCTCTTGTTGCATAGTTTATTTTACCGGCAAAAGAATCATTCATATCAGGAAAGTATATCATAACTTGGTCTCCTGTTTTTACGCGCATTGAATAGCTTTCAGCAAGTTCAGCTTTCACTTTCAAGTTTGAGAAATTAACAACATTGATTGCTGCCATGCCCGGACTAACCATTTGTGCTATTTTTATGTTTACGGCATCAACAGTTCCGCTTATAGGCGAAATGATTTTGCTCATTCTCAATTGCTCATTTAAGGCGCCTAGTTTTTTCTCTAAACTTTCTTTGGTGGTTTTTGATTGTAATAATTGGATTTCAGTCCCAATATTTTGCTTCCATAAATTTTGTTGTCTTTGAAAAACTTGTTTGGCTAATTCTAGGTTGGTTTCAAGGTCCGATATTTGTTGTAAGATTGCATTGGCGTCAGTTTCTGCAAGAACTTGACCTTTTCTAACTTCGTCACCTGATTTAACATTTATTTTTGTGATTAGTCCAGGAATTTGAGATGAAAGTGAAACGTTTTCATCTGCGTCTACGCGTCCTTGCACGTCAATGTATGTTTTGAAGTTTTCTAAAACCAAAGCTGTGGTTTTTATTTCTAATAACTCTTCGAGTTTCTTACTTGTGTCAAGTTTTGCAATGTCTAATTCTAATTTAGAAATTTTGTCTTGGGTTTCTTTAAGTGTGGTTTTAAGTTTTTCTAATTCTTTTTTCTTTTGGTCTAAAGAATTGCTGCTACAAGCAGTAAATAATAGGGCAACGATTGCTATTTGGATTAGGGTCTTCATCTGAATGAATGGTTATTTGTATTGTATTAAAGTTTGATTGATTGTCCTAGCGCAACTTGGAAATCTAGTTTAGCCACTAAAAGGTCGTAAACAGCGCTTAGGTAATTTGTTTGGGTTGTTTTTAGGTCTTGAATAGACGTAGTAAGTTCTAAATTGCTTCCTACACCTTCATTGTATTTAATGTTGGTTATATTAACTATTCGCTTTGCTAACTCTAAGTTTTCAGTTTGTTGAACAACATATTCCATAGCTCTTAAGTACTTAAGCTTGGTTTGTTGCACTTCAAGGTCTATCATGTTTTCAACCTTGTGGATAGTGTTCTCAGTTTTTAATTGTTGAATTCTAGCTTTTTGAATTCTAGCATCATTCGCAAATCCACCAAAAATTGGAATATTGGCTTGTAAGGCTAAAAATGAGTTGCCATACCAATTGCTGTAGTCAATTTTTTCGCCGAAATTACTTTGTTGAACAGTAAAAGCGCCTGCAAGGTTTGGCAATTTGCCGTATTGGTATCGCTTAACATCCATTTTATTAAGCACCAATTGCTGCTTCAGAATTTGAAAATCAGATCGTTTGTTTAAATCAACTGTTGTGGAGGTGTCAGCAACATTGAAGCGGGAGTTTAAGTCGCTAATATTGTCGCTTAATTTAATGTTAATGGCTTGTTCCAATCCTATTTTAGCTTTTAACAAGCCAAGCACTATACTGTATTGGTCTTTTAATTTTTGTTTGCTAATTTCTAAGTTATTGAGTTGCAATCTGATTCTATCTACATCCAAAGATTCAGTAAATCCTTCTTTGTTTAAAGCTTTTACTTGATTGTATGTTTTAGTTAAGGTTTGACAAGATGCATCAAGTAAGCTGATATTTTCGTTTGCAATTAACGCTAGGAAATAGGTTTTTGCCACATCAATTTTAATGTCCGCCTCTGTTTTGCTGGAAATTTTCTTTGACATACCTGTAAATTCTTTTGCAGCTTTCAGACCAAGGAAATAAGTGCCATCCAACAGCAACCATGAAACGTTTATTGCAGCCTGTGTTGTATAAGTATTGCCAATTCTTATAGGTGTACCTACACCATTAATTGGGAATACAAAAACTTGTTTTTGTATAGCGTCTTGAAAGTTTATTTGGCCTCTAACCTGCGGAATGCCAATTGCTTTAACTTCTTTTACTGTCTGATCTGCTATCGCAATGTCTGCGTATGCATTTTTAAGATCAGGGTTATTGGTCATTGCATAATCAATGGCTTGACTTAAGGTCATAGACATTGTATCGCTTGTCTTGCTCTGGGCGAACATGCCAAAGCTGAACATAAATGAACAAAAGACCATAAAAGAACGCAGTCTTTTTTGGTTTTTATTGGAATATTTAAGGGGATACATATTGTAAAAATTGTTTTAAATTGTAGCGTTTTCTAATTTATAGTCTTTTAAATTTTCTGTCATAAACTCAAGGCCTTCAGCAGAACAAATTGAGTTGAGGTGGTATTTTACCAGGTAGGCGTATTTTTCATAAAAAGGCATCTTTGATAGGATCCCAATTTCACTGCCGATGCATTGCTCAACTAGCGCCATATAAAATCCTGCACAAAGGTTGACGTTAATATCGGTTTTATACAGTCCTTGCAAAATACCTAGATTAAGATTGTCTATAAGTTGTGTTTGTATTGTTTTTTCGCGGTGCTCTGTAAACAAAATGTAAGTCTCTGGATGGTATTTTTTTAGATCGAATAACAAACTTGGATTCATTTCTTTGTGTAACCCAATCATCATATTGGCTATTTTTAGAATTTGTAGAATCGCATTTACTTCCGACTTAAATACGCTCTCACATAAAGATTCCATAGATTTTGTATGTAAAAGCAAGGTCTTTTTCACCAAATCATCTTTGTCTACCACGTATTGATATAGCGTCTTTTTAGACATGCTTAGTTCTTTAGCAACATCGTCCATTGTTATGCTTTTGATGCCATAGAGCATAAAAAGTTTTTCTGTTGAATTGCAAATTTTTGATAGCATAGTAAAACCGGCCGCGAAATAACAAAATAAACTTCGGAAACAAAAATAATCTTCAAAGTTTCCGCTGAAAATGGACCAACAGATAACTTGGGCCGATGAAAGATGCTTTAATTAAGTATGTTATTGTTTATTTTCTTTTTTTGACAATTGTTTAAAGACATAATATTGTAATATTTTACTAAAAATTACAGACTTAAAAGGAATAAATGTAATATTGCTTCTTTGAATTAATTTCAATGAGCAAAACTATTGCAGAGCTGGTAAAAATTTCGGTAGAGACTAAGTTTAATGAGTTTCAAAGCGACACAGAAAATGGTGTCTATTTCTTCTCCTACCATATTCTTATTGAAAACAATAGTGACCACACCATTCAGCTTGTATATCGAAAATGGAAAATTACAGATAGCAATGGTGAACATAGGTTTGTTGAAGGGGAGGGCGTTGTAGGGGAGAAGCCCATACTTTGCAGTGGTGACATTTATGATTATTACTCTGCTTGCATTCTGCAAACAGGCATAGGTAAAATGAGTGGGTCATATATTTTTCGTTTGCAAGATGCGGGGGGACATTTTGAGGTCCCAATAAGTGAATTTAATTTAATTTTGCCTTGGGCCTTAAATTAGGCAAATTGGTTAATCTCTTGTTATCTTTGCTGCAATGAGGATTTTAATCATTTCTTTTGTTTTTTTGTTTTTAGTTTCTTGCAACAATCAAACCTCCAATGCCGGGCTTGATACTGAAGAAGATTCTACTCAAGTAAGTAATCCAGTTATTGCTCGTATTTTTAATCAAGACAGCGCATATTCTCATGTGTTGAATCAAGTAAACTTCGGCCCGAGAGTTCCAGGTACTAAAACCCACAAACAGTGCTTTGATTATTTAATTAAAGTTTTAAGACCCTTGGCTGATACTCTGTATTTGCAATATTCATCTGCATTGACATTTGATAAGAAAACGATACCAGTAATGAACATCATTGCATCGTTTAATCCCCATGCGAGCAAAAGGATATTGTTGTGCGCACATTGGGATACTAGACCATTTGCCGATCAGGATGATGTGGATAAAGATAAGCCAATTTTAGGGGCAAATGATGGCGCAAGCGGCGTTGGTGTTTTGTTGGAAATAGCAGCGGAATTAAAAAAACAGCCGGTAGAAATTGGGGTTGATATTGTTTTATTTGATGCAGAAGATTGGGGGGATAATACTGGTGAAATACAAGATAGTTATTGTTTAGGGTCTCAATATTGGGCTAAGAATCCGCATGTTCCTTCTTACAAAGCAGATTTTGGCATCTTGTTGGACATGGTAGGTGCACCGAATGCAGTTTTTGGTTTTGAAGGATACAGTTTAGCTGAGGCTCAAAATTATTTATCAATGGTTTGGTCGAGCGCAAACAATGCCGGATACTCTGGGTATTTTAAAAATTTCGAAAGAGGTTATGTAACGGATGACCATGTTTATGTTATGAAGCATCTCAAAATACCAATGATAGACATTATCGATTGTGATGTAAACACGGCAAGTCATTTTGGTAAATATTGGCACACGCACAATGACAATATGGATGCCATAGATAAAAAGACTTTGAAAGCCGTTGGTCAGACATTGTTAAATGTCTTAAGCTCTTATTGAAGCAGTTGAGGCAAGCCACCAGTGTGGATGCAGAGGATTTTATCGCTTGAATTAAAGAAGCCTTTTGAAATAAAATCTTGGACTGCCATCATCATCTTTGCCGTGTATACAAATTCCAGTCGGATGGTCGTTTCTAAAAAGAAATCCTCAATAAAACGCCTCAACTCTGTATCGTTTTTAGCATATTTCCCCCTGTGGTAGTCGTGTTCAATTTGCCAGTTTTTTACAGGAAATTGGGCCATAATTTCGTCCAATTCGCTGTTGTTTTTCAAACTGCTAATTCCAATAACTTTTGTTTTTAGTTGTTTTGAGACACATGCCCCAACAATGCCTTCCATGGTTGTGCCAGTTCCAATTGATAAAAAAATGTAATCATAGGTTTTCTCTAATTCATTGAGGATTTCTGCACAACCCTTCAAGGCTAAAGGATGCCTGCCGCCTTCACCAACAAAAAAAGCATTTGGATTTTTCTGTTTAAATTGTTCAAACAACGTGTATTTATCCTTGTATTCAGCTCTTGCAACATGTTCTAATGTCATTTCATTTTCCACGCAAATTTTTTCATAAGCATTCATATCTCTTGGTTCATTGCCCCTTACAAATCCATGTGTTTTAATTCCAAATAGTTTGCCGGCATAAGCTGCTGCAACTAAATGGTTGCTGTACGCACCACCAAAAGTAACAAGCGTTTGGCCTTTGTTCTTAGAGATATGGTCTACGATGTATTTTAGTTTGCGCCACTTATTGCCAGAAATTATAGGATGTATAAGGTCATCCCGTAATATGTCAATTTCTAATTCATTGCCAAATCCTGAAAACTTAAGCGCTTCAATCTTGCTGTTGTTAAATGGCAAATTCATCTTGACGGCAAAAATAACAATTACTCTTGTCAATATAACAGAGTGAAATTTTAAAGGAAATTGAATTATGGTATATTACTATTTGCAGATACGGTAAAATTTAAGTTGGTTTGCACCCTATGTTTATTTACAACGTTACTTGCAATATTCCTGATTCGATTGAAACTGAATGGTTACACTGGATGAAACACGAACACATTCCAGAAGTAATTGCAACAAAGAAGTTCACAGAATTTAAAATGTTAAAACTTTTAACCAATGTAGAGGACAATGAAGGTGTTAATTACGCCATCCAGTATTATTGCCACAGTTTAGAAGATTACAACGATTATGTTGAGAATTATGGGCCTAGTTTAAAGGCCAAAACATATGCTAAATACGGGGATAAAGTTCTTGCATTTAGAACTTTATTGGAAGAAGTTTAGCTATAGATTTTCTATAATGTATTCTGTGATTTTTTGCATTAAATGCACACGGTCTTTTCCCATTACATTGTGTTTATGTGCAGGATATACAAAGTAATCTAAATAAGTATTTCCGGCATCTACGGCCGATTTGCAATACAACAAACTGTGTTGCCATAAAACAACGTCATCATCACAACCATGAATCATCAAGAGTTTGTCTTGTAAATTGTTGACATAGTTTGTAAGATTTGCATTTTTGTATCCTTCTGGATTTTCAAGTGGCGTATCCATGTATCTTTCGGTATACATGATTTCATATAAACTCCAATCGATTACTGGGCCACCTGCTACACCAACTTTAAATACTCCGGGTTGACGGCTCATTAAACTTGTGGTCATAAATCCACCAAAACTCCAACCATGAACCGCAATTCTGTTTGCATCCACATAAGGTAGGTTTTTAAGATAATTAACGCCTGCAATTTGGTCGGCCATTTCTATTAATCCAAGGTTTCTAAAAGTTGAACTTTCAAACTCATGGCCTCTATTAGAAGAACCTCTGTTGTCTAGGGTAAAAACGATATACCCTTTTTGAGCCATCAATTGCATCCATAGATTGCTTCCTGCCAACCATGAGTTGCTTATCATTTGTGCATGAGGTCCCCCATATACATAGACCACAACTGGATATTTTTTTGACTTATCATAATTTGGAGGAGTAATCATTCTGCAGTAAAGAACGGTTCCTTCATTTAGGATAGGGAAAATGCTGGTTTCGCCCAAAGTGTAATCCGATAATGGATTCGGGGCATCTAAAAGTGACTTTATTTGATCGCCTTTATAGGTTTTAATAAGTATCTTTTTTGGAACATTTGTGCTGGAATAAGCATCTATAAAATGGGTAAAGCTTGAATTAAACAGGGCCATATGTGTGCCCTGCTCGGTGCTGAGCTTTTTTATATCACCATTGCCTATGTTAGCGCTGTATATATGCCGCTCTAAAGGGCTCTCTTTAGTTCCTTCGAAATACGCATACTCACCTTTGTTGTCAACGCCCAATAACCTTGTAACCATCCACTTCCCTGAGGTGATTTGACGAATCAATTTGCCATTGGTATTGTATAGGTATAAATGGTTGAAGCCATCTCTTTCGCTTTGCCAAATAAACTTATTATTATCGTTTGGTAAGAAATAGAAACCGTGCTGAGGCTCAATATATTTTTCATCACGTTCTTCAAATAAAGTTTTTTCAAGGCTTCCGCTATTGGTATTGTAGCTGTTGATGAAATCTTGATTCTGCCCACGGTTAACAATTGCCATATACAAGAATTCTTCATCAGGGCCCCAAGAAACATTTGTTAAATATTGATCAATTGGTTCGCCTGTCTCAAGATAGTTCACCCTTTGTGTACTTAAATCATAAATTCCAACGGTAACATGATGGCTTTTAGCGCCGGCGATAGGGTACTTAATCATGTTCACCGCGGCTGGCATTTTGCTGTTGTCATAAATTGCGTAGTCGCTTACCATACTTTCGTCCATTCTGTAAAAGGCCAATTTGTTGCCGCTTGGACTCCAAAAAAGCCCCTTGTCTATTCCAAATTCATTGCGGTGAACTGTTTGCCCATAGACTATTCCTTTGCCCCCATCACTGGTTATTTGTTTAATGCCATTGCTGCCTAGAATAAATATATTGTTGTTTTCAACATAGGCTATTTGCTGGTTTCCATAATTGTATTCGATAGACTCCACGTTTTTTGAAATCTGAAGAATGAGTCTGAAGGCCTGAGCGGGTATATTGAAATTGAGATATTCATTTTCTTTAAAAATTTTAATGTTGTCATTGTCAATCCACTCAAATGCAGGAAATGATTTGAAGTTCAAACCAGCTTTATACGTATTTGCTGCTGTGTTTAAACTTTCGAGACTAACACTGCTGTCTTCCTGATTGGTTTCAATATCAACAATGATCAGTTTTTGAGGCTTCCCTGATCTAAGAAAAGCATATTTAAGACCTCCTGGCAACCATTGTAGAGCATTCAAATTTTGAGGGCGTAATGATTTGTTGTTTTCCTTATCAAACATTAAAATGGCTTCTTCCATGTTTAAGTATTTTGTTCCTTGGGCGGATAAGGATGAAGAAATTAGAATACAGAAGCTGACTAAAATTGATTTGAAATGGTTTAAATGCATTTGAATTGACTTTGCAGCAAATTTGCAAAAAAATAAGTGTAAATAAAATATTCAATTTTTTTTAGGCAAGAATCGAATGATATAAAATGATTTGTTATTCTATACTGACTAAATCTATTTGATGTTTCATCGTTTTTTGTGTTATTTTGTACTGTTTTTAAAATTTAATAAAATGACAGAATTGCAAGACCTAAGGAATACTATTGAAGCGGCTTGGGATAACAGAGAACTCTTGAAAGACGAGCAAACAAAAAAGGCTGTTCTGTCATTGATAGAATTTTTAGATAAGGGTCTCGTTCGCGTCGCTGAGCCAAAAGAAAATGGAGAAGCTTGGCAAGTTAATGAATGGGTTAAAAAGGGTGTAATTCTATATTTTCCTATTCAACAAATTGAAACCGAAAAATTTGGCAGCTATGAATTCTGTGATAAAATACCACTTAAAAATGATTATGCTTCTCAAGGTGTTCGTGCTGTAATGGGTTCCGTTGCGCGTTATGGCGCTTTCATTAATAGGGGCGTTATTTTGATGCCAAGTTTTGTTAATATTGGCGCCTATGTTGATTCAGGAACTATGGTTGATACATGGGCCACGGTTGGTTCATGTGCTCAGATTGGCAAAAATGTTCATCTAAGTGGAGGTGTAGGAATCGGTGGGGTATTAGAACCTATTCAAGCTGCGCCAGTAATTATAGAAGATGATTGTTTTATAGGATCAAGATGCATCGTAGTGGAAGGCGCACACATTGGCAAGGAAGCAGTATTGGGCGCAGGTGTCACAATTACCCAGTCAACTAAAATTATTGACGTAACTGGGGCAGAGCCGATTACTTATAAAGGTTATGTTCCAGAAAGATCAGTTGTGATTCCTGGTTCGTATGAAAAAGAATTTCCAGCCGGAAAATACCATGTACCATGTGCAATAATTATAGGAAAAAGAAAGCCTAGTACTGATTTAAAAACTTCATTGAATGATGCTTTACGTGATTTTAATGTAGCTGTCTAATGAATATTGGATTTGATGCAAAGCGGTACTTTCACAACAATTCAGGTTTGGGCAATTATAGCCGTGACTTGGTAAACAGTCTCATTAAATTACAACCTTCAAACAAATATTACTTATTTGATCCCAGTCCTTCTACTTTAAATCTGCCGCCAAATACCATCGCAGCAGTGCCCCAGCACAATTCAATTTTTTGGAGGATTAAAGGTATCCAGAAGGATATTGAAATGCATAAAATTGATCTTTATCATGGTCTAAGCAATGAGTTGCCCTTTGGTAAATGGCCTGAAAAAACAAAAAAAATTGTGACCATTCACGATATCATTTTTCGACTTTACCCAAACCATTATTCAGTTTTAGATAGAGAAATTTACCACCAGAAAACAAAGCATGCAATAAAAATAGCAGACCATGTGGTTGCAACTAGCCAGTCGACCGCCGATGACTTGCTTAACCACTATGGCGTGCAAGAAGATAAACTAAGTGTGGTTTATCAAACTTGTGGCGAAGGCCATTGGAAATCATATTCTCAAGATGCGTTAAATAGTTTTGCTTTCAACAAGCGTTTGCCTTCTAAGTTTGCTTTATATGTAAGTAGTTTTCAAACAAGAAAGAACCATTTGCAATTGTTAAAGGGACTAAAAGAATCTGGTTTAAAAGACTTTAATTTGGTGCTTGCTGGCAAAAAAGGTGAAACATTAATTGCCTGTCATCAATATATTATTGAGAATGGGTTAGGCAAACAGGTTATTATTTTAAATGACTTGCAAAATTCTGAATTGCCTTTACTGTATAGGTGTGCAAGCTCATTCATTTATCCAAGTATGGCGGAGGGTTTTGGCATTCCGTTGATAGAGGCTGCCTGTGCTGGCTTGCCACTTGCCGTAAATGATATTCCTGTTTTTAGAGAATTGGCGCCTGAAAGTGCTGTTAAATTTAATGCAAGTGATGAGATTTCAATTGCTGATACCATTTTGAATTTAAACAAAATGGAAAAACTAGATTACAGTCTCTATTTAGAAAAATTTAAAACAGATTATGCTGCCGAAATGATGTATTCACTTTATACTTCATTGGTAAGTTAAAAGCTTATTTGTTTTTTAACTCAAGTTGCCAATTCCAAGAAGAAATTAGCATGTCATTTAAATTTAGTTTTGCTTCCCATCTTAGTTTTTCTTTGGCTTTAGATGCATCTGCCCATACTTTTTCTACATCTCCTGATCTTCGAGGGCCAATGGTGTAATTAAGTTTTAGGTTATTCACCTTCTCGAAAGTTTGTATAACTTCCAAAACTGTAAATCCGTTGCCGGTGCCAATATTTACAACTTCAAATTGGTTTTCAGGGTTGTCGTTTATGTAGCTAAGTGCTTTGACATGCGCGGCTGCTAAATCAACAACATGGATGTAATCTCTAATACAAGTGCCATCTTTGGTGCTGTAATCATTGCCAAAAACGGTTATTTGTTCTCTAATTCCTATAGCCGTTTGGGTAATAAAAGGGACTAAATTATTAGGGACGCCTAATGGAAGTTCGCCAATTTTGCTTGATGCATGTGCACCTATAGGATTGAAATACCTTAAAGAAACTGTGTTTAGAAATTTGCAATCTTGCAATATATCTTCGCCAATTTGTTTGGTTCTACCATATGGAGAGTTGGCTCTTTTTATTACAGCATTTTCATTAACAGGAGAAAAATCTGGTTCGCCATAAACAGTGCAAGAGGAACTAAATACAATGTTTTTAACTTTGTTTTTCTCCATTGCATTTAATAATGTGTTTAAGCCATTGATGTTGTTTAGGTAGTACTTTAAAGGTTTTTCTACCGATTCTCCAACAGCTTTGAATGCTGCAAAATGTATAACTGCATCAATATTGTGTTTTGTAAAAATCTCTTCCAAAGCTAAGCCATCACAAATATTCAAATTGTAGTATTCAAGTTTATGGTTTGTAATAGACTCTAGTCTTTCAAGAACATCAATTTCAGTGTTGCTTAGATTGTCAATAATTATAGGGGTATAGCCATTTTTAATAAGTTCAACAACCGTATGTGAACCGATATAACCCAAACCGCCAGTTACTAATATGTTTCTCATGAAATTCTTGTTACGTTTCCGTTTAATAATTGATACATTTGATTGCTTTCTGGGCACTTAGCCATCCCATTGGAATCAAAATTTAGTTTCTGTCCGTATTCACTCATCCAAGCAGATTGAAACGCAGGATTGCCAATAAATAAGGCATAATCAGGCACGTCTTTGGTTATCACTGCACCGGCTCCAATAAAGGAGAATTTACCCAATGTATTCCCACAAACAATAGTTGCATTTGCGCCTATACTTGCACCTGTTTTAACTAGGGTTTTTTTGTATTGGTCTTGTCTAGATATAGCACTTCTAGGGTTGATGACATTTGTAAATACAACGCTTGGTCCAATAAAAACATCATCTTCACAAATGACACCAGTATACAATGAAACATTGTTTTGTATTTTAACATTGTTCCCAACTTCAACCAAAGGGGATACAACGACATTTTGTCCAATATTGCAGTTTTTGCCAATTATAGAATTTGGCATAATATGGCTAAAGTGCCAAATTTTTGAGCCTGAACCTATTTGACAACCTTCGTCTATTATAGCACTAGGATGAACAAAGAATTCAGACATATTGATTGTGAATTAAAGTCCAAGTACTTTTTCAGCAGGTGTTCTTCCGTCGAACAACATTTCAGGGTTTTCTAGCAATTGTTTAACACGCACCAAGAAACTAACACTCTCTCTTCCATCGATAATTCTGTGGTCGTAAGATAATGCAACATACATGATTGGTCGAATAACGATTTGACCATTTTCTGCCATAGGTCTTTCAACAATATTATGCATACCTAAGATTGCTGATTGTGGAGGGTTAATAATTGGAGTACTCATCATACTGCCAAAAACACCGCCATTGGTGATTGTAAATGTACCACCGCTCATTTCCTCCATAGATAATTTATTGTCTCTTGCTTTTGCTGCAAGTCTTTTCACTTCTTTTTCGATATTAGCCAAACTTAAAGATTCAGCATTGCGGATAACAGGAACAACCAATCCACGAGGACCAGAAACTGCTATTGAAATATCGCAGTAGTCATTGAATTGAATTTGATCGCCATCAATAAAAGCATTTACAGCTGGCCAATCAAGTAAAGCAATACAGCATGCTCTTGTAAAAAAGCTCATAAACCCTAAACCAACTTCATGCTTTTCAGCGAATATGGTTTTGTATTTATTTCTAAGATCCATAATTGGCTTCATGTTAACTTCGTTGAACGTAGTTAGCATAGCGGTTTCGTTTTTAGCCGCTACCAATCGTTTAGCAACTGTCTTTCTTAGGTTGCTCATTTTTTCAACCCTAGTGTTTCTCTCGCCAGAGCTGCTATACTTGTTTGAACTTCCATTGCTAGCACCTTTGGCTACAATAGCTTCAAGAACATCTGTTCTATTTATCCTGCCATTTGGTCCACTGCCTATAACTTGCGAAGGTTTTAGTCCATAGGCCTGCATTAGTTCTTTTGCAAGAGGAGCAATGTGTACATCGGAATCCATGCTGATAGCAGCAGCTGCAGGAGCGACAGGTTTTTCTTCTGCCTTCTTTTCGGACTTAATTGGAGCCGCTACTTCTTTTTTGGCTTCAGCTTTCGGCGCTGAATTCTCAGGGGCTTTGGCTGTTTCATCAATCTCTAGGATGATAGAACCAACTTTAATTTCATCTCCTTCTTTAGCCAATTGTTTGGTTAATGTGCCAGCAGATTCCGCATTGACTTCAAAAGTTGCTTTTTCACTTTCAAGTTCAACAAGAGGTTCATCAAGTTGGACATAATCACCTACTTGTTTCAGCCATTTTGAAATGGTAACTTCACTAATGGATTCACCTGGACTGGGAACTTTGATTTCGATTGACATAATGAGCTTATAACTTTGGGCAAAAATAGGTCAATTTTATAAGATGCACAAATTGAGAAATAGAAGAATACGAATTAATAGGAAAATACGCCAACTATTAGCTGTTGTAGGCGCATTTGAGGCAGTAAATCAAAGTTACCAAACATGGGAATGGTCATTCCACCAATTGTTTTGAATTTTCAAGGTCATTTCAATAACCTCTCTTACACAGCCTTTTCCACCATTTAATTGGGAAATAAATTGACAAATTGACTTAATGTCTTTTGCCGCATCATTTGGGCAAGCCGCTAGGCCAACAATTTTGAGCAATTCATAATCTGGCATATCATCACCCATATACAAGATTTCATCGGGGCTTAGATTGTGTTTGCTTAAGAACGCATCAAATGCTGCTTTTTTGTGCTGTTGACCAACATGAATGTCACTTAAGCCAAGCTGTTGAAAGCGTCTAATAATGCCCTGAGAGTTTCCGCCTGAAATAATTGCAATTGGGTATTTCATTTTGTTGGCATGCTGGATGGCATAGCCATCTTTAATGTTGAATGATCTTAAAAATTGGCCGTCTTCAGTGGCAAATACGCTGCCGTCTGTCATTACGCCGTCAACATCAAACACAAAAGCTTTGATGTTTTTTAATTTATTATGGATGAGTTCCATTGCTGATTTCGGGGATTAATTTTTTTGAAATAATTTCATCGTAAATGATGCCAGAGGTTATTTCTGAGCCGTCATTCGTAAAGTGGCATCCGTCATAGAAGAACCTTGAGTCTTTTGGCAAGCGAGCGGCTAAATTTACATAGGGAATTTGCATGGATTCTGCAAAGTCAAAGGTTACTTTGTTGTACATTTTTAGAATATATCCACGCGTTTTTCCATTGATATCTCCTGTTTTTATGTCTCCTAAATAAGCATTGCTGTACAAGTCATTTTCATCTGAAAACAAAATGCTTTGAGAGACGAAAATAAGTTTGATCTTGTTTTCGATGCAAATTTTTGCAAATTCACTTAATCTAGCTCTGTATGCGTATAGGTATTTTTTTTCAATTTCTAAGCGCTTGTAAATTGCTGAGTCAGCCATTGGGAATGTTGCAGCTTTGCTAAGATCCAATAAGTATGGTTGGTTTAAGCCAGATTCTTTTGCCTTACCAGCCCGAACAATATTTACTATTGTAGATGGAATTTCCAAGAAGTCATAGACCTTTTTAAAAATTGATTTATTCTCAACAAAATGGCTTGGAACTTCTAATCCCATATCATTTAAACCGCACATTAAAATAATGTAATTCGGTTTTAATTTTACGGCGTATTTTTTTAGCATTTGAAGATTCCCAAGCGAGGATTGACCTTCCATGCCTGCATTGTTAAGCCAAGAAGAAGGGAATACTTTTTTGATTTCACTACCCAGTAGGTTCGGCCAATCTTTGCCGTCATTTAAATAAAAACACTCTGTGGTGCTGCCACCCATGCAGATGATTTTAAGCTTTTCCGAACCATCTAGTTCTGGTCCTCTCATGCCTAAACTGTTCTTGTTGTGAATGATTTCTTTGTCAAGCCCAGGGTAGTTAGGCATTGCAACTGCATATCGGGTGTTTTTGGGCAATATGTTTTCACCATTTTTAACCCTCGATGAAAATGGGTTATAAAGATGAAGGGTAAATTCAAGACAAGCCAATACAAGAAAGATAAATGCACAGATTTTCAGAAATCTTTTCATAACGGCAAAGGTATATAAAATTGATATTGGTCAATGCATTGATTGAATAATTTCATTAATTTTGCAAGATGCAAAATATAGCAACCGTATTAAAGCAATTAGGGATTAAAAAATTAAATGAGAGTGTTTGTACAGGCGTTAATTGGATAAGCGCAGTTGGAAGCACCACACGTGAAATTACTTCTCCTGTAGATGGGAAAGCAATTGGTTCAGTTGTTTTCGCTACTGAAACAGAATACGAGGCTGTTATGAAGCGCGCACAATCCGCTTTTCCGATATGGAGAGCATTGCCAGCGCCAAAAAGAGGAGATATAGTTCGCCAGTATGGAAATGTTTTAAGGACTTACAAAGATCAACTTGGTGCATTGGTTAGCTATGAAATGGGCAAAAGTTTGCAGGAAGGCAAAGGCGAAGTGCAAGAGATGATTGATATTTGTGATTATGCCGTTGGTTTAAGCCGACAAATGTATGGTTTGACCATGCCTAGCGAAAGGTTAAATCACCGGATGTTTGAACAATGGCACCCACTAGGTATCGTTGGTGTGATATCTGCTTTTAATTTTCCTGTTGCCGTATGGAGTTGGAATGCTATGATTGCTGCCGTGTGCGGAAATGTCACAGTATGGAAACCATCAGAAAAAACACCTTTATCAGCAATTGCATGTATGAATTTAATGAAATTGGTCTTAGAGGAAAATAATTTACCTGAGGGTGTTTTTACGCTTGTAAATGGAGATGCCGCAATAGGAAAAATGATGGCTGAGGACAGACGCATTGGCTTGGTTTCTGCTACAGGAAGTACTGCTATGGGAAAATCAGTTGGCAAGGTGGTTGGAGAGCGTTTGGGCAGGAGTCTTTTGGAGCTAGGAGGAAATAACGCTATAATTTTAAGCGAACATGCTGACATGAATATGGCATTAAGGGCTGTGGTTTTTGGTGCTGTTGGAACGGCCGGTCAAAGATGCACAACAACCAGAAGGTTGATGGTTCATGAAAAAATATACGATGATTTTATTAAAAAATTAATTAAGGTATACAAACAATTGTCTATAGGAAACCCTTTGGATGAGAACAACCATGTGGGTCCGTTGATTGACCAAGCTGCAGTTAAACAATTTACCAATGCTATTGAGCAACTTAATAAAGAAGGCGGTAAAGTATTGTTTGGTGGTAAGGTATTGAAAGGCGCAGGGTATGATAGTGGATGTTACGTGCAGCCCGCCATTTGCGAGGCTAGAAACACCTATAAAATTGTGCAAGAAGAAACATTTGCACCGATTTTATATGTGATGAAATATAAAAATATTAGCGAAGCATTGGCAATGCAAAACGATGTAAAACAAGGTTTGAGTTCGGCAATATTTAGCAATAATATTAGAGAAACAGAGCTGTTTTTATCTTCAGCCGGAAGCGATTGCGGTATTGCAAATGTTAACATAGGGACAAGTGGTGCTGAAATCGGAGGTGCTTTTGGAGGAGAAAAAGAAACAGGCGGCGGAAGAGAAAGCGGCAGCGATAGTTGGAAAGCTTATATGCGCAGACAAACCAATACCATCAACTATGGCGATACTATGCCATTGGCACAAGGAATAAAATTTGATTTAGGATAATTTTCAATCCCCTATTTGTTTTTGTTAAATAATCCCATTAACTTTGGTTTATTAAAACACAAATAGACATGAAAATTCTTTTAATTGAAGATGATTTATTAGCCATTGAGTATTTAGAAAAGCTTATTAATACTCATTTTCCTAATTATTTAATAGTAGGGAAGGCCCGCAGCATTAAAGAAGCATCCAAAATTTGCAATGCGGAGAGACCTGATTTATTGATTATGGAAATTCAGTTAAAGCAAGAGTCAAGTTTTGATTTGTTTGAATATATTGATTCCTCTCAATTGAATGTTGTTTTTACAAGCCGATTGCCAGAATTTGCGTTTAAAGCCATTAAGTTTGATGCCGTAGATTATTTGCTTAAACCATATGGTTTGGAGGATTTAAAACACGCAATCAAAAGGGTTGAAGTTCGCTTGAAATTGAACCAAATCATGCAAAACAATAAAGATTTGTTGAAGTTGGATAGGCATACAATTGGAGGAAATAAAATAATGGTATACGGCAATGAAAAAATGAATCCAATAAGTATTGAACATATTGTCAAAATTAAATCACAAGGGGCTTATTCAGACATTTATTTAGTAGGGAATAAGAAAATAACCTCTTCAAAACATCTTGGCTTGTATGAGCGTTTGCTTGAAGACAAGCATTTTGTAAGAATACACGATAATTGCCTAGTCAATGCAGAGCAAGTGGTGTCATACAAACCAGGTATAAATGCAAAGGTCATATTAAAGGATGAAACGTCTGAAAGTGTTTCAAAAAGAAAGAAGCGCGACTTCTTAACCTACTTTAGGGCTTAAAAAATTGATAGATTGTTTCCATTGTGCTTACACAAAACAGAATAAGCATTTGGTTTTATTTTTTTGTAAGGGCTAAGAGAAACTATAAAGTTTTTTAGTTTCTGAATGTACTTCCTTTTTAAATTGTTTTTAAATTGAAATTCAATCAATTCATCACTGGTGAACAAAAACCGCTCATCTAGAACTTCAAAGCCTTCGCTTTTTAATAAAAATTTAAATAAGGCAGGGGTATAAATATTGATGTGTCCGTAATCTAAGTAGTGTTTGATTTTTTCATCTACAAAAAAACTAAAATCAATTGGCACTTCAAAGTACTGGTATTCAGATACCCTTGCGATCTCTCTCAGCAATAGCCTTGGATGTTCAACATGCTCTACAACATGGCTGCAGGTTGCCAATTCAAATGATTTGTCTTGATGCGGAATATTGTAGCCATCAAATTTTTTAAGCTCCTTTAGTGAGGCAAGGTTTCGGGCATTTATGGCTGCTATTCCAGAATCAGATATTTCTAAACTGCTTAAGTTGTTTGTGAAATTGCGTTTATCCAACCAGTATAAAACTGCACCATCTCCCGAACCAATATCTAAGGTTTTTTTTGAAGCATGCGCGGCACATAAATCAATAATATTAGATGATTTTTGTTTTCCTCCAAGGTTTCGCCACTCGGAACTTTCATTTAAGTATTGCTCATTATAAGTAGCTGAAATTTGATTGGATGCCTGACTCATAAGGCAAATTTAAACATTTCAATTGCAAATTCAATTTTTTGTTGCTTCATAGGGATTATGTGCGATGAGAAATCAATAATTTACCAAATATTGTCCTTTTGCATCAATTCTCAAATGGGGTGGATTTCTCATAAGTTCAAAATAATTGTAACCTTCTTGGAGGTTTTTCCAAAATACAATTTTTGCTGGGTCAAAATTGTAATACGATTTTAAATATTGCCAATTGCTTGCATCCATTTTACAGGGATAAATATGTATGGGAATGTGGTAATTGGTATCTTTATTGTTTTGGGCTTGAACATTGCACCAATAGAGCTCTTTGATTATTTGGTCATTCATCGGCAAACAGCCAATGGTTACACTATCTCCATGCACGAATATTTGCCCCCCATAATTCCCTTTTTTACCAAGAATACTATCGCTTTTATTGGGGTAAGATACTTTGTACGAAAGATAAAAACTGCTGTATGGATTGTATTGGTTAATGTGGTAATATCCTTCAGGAACTTGATTGTCTCCTTCACAACGCTTCGGACCTAATGCGCCAGAAAGTGCCATTATTTTGTAGGTTTTGATCAGTTTATAGCGGTGTTGAAGGCTATCGGCGCCCCATAATTCCATAATTTTCTCTTTTTTGAAGACCCTCCAGTAAATAAATTTTGGTGGGTATTGTAAATTGGCTGATGTAAAAGCTTGTTTTAGCACATCATCACTGCTAAGTCTTGCATTCCAAACCCTTTGATTGCCAAGTTGTTTTTCAGTGTATATTTGAGGCTGAGCCCATGAAAGGTTAGCGAATAGACTAAAAAAAAGAAATATTAGTTGGCGCAAATACATTTGTCTTACTCAACCACTGATATCTTAATACTATTTGCCATTGACTTTTGTTTGATGGGCATACTTGCAGTGTGTATTACGATATCGTCTTTTTTAACTAAGCCATTTGATTGAAGAACCTCAATTACATCAGTAAATGTTTGGTCGGTACTTTCATATTTGTCATAATAAAACCCTCTAACACCCCAAACCAAACTCATCGATTTTAATAAGCGTTTGTTGTTGGTGAAAATATAGATTTCAGCCCTTGGTCTGTATGAGGATATTTCAAGTGCAGAGTATCCGGATCTTGTCATACCAACAATAGATTTGGCTTTTAAGTGGTCACTCATTCTTACAGCGGTAAAACAAATTTCATCTGAAATAAACGTCTCGCTTTGAGAAGTAGGCTTTGCACCTTTGTAATATACTCTTCTGTCTTTCTCAACGTCTTTTATGATTTTTTCCATTGTTTCAACTACCTTAATGGCATGCTCACCAACACTGGTTTCGGCGCTCAACATTACAGCATCTGCTCCATCAATCACAGCATTTGCAACGTCACTAACTTCTGCCCTAGTAGGAGTTGGGTTTACAATCATCGACTCCATCATTTGTGTAGCTACGATAACAGGCTTTGCTGCTTTCATGCATTTTTCAATGATGTTTTTTTGTATGATTGGTAAATCTTGTAAAGGCATTTCAACACCTAAGTCACCTCTTGCAACCATTATACCATCCGTTACTTCGATGATTTCGTCAATATTTGCGACAGCCTCAGGTTTTTCAATCTTAGCAATTACTTTTGACTCTTTTCCGGCCGCAGCAATCCTGGCTTTTAAATCTACGATATCTTCGGCCTTTCTCACAAAAGACAAGCCAATCCATTCAATGTCATTTTCTAATCCAAACTGCAAATCGATGATATCTTTTTCGGTCAAACTGGGAAATGAAACATCCGTGTGTGGCAAATTGAAACCTTTTTTGGACTTCAGAAGACCGCCTGTTACAACACTTGCTTCTACATCGGTTGCATTTAAAATCCTTTCAATTTTCAATTCAATTTTACCGTCATCAATTAGAATCAATTCTCCAGGCTTAACATCATTGGCTAAATCCACATAGCGAATGCAAATTTTTTCCGCATTTCCAATCATTTCATTAGAAGTGAGCGTTAGTATTTGCCCTTTGGTAATTTCTATAGCGTCGTTTTCGATAAGGCCGATACGCAATTTTGGACCCTGTAAATCCTGGAGAATACAAACATCAGAATTTAATTCTTCGTTAATGCTTCTAATGTGTTTAATCACTTCCAAATGGTCAGCGTGCGTGCCGTGGGATGAATTAATTCTGCAAACATCAACGCCTGCAAGGATAATATTCTTTAACATTTCTCTAGAACAAGTTGCTGGGCCTATGGTAGCTACAATTTTTGTTCGATTAAAATTCGATCTATACATAAAAGTCTTCAATAAATAATTTGTTGTTAAGTATGTTGTTGTAAAATGGTGTTTTTTTTGGGATTAAATCAAATTTAAACTCAAAAATATTTTCAATGTCTGAATTTTGTTTAATTGCTTCTATAGCGCGCTCGAAATAATTGTAAATATCATCGCCATTGCAAATCAGAAAAAAATCAAATAAGGGTTTACTTTGAAAAAAGTATGCGTTGGTGCCTTTGTTTCTTATCAGGTGCCAACTAAGTTCAACATCTTCAAAAGGGTAATAATAATGCCGATGCTTACTCATTAAATTTTCCACTCCAGCCTTTTCCCAATCTATATTAAGGGCTAAATTCATGCCGAAACTATTGTTAATGTGCCAAGCTAAAGTATAATCTGGCAAAACCGTTTTAATGCCGGCAATCTTCGGGTAGGTATAGGAAATGTCAAAATCTATTTTATCCATGATTCAAGCCATGCAAATATAGACAAATCAAAACCAAATAGTTTTTAATATTTATTAAGAAATAGATAATTAATTTATTTCTAAGACGCGGTTCACAGCATTTAAAACTTTTGCAGGTGCAAGATCTTTCATGCAAGAAGCACCAAGTTTACAAGAACCTCTGTAAAAGCACTCACAGGCTTTCTCAGGCATTACAATTTCTCCTTTGCCGAATAAGTCAAATTCATTAGGATTGAAAATATTATTCATCAAAACAATTTTCTTTTGCAGCCCGAGTGTTAGGTGCATACCCATGGTAACTTGGGTAACGATTAAATCACATTGATCGATTAAATTAATGAACTGTGAAAGAGAAAAATAGCCTAAATATTTTGCATTGCTGGAAGCTTGGATATTTTTATTTCTATTGTCTTCCTGCTCGCCTCCAAGAAGCACAACTTCAAACCCTTGGGCAATCAATGATTTTGCCAATTCAGCAAAATAGGATTCTGGCCATAAGCGGGTAGTCCAGCGGTCGCCACATCCGGTATTCAAACCGATGATTGTTTTGTTGCGGTCTAATTGAGGCCATTCATAACCTTTGTTGCTGTGGTTGTCTAGTAGATAGGGCTCTCCGTCATAAACTAAACCACACATGGCGTAAATTTCAGTGCAATAGTTCAATGTATTGGCTTGGCTAACATCGTCAAACAAACCAGTTTGGTATTTGTGAAAAGCAAGGTCGTTTATGGGCTGAGAAACATTGTCTTTCAATGTATAGCCATATTTTTCTTTGGCTTTAACTACCGATAAAAGGGCTGACGCTTCTTTTTCCTTGTCGAGGTTTATGGCAATATCAAATTCAGCATTTTGCAAATAAAGAGCTGATGCGTAATCGAATTTTAATATTTCATCTATTTTACCAGCTGGCAAAATAGCTGGTGTCATTGTTAGCCAGGTGATTTTACAATTTGGATAACGTTTTTTGTAGGTGCTAATTAGAGGTGTTGTTCTTATAACATCACCAATTGCGCCCAGTTTAATAATTAAAATGCGTTTGCTTATCTGCGCATAGGCAGGGCAATTCTTGCAATGGTATCCGTTTTCTTTATGCGGAGCACAAGGCAAATCGCCTTTAAAATGTAAACAATCTGAATGGTAGATTTCCATGTCGTAATAGGTGCAAAATAATAGTTTTTGAGACGAAATAAAAAATCGCAAGGTAATTCGGTCGAAAAAAAGCCATTTTTCTCTCTAAAAAGAAACCTTTTGGCTTTAACTGCGTCTAATCATACAATAAGTTGTACGATTTTTGTTTATTTTTGTATTATAGTTTGTAAATGTTTAGAAATAGAATTTTCTATGGTTTAATTGTGCTTTTGTCACTATTGTTTGCTAAAAGCGCAAATGCAACCCACCTGGTAGGTGGATTTATAAGCTATGAATACGTTGGAACTTCGAGTTTCGGGGCTAGATATACAATTACCATAACATCTTATAGAGATTGTAAGCCTGGGTCAATTCCATTTGAACCAAACATTGATGTTTGTGTTTTCCAAATTAGTGACAATCGATTGTATAAATCCTATAATTTTGTTAGACAAAGTGTTGGTAAAGTTAAGCCTATAGGAAGAACTGATTGCCCTGAAGCTACTCAAGTTTGTTTGGAAAAGGCAGTTTATCAAAGGCAAATTGATTTGCCAACAAGTGCATTTGGTTATTTTGTTAAATGGGAAGTTTGTTGCCGGAATACCCAAGTGAATTTGCGCGATGGGCAAGGCGGCACACCCTATATCGGTCAAACCTATCAAACCATTATACCACCAACGAATGTTAAAAATAGTACAGCATTTTTTACAGAGACTCCGGTGCCTTTTATTTGTATAAATGACACCACAGAATTAAATAATTATGCAGTTGACCCAGATGGGGATTCTTTGGTTTACAAACTAGCCACGCCTTGGGACGGAGCCTCGTCGGCGACAAATTACCCTGGATGCGGGCCTGTTTATTCTCCTCCCGTGCCTATCGATCCTGCCGATTATCAGCTTGGTTATAATGGCAATATTCCATTCGGTGCTAACGGGTTATGCAAGATTAATCCATCAAATGGGGTGGCTACGGTTTTTGCACAACAGGTTGGAAATTATGCTGTAGCAATCGATTTGTATGAGTACCGAAATGGCGTGCAGTTAAGTGTCACGCGCTTGGATTTGCAAATATTGGTTATTAATTGTGGCGTAAATACAAAGCCCAGCATTTCCACCACCTCCAAAAAATACACAATTTTTGCTGGCGACAAGCTTTGTTTTAATGTCACAGGAAAAGACAAAGACAATCAGAATTTATCTTTGGATGGTTTTGGTGATTTGTTAACTGGTGCAAATGGTTTTGTTGGCAATAAGGCCACATTTGCATCTGCTTCGGGCAATAGTTCGGTTTCTTCTCAGTTTTGTTGGCAAACGTCTTGCAACCAAGCCCGCAACACACCATATATATTCACAGCAAGAGTGATTGACGATGGATGTCCATCAAAATACAACTTAGTTAACATTGAAATAAAAGTAAAGCCTTTTACAGGGAAAGCAACACTTACAGGTCCAAATACCGCATGTGAAGGGGCGAAAGGATTGGTTTACACTATTTCAACAAGTGCAGATTCATTGCCTGAATTAGCTGGGATAAGTCATCAAGTTGTAATTACAAATGGTGTTCTAGTATCTCAAAGTCTGAACCAAATAGTGGTCAATTGGAATCGAGGTATAGCGCAAGGTGAAATAACTATTCAGGCCGTTTCTAAATTTGGCTGTCTAGGGGCTCCTTTTACTTATAAAGTTAATCTTGTGCCATCACCAGCAAAGCCAATTGTAAAAAATATAGATACAGTTTGCGAAAATTCAAGTGTAAATTATAGCACTGTTCTGACCAATGGATACACTTACCAATGGTTTGTGCTTAATGGAAGTATTTTTGGGTCAAGCAACAGCAATTCTGTTTCAGTAGTTTGGGGTGCACCCGGCAAGGCCGCTGCTTATTTGGTTCACTTCAATCAAAATGGATGTCCAAGTGATACAGCAGTTATTGATGTCTGGATTTCAAAACCAGCAGTTCCGGGTATAATTGGCAAACAATCTATTTGTCCCAATGCAAAAGGCTTAATTTACACAGTAGCCACAGCGTCAAATGGAAGTTCTTTTAAGTGGTTTGTTGCAGGTGGTGCAATCTATGGAAGTTCAAACAGTAATTCCATCACAATAAATTGGGGTAACCCTGGACTTGGATATGTGAAAGTTATTGAAACCAATCGCTTTGGATGTCCTAGCGACACCGGATACTACCCTGTTTCAAAATCATACAACTTAAATGCCGAGTTTATTGAAGGCGATACGGATGTTTGTGAATATACAAAGGCCCAAATATTTACGGTAATTTATGCGCCAAATACAACATACAATTGGACGGTTACAGGCGGGACATTGATTAGCGGGCAGGGAACGAATTCAATTCTAATAGATTGGGGAATAAGCGGTCTTGGTTCTCTTGGTATGTACCAAACAAGTTATGATTCTGTTAATCAAAAGGCGTGCGTGAGTAATTTAGTTAGTCGTGCTGTTAACATTAGAGCTTACCCTACAGCCAATAAAATCAATGGGGTATTAGAGGTTTGTCAATATTCAAGCTCTGGAGTTTATTCAGTGAATGGCTTGCCGAATTCAAGATATGTTTGGATGGTAAATGGTGATACGAGCAATATTAATGGGCAAGGCACAAAATCAATTCTATTTGATTATAGCAAAGAAGGTACATTTAATTTAGAAGTTATAGAAACAAGTGAATATGGCTGTTCGGGACCAAATTTAAAAATACAGGTCATAGTTCATCCAAAACCTCGCACCAGCCCAATATTAGGTGATAGCATTATTTGTTCACCAAATTTATTGAATTATAATTATTCTGTAACAGGGTTTAATACCTCTAAATTCTATTGGACAGTATCCGGAGGATTGCCTCAAGCAATTAATAATTTACCTAACATTACAATTGATTGGAATGGCCAACAATACAATAAACTAAAAGTGGTAGAAGTCTCAGACTTTGGCTGTGTAGGCGACACAGTGCGCTTGGATGTGTTTTATGACAATCCATATTTGTATTTAAATTATATTACAGTAAATCCGCCGCCTGGAGCAGATGATGGTGTCGATGTTTATTGGTCATTGCGCAATGCGCCAAAATACAATAACCAATTCTTTATTGAAAAGAGGGCAGCAGGATCAGCGGGGATTTTCAATACTGTTGGCACTGTTAATGGAAGTGCTGTGACTTTTAACGATTTCAATACCATGAACGATTCCAATGCATGGGAATACCGAGTGAAAGGATTTGATTTATGCGGAAAGCCATTTTATACCTCTGTGCACACCAATATATTGTTGAAAGGTCAGAAGTTGGGCGGATACGATATCAGCATGAAGTATACACCTTATTTAGGTTGGGGTTCAAGCACAATCAAGTATGATTTATACCGCTATCTAAAAAACACAGGTCAATACGAATTGTTTGAGCCTAACATGAATACATTTAATCTGTCTTATTCAAATGGCTTGGAATATTACACCCAATGTTATAGAGTAAAAGGCACCAAATTAGGTACGGATACAGTTACATGGAGCAACGAAGTTTGTTTCAATTTTGATCCAGTTATTTTTATACCCAATGCATTTTCTCCAAATGACGACGATTTCAACGATGCTTTTGCGGTAAAAGGTGGAGCATTGAAATCTGTAGAGTTATTCATTTATAACAGATGGGGGGAGAATTTATTCGTTGGAAAAAGCATCAACGATACCTGGGATGGTACCTATATGGGCAAGCCGCAGGCACAAGACGTTTATATGTACTATTGTTATTATTACGGATTTGATGGCCGCAAATATTCAACAAAGGGTACTATTACGCTATTGCGTTAGGTCTGTAAAGACAGATAAAATTCAGTAATTTTTATTTCCAATTTTGTGGGATTTTTTTACGAGATTTGCTGCATAGATTATGGCAATAATTATAACCGACGATTGTATTAACTGTGGGGCTTGCGAGCCCGAATGTCCGAACAATGCTATTTATGAAAGTGGTGTTGAATGGAGAATAAAAGACGGCACCAGTGTTGAAGGTACCTATAAATTAAATGATGGTTCTTCTGTTGATGTTGACCAGAAATTTGCACCAGTGAGCAGCGAAGTCTATTACATTGTTCCTGATAAATGCACAGAGTGTATGGGCTTTCATGAAGAGCCACAATGCGCAGCGGTTTGTCCAGTTGATTGCTGCATACCTGATCCTGACCGAGTTGAAGCCGAAGAAGTTTTACTTGACAGAAAGTCTAGATTGCATATATAATGTCTAAGAAGGGCACCTGTCTCCAATCCTATATTCCAATTCGAAGTTCAGCGAGTTCTGCTTCAGAGATGGTAAGCAGTTTGATTTTTGGAGAATCTTATACGGTACTAGATTCTGAAAAAGGTTTCTTGAAAATAGTAAACGATTTTGACCAATATGAAGGTTGGATTAGTGAGAACTCATATTCTGAATATACTGTTTACGATTCTTTAAATGAATTTGCTTTTTTAGAGGCCAAAGGCGACCACCATATTTTGTTTATTCCATGCGGTGCCCATATACCTTCCGAGGGTAACATGTCGATTGGTGGTGTTTCATTTTCAATTGACCGGAAACTGAAAACATACCACCACTTACCCCTATCTATTAGGATACAAAAATTGGCTTGCTCATTTGTTAACATGCCTTATTTGTGGGGAGGAAGAACCTTCATGGGTATTGACTGTTCCGGTTTTATGCAAGTGGTTTTTAAAGCTTGTGGATTTACTTTACCTAGAGATACTTCCAAACAAATTGAATCGGGAGAACGCGTAAATATTAAAGATGCAAAAGCTTGCGATTTGGTGTTTTTTTCAAATATAGATTCCGATAAGGTTTCGCATGTTGGATTGATGTTAGACAAATCAAAAATTGTACATGCCAGCGGAAAGGTTAGGATAGATGACTTTAAACCTGAAGGGATTATGCAAAATGGCAAGCTAATCTATAAGACGGCATCAATTAGAAGAATCTTATAGTATGCCAATAGATCCACATTGGAAACGCAAAAGTAAAGACAAACAAAAGCAGTTTAAACGCTATTTAGACAGGGTCAATCCATCCAAATTAATTCGTGAACTTCCTGCACTTCATTCGGAGGCTTTTTCCAAGATAGATTGTTTGGATTGTGCCAATTGTTGTAAAAACCATAGCCCTACCTTCAAAGCAACTGATATAAAACGCATCAGTAAATATTTGGGATTGAAGGAAGCTGATTTTGTAGATACCTACTTAAAATTAGACGAAGAAAATGATTTTGTCGTAAAACAATCGCCTTGTGCATTTTTAAATGAAGACAATTCATGCCATATTTATGATGTTCGACCTTCTGATTGTTCACGTTATCCATACACTGAAGAAGACGTATTCATAAAGAGGAAAGCACTAACAATGGCGAATTCAATGGTTTGTCCGGCTGTTTTCCATATTCTAGAAAAAATATCCGCGATTGATTAACTTTGCAGCAATGAAAATTGACTGCCATGCGCACATAATGCCAGCCAAGTGGCCTGATTTAAAATACAAATTTGGTTACGGAGGGTTTATACATTTAGTCCATGATGAAAAAACCAAAACCGCAGATATGATGCGCGATGATGGAAAGTTTTTTAGAAAAGTTGAGGAGAATTGTTTCAATCCTGAAGCCATACTTTGGGACATGTCGGCAAACAATGTAGACAAAATGGTTTTGTGTACCGTACCTGTGTTGTTTAACTATTGGGCTCAGCCAAAAGATGGAGCTTGGTGGGCCACGTTTTTAAATGAACATATAGCAGAAGTTCAAAACAATTATTCAGATAAATTTATTGCCTTAGGAACTTTGCCTATGCAGGATATAGAGCTTTCAATTATAGAATTGCAAAGATTGAAAAGCATGGGTGTTAAAGGTGTCCAAATTGGTTCTAATATTAACAAAGTTAATTTGGATGATGAACGCTTCCTGCCATTGTATGAAGCTATGGAAAGCATGGATATGGCTTTGTTTGTGCACCCTTGGGAAATGATGGGAGAAGAGTATACCCAAAAGTTTTGGTTGCCTTGGTTGGTTGGAATGCCAGCTGAAACCAGTCGTGCGATTTGCAGTATGATATTTGGCGGCGTGTTTGATAAATATCCAAAACTACGTGTTATGTTTGCGCATGCTGGAGGTTCTTTTCCTTTTACCATTGGACGTATTGCCCATGGTTGGGCTGTTAGACCTGATTTGGTGAACTTGAATGATGTTAGGAATCCCAAAGATTACATAGGGAAATTTTGGGTAGATGGAATAACACACGATCAAAAATCATTTGAGTATTTATTGGACTTATTCGGAGCAGATAAAATCTGTTATGGAACCGATTATCCTTTCCCATTGGGCGATTTAGAACATGGAAAATTTATCGAAGAAAATCCTCGAATTTCAGATGCTGATAAGACTAAAATTTTTAGTGAATCGGTTATAACATTTTTAAAATTATAAGTATCAAAGACAGCATACTCATATCGAGCAGTTCGAATGCTAGATTCAAGTTTCTTCAAAGCTTGGAGAAGTCTAAGGTGCGCAGGCAACTTAGCTTAACCGCTGTTGAAGGCGTAAAAGAAATTGAGATGGCTTTAGAGTCTAAAGTTCAATTCCACTCTTTGTTTTATGTTAAAGACTTAAGCAATTTTGATTTAATCAATAAAATTATTGGTGCAAATTCTAATTTGGAGATTTATGAAATCAGTGCAGATTTGTTTTCTAAAACCGCGTACAGGGAATCAACAGGTGGTTTGGTTGCAATTATTCATACTTCAGAAAATAAAATAAGTTCATTTAAGCCAAATAAAAATCCACTTGTCTTGGTGATAGATGGCGTTGAGAAGCCCGGAAATCTTGGGGCTATTTTGCGCACTGCTGATGCGGCGGCAATTGATGCAGTTATTTGCAGCGACTTGCCAGGTGATTTGTACAATCCAAATACGATAAGAGCGAGCTTGGGTACAGTCTTTACAGTGCCGGTTTATGTTGGAAAAGGAGATGAGGTTCGCACATGGTTGAAAAGCAATCATTTCAAAACCTATTGTACCAATTTACATTTGGCGCACGACTATGATGTTGAAGATTACAGGGGAGCTTGTGCAATTGTTGTTGGTACTGAAGCAACAGGGGTTACTGATGAGTGGATACAGTTTGCGGATCAAAATGTTAAAATTCCGATGCTGGGTAAAATTGACAGCATGAATGTGTCTGTGGCGGGTGCCATTATGCTGTTTGAAGCAAAGAGACAAAGAAAATAGGTTTAAACAGTTTAATTCTCTTCTAATGAAAGTGCTTGTAAAATTACTGTCATGGAAAGATTTTAATCGAATGTAATAATGATGCTATTCGAAAGATCTAGCCAAATCCAGTAATACACCTTCTGCAAAGGGTTTGCCCATTAACTGCATGCCAATGGGCATCTTGTTTTCTGAGTGGCTGCCGTAAGGAATAGAAAGTCCTGGGATTCCAGCTAGATTGGCTTGAACAGTAAACAAATCGGCCAAATACATAGCGATAGGGTCGCTAGATTTTTCGCCTATTTTGAAGGCCACCGTACTGGTTGTTGGTGTAACTATAACATCAAAGTTTTTGAAAATATCCAAAGTCTTTTGACGGATCAGCTGTCTTACCTTTTGTGCTTTTGTATAATAGGCATCATAAAAATCACTGCTTAGTACGAAAGTGCCCAGCATGATTCTACGTTTAACCTCAGGACCAAATCCCTCAGTTCTTGATTTTTTGAATGTGCTTTCTAGATCAGTCGCATTTGGACTTCTGTAACCATAGGTAAGACCTGAAAAACGGCTTAGGTTACTACTAGCCTCAGCGGTAGTAAGGACTTGATAGCAAGGAACCATTTGGTCTAAGTATGGAAAATCTATGCCTTCAACAATATGACCTTTGGATTTTAGTTCATTGATAAATTGCTCTGTTTGTAATTTTATGTCAGCGTCCAATCCTGGGTGTTGCAAACAATCTTTGATGTAGGCAATTTTTAGAGGCTTCTGACTTGACTCTGAATGGTATTGGTATGCTTTATGGGCATACATGGTCGCATCGTGTTCGTCTGCTCCACTGATTACTTCCATGATTAACTGCATATCAGAAACAGAGGAAGTAAAAGGTCCAATTTGATCGAAGCTGCTTGCAAAGGCTATTAGTCCCCAACGGCTTATGGTTCCATACGTTGGATATAAGCCATAGATTCCAGTAAATGCAGCTGGTTGACGGATAGAACCACCGGTATCGCTGCCTAGAGATAGCAAACACATGTCAGATTGAACCGCAACGGCACTGCCGCCGCTACTTCCACCTGGCACACGGCTGTGGTCTAATGCATTAAGCACTGAGCCAAATGCAGAATTTTCGTTGCTTGCACCCATGGCGAATTCATCGCAATTGGTTCTTGCAATAATAATGGCATCCTCAGCAAGCAGTCTTTCGACAACTGTTGAGGAGAAAAGAGATTTGAAACCACTTAAAATTTTTGAAGAAGCTGAAGAGGCGTGGTCTTTATATACAATATTGTCTTTAATTGCTATAACCATGCCTGCAAGTTTGCCTGCAGATTTTGCATCTATTTTTGCTTGGATTTCTAACGCTTTTGATTTTGCCTCATCCGAGTATACTTCTAAGATGGCATTTAGATTTTTTTGCTCATCTATTTTAGATAAGTAGTAATCTACAAGTTGGGGTAATGAAAGCTTGGATTCAGAAATTTCTTTTTGAATTTCCTTCAAAGAAGAAAAGCGTTTATTCATTGAGGGGAAAAACTATTTAGTTTCTTCAGTATCGCTTTTAGGTTTTTCGTTTAAACCTTTTTCGATTTGACCTTTAACGTTGTTCTTAGCGTCATTGAATTCGCGAATTCCTGAGCCTAAACCTCTCATTAATTCAGGGATTTTTTTGCCACCAAAGAAAAGTACAACAACCAAAATGATAACAATCCATTCTGCGCCTCCAATTCCTGGTATTAATAGTATAGACATTTTTTATTTTGTTTAACCCCGCAAAGATAATCTTTAAATATGGTTTTCAAAATAATTTATGTATCTGATTTGAATTGAAAAAAAATTTTTATAAGTATCGATAAATATGTTGATTTGCAAGTACAAATCGTTATTTACCATGAGTCAAACCATTAGTGATGTTTTAAAAGAATTTACAGGCAATCTTGAAAAGTGTATCAACCACACTTCTTACGAGTTTTCTAATATCCGAGCAGGCAAAGCTTCGCCGGGTATGCTGGAGAGTGTAACTGTTGAGTATTATGGCGCACCAGTGCCCTTGTCTCAAGTTGCCAATGTGTCTTCGCCAGACGTTAGAACCATATTGGTTCAACCTTGGGAACGCAATATCATCAATGATATTGAACGTGCTATTGTCAATAGCAACTTAGGCTTTGCACCAGGAAATGATGGAGTATCCATCAGAATTACAATTCCTCCAATGACCGAAGAGCGCAGGGCGCAATTGGTTAAAATGGTGAAGCAAGAAGGTGAAGCTAGTAAAATTGTTGCTAGAAATTACCGAAAAGACACCAACGAGAAAATCAAAAAGCTTCAAAAAGATGGCTTGAGCGAAGATGAAGCAAAAGATTCAGAAGCTAAAGTTCAGAAGCAATTGGATGCATGCATGGTTAAAATTGATTCAATGATAGTGGACAAGGAAAAAGAAATTATGACAGTGTAAGGCTGTATTTGAGTTATAAAAAAAGCTGCACTAAATTTTTAGTGCAGCTTTTTTGTTTGATTAATTAGTATTAATGTCCTCCACTTGTTGTGGTATCATATTCAACGCCTTGTTTTTTCAACAATCCTTTGACCCTGAAGGCAAAGAAAGTTATGTAGGCAAAACATAGTACAGCGATCCAATACGATTGATGTATGCCAATAATGTCGGCGAGCTTGCCTTGTATAGGTGGGATTATACTTCCTCCTAAAATCATCATCACTAAAAAGGCAGCACCCTGGGTGGTGTATTTTCCTAAACCAGCAACAGATAAGGTGAAAATAGAAGGCCACATGATTGAACAAAACAATCCACCGCTTAGGAAAGCATAAACAGCAACTTGACCTTTTGTAAATACACCTATTAGCATGGCAACTATGCTCAATATTCCAAAGACCAATAAGGTTCTAGCAGGTTTTTCTTTGCTGATGAAAAATGCGATGATTTGTACAAGCACACAAACCACATAAAAGTATAGAGGGCTCATGTCTTTTTGAGCCAAAGTATTTACCCCAATTACAACACCAAAGGCAATAAGTGGAACTATAACTAGAAGAATAGATTTTAAATTTTTTGATGGATTAAACACGTTAATGGCACCTGCCCAACGGCCAATCATTAAACTGCCCCAGTACATTGAAACGAATGGCGCAATTTGAGAAGACTGGTATCCGCCAAATTCAGCTTGTTTGAGCAATTCACCTAAGTTACTTCCAATGGCAACTTCAACACCTACATATAGGAATATTGCGAGCATGCCCAATACCAACTGAGGGTATTGCATAGCGCCCCAATTTTCAGGCTTTTTACTCGCTGAAGCATTGGCAAATAACAAACCTAATACAATTACGAGTAATGAGCCAAGTAGCCATTTCATGCGGTATATTTCAAGAGGCGCTTTAATGCTTTCTTTTGCTTTATTAAGTGAAGCGATATTGATTTTCGCCAATATAGTGGAGCTGTCTGCAACGCCTTTGTTAGAACCCGGAAGGATAATATCATTCTTGCCAAGGCTCGATTTTACAGCTTTTATAATTTTTTCTTCGTTGGCAATTTTCTTTTCGATTTTCTCGATGGCCGCAACTTCAGAACTCTTATAACTGCTGAATACAGGTGTAAAGGTTATGATTAGTAAGCCTGTAATAACTAGAAGTGTATATAGAGCTTTTTTTGCAGGTTCTTGCTTTTCGGTGCTAATACCTGCAGGAACTTTTTTAGAAAAGTGGAATAAGGCCGCTGCAGCTACAAATAGTGCGCATACACCTGAATATAGAATCAATACTTTCCCAAGATCTAAAGCGGCAATTTGCTCATCAGAAATATCAGCTGCACTGCCAAATAGCGCAAGACCTAATACCAAAGGACCAATGGTGGTCCCGAATGAATTAATACTTCCACCTAAGTTAATTCTGTTACTCCCAGTTGCAGGATCTCCTAGCATAATGGCAAAAGGATTGGCAGCAGTTTGTTGAAGACTGAAGCCCAAAGCCACGATAAACAAACCGAATAGCATACCAGAGAATGTATTTGCATTCACAGCTATTATCATTGCTACAGCGCCAAGCGCGCTAAACAATAAACCATAAACTATGCTTTTCTTGTAGCCCCACTTAGCCACTAGGTCTTTGCCACCCAAGGCGCCATAGGC
>CAMDAF010000024.1 GCA_945888525.1 Chitinophaga pinensis
TTAAGAACTCGAACATATAAAGTTGGAATTGGAAGCCCTGTTGAATATTGGTTTAACAGCAAATTGAAAGATTGGGCTTTAGATACATTAAAGGATAATCAACTTAAAAATGAAGCAGAATTAACATTGAAAAAAGATGGAAAATGGTCTTCTTTATTAGTTAGAGATTTATGGCAAAGCATTAATGTAGACTTGATAAAATGAAAAAAGTTGTTTATGTTTTTACTTCTGCATCACTTGTTTCAGGCTCAGTCCAAAAAAAAGTAATTAATCAGATACGTACACTCAATAGTTCAGGTTGTATTTGTAAAGGCTTGTTTTTCACTACTGAAAATATAGAAAATACAAATCTTACTGAAGCAGATTTTATACAGGTTGAAAAAATTGAAGGTAGTTTATTTAGAAGCAGCAAACAAAGAACAGCATATCATAAAGCAGTATTTGGTTACTTTCAGAAGTATACTGATTTTGATTTTATCTATTACCGATATCCAGGCGCCCATAGATACTTGCTTTTATTAATGGAAAAATTAGGGAGAAAAGTGTTTTTTGAGCATATTACAGCTGAAACTAAAGAGATTAAATTATATAGATACGAAAACGAATTCAAATGGAATGTTTCTTCTATTTTAAGTTATCTGGAGTTTTATATATTACCTTTATTTCGAGAGTGGTATTATGGAGCTAAAATTAGAAAAAAAGCTGCTTTTGGAATTTGTAATTCTGAGGATATTGCCACTTACGAAAAACAGATGGCAGGAGGAACTTATCCCACTCTAGTTGCTGGGGATGCAGTAAACGCCAACGATTACAAAATAAAAGCAAATAGCGAACTTGATGATGAATTTAGGATGGTATTTCTGAAAGGTGCTGCAACCCAAGCAGATTTTAATGGCATAGACAGACTTCTGAAAGGAATGGCAGCTTACAGAGGATCAACTAAATTAAAATTATATTTGAGAGGGGGGAATTTACTATCAGAAACTAGATTAGCTTCACATCTAGGAATTAGCGGTTTAATTGATTTTGGAGGGCATATTAATAAAGAAAATGCAGATTTATTATTTGATTCTATACATCTTGGGATAGGTGCATTGGCAGTACATCGTAAAGGTTTGAAAAGTACAACCACGATAAAATCTCGAGAATATTTTGCTAGAGGTTTACCTTTTGTATTTGGTCACCATGATCCAGATCTTTCGGATTCTCCAGAAGCTTTGAGATTTTGTAAACAAATTCCAGCAAATGATGGCCCCATGGATTTAGAAGAGGTAATCAATTGGTATAATAATTTAAATTACTCAAAAGAAATTGCAGACGAGATGCATGCGTTTTCATTAAAATATTTGGACTACAATGTTAAAATGCAGCGGCTGGTTTTTTTTAAAGAACATTTAAATATTTAACCTTCATAAAATTTTTAGAATTGTTTATTCAGTATGTTGCAAAGGAAAATAATTCCATTTCCAAATGAAAAGATATTTTGATTTACAGACAATTTACCTTCTAATTTAATAAAACCATATAAACCCTATGACAAAATTAAATATTCCTTATATTATCAAATTTAAACGAAATGGCGATTCTTCAATGGGTTATATTTCTATTGCAGAAGAGCAAAGCCAAATTCCATTTGAAATCAAGAGAATATTTTGGACGTATTATACGCCTGAGGAAGTTTTTCGTGGCAAACACGCACACCACCTAACCGAAATGGTTTTAATTGCAGCAGCAGGAAGTATTTCCGTAAAAACAGAGTTAATTGATGGCAGTATCCAAGAGTTTGTTTTGGATAAGCCAGACAAAGGTTTGTTTATTCCAACAATGTGCTGGCATACGATGCAGTATAGCCACAATGCGGTTCAAATAGTAATAGCATCTAGTCTGTTTGATGAGAATGATTATATACGTTCTTACGATCAATTTAAAACATAGCAAGCATGAAATTTAACAATAGAAATATTTTCATCAGCAAGAAAGCCCAAATTGGGAGCAATGTTAGGATTGGTGACAACACCACTATTTACGACAATGTTGTAATCGCAGATAATGTTATCATCTGCAATGATATTATTATTTGTGAGCCTGATAACGACTATTGCCATGTAGAGTATGAAAATCTCGCTACTACTATTAAATCAGATTCACTGATAAGAAGTCATGCAATTATTTATTCAGGAGTTGTCTTGGGTTAGGCGTTTTCGTGTGGACACCGCGTAAAATAAGAGAGAATAGTTTATTTGGTAAAAAGTGTAAAGTTGCTACCCTCTCTGATATTCAAGGGCATGTGTGTTTTGGCTCCTATTGCTGGTTACATTCTAATATGCACATTGCGCAAAATTATAAAATTGGAAATTTTGTTTTTATATTCTTATTTTGTTTTCACAAATGATTCTACTCCACCTTCAAATATTTTCAATGGCCCAACTTTTGGAGACCATTCTCAAATAGCTGTTGGTTCGGTAATGCTTCCTGGCACCAAATAGGAAAACATTGTTTGATTGCCGCTAGTTTTACTGTAGGAAAAGAAATTGGCGACTACAAATTGGTTTTGGAAAGTCCTGGCAAAGAAGTTAAATATGTCAGAGAAATAGTTTCAAAGAAAACAGGCCTTTCTCATTATCCATGGCCATATAATTTTGAAAGAGGAATGCCATGGGAAGGAATTGCTTAAGATGATTGGGTAAATAAAATATGAAAATAAAATACTTAGATTTAAAAATGATTAACCATGCTTCAAAGCATGAATTAATGGAAGCGTTTGAAAGTGTTCTTGATTCTGGGTGGTATATTCTTGGTAATAAATTAGAACATTTTGAAAATCAATACGCTGCATATTCACAAACAAATTATTGTATAGGTGTAGCAAATGGTTTAGATGCATTGATTTTGTCCTTAAAAGCTTTGGACATAAAGACTGGAGATGAAGTAATAGTTCCTTCTAATACCTATATCGCCTCTTGGTTGGCGGTGTCTTATGTTGGCGCAAGGCCTATACCTGTAGAGCCAAATTGGGCAACATGTAATATTGACCCTTTACTTATTGAAAGTAAAATAACAGGAAGAACTAAAGCAATTATGCCGGTTAATTTGTATGGTCAAGCTGCTCAATTAAATCTTATTACTGAAATTGCTAAAAAACATGATTTGTTTGTAGTTGAAGATAATGCACAAGCCCAAGGGGCAGTGTGTAAAGGTAAAATAACTGGTAGTTGGGGCCATGTCAATGCGAGTAGTTTTTATCCAGGTAAAAATTTGGGTGCTCTAGGCGATGCCGGTGCCATTACAACCAATGACGAAAACTTGAATAATAAAGTTAGAATCATAAGAAATTACGGCTCTCAGAGAAAATATTTCAACGAGATAAAAGGCGTGAATTCTAGATTGGATGAATTACAAGCTGCTTTGCTTTCTGTTAAATTAAATGTATTGGATACACAAAACAGTCAAAGAATTGCACTAGCAGAAATCTACAATCAACATTTACAAAATGTAGGTGACTTAACCTTGCCTACATTGGCAGACTCATGCACATCAGTTTACCATATTTATCAAGTACGAACTTCTAGACGGGATAAATTACAAAATTTTTTGACAGACCATGGTATTGGAACCATAATACATTACCCTGTGCCCCCGCACTTGCAAGAGGCCTATACAGAACTTGCATATAAAAGTGGTGATTTTCCAATAGCAGAGAAAATTGCTGAACAAACATTAAGTTTACCTTTATATCCAGGAATGTTAGCAGAAGACGTTTACACTGTAATTGAAACGATAAAAAAATTCTTCAATGGCTAAATTATCCATCATCATTCCTTGCTATTATAATGAGTTGAATATTGATTCAACTGCAAAAGAACTTATTGCAAATGAAACCAATTTTCCCGCTGGTACAATTTTCGAGTACATTATGGTAGATGATGGTTCAAAAGACAATACCTTTATAGAATTGATGAAGTTTAAGAAATCATATTCAGATAGAGTAAAGATTGTAAAATTATCTGGTAACTTTGGAAGCTACAATGCAATTTTGGCAGGTATGAAATATGCCACTGGAGATGCCAATGTTATTGTATCAGCCGACCTTCAAGATCCTGTTGAATTAATGCCTAAATTTTTCGAACATTGGCAAAAAGGGATAAAACTGGTTTTAGGAAATAGACAAGACAGAGATGATCCTTTCTTCTCAAAAATATTTGCACAAACCTTTCAATTTCTAATTAAGAAGTATGCTCTACCTACACTTCCAAAAGGAGGTTTTGATTATGTTTTATTTGATAAGCAATTGAAAGATCAAGTAGTAGAAATGGATGAAAGCAATTCTAATAGTCTTTATTTATTAACTTGGTTGAAATACGAATATATCAGTATTCCATATTCTAGAAAAAAAAGACAAGCAGGTAAAAGCAGATGGACAATATCTAAAAAAATTAAATTATTTGTTGACACGTTTGTGGCTTTTTCATTTCTTCCGATTAGAATAATTTCAGTTTCTGGTTTGTTTTTGGGTTTAGTTTCTATAGTTTACGCTTTATACATTATGTACAATAAAATAATAGGAAACATTAGTGTTGAAGGTTGGACAACTATGATGTTGGTGTTCCTATTTGTATCCTCGTTTCAAATGATTTCATTAGGTATTATTGGCGAATACGTATGGAGAACTTTAGATTCAAGTAGAAAGAGACCAAATTATGTTGTTGACGTAGTTATTGAATAATCAAATGTTTTAAATAGCACAAAGAAATAATACAATGTTTATAACACGCACATTATATTTGCTATTAATCAAATTGTTTGAATAATAAATTCCCAATCACTTTTCCTTTTTTAAATGCAGAGGAAATCAATACACTTTATTTATTAAATCCAAAAGGTTTCATTAAGAGTATACCTTATTTTTTTCCCCTTAAGGAAATTAAATCTAATTTTGATTATATTAAAACCGATGCAGTACCAGTTAAGCTTAAAAGAAAATAGAATTATTTTTCTCCAAAATACAAATTTTAAAAGAGAACAATTCAAAGTACAAATTCTGAAAATAATAAAATTAATGAAGACTATGAAAAATCCCAAATTTTTATATTGGAAGATGCAGTGATTTAAATTTCCAGAAAACAAAAAAGAATTTATTAAAGATACCGCTTTTGGTGAATTTATAATTTTTAGAAAAAAATAAATGAAGGATAGGATTTACTATTTTGTGGATGATATTGATACCTCATTTGTATTGAATGATATTAGAAAGTTAGCATCGCATACCAAAGAACTGCTTATTTTATCGACAGAAGCAATAGAAAGAGAGCATTTACTACCAAGTAATGTTAGTATAATTGAAGAATTTATAGACTGGAAAAGATTCAAACCTTTGAATATTTTAGTGTCAAATTTTTTTACAATTATTAGTATTTATATCAATGAGTGCTTGTTAAGCAGAAAGTTTATTAAGCCTAAGAGTACCATAGCACTTATATGTTCGAATATCCATAAAGCCAAAGAAGCTTTAAGAGCAATTGAAGACTTTTCCATTGTCAAGACTAAAAACAACCTTTTTCTTGCCTTCTGGTTTTACGATTGCATTTATTTGGCATTTCTCAAAAAATGGGGAAATGCAGAAGATGCAGTTTGCAGGGCACATGGAGGAGATTTATTCGAAGAAAGAAGTTCATTAAACGGTAAAGTATTGCTTAGAAATTTCCAATTAAAATATCTCAACCATGTTTTTTCCGTTTCTGAAACTGGCAGTATATACTTAAAACAGAAGTATCCAAACTATGCTCAAAAAATTAGTGTATCCTATTTGGGTTCTAAATTTCATATTGATACAAACCCATTTAGTAAAAATGAATTTGTATTAGTAAGTTGTGCTAAAATTAGAGATGTAAAAAGGATACATTTAATAGCAGAAGCTTTATTAGATATTGGCATTGTAATGAGTTGGTATCATTTAGGTGACGAAAATCTGGATGCCAAGAACGACCCTACTATTGACTTATATAAACAAGCTGTTAGTAAACTAAGAAGCAAACAAAATATAAGATATATAAAAGCAGGTAATTTGAGTAATGAAGCACTCTTGAAATTTTACAAAGAACAGCCCATAAATTTATTTATCAGTGTTTCTGCGGCAGAAGGTATTCCTGTAAGTATGATGGAAGCAATTAGTTATGGCATTCCAATATTATCAACGGATGTAGGTGGATGTAAAGAAATTGTGAATCAAGAAACAGGCATGTTAATATTTCAAGATCCCAATCCGGAACTTATTAATAAAAAAATTCTTGAATTTAGAAATTCAGGTATGAATACTATTGAATTTCGAAAAAAAGTTAGAGAATATTGGGAACAACATTTTAATGAGGATATTAATTATGGTGATTTTATAAAAAAATAAATGAATAATCAAACAGAAATAATCGCTGAAATAGCGCAAGCCCATGATGGCAGTTTAGGCATTGCGCACTCGTATATCGATGCGCTCTATGGAATTGGAGTTGATACCATAAAGTTTCAAATGCATATTGCCGAATATGAAAGCAGTGCTCATGAACAATTTAGAGTTAACTTTAGCTATGAGGACAAAACACGTTTTGATTATTGGGATCGAATGGGTTTCACTTTTGAACAATGGCAAGGATTAAAGCAACATTGCGAGGATAAAGGATTTAATTTTTTGGCTTCCCCATTTTCGTTAAAAGCAGTAGAATGGATGGAGCAACTCGGTGTTGAACGGTATAAGATAGCTAGCGGTGAAACAGCAAATTTTTTAATGCTGGATCGTATTTGCAAAACAGGCCAATCTATTCTATTATCTAGTGGAATGAGCAGTTATTCTGAAATTCAAGAAACCATTGATTTTATTCAATCCCACAAGGGTAAATTTGAAGGCTTGTTTCAATGCACAAGTGCTTATCCAACCCCACCGGAAAACTATGGTTTAAACGTTTTGAAAGAATTAAAAAATAAAACCAATGTTAAGGTAGGTTTGAGTGATCACTCGGGAGAAATTTATGCACCATTGGCGGCAGTTGCCCTAGGAGCTGAAATGCTTGAAATGCACGTTGTGTTTGATAAGAAAATGTTTGGACCAGATGCTGCTTCATCATTAACAATTAATGACTTTATACAATTGTGCCAAGGCGTCAGAAAAATTGAAACTTGCTTAAACAACCCAATTGACAAAGATAATATTGATGCATTTGAAGATATGAAAATCATGTTTGGTAAGTCGATAACATTATCAAAGGATTTAGAAAAAGGACATATAATTCAATTGGAAGATTTAGAAACTACCAAGCCGGGAGATAAGGGTATTTCAGCAAAAGTCTACCAATCAATTATTGGAAAAGTGCTTAATAAGAATTTATCAAAGCACACATTTATACAAAACAATGATTTAGAATGAAAAAAAGGAAAATTTGTGTCATCATAACCGCTCGACCAAGTTACAGCAGGGTTAGGACTGCTTTATTGGCCATTAATGAGCAGCCAGAATTGGAATTACAATTGGTGGTTGCTGCCTCAGCTTTGTTAGACCGCTATGGTTCAACAATTAATTATATTGAAGCCGATGGTTTTAAAATTGCCGGAAAGGTATTCATGGTTATTGAGGGATCTACCCTCACAAGTTCTGCCAAGACAACGGGCATAGGAATTATGGATTTGGCAACAACTTTCGATAATCTAAAGCCTGATATGGTTTGTACAATTGGGGATAGATATGAAACAATGGCCACTGCAATTGCGGCAAGCTATATGAATATTCCTTTGGTGCACATACAAGGTGGTGAAGTAACGGGTAATATTGATGAGAAAGTTAGACATGCCATTACAAAATTATCTGACCTGCATTTAGTCTCTAATGATGATGCAAAGCAGAGGCTAATTAAAATGGGTGAGTATGAGGATAAAATTCACATTACTGGTTGTCCAAGTATAGATATCGCCAAACAGGTTTTAGACCATTCGAAATTGGATTTTGATCCTTGTCAAAAATATGGTGGAGTGGGAAAATATATCGATACAAGTAAGGATTATCTAGTTGTGATGCAGCATCCGGTTACAACAGAATTTGAAATGGCAAAATCACAAACAGAGAGTTTAATTAAAGTAGTACATGAATTAAATATGCCTGTATTTTGGTTTTGGCCGAATCCAGATGCAGGTAGTGACGGAACAAGCAATGCATTGAGAACACATAGAGAAGAGAATCCTGACAACCAAATTCGTTTCTTTAAAAATTTAGAAGGCGCCGATTTTTTAAAATTGTTGTACCATTCAAAATGCTTAATCGGCAACAGCAGTGTCGGTATTCGTGAATGTTCGTATTTGGGAATACCAGTTGTAAACATTGGCAGCAGACAAAATAGGCGTTTGAGGGGCAAGAATGTAATAGATACAGATTACAATCAAGAAAATTTAAGAGAAGCAATTCTCAAACAAGTTAAGCATGGGCATTACCCAATAGAAAATTTATATGGAGATGGCCATGCAGGAATTGCAATTGCTAATGTGTTAGTTAATGCAGGAATAGAAATCAAAAAAGTAATTAGTTATTAAAATATGTCAAACACAATGCACGGGCTTCCAGAAGAAGTTATTTTTTGTAAAAAATGTTGTATATCCAACCAAAGACCAAGTACAAAAAGAGAATTTTCAAAAAAATCAAGTAAAGATACCGAAACGGTTGGCTTTGGTGATGATGGAATTTGTGAAACCTGTAAATGGTTTGAGTTTAAAAAAACCATCGATTGGGAGCAAAGAGAAAAACAATTGGAAGAATTATGCAATAGATTCAGAAGAAATGATGGGTCTTATGATGTTATTGTTCCTTCTAGTGGAGGCAAAGATAGTTTTTATGTTGCGCATCAATTGAAATACAAATATGGAATGAATCCATTGACCGTTACGTGGGCACCACATCAATACACAGATATTGGATGGAAGAACTTCGAGAGTATGATTGATGCGGGTTTTGACAATGTTTTGGTTACGCCAAATGGCAAAATTCACAGGGTATTAACCCGTTTAGCTTTCGAAAATCTGGTCAATCCTTTTCAACCATTTATCATTGGACAAAAAAATGTTGCTCCGAGAGTCGCATTGCAATATGGGGTTCAATTAATTATGTATGGAGAAAATCAAGCCGAAGCACATAATAAATTAGAAGAAAATTTTAGCCCCTTAATGGATATTTCTCATTTCTGTAAAAAGGAAGGTGAAGAGTTGTATTTCGGAGGTGTTCATATCAATGATTTAATACAACATGGAATTGAAGATAAAGATTTGTATCTTTATAAACCATTGCAAGAAGAAACTATAAAAAATGCAGGTATTGAAGTGCACTTTCATAGTTTTTACAAAAACTGGTCAGCACAAGAAAATTATTACTACGCAATGGAACATTCTGGTTTTAAATCAAATCCAGACGGAAGAAGCGAAGGCACTTACACCAAATTTGCAAGTTTGGACGACAAAATTGACGGCCAGCATTATTTCACTATGTACATTAAATTCGGTCAAGGAAGGGCTATGAATGATGTAAATCGTGATATTCGTGATGGCTTTATTAGCCGTGAGGAAGGCATCGAATTGATCAATAAATATGATGGTGAATTCCCAATCAAATATTTCCAAGAAGTTTTAGATTATATGGAAATAAGTGAAGAACGTTATTGGGAAGTATTAGACAATGCCCGCTCACCACATTTGTGGGAGAAGCTTAATGGTGAATGGCAATTAAAACACAAAACAAAGTAATCTTTATCGATAGCTTTTGTTTGATGGCTTCTTTTGCTTCAAAATTTAAAATTGGTAATTTCATAAGAGTAAAATGAAAAGAGTCATCGCGCGATTAGATATCAAAGGAAATAGATTGGTTAAGGGAATTCATCTTGAAGGTTGGCGATTTTTACCTGAGCACCCTAATGAATATTGTTATAATTACTATTTACAAGGAGTAGACGAAATCATATATGTTGATGCAGTTGCTAGTTTATACAATAGAGATTCGCTTAAAGAGATTATAAAAAAGACGACAGACAATGTTTTTGTGCCAATTACAGTTGGTGGTGGAATTAGAACTCTAGACGATGCTTATGATATCTTAAGAAGTGGTGCAGATAAAGTTGCAATATGCACCCAAGCGGTAAAGCATCCTGAAATTATTTCTGAAATTGCAGGCAAGTATGGAAACCAATGTATGGTGCTGTCTATTCAGGCTAAGAAAAATCAATCAGGTACTTATTCAGTTTGGTATGATGTTGCGAGAGAAAAAACTGAAATTGATGTTGTTGAATGGGCTCAAAGAGGCGAGGAATTAGGTGCTGGTGAAATACTCTTAACATCGATAGACCATGAAGGCCTAGAAAGGGGCATGGACAAAGAATTGATAAAATTAGTTTCTAGTGCTGTAAGTATTCCGGTTATAGCTAGTGGAGGGTTAGGAAATTCAAAGCATTTTGTAGAAGCAATTGAAAGTGGTGCAGATGCTGTAGCCATAGCTAAGGCATTGCATTATGAAAGAGTAAGCATCAAAGAAATTAAGGATGAGGCTAGGAAAAATAATATTAAAGTACGCTGATGGTGAAAAATGTTTCTATAATTGATTACGGTATGAGCAATTTACTCAGCATCCAAAGAGCTTTTGAGCATGTTGGTGCTCTTGTAAATATCGTAACTACTGAGAAAGAAATCTTAAATGCTGATTATTTAGTGTTACCAGGAGTTGGCGCATTCCCAGATGGAATGAACGAATTAAATTCAAGACATTTAGTTGCAGCCATTAAAGAGTTTTCTCAAAAAGAAAGACCTCTTTTGGGTGTTTGTCTTGGAATGCAAATGTTGCTTTCAAGGGGATTTGAGCACAAAGAAACAGCGGGACTTGGTATAATCGAAGGTGATGTTTTGCCATTGCCAAAAGATATGCCTAATTTTAAAATTCCAAATATAAATTGGCATGAAATAACTGAACCAAACCAAGGTAGATGGAATAACAGTATTTTGCAAAACACAAAGAATGATACTTTTTTTTATTTTGTACACTCATATTTCGCAAAGCCAAAAGATTCATATGATGTACTTGCTGAAACCAGCTTTGGTGTTTTGAAATTTGCAGCAGCTGTTAAAAGAAATAATATTTGTGGAACCCAGTTTCATCCCGAGAAAAGTGGCGAACAAGGTTTGAAAATTTTGGCTGACTTCTTAAAATAATTTTAAATGAAAATATTAACAATAATACCAGCTCGAAGCGGTTCAAAAGGGGTGCCAGGGAAAAATATAAAATTGTTAGGTGGTAAACCTTTAATTGATTACACTATTCAATTTGCTAAAAACTCTGGGTTAGATAAAATTATAGTTAGCACTGATACAGAAGAAATAGCGAACATATCAAGAAAATCTGGCGCAGAAGTTCCTTTCCTAAGACCCGAAAACTTAGCAGATGATAAAACCCCGACTATCGATGTTTTAATGCATTTAATTGAAACTTTAAACTTTACTAAAGCAGATTTTGATGCTGTATGTTTATTACAGGCAACTGTACCATTCAGATCTGATACTTTAATGCAGAATTGTATAGAAAGATATATGAAATACAATTTAGATTCATTGGTAACTGTAAGGCAAGTCCCTTCTCATTTTAACCCACATTGGACTTTTGAAGCTACTCAAGATCAATTGTTAAAAATATCAACAGGAGAGAATAAGCTTATAACAAGAAGACAAGATCTACCTCAAGCATACTATAGAGATGGTTCAGTGTATCTAATTTCAATGGATGTATTATTAAATAACAAATCTTTATATGGCGAACGACTTGGCTTTTTTGAGAATATAGAAGAGGATTATGTTAATATAGATACTATGAAAGATTGGGATAAAGCAGAAGAATTAATACTAAAAAATGCCAACTAGTTATATAAAAAAAATAGATTTTTTGAGGGCATTATCTATTTTAATCGTGTTGCTTTCGCATTGGATTCATGATTGTAATGTCAAGGAATTATCATTCTTGGATAATAAAGGCGTATATGGTGTAAATTTGTTTTTCGTTATATCAGGATTTTTAATAACAAGGAATTTAATTTTTGCATTTAAAATAAATTCATTCAAGAAATCACTTATTGATTTTTTTAAAAAAAGACTATTAAGGCTACTTCCAGCCTACTATTTATTGCTGTTCACACTATTTATCTTACAATATGTTTTAGGTTTTTGGGTTGTAAATAATTATACAGATTATTTATGGTTTATATTTTATATTCCAAATTTTTATATTTATTTCTACGGTTGGAATTATCCAAGTTTGAATCAAGCATGGTCATTAGCAGTTGAAGAACAATTTTATTTGATTTGGCCATTTATTGTTTATTTCTTTAAGAAGCACTTAAAAATTGTATTTGTAATTTTGATTTTATTTGGTTTTATTTTTACATACTATTTTGATTATCAAGCAGGATTATTTCCAATATCCAATTTTGTATACTTAGCCGGGGGTGGATTACTGTCTTTATTTGAAAATAAACTTAGCTTAAAGAAGTCAATTGTTATTTTATGTTGCTTAATTCCATTATTAATATTTTTAGATTTAGGATTAATTATTAATAGTATAGTCTGGACATTATTTTATGTGACACTTATTAATATTTTTTGTTTTGACTTTTTGGGTATTTATGATTTGATTTTTAGTAATTCTAAAATATTGTATATAGGAAAAATTAGTTATGGCATCTACCTTTATCATCGTTTTTTGCCACATTTTATTCATTCTATTCTACAAAAATTTAACATAATAATTGATAATCGTATTGTATTTATTTCTTTATTTATTATAGTATTTTTCCTAGCACATTTATCATATAAATACTTTGAATCATATTTTCTTAGAATAAAAAATAGAATATAAATTATTTTTTCTTTAATGAATTAATCTAAAACATTAAGAACCTTCAAATTTCTTAATATTAGATTCAAAAAATATTTGCATACGAATTGCATACCTAAAACTAAAACTATGCTGGTAGCCAAAAACATTTTAACCCATGACTATTATCTCAAAGTTAGGCAGAAAGGTGTAAATATCTTTTTGTATAATGAAATTGATTTTATTCCACCTACTAAGGAAGAAGATAATGAAACTTTCTTTAATTGTTCCTCGCATAGAGTTGAGAGCACATGGTACACATGGGAAGTCAATGATAAATTAATTCAGGATTTTAAAATTAGATTTCCTAATTTTTTTAACATCGATGGTTATGATTTAACATTAGCCATTCAAAAAGCAATGTATTGGTCTAATATTAAAACAGGCTTTTTGTGGTATAGTATAAAAACTTATTATCCCCTTACAAAGGTTTATTATGCTGAAGAAATGCATCCCTCAAGTAAGTTAGGTGCAATAAGTAGGTATATAAGTGCATTTAGATTGCGCTCTAATTTCAAACTTGGACATACGCAATCTGTTGATTCAAATAAAATAGCTATTCACTTAAGAAGTAATTTTCAATTAGGCTTTTATTTAGAATTAATCAATAAGACTAAAAATGATGACAATTTCAAACTTTTTGTTGATCCCGATGTAGATGAAATTTATTTAAAAGAATTGGGACTAAATACATTGAATGTGGTAAAAACTTCAGGGATAGATGCTCAAATACCTCTCATAAATCCTTTAAAAATGAGTAAGGAAGATAGTTTTGCTTTAAATATTATTTTGATGTATTGGCACGAATTTGGCGAACACATTGAAACGGCTGAAAGTATGATTCATGATGGTCTGAAAGCAATTTTAATTAATGAAGGAGAAAATGGTATTTATGGTGCTATAGTTTCTGAGGTATTTAAGAAAAATGGCGTAAAAGTATATAACACCATGAATGGTGTAAAATCTGGCGAAGCCCAAGATTCGTATGTTAATTTTGATTATTGGTTTGTTTGGGATCAACAAATGAAACAAATGCTTATCGATGCAAATAAATTACCGGAACAGAAATTAATAGTAAGTGGTCATTTAATTGAAGATTTGATAAGTAATTATCAATACCATAATTCATTAAATTTAGATTTAAAATTTTTAGAAGATAAAAAAGTAATTTCGATATATACGGCTAAAGGCAAACGTTATGCAAAGTTAGCATCAATGAAGTTTCTTTTTGAATTATTAGAAGAAGATGAATCATTGGCTCTAATTATAAGACCGCATCCTGCCGAAAAGCCTGAGGATTTTATTTTACCGGATAAAAATTTGGATAGAATTCATTTCGCATCCTATAATTCGATAAATGCAAATAGTAGTCTTCATGATTTACTTTTAATGTCCGATTTGGCAATTGTTTTTGGGTCAACTGTTGCATTGGATGCTAAGTGGATGGGTGTGCCATGTATTAGTTTTGAAATTAGAGAAAAGTCACTTATTTATTGCGCAGACAATCATAAAATCAAACATGTTAGCACAATAGAAGATTTTAAAACACTTGTCAAATCATCATTAACCAAAAAAGTAAAAAACATTGAAGAAAATAAAGCTTCTGTCTCTGATTTTATATTAGAAGAAATACTTAGGAATAATTAATAATATGAAAATCTGGGAACATAAATATCCTCAAAGTATATGGGCAAGTGAAATTGTCAAACTCCTAAAATCTAATCCAGATTATTCATTAGGAATAATTGTAGATGCACCCTGCGGAAATGGCATTATTGGCAATTTGATTTCTAAAGAATTAGATAATCCTAGAATTTTATTGTTGGATAATGACACCTCATTGTCAAAATCTCCTTATGTTATAAATGAGAAAATGGACTATAGAATAGAAGACATCTTTGAGTTTCACATAGAAGGGGATGATCACACTTGGTTGTTAATTAACTCATTATATTGTCTTCCAGATTCTGACAAATTAATTTCAGGTGCAAAAGATAAATTTAAATATGTTATTGCTGTTTTTCCAGATATAAAAAGTGCGAATTATAAATACTTCATTAAGAAAAATCCAAATTTTTCAAATCCATCCGCTATAGACATTGAATCAACCATTAACTTGTTTAAAAAACATGGGTATGATTTAGAATCAAAATCAAATAACACAAAGGTGGCATTTCATAAATGGAATGGTTTTTTTGATGCGATTAAACTTCCTTTTATATTTAAAAATATAATTTATTTAATTTTTGATAATTTATTGTTTTTTTTATCAGGCCATTATACGATAATTGCATTCAAGCGCAGTGAATAAAATAATTTTATCTTTCGACTATGAAATTTATTTTGATGGCAGTAACCATTTAGAAGCACTATTGGAAAACACCAATAAAATTCTTGCAAGTGCGCGACAAAACAAATCTAAATTGGTGTTTTTTATTGATATTTTTTATCTAATTAAATTGGAAGAAAATGGATTATTCCTTCACTGTAATAAATTAAAAGATCAAATTAACAATATGATAAAAGATGGCCATGAACTTCAATACCATCTCCACCCGCATTGGATTAATGCTCAATACAACAAAGGAAATGACCATTGGAAATATGATCAGTTAGAATATTCACTATCTGATATTATTAAAATTTATGGAAAATCCTTTGCCTTCGATAAGTTTAAATTGGGTGTAGATAGAATGAAAGAGTGGTTTAAATATGAGCCTTTAGCATACAGGGCAGGAGGTTTATCAATAGATCAAAATCAGGAAGATTTAATAGAGTTACTAATACAAAATAAATTTGAATTTGATTCAAGTGTAATGCCCGGATTATATTTACAAGGCAAATTTTTAAACATTGACCATAGATCAGCGCCTAAAAAAGAAATTTGGAATATAAGTGATAGTTTTTTAAATGAATCTAAAAATCCAAATTCAATTTTAAAGGAAGTACCCATCATGACTATAAATAGCAATGAAATTCCCTTTGCAAATAGAATAATAACAAGCATTAAATATAGAACTGTATCTGCATTAAGCGCTAAGGACGATAGTGTAATTGAAAATATCGGAAAACCATTTGATTTGGAAATCAATCAAGCAATACATCCAAATAGTATAACTTTCGATAAATCTAAATCGGCGGATACATTGCTTTTAAAGTATTTCACTAAGTATTTTTTTAAGAAGAATGCAAATTTGATGTGCATTCTTTCCCATCCAAAGAGCTTTTTAAACCAATCTTTTGAGGTATTTTGCGTCTATTTGAAATGGATAGACAAAAACAAAAATAAATACGTTTTATCAGGATTTTCAGATATCGTAAGCAGTGAAAAATAGTTTTCTTTTTGTTGCATATCAGTTTCCACCTATGGGTGGACCTGGCGTGCAAAGGAGTTATAATTTTGTTAAAGAACTTAGCAATCAAGGATATTCTCCTATTGTATTAACAATTAAAGAATCAGAAATTGATGCGGCTAATTATCAAAAAGATTGGTCTTTAATAGACCAAATTCCAAAGGGTATTAAAATTGTTCGAATAGACTCAGGTCAAAATTTTACTTTGGTAAAGCGTTTAATGAAATGGAGAGCGTACCGCTTATTTTGGTATTTCTTTTATCCTTTTTTTTGGGAAAAAATGGCGAATTGGCCATTTGTAGCTTACAAGCACGCTAAAAAGTTAATTATTGAAAACAATCTGGATTTAGTCTACACCAGCTCTGGTCCATTCTCTTCGCTTATCTTAGGGTATTTGCTTAAAAAAAGATTAAAGGTAAAATGGGTTGCAGATTTAAGAGATCCATACACGGATGCTTATGCATGGGCATTTCCTTCAAAAATACATTGGAGGGTCTCGAGACTATGTGAAAAGTGGATATTGTCTAAGGCCGATCAGCTCATAGTAAATTCACCTGAGGTAAAGAAATTGTTTATTAAAAGAAATATTTTACCAGCGTCTAAAATTAATGTCATTACCAATGGATATTAGTAAGCCTTTAAAGATTGCTTATTCTGGAAGCTTGGATGCAAAATACCCAAGTGAATCAAAAGGATTTTTTATACAGGTCAAAAATTTATTTTGGACATACAAACACGACGCGGTTGATCCTTCAACGCGAAGTGCTTATTTTTTGATTAAAGCCATAGGCTTATTAAAACGCGATTTTAATATCACACCAGATGAAATACAAATTGAACTGTGGGGGAATATTCATTCTTTGAATAAGGAACATATAATAGAAGCAGGCGTAAGCGAATTTTTTTACATTGATTCGTATTTGCCTAAGGATGAATCTTTAAAAAGATTAAGTCAGGCAGATGTGCTTTTTTTACCCCTCGAAAAATCAAATATAAAAGGTCAAGGCACTTTATTTATTCCAGGTAAATTATTCGAATATTTGAGTACAAGAAAGCCAATTTTGGCGCTTTGTGAACCTTCAGATTGCAGAGACATTATAGAAAATTCTGGCTTGGGTATTTGCATTGAACCAGACAATCCTGAATTAATAGCAAATGTTTTGTTTCCATTAATTAAAAACAAAATGCTGTTATTAGGACTAATCGCGAATGAAGAATTTATCGAAACTTTTGCTTTTAAAAATAAAACCTTAGAGCTTATATCTGTTTTAAATAAAGCAAGCGGTAACTTAAATTGACAAGCTTGTTTTGGGTGTGGATAGAATTTAAAACTTAAGAATTAATTTCGATTCGATTAATGGTTAATAAAAATGATATTTATCAATCTATAAAATTTAATGCCCTTTAATTTTGCAAATAGAAAATAATTACAATAGCATGCAGCATCTTCTAGATGAAAGTCCTTATATACAAGAAATTTTATCTCTTGAAAAAAAGTTTCCTAACCGCAGGGAATTTCATAAGAACGCTGAGCATTTGTTAAGTAAAATGGGCTCAGATGATGGGTTTTTGAAATTGGTTGTAAAACGAAATTTTGAGGACCAAGGTTACTTAAAACAAGAATGGAGTTTGTACAATATTCCATTTTTTTATATATACGAAACGGCTGATTTTTACTTGAAAATTCATTTTTTTCCAAGTATGAAGAACTATGTTGCCGGAACGGCTGCACATTGTATCCATCACCATAACAACTATATCCTAACCACAGCAGCTATTTTTGGCTCAGGATATGAAACGATTTTATTTGATAAGGATGTTGAAATGGATCAAAATACTTTAGATGCTCAGCTAAAAATAAACAAACACTTTACCCAAAAAGAATTCCCAATTCATTGTATTGACGCATGGGAGCCTCATTTGGTTTTTAATCCTGAGAAGTTTTCTGCCACTTTACAGCTTTGGACCCCTGATCAGAAAAGGGTTACAGACAATCTTAGGGTTAATCCAATTTTAAAAGCCATTAAAAATCCATTAAGAAAATTAATTTATGTTTTAGGAATGGAAAAGCAATTTGGTATTGCTTCTAAAAAAACATATCAATGGTATCCAATAGGAAATCAGTTTAAAGCTATTGAGGAGAACGAATATTTTGAACCTACAAGAAAAGCTGTTGGAGTTGAAATCGATGCCTACAGCATGCAAACTGTCTTTTACTTTCTTCAAAATAGAAATTTAATTGACGCAGATTTTCTTAAAGATTTCTTAAATAAAGATACCACACCTTTGTATTACAAAACATTCTTAAGTGATGTTTTAAATGGTGTTATAATCGAAGAGTCGTTCTGTAAAGAATCAATTAATATACCTGCAAAAACATATACGATTAATGATGTTTTTATTGCTTCAAAATTTGCCTAAACGGCACTGACACCAACTCATGCGCATTATTTATTACTCTCCCCACCCAACCCATGATACCGTAAGCGAAGTTGGATATGCAACCCATCAAAGGGAGGTAATACTGGCACTTAGAAATTTAGGACATGAGGTATTTCCTGTTATAATGGGCGGCACTGAAGAAGCCAATTTAAATACCTTAGCTACTAATGTCTATAAAATTCCATTATACAAAAGATTAACAAAGCGCCTCTTTCCAAGGTTTATTTGGACTTCTTTGAATAATTATAAATTAATTCGACATGATATTAAAGCAGGGAAAATTTTAGAAGAAAATATATTAAAGATTAATCCTGACTTAATTTATGAACGGTCAGAATATCTTCAAGATTCAGGTGCTAAGCTTGCAAATAAATATAATATCAAATACTTCATTGAAGTAAATGCGCCATTTGTAGAAGAAATGAATGTCTTTGAGGGGTATTCATTTTACCATAACAAGGCACATGCAATTGAAAGATTTAAATTAAATTCAGCTACTAAGGTCTTTACTGTTTCATCTGCACTAAAAGATTTTCTTGTGTTGAAATACAATTGTCCTACAGAAAAAATAACCGTTCAGCCAAATTGTATCAACCCAGAGAAAGTATTTTATGATAATCAGACCGTCGAAAGTCTGCGTGTTGAACTTGGTTTAGATTCTAATAAAGTTATTGGATTTGTTGGGTCTATGTTTCCATACCATGGCGTCGATGTTCTTATTAACGCTTTTTCAAAGGTAATTGTGTCGTTTCCTAAAACAAAGCTCTTAATTGTCGGCGATGGGATAGTGCTAAATGGTTTAAAAAAATTAACACAAAACCTATCATTAGAGCAATCGGTAATATTTACAGGAAAAGTACCACATAAACTTGTTTTTAATTACATACAATTAATGGATGTTTGTGTAATGGCAAAGTCTAATTGGTATGGTTCGCCGGTCAAGATATTTGAATATGGTTTGTTGAAAAAACCAATTATAGCACCCAATAATCTACCCGTAAGAGATGTAATGGTCAATATGCATGATGGGATATTAATTAACGAAAATGATTTGGATTTAGAAAAAGCAATCTGCAATTTATTGGAGAATCAGTCGCTTTCTGATCGTTTAGCCAACAACTTCTACAATAAAGTTATTAGCAAGTTTAAATGGAGTAATGCTGCAGAAAGAATAATACAATCATGCGGGTAGCAATCATTTCTGACGGCGTTCATCCTTATGTAATCGGTGGAATGCAAAGGCATACTTTTTATCTTTGTAAACACCTCAGCTTGTCTGGAGTTAAAGTAACATTATACCATTTTAACAACAGCGACTTAGATATAAACAAACTAGAAATATTTTCAGAAAAAGAGCGAGAGAATATCGAAAGTATTGTTGTTCCATTTCCAAGTTCAAATAAACTACCGGGGCATTATATCCGAGATTCTTACGCCTATTCATGCCTTATTCATGATAATATAAAACTTAGAATTAATGAATTTGATTTTATATACTCCAAAGGATTTAGCGCATGGAAACTAATTGAAGAGAAATCAAAAGGAAGAATTAATTGCCCTCCTATAGGCGTCAAATTTCATGGCTATGAAATGTTCCAGAAACAGGCAGATTTCAAAAGCTTATTGCAATCCTTAATTTTAAAACAACCAGTAAAATGGATAAGCAATAATGCTGATTTTGTTTTTTCTTATGGTGCCAAAATAACAGAGATCATAAAATCTTTAGGTGTTGTAAATTCCAAAATCATTGAAATACCCGCTGGTATAGAGAGCGATTGGATCACACAACAAACTAAACCAATAAACAAAGTTAAAAAGTTTGTGTATTTGGGCAGGTATGAAAGAAGAAAGGGTATAGAAGAATTAAATGCAGTTTTAAAAGAACTGATTTTGAAAGCATGCGATTTTGAATTTCATTTTATTGGGCCGTTTGAGTCTAATCAAACAATTTCATCATCAAAAGTATTTTACCATGGATCAATTACCGACAATATGAAGATTAGGGCTATTTTAGACGCTTCTGATTGCCTGGTTTGTCCAAGTTGGAGCGAAGGGATGCCCAATGTAATTTTGGAGGCTATGGCCGGCGCTTGCGCGATAATTGCTTCTGATGTGGGTGCCGTATCAATTGAGGTTGATCATAACAATGGGATTTTGATAGAACCAGGAAATAAAAAGCAATTAAAAAATGCATTACTCAAATTTCTAACCTTAGACAATCATACAATTGCCAAAATGCAAAAAGCTTCTCGGGATAAAATAATTAATCAATTTGAATATTCGATAATAATTAAAGAAGTTGTTTCAAAAATAAAAAATACCATAAACTAAAATGATAAAAAGAATAGCCCAATTAAATTTACATGTTCTAATTGTATATGTATTACTTGCATTTCCAATGTTTTACTTTGCCTACAAATTTGGTGTTTTATTGCAAGGCTACAAAGATGCAGAATCTTATTTGAAGCTTTATGCAGATTTGGGTTCACCTGATGTGGAGGCGCCATTTAACATGCGTTTGGTCAGCGCAAGTATTATACATTTAATGGATAAAATAGGTTTAAGGTATCCAACTGAATGTGCAATTGATGCTTATCCTCAGTTTGACAAAGGTTTGTTCTTTAATAATATTTTCTTTAATTTTCTTTGCATTTCACTTACTTCTTTTTCGTTGTTTACAATTTTTAAGAAATTGGAGTTTAATGTACTTTTCTCATTCTTAGCTGGTGTATTGTATTTATTGGGATTTGGCACATTGTTTTATTTGATGATGCCAGGTCCAGATGCGTTCTCTGTATTAATATTTACTTGGATAGTTTATTTTTATATTCAAAAAAGTGCAGCATTAGTGCCATTGTTTATGTTGCTCATTCTTCAGAGAGAATATTATTTTTTATCCTTCATGGTAATATCTTTTATGGATTATTTTAAATACAAAAACAAATATTTTGCATTGGTTTTTTTACTAAATATTTTATGTTTTGCTACTTATTTTGTTTTGAGAAAAACAATTTTTCACACTTACCATTGGCAACATCAAACCTCACCAGAGTTCTTATTAAAGACTTTATTTAACAGCGATTTGCAGATTGTACCATTGGTAAAGCAATCTTTGATGACGATGAATGTATATTTGGTTTATATATTCATTCTGATTTACAAAAGGTTTAAAGGAATGGAGATCAATAAACACCATTTATTTATAACCTTATTTTTATTAACTCAGATTACGATATTGAGTTATGCTGCCACATTTGGAACAAATAATGGAAGATACTTTTACCTAAATATTCCTTTGTTTCTATACTTTATGATGCTGGAGATGAAGCCATTTTATCCAAGCATATTGGGTTTTGGGGCTAAAGCAGAATCTACAGAATAGTTTCTGTTCTGTTGCTTACCTTCCTTCATTTTCTTATCAACTATTTTCTTTGTGATGAAATAAATAAAGAAAAACAAAAAGAATCCATTTCCAAAATAATTGCCGGTTCTGATCAATCTTACCAAGAACCATATAAATATACTTTGATTGATTAAAGTATAATCTCTTAATTCGTTATCGTTGTATCCTTTTCTCCAAAGTGCATTTTTTAATAAAAATGTAAAAAACAATCCCAATCCCATTAAACCAGTTTCAGAAAGCAATCTTACGAATAGTGAATTTGCATCTGCAGTGTTAAATACACCATATCTAATTATAAAGTCTTTGTCAAAATACTTGCTAAAGTATTTTTTATAATTTGCTTCATGGGTTCCAAGACCAGTGCCTGTAAGAGGATAATCATTGAATGCTGCTTTAGCGATTATAAAATTAGAATAAAGAGCGAAGCTGCTGGTGTTAAGCAATTCGATGTCTTCTTTTTTTGTTGAATTATTAGAAAAGGCCGTAATGGTTTGGGTAAACTTGGTGTTAAACTCTTTCCAATCTTCTTGAATGTTGTTAAAAAGTAAACCAAAAAGTGATATAAATATAGGCAGTAATAGTAGTTTCCAACTTTTTAAGGAAAGGTATTTTTTATTAATTAAGTAAAAAAAGAAAACACCACCTATGCCCAAAATTCCTGCAGATGAAAAGGTAAAGATAAAGCATGCAGCAATAAATGAAAGTAGTAGATAATTGTTGAATTTGCTGTTTACCCTTTCGAAAATTGTTGTTTTGTAAAACACGAAAAACATTGCAGGAATTAAAGCTACAGCCATAAAATACGGTTCACCCATTAGTCCAAAAATACGGTATAAACCAGAAGAGGTTATGCGAATTTTTTCATTAATATGTATGCCAGATAAATTTAAGACTTCTTCCAATAGGCCCTCTGCTGCTACAAAAAATGTCAAGTGAATGTACATCCTGAAGATTTTCTTTACCTCAAAATTATTGTTGGCTATAAAAGTGTAATAGGCTATGGATGTAAAAATAACGCCAAATATTTGTTTTAATACACCAAGCGAAAAAGTATCTTCAATAATACAGATTAATAAGGTGGTAGAAATAAGTGCTGCTATTGAAAGACTAAACCATCGAGGCAGAATGCCACCTGGTGTTTTAGATTTAAAAAAATAGTGAATGTTTAAAATGAATATGACATAGTAAACATAAAAATCAAAAGGAATTTGGTACCTTAGAATAATGAAATCGTCCATAAAAACAGAGGCCACCATGGCCCAACTAAGGAAAGTTTTGTATTTCATGGATTAAATTATCTTTGCAAAGGTAAAAATTTTGCGCGTATTAATTTTATATACTGAATTGGCTGGATATGTTATAGGAAATATTAATCTATTTTTAAAAAACAACCCTTCCGCAGAACTAAGCATTATACATTATCCTGTTAATCCAGAAGCGCCTTTTAAAATTCAAAACTTACCTAGGACAAGTTTGCTTGAATACAATGAATCGAACAAAGTTAAAATAAGAGATTTGCTTATTGAGTTCAAGCCTGAAATTGTGTTATGCTCTGGCTGGGGAAATAAGTTCTATCTTGAATTAATGAAGATCGTTCCTCTTAACTCTAAGAAAGTTGTATGTTTTGACAATAAATGGAAATCTACTTTCAAACAAAATATATTGGTTTTTTTTTCAAGGTTTTTTATTTTAAATAAATTTAATTATGCTTGGGTTCCAGGCAATCCACAAAAGAAGTACGCCTTAAAGTTGGGCTTTAAAAGCGAAAACATCTACACTGGATTATACCCTGCTGATTCAAACTTTTTTCTTAAAATTGGAAATAAAAAATTGAACAATCAGGGCCCTTATCCTAGAGTTATGCTAAGCGTTGCCAGGTATATAGTTCAAAAGGACCTACCGACACTTTGGCGCGCATTTATCAATGCGAATTCTAAAACCGGGAACAATTGGGTGTTAAAATGTATCGGTTTAGGCGACCAATTTGATTCTCGAATAGAAAACCAGTACATAGAGCATTTAGGCTTTAAACAACCCTCTGAAATGGAAGAATATATTTTAACTTCTGGCGTCTATGTGCTACCAAGTATTGAGGAGCCTTGGGGCGTAGCAGTCCATGAAATGGCATTGAGTGCACTTCCTCTTGTGTTAAGCGAAAAAGTAGGTGCTGCTTCTATGTTCTTAAAAGTTGAAAATGGCTTCAGCTTTCCGGCAGGGAATCAAGATAAGTTGGAAGAAATATTGATTGGTATGATGCGAATGGATGATTTACAACTTAAAGAAATGTCAAGAGAAAGTCTAAAAAGCGGGCAACAATTATCCAGTGATGATTGGTCAAGAACCTTATTGAACATTTATAATTCATAGAAATTTGCAAACCCAAAAAACGATATTGATTTTTACCGATTGGTACATTCCTGGCTCAAAAGCCGGCGGACCGATTCAATCGGTTTATAATTTGGCGGGAATTCTTAGCAAGAATTTTATAGTTAAAGTCGTTTGTCGCGACAGAGACTTGCATTCTGATTCATGTTTTGAAAATATAAAGCAAAACGAGTGGAATGAAATTTCAAATCAACATTTTGTATTGTATCTAAGTCCAGATAACACGGGTGTAAAAATAATTAAATCATTAATTAAGGAAAATAGATATAATATTATATATATTAATGGATTATACTCATTTTATTTTAGTTTTTTACCCGCATTTATTTCAACAATATACACTGTAAAATCAGTTTTTATTTCAGTAAGGGGGATGCTTCATCAATCTGCATTGTCTGTTAAAAGGACTAGAAAAATGATATATCTAGCATTTGCTAAGGGATACGGATTGTATAGAAATGCCACTTTAATGTCTAGTAATTCTCAAGAGACCATAGAAATCCAAAGAATTCTAGGCGCACAGAAGATAGGCGAAGTGCCCAATATTCCGATTAATCCTAACACTTTAACTAGACAAGAGAAGAAATTTAAAGGCGCAAATAATGTGCTTAGGATTTTGTTTTTGGGAAGGATATCTCCTGAAAAAAATCCAATTACCCTAGTAAAAGCGCTTCAAAATGTTCAATTTAGAGTTGATGTAACTTTCTGTGGTTCCGGCAACGATGGCATATATAGTAGTTCGTTTGAAACGGAATTAAAATTATTGCCCAATTGCGTCAATGTAATTACCATTAACGAGCTACCACATAGTGAATTAAGTCAATTGTTTTTCGATCATGATGTTTTAGTTCTGCCGAGCTTGGGTGAAAATTTTGGCCATGCAATTTTTGAAAGTTTAGCCTTTGGTTTGCCGGTTGTTATTGGGAATAACACACCTTGGAAAAATTTAGAGTCAAAAAATGCAGGAATCGAAATTGAACCTCTAAATGAAATCGAGCTATTAAAATACATTTCCTTTTTTAATGATATGAGCCATTATGTTTATTCTGAATGGTCGGATAATGCTATTGGTGTGGCTACTTCATATTATGATGAGAATAATTTCGAAGACATATATTTAAAATTGTTCAATGCTTAAATCCTCACGTATAAAAATTTTGTCATTCATATTAATTCTTAACTAAATTCGTATTCTAAATGAAAAACACTGTAAACCTTGGCGGCTATAATAATTCTAATTTTAACACCGGTTCTGGTCCGCTTAAAAGAATAGTATGGCATTTTGTTAGTGGTTTGTTTTTTAAATCGTTTTTCCACTTTTACGGATTGAAGGTTTTTTTATTGAAACTATTTGGTGCAGAAATCGGGATGAATGTACTCATTAAACCCAACGTAAATATTAAATATCCATGGAATCTAATAGTTGGTAATAATGTATGGATAGGAGAAGAGGTATGGATAGACAATCTTGTTAAAGTTCAAATAGGAAATAATGTATGCATATCCCAAGGCGCCATGCTTTTGTGTGGCAATCATAATTTTAAGAAATCTAATTTTGATCTAATAACCGGAACCATCATTCTCGAAGATGGTGTTTGGATTGGTGCAAAAAGCATAGTGGGACCTAATGTTATTTGTCATTCTCACAGTGTTCTAGGTGTAAGCAGTGTAGCTAGTAAGGATTTGGAAGCCTACAGCATTTACAGAGGAAATCCTGCCCTTTTAATCAAAGAAAGAAATATTGAATAATTTGAAAGTTTCAATCGTAACAATCTGCTACAATGCAGAAAATACAATATTAAAGACTGTTAAGTCGGTCTTGGATCAGGACTATAAAAACATAGAATACATAATCATTGATGGCGCATCTACCGATAAAACGGTTTCGATTTTAAATGCGTTTGCCAACAATGAGTTTAAATTGCTTAGTGAGAAAGATGAAGGACTTTACGATGCGATTAACAAGGGCATAAGTATGTGCACTGGCGATTTAATTGGATTATTGCATTCGGACGATATTTATCCAAAATCCAATGTTATATCTTCAATAGTTTCCCACTTTCAAGCCGATAAATCCTTAGATGCTTTGTCCAGTTCAGTTGAAATTTATAAATCAGAAAATTTGAATAAACCTTATAGAATTTATAAGGCAAGTCGTTTTAAGAATTGGCAATTTAAAATTGGTATTCAACCTCCACATCCAGGATTTTTTATTACCAAAAATGCCTTTGAAAAGGTAGGTTACTACCGCACGCAGTACAAAATTAGCGGCGATTTTGATTGGTTACTAAGGGCAATTTTACTTAGTAATTTAAACGTAAAGTTTATCCCATACACAAGTGTTTCAATGTTAGATGGGGGCCTAAGTTCTTCAGGATGGAAGAGCAGAATCAAGATGAACAATGAAGATTTAAAAATCTTAAAATCGCATGGTATTTACAGCAATAAAATCCTTATTTATTTAAAGTATTTTTTAAAGATATTTCAAATAATAGGTGTGTAATTGAAACCTTTAATGTATCTTGTTTCTAATGTAATTTTTTAATTAAAAATTGCCCAGTATAGCTTTCTTTCTTATTGGCAATATCCTCAGGAACGCCTTCAAAAACTAAGCTACCTCCTTTATCTCCACCTTCTGGGCCAAGGTCAATTAACCAATCGGCACATTTTATTACATCAACATTGTGCTCTATTATGATTACTGTGTGGCCTTTCTCAATTAGTGCATTAAAACAGAATAATAGCTTGTGTATATCATGAAAATGTAAGCCAGTAGTTGGTTCATCAAATATGAAAACTGTATGGTTTTCTTTGGTATTTCCTTTTCCTAGAAAAGTTGCTAATTTTATTCTTTGCGCTTCTCCGCCACTTAGTGTGTTGCTCGATTGGCCCAGTGCCACATAACCCAAACCTACACTCTGTAAAGGGGCAATTTTGCCAGATATACTGGGTTTGTCCCTAAAAAATTCCATCGATTCATCAACAGTCATCTCAAGAATATCGGCAATGTTTTTTCCATTGTAGGTAAGCTCCAAAATCTCATCTTTAAATCTTTTTCCCTTACAAAATTCACAAGGTAAAATAAGATCTGCCATAAATTGCATTTCTATAGTTACCTCTCCTTCGCCTTTGCATTGCTCGCATCTGCCACCGTCAACATTGAAAGAAAAATGTGAAGGCTTTAGTTTTTTAGCTTTTGCTGCAGGCAATTCGGAATAAAGTTCTCTTATGCTATCGTATGCTTTAATGTAAGTGATTGGGTTGCTTCGGCTTGATTTGCCAATAGGATTTTGATCAACCATTTCAACCTGCTTCACCAAATTAATGTCACCAATTATTTTTTCATGTCGACCAGTTCGGGTGCCATTGTAGTTGCCAATTGCTTTATTTAAACCTGGGTAAAAAATATTTTTAATTAAAGTTGTTTTTCCGCTTCCACTCACTCCTGTAACACAAGACATGATTTGCAAAGGAATTTTTACACTAATGTTTTTGAGATTATTTTCTCTCGCACCGACTATTTCAATACTGTTTTTCCAAGTTCTTCTCGTTTTGGGTGTATCAATTCCCATACGCCCACTTAAATATTTGCCGGTTAAACTTCTTTCATTTTTAAGTATTTCATTAAAAACACCACTAAAGATTAGTTCACCGCCAAATGTGCCCGCTTCAGGTCCTATATCTATAAGCCTATCAGCTGCCTTCATCATTTCTTCCTCGTGTTCTACAACGATAACCGTGTTGCCAATTTTTTGAAGACTTTTTAAAACTTCAATTAATTTTAATGTGTCTCTAGGATGCAAACCAATACTAGGCTCATCCAATATGTACATACTTCCAGTCAAGCTGCTACCTAATGAGGTTGCCAAATTAATTCTTTGTGATTCGCCTCCACTTAAACTATTGCTAAGTCTATTTAACCCTAAATAACCTAAACCTACATCTTTTAAGAAATTTAATCTATTTTGAATTTCAATAAATATTCGCCCTCCAATATGCATGTCATTTTCATTCAATTTTACTGAATTGAAATAATAACTCGCCTGCTCAACAGACATTAAAAGCACTTCTTGTATACTTAGCAATTTAGGAAGTGTTTTATCGAAATTTTCAGCAATAAGTTTTACATATGACGCATCCTTTCTAAGCCTAGTTCCCCGGCAATCTGGACAGGTGGTTTTGCCTCTATACCTACTCAACATCACTCTATATTGAATCTTATATGACTTTTCTTCTAATGATTTAAAAAAAGCATTTAGTCCTGGTATCTTTTTATTTCCTTGCCAAAGCAAATTTCTTTCCTTCTCATTAAGGTCATGGTAACTTCTATGAATTGGAAAATCAAATTCAATCGCCAATTTTACAAAATCGTCTTTCCATTCACTCATGGTTTCGCCTTTCCAGGGTTGAATACAGCCTTCGTATACGCTTAATGTTTTATCAGGTATTACCAAGTCTTCATCTATTCCAATTACCTGTCCATAGCCTTCGCATGTTTTACAAGCGCCTAGAGGATTGTTAAAGCTTAAGAAGTCTTTACTGGGTATTTCAAAATTGATTCCGTCGGCTTCAAACTTATTCGAAAAACCATGCAACACGTCTTCAACTTTTATATAACAAGTTCCCAATCCTTCCCAAAAGGCACTTTCAACAGAATCGGCCGCTCGGTTTTGCAAATCTTCGTCATCCTTTTGAATGATTAAACGATCGATAACCAAATAATTCTTCTTAGATTTTAAATCCGTTTTAGGATCAATTTCTGCAATTTTCAATATCCCATTATCCGTGAGAATCCTAACAAAACCTTGTTGTATGTAGGTGTTTATGGCCTCTTTTTCTTTACCCTTTTTGATGCTAATTTCACTTAATATCAAAATGCTCTGACCCTCATCAATAGATTTTATGAAATTTACAACATCATCGGTGGTATCGCGTTTTACTTCCTTTCCACTGATTGGCGATATGGTTCTTCCAATTCGTGAAAAAAGTAGTTTTAGATAATCATAAATTTCAGTACTGGTTGAGACCGTGCTTCTCGGATTTCTGGTATTTACTTTCTGTTCTATTGCAATTGCTGGGGCCAATCCTTCAATAAAATCAACTTCGGGTTTGTTCATTCTACCCAGAAATTGTCTTGCATAACTGCTCAAGCTTTCTACATATCTTCTTTGTCCTTCTGCAAAAAGGGTGTCAAAAACAAGGCTGCTTTTGCCACTCCCAGATACACCTGTAACAACCGTGAAACTGCCTGAAGGTATTTCAACTTGAATGTTTTTTAAATTATGTACCCGAGCGCCTCGGATGATGATATTTGGATATTTGGCCACGTTTTTTGAGTAACATGCAAAGGTAGATTTTTGTTTTGACAATGGAAATTAAACCTGCCTTTTTATTTATGTATGAATGTGGCTAATAATTTTGAATTTATTGTGCTCTAAAAAATGAAACTTTTTCTTCTCTAAGACCAATTTGGTACAAATTACTTATGATAAGTGAGTTAAGAACTCCAGAATGGACATTTTCGGTAAATGATTTAAGAAGATGGTGATTGAATTGTAAAATTTGATTAAACAGTGATATCTTTGCCCCGCAATTATCAAGAAAAGACGGAGGGAATCGGTCCTGTGAAGTCTTGGCAACCCAATTCGTTAATGCGAATTAAAGGTGCTACATCCTGCCTCAAAATAAGAGGAAAGATAATAGCGGATCTTATCGTTAATCGATTTAAAGTCCTGCTCTTGTGTATTTTGCATTTATTAAAATGAGCAGAACGATATACCCTTATTTGAGATTGAGTGGACTTGAGCCACTAACCCAAACCAATGAAACTAATTTTATAAATATTGGTGAAAGAACCAATGTGACTGGTAGTAGAAAATTCGCCAAATTAATTTTAGATGACAAATTTGACGAAGCTTTATCGGTTGCTAGGCAGCAAGTTGAAAATGGGGCACAAGTGATTGACATCAACATGGATGAAGGCATGTTGGATGGCAAAGCTGCAATGGTAAGGTTTTTGAATTTAATCGCCGCCGAACCAGACATATCAAGAGTGCCGGTTATGATTGACTCATCAAAATGGGAAATTATTGAGGCTGGTTTGCAATGTATTCAAGGAAAAGGTATCGTTAATTCGATAAGCTTAAAAGGTGGTGAAGAAGAATTCATCAGACAAGCAAAGCTTTTAAAACGCTACGGAGCAGCAACAGTTGTTATGGCATTTGATGAACTTGGTCAGGCCGATTCATACCAAAGAAGAATAGAAATTTGTAAGAGAGCCTATGAGATTTTGGTTCATAAAGTCAAATTCCCTGCTCAAGACATCATTTTTGATCCAAACATTTTAACGGTTGCAACAGGTATAGAAGAACATAACAATTATGCGGTTGATTTTATAAATGCCACAAAATGGATAAAACAAAATTTGCCATATGCTAAAGTAAGTGGTGGAGTAAGCAATATTTCTTTTTCCTTTAGAGGAAATGATGCGGTAAGAGAAGCTATGCACTCTGCGTTTCTATACCATGCCATTCGAGCTGGAATGGATATGGGTATTGTAAATGCAGGCATGCTTATGGTATATGATGAAATACCAAAAGAATTATTAGATAGGGTAGAAGATGTTTTGCTCAATAGAAGAACTGATTCAACAGATAGGCTGCTTGAATTTGCAGAAACGTTTAAAGCAAAGGGGAAAGAAAAAATCGTAGATGATGCTTGGCGTAAAACTGGCGTTGAAGAGAGGTTAAAGCATGCTTTGATAAACGGAATTACTGATTTTATTGATATTGATACCGAAGAGGCAAGGCATTTATTTGATAGACCATTGCATGTTATCGAAGGTCCATTGATGGCAGGAATGAATGTAGTTGGGGATTTGTTTGGAAGCGGTAAAATGTTTTTACCTCAGGTGGTAAAAAGTGCCCGTGTTATGAAGAAAGCGGTTGCCTATTTAGAGCCATTTCTTCAGGCTGAAAAAGATAAAAATATTTTGGAAGGCACAAATTTAGCGGAAGCCAATAAAGGACCTGGAAAGATTTTACTCGCCACAGTAAAGGGCGATGTTCACGACATTGGAAAAAATATTGTAGGCGTTGTATTGGCTTGTAACAACTACGAAATTTATGATATGGGTGTTATGGTTTCTTGTGAGAAGATATTAGAAAAAGCGAAGGAAATTAATGCGGATGTTATAGGATTGAGTGGTTTAATAACGCCCAGCTTAGATGAAATGGTTTATGTTGCCCAGCAAATGGAGAAACAGGGATTCAAATTGCCATTATTAATTGGCGGAGCAACTACAAGTAGGATTCACGCAGCTGTTAAAGTAGCTCCGCAATACAGTGGAACAACTGTTCATGTATTGGATGCTTCTAAATCTGTTCCAGTTGTATCTCAATTATTAAATGAGGATTCAAAGGAGGCTTTTTCGAAAAACATAAGAAATGAATACATAAAGTTGGCTGAAGACCACGCAAAAAGACAAACGGCCAAAGATATTATCACTTATGAGGATGCAAAATCAAACCCTTTCAAACTTGAATTCAATAATCAATCAATATCTAAACCTAAGAAATTGGGTGTAAATTATATAATTAGTCAAAATTTAAATGATCTCAGACCACTTATAGATTGGACCCCGTTTTTTCAAACTTGGGAACTTGCAGGAAAATATCCAGCGATATTAAGCGATTCTGTTGTTGGTGTGGAAGCGACAAAATTGTTTAAGGATGCCAATGAAATGCTTGATAATATTATCCGTGAGAATTGGTTGCAAGCAAATGCCTCATACGCTTTATTGCCGGCATATTCAGACGGTGATGATGTAAAAGTGATGGATGCAGAAGGAAAACATTTAGAGACCTTTCATTTTCTTAGACAACAAAGGAAAATGACCAATGGCGTTCCAAATCTATGCTTGTCAGATTTTATAGCACCTAAAAATGATGACATTCAAGATTATATGGGCTTCTTCACTGTCACTGCAGGTATCGGAATCGAAGAACACATCAAATGTTTTGAAGACAACCACGATGATTACAACAGCATTTTAATAAAGGCCTTAGCGGATAGATTGGCTGAAGCATTTGCTGAAAAACTTCACCAATTAATAAGAACTGAGTTTTGGGGGTATGCAGAGAATGAAAATTTAAGCAATGAAGATTTAATTATAGAGAAATATAGAGGCATTAGACCGGCTCCAGGTTACCCTGCCTGTCCTGACCATACAGAAAAAGGGCCATTGTTTAAACTTCTAAATAATGAATCAGAAATAGGCGTTGATCTAACAGAATCGTTTGCAATGTATCCAACTGCGGCTGTTTCAGGATTCTATTTTGCTCACCCAGCGACAAGATACTTTGGACTTGGAAAAATCAATAAAGATCAAGTTGAAAATTATGCTGCAAGAAAAGGCATTACACTTGAAGAAGCAGAAAGATGGTTAAGGCCTGTGTTGGCTTATTAGAAGCTATTTTTTGTTTTGTGAAGTTTTGTATTTTTTAAGCGCATAGTAAATCGCTCTTGCCATATTGTTCTGGCCACTATCATTGGCCAAAGTCTTACGGTCAAATTCGCTGCTTAAAAAACCGGTTTCTATAAGCACGCCAGGCATTGTTGAACGCCAAAGGACTAAAAACCCTGCTTCTTTAACGCCTCTGCTTTTTAATCTGCTTTTTTGCTTGAATTCAGTTTCAACTAAGCTTGCAAATTTGATACTTTGTGCTCTAAATGCATTCTGCATCAAAGAAAAAATAATATGACCTGCCGGTGAATTTGGATCAAACCCTTCATAGGCCTTATTGTTCTTATAATCTTTTTCCAGTAAAATCACATTGTTTTCTCTTTTAGAGACTTGTAAATTGCCTTCTAGCTTATGGGGACCCATCAGATATGTTTCAGTTCCATTGGCTTCTTTATTGTCATTGGCATTGCAATGGATGCTAATAAACAGGTCGGCACTGTTTTTGTTAGCGATATTACTGCGTTCACTCAACTCAATGAATTTATCAGTTTTTCGGGTATATACAACTTTGACATCTTTTAAACTGTCTTCAATAAACTTGCCCAATTTTAATGCAATTGATAAGGTAACTTCTTTCTCCCTGCTCGATCCGCCATTGCATCCTGGATCATGTCCACCATGTCCTGCATCGATAACAATAATGTCAAAGCCATTTATCTTTTCTTCTTCATGGTTAAATGATGAAAAGACTAAAACAATTAAGCCTACTGAAAGTAATAAGATTCTTCGGTTCATCGTTTTATTTTTTATGCTTGACTTTTTTAAATTAGTTTTGTGCAAAATTCGCATTTTAAATTTGTTTAATCTATTGTCGCAAACTATATATCTCCGTCATTTACTGTGGATAATACAAATAGCGTGCTGCATTTTGTACACAAATAATGTTAATGCGAAGAATGCCAGTGATTCAAGCAAATCAAATACTTTAGATACATTCAGAATTTCTAAAGATGCCTTAGACGCTATAATTGAATACCATGCAGATGATTCAACATATTTTGATTTAGCAAATCGAAAAGCCTACTTATGGGGAAATGCTCGAGTAAAATATGAGGGAATGGACTTAAAAGCATATCTTATTGTGGTTGACTTTGGGAAACGAGAATTGTATGCCAAGGGCAGAATAAATGATAGCACCGGTAAGTATGTTGGCCGTCCATTGTTTAATGATGGCGAAAGGGAAACTGAGGCCGACACAATGATCTATAATTTTGACACTAAGAGAGGTAGAACATACGGCATTGCCATGAAGGAGGGCGATGGTTATATTTTGTGCAACAAAGTATTCAGGGACAATGATAACAGTATTTATAGTGATTTAGGAAAGTACACAACCTGTAACAATAAAACCCATCCTCACTTTTATTTGCAATCTAGAAATTTAAAAATAATTCCCGATAAAAAAATAATTTTTGGTCCTTCTAATCTTGTAATTGAAGAAATACCAACGCCTCTTTATTTGCCATTTGGATTGTTCCCAACAAAAAAAGGAGAGAAATCTGGTTTAATACCTTTTGAGTATGGCAGCAGTGGTCTTTATGGACCATATTTAAGAAATTTAGGTTATCACTTTGCCATTAATGATTATTTAGATCAAAGTATAACAGGCGATTTATATTTTAGAGGAAGTTGGCGAATAGCCTCAAATACCAGGTATGTAAAGCGCTATAAATACAATGGAAATTTTAATTTAGAATTTTCAAAATATTTAAATGGCGAAAGGGAAGATTTGAATTTCAAACAAAATACAACTAGAACTTTCCGTTTGGCATGGCGACACAATCAAGATCCAAAAGCAAAACCTGGATCTTCTTTTTCTTCCAATGTTGACATACAAAAGAACAATGCCTCGAGGTTAAACTCATTAAATGCCTCTACAATTGTTACAAATGAATTCGGCTCATCTGTTTCATACTCAAAAACTTTAGTTCCAAATAAACTTGATTTAAGACTAAGTGCTTTGCATAGGCAGAATACGAGCACACATTCATTTTCAATGACCTTGCCTAACTTAACTTTAAGTATGCAAAGGGTTACCCCCTTTTCTAAGCCAAATGCCTATGGGAAATACAAATGGTTCAAAGATTTTGGCGTAAGTTATATCGTTGAAATGGAGAATAGAATTGATACAAAAGACAGCATCTTTTTCTCAGGTAAACCATTGGAGTCAATTATTCCTGGGTTTTCAATCAATTCTCCAATATCATTGAAGCCAAGCGATGGATTCAAGCAAGGCGTAATTCATTCAATTCCGATCACTCTTGGTTCTTACAAGTTCTTAAAACAGCATTTTTCGCTTACTCCAACAGTATCTTATCGTGAATTTTGGTACTTTAGAACCATAGAAAAACAATGGAACAGTGCTTTAGAAAAGTTAGATACCATTTACCATAATGACTTTAGTCGAGCTTCAGATTATAGTGCCAATGTAGCAATAGCCACTCAAATTTTTGGAACCATGCAGTTTGCCTCTGGTAAAGTTAGTGCAATCCGGCACAATATAACGCCGCAATTAAGCTTTAGTTATAGACCCGATTATGCCAGTGAAAAATTTGGATATTACAAAACGGTACAATCTGATACCGGGAAAGGTAAAACAACATACAGTATCTATGAACAAGGAATTAAAGGCTCTCCTCAACCAGGCGCCAGTGGTTTAATGAACTTTTTAATTATCAATAAGCTTCAGGCCAAAGTTTTTAAGAAAACAGATTCTACTGCCAAATATGAAAATGTTACATGGATAGAAAACTTTAATATCAGCGGTAATTATAACTTTTTAGCGGATACTCAGAAACTCTCAAAAATTAGTATAACTGGCTTTACTAAAATATTCAAACAAGTTAGCTTAAACGCAAATGCAGTTCTAAATCCGTACGCTAAAAAGGCAATTAGCAATGGCAAAGAGTTTTACTTAAATACCTTGGAATGGTCTGATTCTAGGCGAATTGGTACTTGGACCAACGCAACCGTTCAGTTGGCATCAGGCATAAATGCAGATATGTTCCGTAAGAAGAAGTCAAATGATACCAGTGGATTAATTAAATCTGAAAAGGATAAACAAGAGTATGCTGAAATGATGGGCAATCCCTATGCTTATGTCAACTTTGATTTGCCATGGAGCATAAATGTCAATTATTCATTGATTTATAATAGAAGCAATTTTAAATCATTATATACCCAAACATTTAATTTGAGAGGAGATTTTAATTTAACCCCAAAATGGAAAATTGGTTGCAGCTCTGGTTATGATTTTGGCCAGAAAAAGATTGCTTATACTCAATTTGACATCAGTAGGCTGTTGCACTGTTGGGCCCTTAATTTCTCATGGATTCCTGACGGTATAAGAAAGAGTTTTACGTTCTCTTTAAAGGTAAATAGTGGCATGCTGCAGAGCTTGAAAGTTGATAAGAAGCGCAATTGGTTTGACCAGTAAGCTTACCTTATAATTCTAATTACACCTTCAATTTTATCGTCAGATTTTACATCTGAGTTCTTGCTTTTCAAATTTAAAATATAATAATACGTGCCGTCTGGCAGCATATCTCCATTGTTTTTTAGACGGCCATTCCAACAACCATCGGGCAAAACACCATTAAAAACCAGTATTCCCCATCGGTTATAAATCCAAATTTCAGCTTCATCGCAGTTGGGCGTTATTCCACCTATTGTGTAGCAATCATTGGTATTGTCACTATTTGGGGTAAATACATTTGGTATTTTTATTGTCGAACTAGGATTGCTAAACAACGACAACTGTAAAACTTGCGTATCAATGCAACTGCTGCTTGGATGTGTTACCGTGAGCAATACTTTATAAATGCCATCCTTATAAAATCTATGTTTTGGATTTTTATCTGTGTTTATAATCGAACTATCGCCAAAATCCCACTTTGATGAATCGTAATCTTTTGATTTGTTTTTGAATGTAAATTCATTGCTGCATTCTTCTGTTTCGAATTCATAATCAGCGGTCGGCATTTCCTTAACCGTTATATATGTGGAATCAAATGCAGAAATATTACAAGAAAAAGAGTCAATTGAACTTAATTTTACTTTATAAACGCCGGGATTTGTATAGGTGTGAATCGGATTTTTGCTGGTGTCGATCGGAGAGCCGTCGCCGAAATCCCAAAAGAATTTATTCGCTTTTCTGCTCTGGTTGGTAAATACGACCCTTAAATCTTCGCATCCACTTGTTGGGTTTGCTATAAATTTTGCATTGACTTCAAAGTTGATTTGAAAATCAATTTTAAATGAGGCATTGCTGCATCGTGGACTAAGATTTTTCTTAAATGGAGCCTTGTTGCTTATAGGAAAATCGTCATAATGATTTCCAGGTTCTGGACAACTTGAGCAGACCGATTGGTAAACGACACCCTTTTTGTCAAATCTTGAAGTTCCACCATCCACATGGTCTTCTGTCAAATTTCCACCATAATAAGAAGCAAAAAGCAAGCTGCTGGCGTTTTTACTTAAAACCAAAATATAAAAATCGTTGTTGTCGGTTGTTTTCTGGATGGCATCAGAGCTTATCTGCAAACCTTGGGTTGTTAAGGAATGCAGTCCATTAATATCAATTGGACTACCCCAACCTGAAAAATAAATATTGTCACATTTATCAACTAAAAATGCTGATGGTGCAATCTCAGGATCAAATGTTCGATTCCCAAAAGTGGTTGATAAATTCATAACACTTATATTTGGCGATAAACGCAAAATAAACTGCCCAGTCTTATCTTTACCATATGTTTTTGCGGTGCGTAAAATATAGCCCTCTGTTTGCCCTGCAGCATAAACTTGCCCACTAGCATCTATGTCTAAAAAATATACTTGATCATAGCTGCCGGTTCCTAGGTATGTGCTATTTATTAGCTTTCCCTTAAGAGAAAGTTTAGCAATAAAACCGTCTGCCTTTCCGCCATTATAATTGTTTTGATATCCATTAACTGCAAATGACATTGCGGTGCTTGAAGTGCCTCCTCCAATATAAACAAAAGTGTCGTAAAGTCTAATGCTGTACATGGCATCATCTCCATTGCCGCCGAAATAGGTGCTAAACCTGAGCGCGCTTAATTGTTTGTCTAAACTAAATATGCATCCATCTTGTGCTGAGGCTCTTGCCATTTGGATGGCTTTTGAAATTGGAAAACTATTGCTGTTGGTTGTGGAAGCAATATAAACATTGTTTGCTGTATCTACGGCAATATCTCCTCTAAAATCGTCCGAATAATTGTATCTAAGCGAGTTGGTGTTAAGTCCATCATTTCCAGGTCCACCAATTAAAGTGCCAGCCAATAAGCTCGATCCATCTTCAGAAAGTTTTGTCACAAAAATATCTGTTCCGCCGTTATGCGTGACATCAAAACCGCTGGTATCAGTTGGAAAGTCGGGCGAATAACAAGTGCCCATTACCAATAAATTGTCTTGATGGTCGACCACCAAACTGTGCGGATATTCATCTCTACTTCCGCCTAAATAGGTGCTGTAAAGAAGGGTAGTGCCAGCGCTATCATATTTGTTAATGCCAATATCACAGGGTAAGTTTGCTGGTGCCTGACCTACACCACCAGCATACACAGTTTGAAATGCGCCTGGAGTGACCGGAAACGGACCGCCATTGCTGCCTGTTCCGCCATCTACTATGCCTCCTGCGTACAAATGTGATTTAGAATCGTATGTTGCTGTAAAACCAAAATTATCGCCCTGGCTACCACTGTATGTTGAGAAAACTAAAATCGGGTCAATTACCAATTCAAAGGCTTCGTTATATTCGGAAAGTGAATACGAGAGTTCAAATTTTTGCTTGTTTTTTTTTAAAACGTAGTTGCATTCAACGAGCACCGTATCGTTGTTTATGAT